>NZ_JBBKBL010000005.1:0-352673 GCF_037892645.1 Coprococcus sp. HCN-4056 | reverse complement strand
CAATAGAACATGTATCCATCAAACGTAAGATGTGAACGAAGTTTTGCTTGTTATCATCGAAGCGATTACCATAATGGCCCGGTGGCTCAGCTGGTTAGAGCGCCGCCCTGTCACGGCGGAGGTCGTGGGTTCGAACCCCATCCGGGTCGCTTGCGAAAGCAAAATTATATATGGGATCTTAGCTCAGCTGGGAGAGCATCTGCCTTACAAGCAGAGGGTCACAGGTTCGAGCCCTGTAGGTCCCATTTATAACATGAGGACGTTTAGCTCAGTTGGTTAGAGCAATCGGCTCATAACCGATCGGTCCTGGGTTCGAGTCCCCGAACGTCCACTACGTTTTAAAATTAATATGGCCTGGTGGCTCAGCTGGTTAGAGCGCCGCCCTGTCACGGCGGAGGTCGTGGGTTCGAACCCCATCCGGGTCGCTTGCGAAAGCGCAAAATTAAATATGGGATCTTAGCTCAGCTGGGAGAGCATCTGCCTTACAAGCAGAGGGTCACAGGTTCGAGCCCTGTAGGTCCCATTGTCCAAAGGACATGCCGGCGTGGCGGAACTGGCAGACGCACAGGACTTAAAATCCTGCGGGACTAACCTCCCGTACCGGTTCGATTCCGGTCGCCGGCATTATTCAAAAAGCTTGAAACTGAAAGGTTTTAGGCTTTTTTCGTTTGTCTAAAAATGGACAAAAATTCTAGATGGACACAGTGGAAGAATCCAACGATCACATTTACATTGGAGGAAGAAAGATTGCAAAGAAGGTTACAGGCACTGTAAAACTGGGCAATAAAAAATATAAGGTTGTAAAGGGTGTTGTAAAAGCAACCATCAAAAAATAAAAGTATTTCATAAGGGTAAATCGAAATAAACTATCTTTCTGTGGAATGGCATGATAAAATAGAAACAGTATTTTTTAGGGAGGTTATGCTATGAAGCAGACAAGAAGTAAACAATTATGGCTGATGCTTGCTGCAGCAATGTGTATTTGCATACTGGCACTGATGGGTGCGGGCTCTTTATCAAAAGCTGATAATGCAGGACAGATGTATACATATAGTGCAGCAGCATCATTTGTATGTGATGCAAATGGTACGATCACCGCATACAAAGGAAACAAGAATGCGGAACAGATCATTGTACCGGCAACGATCAACGGCAGGACAGTAACAGGAATTAGCAATAATGTATTTAAGGGATGCGAGAAGGTTTCCCTGATCGCAGTTCCGGATACGATTGTAACGATCGGTGACCGGGCATTTGAGAATTGCCAGAGCCTTAGTACGTTGTATAGCTACAAGAAAACAACGAAGGTAACGGCGAATAAGACGGCAACAGCAACGGATGCGGCTGGCACTACAGGTACTGCAACGGAAAAAGGTGTAGTAGTACCGTATACAGATATGGGTGCTGTGTCGATTCCATCCAGACTGACCAAGCTTGGAACCGGAGCATTTGCAGGCTGCAGATCGATCGGCAGATTTGCAGTGCCGGAGTCAAATGCATACTTTACAACATATACATGGAATCCTGCAGATCCAAATCGTGCACAGATCAAGGGAAAAACGCAGGGAGAATTATTGATCAGCAAGGATGGTAAGATTCTGTATCGTATGGCATCCTTTAACTATAATGGCAAAGGACCATATACGTTTTCACCAAAGCTGACAGTGATCAATCCATATGCATGTGAGCAGAGCGGAATTACATGGGAGATCCGCATTCCGGATTCTGTGAAGACGATCGGTGATTATGCATTTTATAAATGCAACAATCTTGGAACCGTTTCATTTGGAGCCAAATCCAAACTGGAAAAGATAGGAGCTTATGCATTTGCATATAATAACAATATTCAGATCAAGCTTCCGGCAAGTGTAACATCTATCGGAACATATTCATTTGCATATTGTCCGAATATCATATTTGATATGTCAAAAACAAAGATTGAGGTAATACCGGATTATACATTTTATAATTGCCCAAACCTGAAGGATTTCAGAAAACCGGAAGAGAATGGTGGTTATGTAGGAATTGTTGTGCCGAAAACACTGAAGAAGATAGGAGCTTATGCATTCTATGGCTGTTCAAATGTAAATCAGGTGGTATTTAAGGGAACTACTCTGAAGTCCATCGGAACCGGAGCATTCCAGACCTGTGGCAACCTGCATGATATCGATATTCCGGAGGGTGTAACAAAGATTGCGAATGGTACATTTGATGGATGTCAGAATCTGAATACAGTTAAGCTGCCGGACAGTCTTAAGAATATCGGAGATAATGCATTTAAGAATTGCAATAATATCCAAGAGATGGTGATTCCAAAGAATGTATCCCATATTTCAAACAACAGTTTTGCAGGAGCAAAGCAGGATGGTATTGATACTTCAAAGAATCAGTATTCCCAGAAATTTATCAAGGCAGAAAAGCCTGCGGCAGTTGGAACAAAGTTCAAAGTTGGGAAATTGCGTTATAAGATTACAAAATCAGATGCCAAGAAGGGTACTGTGACGCTGTATGGAGCAAAGAAATCCGTAACAAAGGCAACAATACCTGCAACAGTTATGTATCAGGGCTATAAGTTCAAGGTTACTTCTGTTGGCGGAAGTGCATTCAAGAATTGCAAGAAGCTGAAAACCGTAAAGCTTGGTAAAAATGTAAAATCAATTGGCAAGAGTGCATTTTACGGATGCAAGAAGCTTGCCAAGGTTACATTGGATGCGAAGCTTACAAAAATTGGTGATAAAGCATTTGCCAAGTGTACAGCGATCAAGAAACTCACGATTCCAAAGCAGGTAAGCAAGATTGGAAGCAAGGCATTTTATGGTGATAAGAAGCTGAAAACAATCACGGTCAAGAGCAGTAAATTAAAGAAAACGACCATCGGAAAATCAGCATTTACAAAGATAAATAAAAAAGCAACGATCAGCGTGCCAAAGAAAAAGGTAAAGGCATATAAATCAGCTTTCAAAAAAGCCGGAGCTGCAAAGAGCGTTAAGGTTAAGAAAATAAAATAAAAATAGAAGTCTTCCGGAATGTTCGGAATATGGCAGATGCTATATAAGACATGAGATAAACAAAAGCCCCGCAGCAGGTATTGCTACGGGGCGAAGGAAGGGAATCTATGAAAAATGAAAGTAAGCAATAATTATAAAGTGTGTATCTGATATTCAGGTATGCACTTTTTTAGATCTGAGGACATTCAGTCGGAAACGCTTGCTCTGACCGCATTTCCGGTGATGTCCTCTTGGTTTTGTTTTCCTTTGATGGTATTTATATTACTGGATAAATGTGTTTATTCTATGTTCAGGATGTCAATGAATTGTGAAAAGAAAACATAAAAAATGCATGTTTTAATGATGCTAACGTGTAGTATAAAGTGATTTACAGGTCGCGTTCATTCGTGGTATGATAAAGAAGCCTGCAGGGAGCAGGAGAAACAAAAGGTTATGGAAAACGCAGGAGGAAAAGAAAATGGTAGTAGTAAATACAGAGAATATACCAGGAAGAGAGTATCAGGTACTCTCATTAGTAACAGGCTGTTGTGTTATGTGTAAGAATATCGGAAAAGATATCGGAGCATCCTTCCGTAATATGGTAGGCGGAGAGATGCAGGCATATACACAGATGATGGCAGAAGCAAAGGATAAAGCAATTTCATATATGATCAACCAGGCTATGAGCATGGGCGCAGATGCAATCGTAAATGTCAGATTTGCTTCAACAACAATTGTTGCCGGTGGTGCGGAGATCCTTGTTTCCGGAACGGCAGTAAAGTTTACAGCATAACAGATTGATTCACATACAGTGGTAGAAATGGAGGAGTATATGAAGAAGCCAAAACATGAGCTGATGACATTTGTTGCCGGGATCGTGATGCTGGTGGCAGGGTTATTTATCTTATCACAGAAAGTAATCGTATCGTCCAGTTTCTTTTCTTCATTTGGAGGGATGTCCATCTGGGGAGCAAGAATCAGTTCAGGAATGGTAGTGATTCCATTGATCATAGGAATTGTCTGGATGTTTATGACAGATTCCTTTGCATCAAAGGTTTTTTCGGCACTTGCAGGACTGTTGATCGTCATCATGGTCATTCTGACAACAAATATACATTTGACGACCATGACTTTATTTGACTGGCTGGTTATTCTGGTGTTGATCTTTGGAGGACTTGGATTTATCGGAAGGATTCTTTTGGCAGACAGAAAAAATGAAGAGGTCGATCCGAGAGAAGAAATGTACAGAGAAATGTATGGGGAACAGACTGATAAAAAGTCAAAGAGAAGAAAAAAATAATCCTTTGGTGTATTCCGTTTGAAATGGGAGAATATAAAGGGAAAGACTATTACAGATATTATATATATTAAGAAAGAGATGAGTGATATGCCTTATTTTTATTTTGACCCAACGTATATATTAGTTCTGATCGGAGTTGTTCTGTCACTGATCGCATCTGCTCAGGTGAAATCAGCATATAAGAAGTATGAGAAGGTATCGACCAGATCAGGATTTACTGCAGAACAGGTAGCAGCGATGATTCTCAGAAATGCCGGAATCACAGATGTAACGATCCGCCCGATTGCCGGAGAATTAACGGATAACTATAATCCAAAGGATCATACCTTGAATCTGTCACAGAATGTATATGGTTCCAGATCGATAGCGGCAATTGGTGTAGCAGCACATGAGTGTGGTCATGCGATCCAGCATGCGGAAGGATATGCGCCGCTTGGTTTTCGTTCAGCGATCGTGCCGGTTGTAAGCATTGGTTCTACATTATCATGGCCGTTGATCCTGATCGGTTTACTGATCCCAAGACTGGATGTATGTATCACACTGGGAATTCTGTTATTTTCATTGGTCGTTGTATTCCAGTTTGTAACCCTGCCGGTTGAGTTTAATGCATCAGGCAGAGCAATTGCTATTTTAAGAAATGGCGGATTTATGACAGAAGAAGAACTTGGTGGGGCCAAGAGAGTGTTAACTGCTGCAGCTCTTACTTATGTAGCCGCAATGGTAACTGCAATCCTTCAGCTTGTTCGTTTGCTGTTACTTACAAACAGAAGAAGATGATTAAAAAGTAAATATCTAATATTTCGGAGTGCACATTTATGGGCATGCCGGGATATGATATGAATGTAACCGGAAGCTGAAAAAATGTGGTATTGAATGATACCGGTTTTCAGCTTTCCGGTTATTTTTTTGTTTTATGACAGGATGAATATGGAGAAATGGATGCACATATATGAGAATAATTTTCGGGTTGCAGAAGCGTATAGTACAAAATATACAAATAATTTGTTAAAATTGGTAAAAATAGCTAAAAATATGTTGCAAAATTGTGAATAGTATTTATAAAGCTAATGTGCTACAATATATATGGTGTGATAAATTTGGATAGTTTCTCACAAAAATAATACGGATTTGTGCAATAATTTAGAAGATTACACAAAAATATGCCCAAGGTATCACAACCGGAAACATAATGACATTGCCAGTTATCCCAAGGGGTTGGATAACTGGCAATTTATAGTATATCAATGTATATATAGGAATTGGCGGGATGCGGTTCCAGACAGCGGTGAATGGAGGACAGAATGAGAAAACGAAACATGAGAGGATATGTAGCGGCACTGGCGATGATGGCAGGACTCTGTATGACGCAGGGGCTTTCTGTACAGGCAGCGACAGATGTGCAGGGCGACAGCGGATCGGATCAGGAATATGAGGCAGCAGATCCGTCAAAGGGAGTTACCTATGTAAAAAATGATGCAGGAAGTACAATGGGAATTGATCTGAATGGTAATTCTGTTATTATTCGCAAATCTGACAAATCGACATCACAGAGTACATATATCAATATTTATAATGATAAAAACAGGAATGGAGAGCTGGATGAAGGCGAATCAGCATTTGAACTGGATGGAAGTGCTGATATTCTGTATCCGGGGATGCCTGTTTACGGATTATATGAACAGAAGTCAGATCGGCCACTTGCGATCACATTAGATGGTGTAGAGCTGGGATCGGTGTATGGCGTATACGGAGGCTGTATTGAGACAGAATCTGACAGTGCTGCATTAATTGTGCGGGCTTTGAATGAGGCTGATCTGAAAGTATTAACCGCAGCAGAGAAATCAGAGGTAAAAGGAGATGTGGAACTTCAATTTGTAGATACATCGGTAAGCAGTGGGCCGCTATATATAGGAAAAACTGCTCAGATCAGTGGAAATGTGTCCTTATCCCTGAATGGCGGATCTTATTATATGATCAATGCACTTGCATCAGGAAGTACTGTACAGAAGAATGTGGATGTGAAATTACGGAATGTTAGTTTTACGGGGACTGATACATCCGGAATTGTGCTTTCCGGCAGTACAGTAAATGGTGATGTGAATTTTGATGCTGATGGGATCAATGTAAGCAGTCAAAGTGAATTTCATGTATTAAATTCAGGTAGTGCAAATAATCTGACTGTGTCATTAAAGAATTATATCGGAAAAGGCTGGACATTTTACGGCACGAATAACAGTGCCGTAAAGGGAGATTTGGATCTAAAGATCCTGGGCGGAAGCGGAACCTTTGCAAATATATATGGCACCTATTCGTCAGGCATTTATGGACATGCATCTATACAGATTGAGGGTTGTATCTGTTCCGGGGCGATCATGGGAAGTAGCTCCGAATGTTCATTTATCAGTCGGGGAAGCGCAAAGGATGGGTATACCGTTGATGTTGCAATAAAGAATTGTAAAGTAAACGGTATCGTGTATGGCCTGAGCGGTGTAAAGCAGATCTATTCTTTGAAACTTACCATGCAGGATATTGATGGTGGAAGTGCAAGTATATATGGTTATCAATCCGGTTCTGCGAATGTGACCGGTCCGGCTGATATCAGTCTGGATAACTGTAAGGGATACAGTATCTATGGTTATTCAGGATATACTTCTGAAAACTATAAGACCTCGGCTGCACAGAAGATCTCAGTGACCAATTGTACAGCAAGCTGGTCGATCTATATAGTATATAGTGGTTATTTCGGAGATGACTGTATTATTAACAGTTCAAAAAATATCTGGTCTACATATACTGGCTTTTATTATGCGAAAGCAGATAAGAATGTAATGTTTACATCTGCACATGAAAATGACAGTACAATCCTGGATGAGAATGGTCAACCGGTGATCGATTCAAATTCGTCTGCAGGTTCGAGTACATATTATATGTTGCAGGGAGCAACAATAAATGGAGATTTTACAGCAGATGTAACAAGTATTCGTTGTAAGGCAATGCAACCGTTAAGTTCATCTACGATTTATGGAAACTCTGACTTTACTATAAGAGACAGTGAAGTATTTGGAAGCTCTAATGATACAGTCCAATTTGCTTCTTATGCGACATCGACGGACGAACATCATGTAAATGTACAGATTGAAAATACGGACTTCAGTGCCATGAGTTCACTTCGGTTCAGTAATACTCTGGCAGATAATACAAAACTTACAATGACAGTAAAAGATGATTGTAAACTGCCATCCACATGTTATGTTATTCCGAATACAAATGAAACCGGTTCTGCAATCATAACGATCGGAAACGATATCTACTATGGTGGAACGGTTGTATTGAATGAGGATGTTTCTGCTGACAATGTATATTTTGGTAATTATGCAAATTATTCAACTGCGCTTGCGATCATTCAGGTTTCAGAAAATGTCACAGTAACAGCAAAAGAGCATTTGTATATAACATCGTCTACCAAGCTATTGAATAAGGGAACGATAAAGGCAAATGCAATAAAGAGCCTTACGTCTTCAAATCCAAAGATCTATCTGAATGGCGGACAGATCGATGCAGAAGAGAATGCAGCGGAGATCTATTATCCAATAAAACTGGCGTACAATAAAAATGCGGGTGCTGTTTCTACCGGATCGGGGGAAACAATCTCATTAGATCCCGGTGTGTATTATGGAAAAAATGAACAAAGCATCAGTGTTTATATTTCAACTTCCATCGGATACCAGATGAAATCGGCAATTGTAAAGAAAGATTCGGAAACAACGGGTTCCGAACTTGCAGTATCGGGTTATAATTACAGTTTCGATATGCCGGATGAATCGGTAACGATCGTTGTAACATTCGAAGGCCTGCCGATTACGATAAAAAAAGCGGCAGCAGATCCTTGTGCTGTTATAAATAAAGAATATACATCCGAGGCACCATTATACGATCTGACCAGACTTGTGATCATCAATGATGCAAAAGAAGGTACAGTACAATATAAAGAAGATACTACATATGATCTTCCACAGGGACTGAAGATTGAAGATGGAAAGATTATTGGAACACCTACGGTATTATATGAAAATGGAAAACGGACCGATATTCATGTAACAGGTAAGAACGGAACGGAAGCAGTATTAAAACTGAATGTGATCGTTTCAACCAAACAGCAGGTACAGGAAAGTACCAGTGAGAGGTTGACGATTGACGAAGAGAAGAAAGAAATCAATTTAAATGGTACTTCAGCAGTTATTCAGGAGATGAAGCTGGCAGATGGTACTACAGTTACTGGAATCTATGCGGATGATGACCAGGATGGTAAACCGGATGGAAAGAGTGCTATGTACAGTGCAGATCTGTCTGATTATGTGATCAAGGGAGTTGACAGACAGAATAGTGACCGATCAGTCAGAATCACCATGTTAAGTGGCTCTGTGGGTACGATATATGGCGCGTATAATTCTCAGATGTCATATACAGACAGCGATGCGGTTGTCGTTGATGTTCAGGGAGGTACCGTAAATAATGTATATGGACTGGGATCCGGAGCTTCATTAGATGGATGTGTAGCTGTTAAAACAGGAAAAAATGCAACAGTTGGAACTGCAGCTATCAAGGATGCGTCATATGCATTCTTCGCAGGCTCTCTACTTGATAAAGCAGGAGCAATCACATTGGATAAGAAATATGTGATTAATGAGTTATTGAGTGGAGATTCTCTGGTAGTAAAAGAATTTGCAACGATCATAGCGAATGCACGAGTTGAGCTTACAGGAACATTCACATTGGAACGTGGAACAGAATGTACGATCAATAAAGGCGTAAAAGCAGATAAGTTTACAACAAATGGCAATTTATCAAAGATCTGGTTCCATGATAACTGCGAATTTGGATCATTTGAACCAAATTACTGTTGGGTAACGATAGAGGAAGATGCAAAGCTTACTGCTGATGACATCAAGGCACAGAATACATCCGGCAAGATCATTCATAAGGGCGTTGTATCCGGTAAGACATTCAACAGTACCGCGAAATGGCTGGTGATCGGTTCTTTTGCGGAAGATACAGATATCAGTGACTGGTCGAAACTGTATTTTAAAGTAACGGCAACATCGAATATGGAAGGTATCACCGGATATTCATCTGCTGAGGATTTTGGATGGAGCGACAGCGAAGATGGAAATGGACTTGACTATTATCTGCCGGGTAATACGACTCAGAATATTACTTATGTAGATGTTCCGGGATATACAGCAGTACTTTCGGTAAATGGCGGAGAGGCTGTTGAGGGAGATGCAAACGGAAGATGCGCGTTGACGTTTCCACAGGAGAAGTCAGAGATATATGTGGAATATATAGCAAAGCAGATCACATGTACAAAACAGTATTCGGATCCGGTCGTTGTAAAAGATACCGAGTATACAGCAGAAGATCCGGCATATGATCTGAATCAGTTAAAACTTGAGAACGATACATCTCTTCGATACGGATCAGCGAAAAAGTATAGGATCAAAGCCGGTTCCAAGCTTCCGGACGGATTGATTCTGCAGGATGGAAAGGTAGTTGGTACACCTGCTGATACAGCAGAAACGACAGAAACGGTTTTCCGCATTACAGGAAGAAACGGTTCTGAGGCAGAGTGTAAGGTAGTATTTACAGTAGAGGAAGCAGGATATAAGGTAACGGATCTGACGAAGGAACTGGATGTAAAAGAGTATAGCGATATTGATCTGAAAGGACATTCCGTTGTTATCATGTCGGATGCATCCGATGGCTCCGGTAAAAAAGTATCGATCTATCCGGATGATGATCATGATGGTG
Source organism: Coprococcus sp. HCN-4056 (assembly GCF_037892645.1). Taxonomy (NCBI): domain Bacteria; kingdom Bacillati; phylum Bacillota; class Clostridia; order Lachnospirales; family Lachnospiraceae; genus Coprococcus; species Coprococcus sp. HCN-4056. The sequence continues at coordinate 342,578 of NZ_JBBKBL010000005.1, read as the reverse complement.
TTGCCGACAGCGGACGGGCATTAAAAATTGGTGGAAAGACATCTTATGATCTGAGCAGCCGGTCGATCTATGGATATAAAGATAATACACCTTATGAGGGGAATATCTCTATTTATATGTATGGTGGATCCATCGGTGGTTTGTTTGGCGCGGGTACATCAAGTAAGGGAACTGCTCAGGCGAAGGTAGATGGTACAGTCAGTCTGTATGTGAAAGGCGGAACAATTTCTTATCGGACTGCAGGAGCATATAATGCAGATGTAAAGAAAGTGGAACTTTATGCGACCGGCGGATCTTTCTATCAGTATGTTTACGGTTTGCAGGAGGCAAGTGCAGATGATCTTGTATTCCATTTTACAGATAAGGCTCATATGGCGCAGACACCATTCGGAGAGACCTATAGCATGTATTTTGCAAAAAGCGGAACTGTAAGAAAGAATGCAGATATCAGGATCGGTGCAAGTGGCAGTCAGGTAGCATTTGCAGATTATAAAAACAGTATGATATCAAATAAGAGCAATTCATATGGATTTTATGAAAGTACGATTCAGGGAAATGCAACCTTTGATGTTGTTGGTAACTGGAGTCTTGGCAGTAAGAGCAAGAGCTGGTTCTTAAATGATTCGACCGTTAAGGGGAATGTGGATATAACACTGGATACCACATCATTTGGAATCAGTAACTCAACCGGTACAAATCTGGGAGGAAGCGTTCTGGTATACAAAGGATCTGTAGGAAATATAACAGTTACAGATAAAACAGGATGCAGTAACTATGTTGTAGCGGCGCAGTGTACTGTTAATAATATAGTTGGAAAACGTACAGTGGCCGGAACATCCAGAGGTATTGTGACATACCTGTATCAGGATAGCAACTATACATTAAATGGCGGATTATATGCTGAAGATTATCAGGATGTATATGTTGGCGGAACTTATACGATTAATAAAGATGTAGCAACAAGAGATCTGCATGTACTGAACAAGTCGGATATTACAATAGCAGAAGGCACTACGGTTACATATACAGGAGATGCAGAGCTGAATGGATCGATCACCAACCATGGTTCATTCTACTGCAAAGGAGACAAGTATTCTGATACAACAGTATCAGGAACATTTACCAACACAGGTGATGTGACATTGTCAACTGCAACGACATTAACAATGGATACAACAGCCAGATTTATAAATAAGGCGGATGCATCATTGTGCTTTGGTAAACTGAAAAATGAAGGAACTATTATCAATGAAGGTATTCTGGATCAGACTGTAAATGCAGCCTCTATAGGAGATGGATATATCCTTACATCTACCAAACCGGATATGTATAGAACGTATTCAAATATTTACTATAAAGCAGAACTGGAATATCCGGAATTCTGTTTTGCAGAAAGCACAGATGCACCTGTTTCATTAGCTGCATCCACGGGATCAAATATGAAGACTACGGGTATAGAGGGAGATGGTTCTGTTTATATCAGAGGTGGAGCAGCAGTAAGTGTAACTGTAACAGGTACACCGATCGATGACCTGACAGTGGATGCAATCAAATATGGTTCTTCTGACAGCTCGATGACAAAGAGTGATGATGCAAGCTGGACAGCAAATATGCCATATGAACCAACTGTATTTACCGTAAGTATGGCAAGCGATACAGCAACAGCGATCACACTGGATAAAGAAGAGGATTCTGTAGATACAGCTGTTGTAGGCGTTACGACAACAGCGGATCAGCCGTTATATGATCTGACAGCTTTAAAAATCTCAAATGATATTGACAGTGCGACAGCAAAGGTGACATATTCATTGGCAAAAGGATCGGTTCTTCCTTCCGGTCTGGAATTAAAGAATGGAAAGATCTATGGAACACCAAAGCAGGCTTCTGATTCATCACAGATCGTGACCGTTAAAGTATGTGGAAAGAATCAGACAGTTGCAGCATTTAAACTGACATTTACCAAGGTTGCTAAAGGAACTCCTGTTATGGACACATCGAACGTATGTGTTGGCATAGCAGGTAAAACATTGGAAAGTGTAACGCTTCCGGCTGCAAAGAAAGGTAAATATCAGTGGGTTGATAAGACAACTGTGATTGAAAAGGCAGGAACAGCGGAATATGATGCATATTTTATTCCGACAGATATTACAAATTATGACTGGAGCAAGGCAGATATAGCAGAAGATGCTTATGAAGTGCTGGCAAATGGATCTGTAAGGATTAAAGTAAAGATTACGGTGAAAGCAGACAAACAGATTCCGGAATATAAGGTTCCGACAGATCTGAAGGGAATCTATGGACAGACACTTGCAGATGTAACAATTCCGGAGACAGAAGGTGGAACATTTGCATGGGTGGATGACCATATGTCTCTTGGAGAGGCAGGAAGTCGTTCATTTAAGGCAACATATATTCCAAAAAATGAAGATGTCTATGAGGCAGTACAGGATGTTGCAATTACTGTAACAGTTGAACCGGCAAAAGCGGGATTCACATCTGCGATTGATACATTAACTGTGAAAAAGGGAACTGTGTTAGGTGATGTGGAACTTCCGGATGTTGACGGTGGTTATTATTACTGGTATACAGCGAAGACAACCGTTATAAATGAATCCGGAGATTACAAGGTGTGTTATAAGCCAAATGATATTACAAATTATGATTGGACAGAGAATCCTGGATGGAGTAATGCTCATAAGGGTATTATCGTGACAGTGAAGATAACGGTGCAGAGTGAACATGCACATACACTTGCATGGAAATCAGATGCTACACAGCATTGGCAGGAATGTGAATGTGGTGAGAAGACAGAGAAAGCTGCTCATACATTTAATGCAGGTGAGATTACAAAGGCGCCGACAACGACTGCAACAGGTATTAAGACATACGAATGTGAGGTGTGTGGATATCAGAAGCAGGAAGTCCTGCCGAAGAAGGAAGATATCACACCAGGTAAGCCAACCCCGACACCGGATAAACCAACACCGACACCGGATAAACCGGTGGTAACAGATATCAGTAAGGCAGCAAGTAAGACAGTTATTTCCGGAATTAAGTCAACGGTGACCTATACAGGAAAGGCGTTAAAACAGAGTAAACTTACAGTTACTGTCAAGGGCAAGAAACTGTCAGCTAAGACGGATTATACAGTTAAGTATAAGAATAATAAGAATATTGGTAAGGCAACGATCACTATTACCGGTAAGGGTAATTATAAGGGAACCGTAAAGAAGACATTCCAGATTAAAGTTTCCAAGAAGAAGGCGTATGTTGTCAAAGACATTAAGTACAAAGTAACCAAGGATGCAAAGAATGGAAAAGGTACTGTAAAGGTAGTTGGAAGTACAAAGAAGACGAACAAGAAATATAAGAAATTGAAAATTGCAAATACTGTTCAGATCGGTGGTGTGACGTATAAGATTACTGCTATTGAAAAGAAGGCATTTGCAAATTATAAGTACCTGACTAGCGTTCAGATTGGTGATAAAGTTACAAAGATTAGCGATCAGGCATTCTACGGATGCAAGGCACTTACAAATATTGAGATTGGTAAGAGTGTGACTACGATTGGTAAGAGTTCATTTGCGAAATGTACAAAACTGAAACAAATTACCTTTAAAACAAAGAAACTAAATAAGGTCGGAAAGAAGGCATTTAAGGGAATCAATAAAAAAGTAGTTGTAAATGTGCCGAAAAAGCAGTATAAGAAATATGTAAGTCTTATGAAGAAAGGAAATGTTCCATCAAAAGCAACTTACAAAAAAGTAAAGTAGAGTATCCAAATACATATGACTATGTATATGGAAGGCGATAATTACATAACATAAGGTGAAAGGCCACCGGATCATCGGATGCCAGTTCATAGAATCTCTGAGTGACGGAGTTGTATGGAATGCAGAAGATATCGGTGGTCTTTTCTATTAACAGGAAGGTGGCAGAATGAGTATTTTTGATATTGTAGGTCCGGTCATGGTCGGACCGTCCAGCTCGCATACGGCAGGTGCAGTAAGGATTGGATATATCTGTTATAAGCTGATGGATGAACCCATCCGAAAGGTAGAGATCGGGTTATACGGATCGTTTCTGGCGACAGGAAAAGGTCATGGAACGGATAAAGCACTGGTCGCCGGACTTCTCGGAATGAAGCCGGATGATATCCGAGTGCCGCAGAGCTTTGAACTGGCAAAAGAGGCAGGTATGGAATTCTCCTTTTATGAAGCAAAGCTTGCACATGCAAATCCGAATACAGTCGCACTTCATATGACAGGTGAAAGTGGCAGAGAGCTTGATATTGTAGCGGAATCGGTTGGTGGCGGACGAATCCGCATTTGTAAGATCGATGGACTGGATGCGAATTTCAGTGGAGATTATCCGACACTGATCGTACACAACTTAGATCAGCCGGGACATGTGACGGAGGTTACATCTATGCTCGGTCACAAATCCATCAATATTGCGACCATGCAGCTCTATCGTGCCTGTCCGGGCGGACATGCGGTCATGGTTTTAGAGTGTGATCAGGAGGTTCCGAAAGAATCATTAAAATGGTTGGAGCATCTGGAAGGAATCCTTAAGGTAACATATCTGAGTTTGAAGGAATAGAAAGGAAGAGAAAGAATGGCATTTTCATCTTTGGCAGAAATAGATAATTATATGAAGGAGAATATATGTGAGTTCTGGGAAGCGGTGATCCGCGAAGAAGCAAGGGATTCGCAACAGCCGGAAATGGATATCGTAAACCGGATGACACAGATGTACCGCGCGATGAAGGAGGCGGATGAAACTTATGACGATACACTGACGTCACATAGTGGTCTGTCCGGAAAAAATGGTAAGAGGATGGCAGATTATGCTGCAACACACAAATGCATGTGTGGTGAATTTGGCGGGGCAGTCATGGCAAGGGCAATCAAGATGGCGGAGAGCAATGCCTGTATGAAGCGGATCGTTGCAGCACCGACGGCAGGCTCCTGTGGTGTTGTGCCTGCGATATTGATCACATATGAAAGAATGACGAATACTTCGGAAAATGATATGGTGAAGGCTTTATTTGTGGCAGCGGGAATCGGTGATGTGATTGCAAGACGGGCAAGCATATCAGGCGCAAGAGGAGGCTGTCAGGCAGAGATCGGAGCATCATCGGCTATGGCGGCGGGCGCACTTGCATGGTTAAAAAGCGGCAGCAGTCATCTGATCACACAGGCAGCAGCAATGGCATTAAAGAGTCTGCTTGGACTGGTATGTGATCCGGTAGCGGGCTTAGTAGAAGTGCCATGTGTGAAGCGGAATGCTTCCGGTGCCATGAATGCGCTGTGCGCTGTTGATATGGCATTGGCAGGGATTGAAAGTGCTATTCCTGCAGACGAGGTAATCGATGCGATGCGGGAAATCGGCGACCTGATGCATAAGGATCTCCGAGAGACCGGAAAAGGCGGACTCGCAGCCACCGCCACCGGAATGGCGGTTGCTGAACGTCTGTAGAGGTTCTTACATGAATGAGCCTGTGAAATCCTATGGAATAACGTTGACAGCCGGTGTGAAATTATAGTATATATAATCCAATTCTATAGTATAAGAATAAGGAGACAACATGGGAAAAGTATTTTTTACAAGACACGGACAGACGATCTGGAACGTGGAGAATAAGATATGCGGTGCAACTGATATTGAACTTACAGAGCTTGGACATCAACAGGCAGAGGAGCTTGGAAGAAAGCTGGCGGAGGAACAGCCGGGGATCGATGAGATATTATATTCACCGCTTGTTCGTGCAGCAGAGACTGCCAGACATATATCGGAAATGACAGGAATTCCGATGCGGATGGAGCCGAGATTAAAGGAACAGAACTTTGGACGGTTTGAATCAACACCTAGAAATGGGGAAGAATTCATGGAAGCAAAATCCCATTTCCTCGATCATTATGATGGCGGAGAGACGATGATGCATCTGTGCCAGCGTGTCTATAATCTGTTAGATGATGTAAAGGCGGAGTCCGATCATAAGACATATCTGCTGGTTGCACATAATGGAATTTCAAGAATCGTACAGTCATATTTCTATGATATGACAAATGAAGAATTCGCGCATTTCGGGATTAAGAACTGCGAGATCCGAGAATATAACTTTTAAATGAGTCATCCGGTAAAAAGCCGGTACTTGTTGATATTTTTTATCAATAAGTACCGGCTTTTTGTATACAAAAACAGAAATTTGACAGTATAATGTTAGAAGAAACTAACTAAAAACAGATAAAGGGTTGACAAAGACTTATACATGTGTTATTAATCATATGAACAAATAATCAAATGTTCAGAGAAGAGAATAAATAATTACACAGCGTTTGAAAGAATATTGTTAGACGAGTTAAAAAGGAGGAACAATTAAATGGAAAATCAGAATTTTTTACAGATCAGTGGTCTGAAAAAGAGCTTCGGATCAGGGGAGAACCGGACAGAGGTATTAAGAGGACTGGATTTTACAGTGACGAAGGGAGAAATCTGTGTTTTGCTTGGACCATCCGGCTCCGGTAAGTCTACGTTACTGAATATCATAGGCGGAATCGATAATGCCGACAGTGGTTATATAGCGATCAATGGGGAAAAAACAGTTGATATGGATGAGAAGACACTGACACAGTACAGAAGAAAGCATCTTGGGTATGTATTCCAGATGTATAATCTGATTCCGAATCTGAACGTAAAGGAAAATGTAGAGGTTGGTGCATATTTGAGTGATTCACCGCTCGATGTCGATGATATCTTAAAGACGCTTGGTTTATATGAGCACAGACATAAGCTTCCGAATCAGTTGTCCGGTGGACAGCAGCAGAGAACATCGATCGGAAGGGCTATTGTTAAGAATCCGGATATCCTGCTTTGTGATGAACCGACAGGTGCACTTGATTATAAGACCTCGAAGGAGATCCTGAAGCTGATCGAGGATGTAAATCAGAAATATGGAAATACCGTTATCATGGTTACACATAATGATGCGATCAAGAATATGGCTGACCGTGTGATCAAGCTGCGTGATGGAATGATCCGTAAGAATATAGTAAATGATGTAAAGGTTCCTGCAATGGAGCTTGACTGGTAATACAGAAGTGGCAGAGAGAAAAGGAGAATTTATAATATGAAGAATCCATTATGGAAACGGCTGCCGAAGGAGCTGGCTGCCGATCTTGGAAAGTATCTGGTTATTTTCCTGTTTATGATCTTGAGTATTGGTTTTGTGTCCGGCTTTCTGGTAGCCGGTAAGAGTATGATCGCTACATATGATGAGAGCTTTGATAAGTATAATATCGAGAATGGTAATTTTGAGTACAAGGATGAAGCATCATCCGAGGCGAAGAGAGCGATTGAAGATGAGGGGGTAAAGCTGTATGAGAATTATTACTATGAGAAAATTGTAAAAAAAGATGGGGATGAAAGCATACTCCGTATTTTTAAGAATCGTACAGATGTGGATAAGGTCTGTCTGATGGAGGGAGCGTTCCCTGCGGCAGAAGATGAGATTGCAATTGACCGTATGTATGCGGAAAATAATGGGATCAAGGTAGGAGAGGATCTGTCGGTTGATGGGCAGACATATAAGGTATCGGGCTTTGTAGCATTATCTGATTACAGCGCTTTGTTCCAGAATAATAATGATACGATGTTTGATTCCGTGTTGTTTGGTGTTGCGATCGTAACGGATGAACGGTTTGAAAGCTTTGACAAAGGGCTGATGCATTATTCTTATGCCTGGATCTATGACGATGAACCTGAAGATGAGAAAGCGGAGAAGGATGTATCCGATGATCTTGCAAAGGTGATCAGTCAGTATGGAGAAGTGGAGAAGTTTATTCCAAGATATACGAATCAGGCAATTAATTTTACCGGAGAGGATATGGGTGGTGATTCGATAATGGTGGAAACACTGCTTTATATTATAATCGTGATCATGGCATTTATCTTTGCGATTACGATCAACAATACGATCGTAAAGGAAGCCGGCACGATCGGTACGCTTCGGGCATCTGGTTACACAAGAGGAGAATTACTGGCGCATTACATTTCTCTTCCGATCCTGGTTACATTTGTAGCAGCTGTAATCGGAAATGTTCTGGGATATACAGTATTTAAAAATGTCTGCGTGGCGATGTATTATGGCAGTTACAGTCTGACAAAATATGTGACAAAATGGAATGCGGAAGCATTTGTAAAGACGACGGTTATTCCGATCGTGCTGATGCTTGTCATAACAGCATGGATGATCTATTCGAAGCTCCGTATGTCACCGCTTCGGTTTATCAGACGGGATCTTTCAAAGTCAAAGAGAAAGAAAGCGGTCAAGCTGCCACATTTCCGTTTCTTTACCAGATTCCGTATACGTGTGATCCTGCAGAATCTGCCAAGCTATATCGTATTGTTTATCGGAGTAACATTTGCGATCGTTTTGCTGATGTTCGGAATGATGATGTCGCCGCTTTTAAAACACTATCAGGATGAAACACTGGACAACATGCTTGCGGATTATCAGTACGTTTTGAAAATGCCTGTGGAAACAGAGAACAAGGATGCAGAGAAATACTTGGTAACTTCCCTGATCTATAAAACAGATATAAGAGATGAAGAAGTCATGGTCTATGGTATCTCGGATGACAGCAAGTATTCCAAGGTACAGCCTGCAGATGGAGAAATGCTGATCTCTGACGGACTTCGTGACAAATATAAACTGAAAAACGGGGATACGATCACGCTGGATAAGGAATATTCATCCGATTCTTATAAGATAAAGGTTTCCGGTGTGTGCACATATCCTGCGGCACTGGCAGTATTTATGAATGAGAAGACATATCGGGAAATGTTCGATGTCGAAGAGGGATATTTCTCCGGATATTTCTCAAATGAGAAGCTGACTGATATTGATGAGAAGCTGATCGCGACAGTCGTCACAGAGGAAGATCTGACAAAGGTATCAAGACAGCTTGATCGTTCCATGGGCCAGATGTTTTATATGTTTGAGGTATTCGCACTGGCGATGTTCATGCTGATGGTTTATCTGCTTACAAAGCTGATCATTGAGAGGAATACCATATCAATATCCATGGTAAAGATCCTTGGATATGAGAACAAAGAGATCAACAAGCTGTACCTGTCTGCAACAACCTGGGTGATGGCAGTGTGTGTCATCCTCGGAATCATTCTCTCACAGGTGGCGATCTCCGGGATCTATTATGTGATGATGAAGGAAGCGATCAGTGGATGGATGACGATCTATATTGCTCCGTATATTTATCCTGCGATCTTTATCCTGGCAATGGCAGCCTATGGAATCATCGCTGTCTTCCAGGTAAAAAGGATCAAACGGATCCCGATGGATGAGGCGTTGAAAAATGTTGAATAAGTCATTTGGCCATAATGTTCAAAATTGAATGATCTGAAATAAAAAACGACCTAAAAACTTTTAATATCGAAAGTTTTTACAAATATAACAAATTTATAAAAAACAGGGAGATTTGCAGTTCACAAATCTCCCTTCTTATGTTATCATCGTAAAGATGGTGTGCTGGAGGTTTTGTCGAAAGAAGGCGTGCATTTCAATCGATAGGATCACAGTAAAACAGGTACAATAGAAGAAGGGAGATTATTATGAATCAGAAAAAAGAAGCGATTTATGATGCAAGGGAACTGGGTGTCCCGAAAATGTTGCTGTTAGGTTTGCAGCACATGTTTGCCATGTTTGGTGCAACTATTTTAGTACCGATTCTGGTAAATACTTATTTTAATGGAGAGGGCTTATCCATTCAGGTTACACTGATCTGTGCCGGAATCGGAACATTATTCTTCCATTTATGTACAAAATTAAAGGTGCCTGCATTTTTGGGTTCCTCATTTGCTTTCTTAGGAGGCTTTAATACAGTCGCAAATCTTGATACCGGAATCTTCAAAGATATGTCTATGGGTGAGAAATTACCTTATGCATGTGGCGGTATCGTAGTAGCAGGTGCGTTGTATCTGGTTCTTGCGCTGGTTGTAAAACTGGTTGGCGTAAAACGTGTTATGCGTTTCCTCCCACCTGTTGTTACCGGTCCGATCATTATCTGTATCGGCCTGAGTCTTGCGCCATCAGCCGTAAATAATGCAAAGACAAACTGGATTCTTGCAATTATCGCATTTGCAGTTATTGTAATCTTTAATATCTGGGGCAAAGGAATGTTCAAGATCATTCCGATTCTTATGGGTGTTGTGATCTCATATGTAGTTGCATTTATTCTTTTCAAATGTGGTGTTCACAATCCGGACGGATCTGCGATCTTCACATTTAAGGCAGTAAAGGATGCCGGATGGGTGGATCTTCCTCCATTTCAGCTTTGTAAATTCAATATTACTTCCATCCTTGTAATGGCACCTATCGCTCTTGCAACTATGATGGAGCATATCGGAGATATCTCAGCAATCTCAGCTACAACAGGTAATAATTTCATCAAGGATCCGGGACTTCACAGAACTCTGATCGGTGATGGCCTTGCTACAGCATTTGCTGCTGCATTCGGCGGCCCTGCAAATACAACATACGGTGAGAATACCGGTGTTCTTGAGCTTAGCCGTGTATACGATCCAAGAGTCGTACGTCTGGCTGCTGTATATGCGATCCTTCTCAGCTTTTCACCAAAGGTTGCTGAGTGTATTGGTTCACTTCCTGCATCGATCATCGGTGGTGTCAGCTTCATGCTGTATGGAATGATCTCAGCTATCGGTGTTCGTAATGTTGTTGAGAACAAGGTGGATTTCACAAAGTCGCGTAACCTGATCGTTGCTGCTGTTATCCTTGTCAGCGGACTTGGATTCGGTAATGGTATTACCTTCACAGTTGCAGGAACATCTATCACATTAACATCACTTGCTATCGCAGCTATCCTTGGAATTGCTTTAAACGCAATCCTTCCGGGCAAAGACTACGAATTCGACGAGTAAAATGAATAAAGCCTGAATTGGCATGTAATACAAAACTGCCATATTAAGACACGCTGTGGTTTCGATGAACTGCATATACCTGATTCGCAAATGTTCCTGTGCCAACTCGCCCTTTGGGCTCAGACAGGCATCCACATTTGCTGGTATATGCATTTCATAACGAAATCCTCGCTTGAGGTCTTAATATGGCAGTTTTGTATTACAAGCTGGATTCAGGCTTATGTAGGTTGAGAAGATGTTAGAGGATATAATGTGGTATACTTGGAACAACGATAATTGAAAGGATGGTGCGGTATATGGATGAGTTGGAAAAATGTATGGCAGGAGAAAATTATGTACACTTGGTAAAAAAAATCTCCCAGACGTTCCGGATATGATAGATACGAGAATTTTGTTGCGAGAAACACGCTATCAGCGAATGCGGGTGCCTGTTTGAGCCTGAAAGGCGAGTTGGCACAGGAGCATGAGCGAATAGATGCGTGTGACGAGTAGAAATTCGTAGTATATCATATCCGGAACGTCTGGGAGATTTTATATCAGGTGTACATAATTTTTTTCTGTTTATTCTACATCCAGAAGTTCAATCTTGAAGTTCAGTTCTTTGCCTGCCATCTCATGGTTTGCGTCAAAGGTGATCGTAGTATCATCCTTGGCGGTTACCTTAACAGGGAAAGACTGTCCGGCTGGATTTGACAGGAATACCTTCTGGTCAATTTCCAGATCTTCAGCACCGGGAAGCTGGCTGATCTCAACAGTTAAGATATTGTCGGGATCTGGCATGCCGTATGCTTCTTCCGGCATAAGGTGTACATCGATGATATCACCGATCGCCATGCCCTTAACAGCTTCGTCAAAGCCCTTGATCATCATGCCTGCACCGCATACAAAGTCGATCGGTTCACCACGGTCATAAGATGAATCAAATTTTGTTCCATCGTTAAATGTTCCTGTATAGTGAACCGTACATTTCTTGCCTTCGTTACTCATAAAAAATTCCTCCGATTTCATTGAATGTCTTATTCTAACATGAAATCAGAGGAATGACTATAAAATGTTCATGAAAACGATATCCTGAAGATTTTAGTAGTAACCAAATTCATCAATGGCATCGTCTACACCGTCCCGATAATCGTCATCTTCATCATATCGATCTTCATCGTAATCTCCCATATTGTCATATACGTCATCATATCCATCATCATAGGAGTCGTAAACATCCTGGGAATGAGCAGCTTCAGTTGCCGTAGAATAACGGGATGAAGAACCGGAATGTTTATTATAACCGGATGCTGTTGGTTTTTCGGTTGTATTTGGTTCCGGTTTATATGTGGCTTTTTTCTTTGTTTTATATGAAGAGGACTGTTTATGATAATTGGATTCAGTCGTTGCCTGTGTTGTAACATTATAGGACTTACGGTGACCGTAATCTTTGTGGTACCAGCAGTAGGTTTCGCTTTTATCCACTTCCCGGTCGCATCCGATATAATAGCAGGTATGCTTTCCGCTGTCACTGACAGCACCGATGATGTAACAGATAATAAGAAAAATAATGATGCCTGGGAGGCATCCTCCCGAATTAGAATTTGAATGTGACATATGAATCCCTCCGATCGAAAATGTGATCAACCTACCGTTTGTCTATAGAGAAAAATAAGAAAAACGGAATTGTGGTTAATATATACAGGTATTTGTTATATAGAGGATACAAAAAACGATGTACAAAAAAAGACACATAAATATATTTGCGGTAAATATATTAGCAGAACCTGAAAATTAACTATAGAAGTTATCAGCAAGATGGTTTAAAATAAAAAGGAAAATTGGATTCAAACATAAGTGATATGATGAAACGAGAAAAGAAATGAACAATAGACAGAAACGAGAAAAGCAGTTTTATAGGAAAAAGAAGAATTATAAAAAAGCCGGCATTTGCATAGGGATGGCGGCTGTATTAGCGAGCACGGTTTTTTCCTGGGACAGCCTGCACGATGCCAATAGAACCGGTACAGGACAGACAGATACAACGATTCATACATATGATATGAGTGAGCTTGCTTCGAAAGAACGGCGGGATCGTACAGTACAGATCAATGGGAAAGATTATACGGTTGCCGGGCTGAGTGATACGACAGAGCAGACGGACGAAGCAATGGAGATCTGTGATCAGGATATACAGGATGAGAGTGCGGAGAATCGGGATCCGGTAGAATATATTGCCGGGGTTCCGGTGAAGGAAGCGAAAGATGCTTCTGATGTGGTAGAACTGATCAATGATAACTGGGATCAGGACTACACAGTACCGGATACAGAAACAACAGAACCAGGATCCGATGGAAGTACAGACTCCAATGACAAATATCAGTTAAAGCGTCTGATGGTATTGACGGATGGAGCGCAGCTTACAGACAGCTATGGTGCATCCGAGATCCTTCATTATGGAGATTATAATGAATATGTGCTGCAATTTGATACAACTGCGGATACGGAATATGCTTATTATGAGTTGACGGATGCTTATGGTACGGATCATTGTTTTATCGATCAGGTGGTAGATAGTGATATTCTTGCAGATGTTCCGGACATTGAAGACCATAATTCCCTGTCCTGGGGCGGCAGCGTGATGGGATTTGGCTATCTGAAAGCAGAATACGATTATTATGTGATCAATCAGGAAGTGACAGTTGCCATTATTGATACAGGTCTGGATGCAACGAATAAGATTTTTAAGGGCAGAATAGATACCAAGCATAGTTATTGTTTTCAGGGAAAAGATAAAGTAAGTAGAAATAAGGCATATACGGATGGAAATGGACACGGAACCCATGTAGCCGGTATCATTGCAGATAATACACCGGAAAATGTAAAACTGATGATCCTTAAAACCTTTGATGATGCAGGTAAATCGTCAAATCTTGCAATCCGGAGCGCATTACAATATGCGGTATCCCAAAAGGCAGATGTAGTAAATATGAGCCTTGGATGGACAGGATTATTCTGGAAATATTCTACATTATTAAAGGATGTATTAAAGAAGGCAGAGGCATCTGGAACGGTTGTCTGCTGTGCAGCCGGTAATTATGCAACGGATGTCAGCACAACTTACCCTGCAAACAGAGGAAATGTAATAACGGTAACTGCGATGAACAGCAATGAGAATTTTGCAGCCAGCTATTCCAACTATGGAGATACTGTTGATTTCTGCGCACCGGGAACCAGTGTTGTATCAACATATCTGAAGGGCAAGTATCAGAAGATGTCCGGTACCTCTATGGCAACGCCACATATAACAGCGGCGGTGGCATATGTGAAGATGATCCAGCCATCACTGAACTACAAGGGCGTGAAGAAGGTACTTAAGAAATATGCCGTTGATAAGGGAACCTATGGCTGGGATCCACAATATGGCTGGGGCTATGTTAATCTTCATGATTATTTTGATCAGTCAGGTCTGAAGGTCCAGTATACAGATTATGATGAAAATGGAAATGAAAAGCCGGAATCGCAGACTGCATTTTCCAGGCAGACAATTACCAGAGAATATGGAAGCAAGGCATATCGGTATAAAGTTACGACCAATTCAGAGGGAAAAGTGACATACCAGTCATCTAATACCAGAATTGCGGAAGCAGATGAAAAAGGCTATATTTCGATAAAGGGTGTGGGAAGCTGCACGATCACTGCAACGGTCGGAGCAGATGCAGCATATAAAACGACATTGGCAAGTTATACACTGACTGTAACACCGAAGGACATATCCGGTCTTACAGCAACACTGTCAAAGAAAGTATATCAGTATGCAGGTAAGAGCTGTAAGCCGTCCGTGGCAGTTGCCGGATTGAATAAAGAAGATTATACGGTAACATACAGAAATGCTAAAAAAGTAGGAAGTGCAACCTGTGTTGTGACCGGAACCGGAAATTATACCGGAAAGATCGAATGTTCATATACGATCCGGCTTGCAGCAGCAGAACTGAAAACGGTAGCAAACCAGAAGAGCGGCTTGTCTTTGACCTGGGACAGCGTACCGGGAGCAGAGGGCTATCGGATCTATCGCAGAACATATAAAGGAAAATGGCAGAGAATCGGAGATGTCAATTCCGGAGACACATTGACTTATGTAGATACATCTGCAAAATCAGGCACATGGTATGCATATAGAATCCGGGCTAGAAAGGGCATATCTTTTGGTGCTTACAGCGACGCAGTAGTAACCCGGAGACTGACCAGACCGGCAATATCGGTAAAAGAACGCAGCTATGGTGTTGCAGTAAAATGGAAATCAATCAAAGGAGCAAAGAAGTATAAGATATATAGACAGGAAGAAAAAGGCTCCATGAAACAGATTGGAACAACAACGGATCTTTACTGGAAAGATAAGACGGCAAGATCCGGTTATCGCTATGTATATACGGTAAAGGCAGTAAGCGGCAGTGCACAGAGCTGTGCAGCAAAAAGAATCACAATTATAAAGAAGTAAAATGTACAGGCATCATTTGAAGTCAGGTGGATTTGATTTTGGATGATGTCTGTTTTGAAAGGAAAGAAAATGGACAAGAAACAGGTTCAGGAAGCATATAGAGAGACAACGCCGGAAGAAGAACAGGAATATTTTGAAGAAGTAGAAAATGAGCTGCAGTGTGATCTTCAGACCACACAGGAGAGCATCGACTACCGGAATCAGGCGATCAAAGCACAGAAGAAATATATGCGTGACAGCCACGGAGATATGGACGATGAGGAATTCCTGCAGAACATGAACAATGTAAATAACGATACATTTTTTATCGAACATGCGGCAAAGCAGGTAGATGTACTGGCGCACCAGATCGAGAGTCCGTATTTTGGAAAGATCGCATTTGAGTATCAGGAGGATGGACAGGTTCTTCCGGTCTATATCGGAACAAACGGCTACTGGTCGATGGAAGAACAGGATCAGAAAGTCTATGACTGGCGTGCTCCGATCGCATCGATGTATTATGATTATGAGAAGGGCGAGGCATCCTATCAGGCACCCGATAAAGAATATTTTGGAAAGATCGTAGAGAAGAAGCAATTTGATATCAGCAATGGAAGACTGCATAATGCAGTCGATACCGATGAGAAGATCAATGATATGATCCTGCTTGATGCACTGGGAAAGAACAGCGGAACGAAGATGAAATCCGTAGTTGCAACGATCCAGAAAGGACAGAATGCATTGATCCGTAATAAGACAGCTTATAATCTTATTGTGGATGGACGGGCAGGAAGTGGTAAGACAGTAGTTGCGATGCACAGACTGGCGTGGCTGTTATTCAACAATCGTAAGACGATGTCGGCAGACAATGTTATGATCCTGTCGCCAAATGGAATCTTTGGCGATTATATTGCCGGTGTGCTGCCGGAGGTCGGCGAGGATAATGTACCGGAGAAGGAATTTGATTCTCTGATGGAGGAAATCCTGTTTGTGGACTGTGATTATGAGACAAAGCTGGAACAGGCAGACCGGATCACGACACATCCCGATATGGAAAGTCCGGAGATGAAGAATATTGCATGGAAATCATCGATTGCGTTCTATCAGGCATTTAACAAATATCTGGAAGAGTATACGGCAAATATTAAGTTTAAAGATTTCCATTTTGAGAAAACAGAATTTACAAAGGATCAGATTGAGAAGATGTTCTATAATCGTTTTGCCAGATATCCGGTCTATGAACGTTTTGAGAAGATCGCATATTTTATAGCAGACCGGGTAGAGGATGAACAGGATCAGGCATTTACGGATGAGAAGCATCAGAAGATGGAGAACCAGATCACAAAAGAGATGATCTATCAGTATGCGGAGCGCAACCTGATCGAATTATATCAGGACTTTCTTAACAGTCAGGCTGAACAGCATCCGGGCATCGAACAATACCGGAATGAATATGGCAAGATATGCTATGAAGATATTCTGGCGGTCTTTTATCTGCAAATTTATTTCTATGGATGCAAGTCCTATGACAATATCAAGCATCTCGTGATCGATGAGATGCAGGATTACAATATATTCCAGTATGCAGTATTGGATCGCATCTTTAAATGTAGGAAGACGATACTGGGAGACAGCCTGCAGGTGCTTTATTATAATCCGGAGGAAACGGTGCTGGATGTATTGCAGACGGTATTTGTGCCGCATGGAGGAACAGGCGGCTGCCAGATCAAGACTCTGGATACTGCATATCGTTCAACCTGTGAGATCACAGAATTCTGTAACAGGATTCTGGAAGCAGACCGGGCGTCAGACGAGGGGGAAGCCCATCCACTCAACCGCCATGGCATGGAGCCGGTGACGGAGCAGGCAGAGAGCATAGAGGACGCTGCCGGATTTATCGCAGAGAAGCTTGATTATGGAGAACTGGATGATTTTGATAATGTGGCAATTCTCTGTGATGATGAAGAACGTGCATTTGCCATGTATAAAGAACTGGAAGAATATGAGCAGGTGACATATCTTACGAACCAGTCGACCGTCTATAATGGCGGTGTGGTTGTTCTTCCGAAGTTTCTTGCAAAGGGTATGGAATTCGATGCAGTATTTGTTATCAATGAACAGGATGTGATGGAAAACCGGATCAGCCGGCACGCATTTTACATTTCCTGTACAAGAGCACTGCACCAGTTATATGTGATCAATGTTACAAATTAAACTTGATTATTTCAAGTTTGAACTGCTATAAATATACATTATTAAGATAAAATACTTGAAAATATCATTTTGGATGGTCTTTGACTTGAGATATTGACGTATAAATGCAGGAGAACTAGAATGCCTCTTGTCAAAAGGTTTATCCCTTACAGGTAACACCGGATAACTCGTGACAATAAAATATTTGTTAAATGAGGAGATACGAAGATGAGCAGACAGTACGACCCGTATGAGAATGTGGTAGCAGTGATGGAAGAAGCCATGAACATTGGTGGAATTGACAAGAGGATGTTTGAGATCATCAAAAATCCACAGCGTGAGACTAAGGTTTACCTTCCTGTGGAGATGGATGACGGAAGTGTTAAGGTATTTGAAGGATACAGAGTCCAGCATTCAAATATCAGAGGACCGTTCAAAGGAGGTATACGTTATCACAAGAACGTATCACTGAATGAAGTCAAAGCACTTGCAACATGGATGTCATTAAAATGTGCAGTGGCAAATATACCATTTGGAGGAGCGAAGGGTGGTATCAAAGTAGATCCGGCTGCACTTTCCAGACGGGAATTGTGTGCATTGACGAGAAGATATACCTATGCGATCGAGCCGATCATCGGAGCAGATACCGATATACCTGCTCCTGATGTAAATACAAATGCACAGATTATGACATGGGTGTTAGATACATACAGCCAGTTAAAGGGAAAACCTTGTCCCGGAGTTGTGACAGGAAAACCGCTGGAGCTTGGCGGTTCCAAGGGAAGACCATCGGCAACTGGACGTGGAGTTGTGATCAGCACCAAGCTCCTTCTTGCAGAAGATGGCAAGGCGTTAGAGGGGGCTAAAGTTGCAATTCAGGGATGCGGTAATGTTGGCGGCAATACAGCCAGAATATTTGGACATAGAGGTGTGGTTGTTGTAGCGATCAGTGATGTGTCGGGTGGAATCTATAAGGAGACCGGATTGGATGCAGATAAGGTAACAGCTTATGTAGAAGCCGGTGGTCTGCTTGCAGACTATCAGGAAGATGGTGTTACTCATATTTCGAATACAGATATTCTTACCTGTGATTGTGATGTGCTGGTTCCCGCAGCGCTTGAAAATCAGATCACAAAAGAGGTTGCGGAGAAATTAAAATGTTCTTATATTGTTGAGGGTGCAAATGGACCGACGGCAGCAGATGCAGATCCGATCCTTGCAGAAAGAGGAATCAAGCTTGTGCCGGATATCTTTGCAAACAGCGGCGGTGTTATTGTTTCTTATTTTGAATGGGTACAGAACATTCAGGAAATGACATGGGAAAAACCGCAGGTAAATGAGATGCTTGAAACGATCATGACGAAAGCATTTGGAGAAATCGTGGAGGAGAGCAAAAAGAGTCATTGTACTTTGCGGATGGCAGCCTATATCATTGCTTTAAAACGATTGATCCATACGGAAGAGATCAAGGGTATATTCCCGTAAAATATACAGATGCAATACTACATGGTATTTTTAGTGCTGGATTTATCCTGTTATTAGTAGTAAAATACAGACAGGATAGATAGAAGTACATTGATATCAGAAATATGAAAGGGATGTCCTTCTCAGATGAAGGATGTCCTTTTTCTATACCAAAGTTTCTATATAAATAAAGGTATTTGGCAGATGAGATGTATAAGAAAATGGAGAGTAAAACTATGCATGAAGTAAAAGAGACAGCTTACTGTCTGGATGAGGTAGATCAGAAGATTCTGGAACTGTTAGAGAAGGATGCTCGTATGTCTTTAAAGGATATTGCGGAATGTGTTTTTCTGTCATCAACAGCAGTATCTACAAGAATAGAGCGGTTAAAGGAAGCAGGGGTGATCGAGGGCTTTCAGGTACAGATCAATCCGATCGCACTGGGATATTATACAAAAGCATTTATTAATTTAGAGGTAGAGCCAAACGACAAACAGGATTTTTATCCATTTATCAAGAACTGCAAAAATGTTGTGGAATGTAATTGTGTGACCGGTGACTATTCCATGCTGATCGAGGTTATCTTTGAGACAACGATGGCACTGGATCTGTTTATCGGTGAATTGCAGAGATTTGGAAAAACAAAGACTTTGATCGCATTCTCGACCTCTGTAGAACACAGAAATATCTACTGGAAGGAAGAAAATCAGGAGCCGAATACATAAATTTTTTTTCGAAAGCGGATACTAACAATGGGAGGTTGCTTATGAAACAGAACGTAAAGAAAAAAGAGACATATATTCCATCATCCAACGGAAGAGATAAATTACATGTCATCGTCTGGATTCCACAGGGTGAGATCAAGGCGGTGCTTCAGATCTCTCATGGTATGATAGAGGACATGGAGCGTTATGATCATTTTGCAAGATTTATGGCTGCCAGAGGAATTCTGGTATGCGGAAATGATCATCTGGGGCATGGACTGACAGCCAGAAATAAATCCGAGATGGGTTATATGTATGCTTATGATGCAAGTAAGACGATGGCAGCAGATGTTCATCGTGTGACCAGATGCATAAAACGGGCATATCCGGATCTTCCGTATTTTCTTATGGGACACAGCATGGGATCATTTATTGCAAGAAGATATATGTGCGAATATGCAAAAGATCCAAAGTACCCTGCAAAGCTGCAGAAAAATGCCAGCATAGATGGTTTTATCTGTATGGGAACGGGCGGACATCCGAAGTGTATGCTGAAGATCGGAGAGGCGGTAGCCGGAGTGGAGAGTATGCTCCGTGGCGAGAAGCATAGAAGCAAATTGTTGCAGGTGCTTGCATTTGGTACTTACCTTTTCGGTATTCCCAGAATGACGATCATGAACGGTGAGAAGCGAAAGCGTACCGTGAAAGACTGGCTGAGCAGAGACTATGTTCAGGTTGACAAATATATGGCAGATCCGATGTATGACTATACTTTTACGGTAAAGGGCTACAAGACGTTATTCAAAACACTGGAATTTATTCAGGATGAGGATAATCTGGCAAATGTGCCAAAGAATATGCCGGTATTGTTCATATCAGGAAGCAAAGATCCAGTCGGACACTATGGCCTGGACGTGAAGCTTTTATACAACAAATACAGCAGATATATCACAGATGATGTCAAATGCATCCTGTACAAGGATGCGCGTCACGAAGTCATAAACGAGATCAACAACATTCAGGCATATTACGATATCTATAACTGGATCGACCTGCACACCATAGGGGTGTAGGGGCGGAAACACATTTTAGTAATAAAAACAGAACAGGTGGTAACCCTCAACCGGGGCATTTTCAAATCATAGCATGAACGACTGAGTTTCAACGATTCGGTGCTACTGCGCCGGACACAACGAATTTATCGTGTCCGGCGCAGCATGCAGATCGAATCGAAGTTGAAATGAAGGTAGTCATGCGTGTTAGAGAATGCTCCGGCTGAGAGTTACCGCCTGTTCGTTTGCGTTACAAGCTGATCTTTTTTTCGAGGAGCACGGAGCTTCCGATATAGCTTGCCACCATTACTACGAAGTAGAGTGCGATCTGTGGGATCATGGCATACATGGCTTCCATAAATGTCGCATTCGGTCCGGGATTGGACAGATGGGGAATCTTAGAAGCAATTACAGACAGGATCACATAGAAGACGATGAACAGTACGAAACTGATAAAACCTTTAATCTTCTTTGTCTGAAGAATGGTGGAGCATACCGATACCGCAAGGTAGGCAAGAGTGATCGTCATAAAGAACTGAATCAGAAATACAAGGATAAATGCCAGTAATCTTAAGATAACGCCGCCCAGGGAATATCCCCCCATTTCAAGAATATTGCTTAGAAAATCATAAAAAGTATCAATGGAGTCATATGTGGAGTATGCCAGGCTGAGATCTAAGGTCAGTAATCCGAATATAACAGCAACGATTATTGCACCTGTCAGCAGGATGGATAACAGTTTGGCGCCGATTACTTTATAGCTGGATATAGGAGCCATAAAGACCAGATATCCTGATTTGTTTTTCAGATCCTGGCTGTAACTGATTATGCCGTAGATCAATACAAACAGGTAACAGCAGAAAGCCGCGAGAATAAGCAGGGAAACAGCAATAACAGAGTGATCTGCATGTTCGGTTAACGTACCAATGAGAAAGTAAAGCTCAATGGCAGCTATGACGATCCCTACGATCAGAAGTGGAAAGATTCCACGGCGAAATTCATATTTTAACATTTTTAACATAATTGAATACCTCCCAGTTTATGCGTAGATTTCTTTATACATATCAACAATGGATTTGCCCTGTGCGATACGAAGTTCTTCTGCATTACCCTGTAATACACAGGTTCCGTTTTTGATGAAGATGGCATGATCAATGATCTTTTCCAGTTCATCCACCAGATGGCTTGACATGATAACGGCAGTGTCATCTGAGATATTAGACACGATTGTATGAATGATCTTCTCGCGGGCAATGATATCGATGCCGTTTAACGGTTCGTCTAACATAATAACTTCCGCATTTCTTGAAAGCGTTGCAACGATCTTCAGCTTTGCCATCATACCGGATGACATCTCACGCACTTTTTGCTTTGGCGACAGATCCATTTCCTGTAACAGGCGCATGTATTTGTCATAATCAAAATCAGCGAAGAAATCACGGTAATATTTTCCGACATCGATGCAGTTCATATAACCGAAGAAATAGGCTTCTGTAGGCATATATGCGATATGCGCTTTGGCTTTGTAATCTAATGGCCGGTTATCCATTGTGATCGTACCGGAGGACGGTTTTGAAAGCCCGGCGATCATTTTCATAAGGGTGGATTTACCGCTTCCGTTCGGACCGAGTAGAGCATAAATGTTACCGGATATGATATCCAGTGACAGGTCCGAAACAGCGGTCGTACTCATATACTTTTTTACTAAGTGTTCACATTTAATCATAGTATTCATTCCTTTCAATACTTGTTTTTACAGGGAATAGTAGTCCTGCAATAATCGGATGATCTCTTCCGGCGTATATCCCATGCCGGTGAGCTGTTCATCCAGAACTGTAAGAATCTGCTTTAACTGTTCCTGTTTCAGCCGATCAATTACCTGAGGATCTTCTGTTACAAATGTACCAATTCCACGTTTCGTATATGACAGTTCGAGAGATTCCATCTCGTTATAAACCCGGGCTGCGGTGTTTGGGTTGATGTCATATTGGATGGCAAGCTCTCTGGATGATGGGAGCTTGGTACCAAGTGGCAGGGCACCTGTAATAATCTTCTTTTTTATATCATCGATGACCTGAAGGTAGATCGGCAGGTTTGATTTAAATTCCAAATGCTTCCCTCCTAACTACTGTACTAGTTGGATAGTACACCAATACACTTGGGATGTCAAGCACAAAAATTAAATTTATAACTATTCATTTGGCAGCAAAACTTTCATTTACAGGTGAATTGCCGGATATAGGCTAAAATTAATGAGAATAATTCTTAAAAAGGTATTCAAACTTGACAAAATATATGTTAGTATAGACTTATCAAAAGTAAGATCGGAATAAATCATTGGAGTGAACAGGTATGGCAGAGAAAAGAAATACAAAACAAAAACAGGTTATATATTCGGTTATAAAAGAATTAAAATGTCATCCGACTGCCCAGCAGCTTCATCAGATTCTTGTGGAGAGGGGATATAATATAGGTGCATCGACTGTATACAGAGTATTGGCGGATGCGGTTGATGACGGCATTATCATGAATGTATTCTCATTTGATAAGAATGAACATTTTGACGGCAATCCGGTTCCGCATTATCATATTATCTGTACCAAATGTGGAAGAATCTTCGACAGCCATGTGCCATATGATCCTGAGATCGATGAGCGAGGCAGACTGGCGGATGAGGACTTTCTGATAACATCCCACAATCTTGAATATGTCGGCATCTGCCCTGAATGTCAGAACGAGCAGGAATAACACCATGCTTTATAACACTATCAGGATTTATATAAGATTGCATAAAATATAGCACACACATACAGCAACACCCATATGGTTGTTCCATTATAACATGACATATACGAGGATTTCGTTGTGAGCTGCACATTGTCAGTAAATACGAATGCCTGTTTGAGCCGAAGGCGAGTTGGCACAGGAGTATTTACGAATCAGACATGTGCTGCGAACAGAAACCGCAGTAAGTCATTTATAGTGGAATAACCATATGGGTGTTGCTGTATGTGCGTGCTATATTGCAATCTTATATAAAACTTGAACAACCTGTCAAAGCATGGTGTTATTCCTGCTCGTTGTCTCTTGTATCGTCTTCCTTGTCAAAGACTTCGAATTCGGCGTCATTATTCTGGATGGTGGAGATCACCTTGGCAGATTTTACAGGACGCATCGGATCGGTCATTGGATTCTGGATGAAAGTCTGGTTTGATGATGGCAGGACAACATTCTGACCAAGAATGGATCTGCGGTCACGGATCGCACGGCGTCTGGCACGTTCTTCTGCAGGGAGCTGTTCCTCATCTTCCATATCCTCATCTGCTTCGGGCCCCTCGTCGATGTCTTCCGGTTCATCCATGTCATTATGATCTGTGACAGGCTTATGCTCGGAATTTGACCGGGCTTTTTTGCCGCGCATATTCAAAAGAGTGCTTATAAAGTCGGAGCTTTCAAAGCTGCTTTTTTGACCGGACGATTTATCGGTTTCGTTGGTATCTTCATCATCTTCAAGTTCTTCCATGTCTTCGTATTCGATTGAAGAATCAATATCGGAATCTTTGGAATCAGCGCTTTCGTCTGCAGTGCCTGCATCAGATTCATCCGAATCGTCTTCTTCCGGTTCTGCATTTCCGAATAATTCATCGAAATAGGACTGTTCGATATGGATATCAAAATCTGCTTCGGCATGTCCGACCTCATCCTTGCAGTCGTTATAAATCTTTGTGTTATACGTTTTCTTAAGCTGTTCGATCAGTTCTTTATCATCATACTGAAGCTGCTCCAAAATACGGGCAACAATGATTCCCTGATATTCGTCGCTCCAGCCATCTTCGAGCTTGATCACGATACCGAGCTTCCGGCTTCGGATCGCCATACAGATCACACCTCTGGAACCGTCCTTCATAAGAAGATCCGGGTTCTTATTTACATAGTAAGATGGTGTAAAGTAATCGTTGATCTTTTCAGGATTCTTGTTAATACAGTCGAAGTTATAGGTGATTGCTTCCCGTATATCATCCGGCAGGTTGAACGGATCTGCAAGTTTTGCATAAGCAAGTGCGATATTACGCATTGGAAGTGCAAATACCGGAACACCACAGCCGTCGATTCCCAGACTGATCCGGTAAGTCGGAGTCTGGCTTAGCATGGATAAGAATGAAATGATCTGCTTCTGGACAGGAGAGTCCGGAAGCTGGTAGCCGGTGACTTTTCCTGTCAGTTCACGCTGCAGCATCATAAGGCTTAAGTGCTTGCCGGAGCAGCAGTGCTGCAAACGGCTCTTGCCCTCTACAGGATTCAGCTTGGAACCAAGTGCAAGCTTGTCCGCAAGCGGTGTTGCAGATGTGGAGATCGTTGGATTCATGATCATATCTTCTTCTTTTAAGCCCGTTTTTTCCATGATGCTCTGAAGTACATAGATGTGATGATTACTGCCCCAGTGAGAGGAATTACAGATCGTTACTTCTTCCTCGCTCAGGTTATATTTTTTATGAAGACCTGCAAGCAGGGTAGGAAGCACCTGGATCGGTTTGCTTGCGGAACGCATATAAGTCTGGCGCTCAATATCACCGGTATAAGCAATTGTTTCGCCGGTTGATGAAACAATAGCAATAGATCCATAATGTACATTTTCAACAACATCGCCACGGTATTCTTTTACTAAAATTTCAGCCATAAGTTCTTCTTCCTTTCATCTTCGTATACTCAGGCATTTGTGGGATTATGACAGGTCAAAATCTGTGTAACAGCCTGAAAGTATATCGGTAAAATAATTAAGTAGAGTTTATCACAAGTAGAAAACCATTTCTACCCGGAGAATATAGGAAAGAAATTTTTTTAATCAAAAATAACCAGTAAAAATTGTTAAAAGATACATGAAAAATTCATGCAAAATATGTGCTTGTTTTGTAAAAATGTTTAAAATTTCTATATTCTTTCAACTTTTATTGTGAAAATGCAATAAAAAACTTTGCTTATTACAAAAACAGTGGTATAATGCATTTATATTAATACGCACGAAGGGGTGACATTATGATTAAAAAAGAAATGATAGCCATGCTTCTTGCAGGAGGACAGGGAAGCCGTTTAGGTGTTCTGACCTCTAATCTGGCTAAGCCGGCTGTAGCTTTTGGCGGCAAATACAAGATTATCGATTTCCCATTAAGCAACTGTATTAATTCAGGTGTTGATACAGTAGGTGTTCTTACACAGTACAGACCACTGAGGCTTAACCAGCATATTGGAATCGGTATCCCTTGGGATCTGGATCGTAACATAGGAGGCGTGACAGTTCTTCCGCCATACGAGAAAAGTGATAACAGCGAATGGTATACAGGTACTGCAAATGCTATTTATCAGAACCTGGAGTTTATAGATTATTATAATCCTGAATATGTTCTGATATTATCCGGTGATCATATCTACAAGATGGACTATGAAAACATGCTGGAATATCACAAATCCTGTGATGCTGATATTACACTTGCTACATATCAGGTACCATGGGAAGAGGCTAGCAGATTTGGCGTTGTAATTACAGATGAGAACAATGTTATTTCAGAATTTGAGGAGAAACCTGCAAATCCTAGAAGTAACAAAGCATCTATGGGTATATATATATTCAGTTGGAAGGTGCTTCGTGAGGCACTTGTAAAGATGAAGGATCAGCCGGAATGTGACTTTGGTAAGCACATCATTCCATACTGCCATTCAAATGGCAAGAAGATCTGTGCATACGACTTCAAGGGTTACTGGAAGGATGTAGGAACACTTGGTTCTTACTGGGAAGCAAATATGGAGTTAGTAGATATTGTTCCTGAATTCAATCTGTATGAGGAGTTCTGGAAGATCTACACCAAGACAGATGCGATCCCACCACAGTACATAGATGCAAGCGGCAGAGTAAGCAGATGTATCATCGGTGAAGGAACAGAGGTATACGGCGATGTTGAGAATTCCGTTATCGGTTCCGGTGTTACGATCGAAAAGGGTGCAGTCATCCGTAATTCGATCATTATGAATAACGCAACGATCGGTGAGAATGCATATATGGACAAGGCTATCATCGCAGAGAATGTTAAGATTGGTAAGGATGCTAAGCTTGGAATCGGAGAAGAAGCTGTCAATGAATTCAAGCCACAGATTTATTCATTTGGACTTGTTACGATCGGAGAAAACTCAGTTATTCCTGATGGTGTAACAATCGGTAAGAATACTGCTATATCTGGTGTGACTACTCCGGAAGATTATCCGGATGGTAACTTAAAGAGTGGCGGAAGTATTATAAAGGCAGGTGAATAGAGATGAGAGCATTAGGTATAATTTTAGCAGGTGGTAATAGCAACAAGATGGGCGAATTATCAGCAAAGAGAGCTGTTGCAGCTATGCCTATTACTGGCGGTTACAGAGCTATTGATTTTGCCCTTTCGAATATGACAAATTCCCATATCCAGAAGGTAGCGGTATTTACACAGTACAATACCAGATCTCTGAATGAACATCTGAATTCCAGCAAATGGTGGGATTTCGGAAGAAAACAGGGTGGTCTCTATATATTCACACCAACCATTACATCAGAGAACAGCTATTGGTATAAGGGTACAGCAGATGCCCTTTATCAGAACATTAATTTCCTGAAGGAAAGTCATGAGCCATATGTAGTTATTGCATCCGGTGATGGTATCTACAAGCTGGATTATGGTAAGGTTCTGGAAGAGCACATCAGCAAAGGCGCAGATATTACAGTTGTATGTAAGGATCTCGAACCTGGAGAAGATGATGTGAACCGTTTCGGTGTAGTACAGATGGATGCGGACAATCGTATCGTAGATTTCGAGGAGAAGCCATTGGTTGCAGGCAATAATACGATCTCAACCGGTATCTATGTGATCAGAAGAAGACAGCTCATCGAATTACTGGAAACCTGTGCAAATGAAGGCAGAACTGATTTTGTAAGAGATATTCTTGTAAGATATAAGAATGTAAAGAAGATTTATGGATATAAGATGGATACTTACTGGAGAAACATCGGAACCAAGGAGTCTTACTATAAGACAAACATGGATTTCCTGAACAGAGATGTAAGAAACTATTTCTTCAAGCAGCATCCTGACATCTACTCCAAGGTGGAGGATCTTCCACCAGCAAAGTATAATGGGGAAGCGGTTGTGAATAACAGCCTGGTAGCAAGTGGATGTATCATAAATGGTACTGTAGAAAATTCAGTATTATTTAAGAAGGTATACATTGGCAACAACTGTGTGATCAGAAATTCTATCATTCTGAACGATGTACACATTGGGGATAATTGTGTAATCGAAAACTGTATTGTAGAAAGTAGAGATACGATCCGTGCAAATACAGTTCATCAGGGTAGCCCGGATGACATCAAGGTTATCGTGGAGAAGAATTTCAGATACGCATTGTAGCAGATAAGAAAGACAAGGGGGTACACACGATGCAGGTGACCGATATCAGAGTCAGGGGTGTTGAAAAAGAAGGTAAGATGAAAGCCGTCGTTTCGATCACAATTGATAATGAATTTGTAGTTCATGATATCAAAGTGATCCAGGGTGATAAGGGATTGTTTATTGCGATGCCTAGCCGGAAAGCAGCAGATGGTGAGTACAGAGATATCGCACATCCAATCAATACTGAGACAAGAGAACGTCTGCAGCGGATGATACTTGAGAAATATCAGGAATCACTGGAAGCTTAAGACGTGAAACGGAGCCAGCCACTGTAGATGCAGTGGCTGGCTTTTTGTCTGCCCTGTGTAATATGCACGATATGCTCTGTCCTGTTGCCTCCGCTATAAGCACATGCTTTGGATAGTACAGCCCTGTAATATGCACGATATGTTCTGCTTCTATTCGACTCGCACGCTGATTGATCAGCAGTCGCCCAAACTCACCCTTTCGGGTTCAGACATGGGCTTGGTGCTGATAGCTAGTGCAAGTCTCATAACGAAGCGTCACATAGTCGATACATATTACAGGGCAGTGCTATCCGAAGCATGTGCTTATAGCGGAGGCGACAGGACAGAGCATATCGTGCTATAACAGGGCAGACAAAACATTTTGGGAAAGAGGTTGAAAATGAAATAGGGATAAAGTAAAATTAGCTGTAGGAATTTCATAGGTTGGAGGATATTAGGACAATGCTGAAAGCAATCATCCTTGCAGCAGGCAAGGGAACAAGAATGAAATCTGAAAAGCCAAAGGTTGTGCACGAGGTGCTTGGTAAGCCGATGGTATACTATTCGATAGAGGCGGCAAGAGCTGCCGGATGTGATAAAGTCTGCGTGATCGTTGGATACAAGGCAGAAGAAGTAGAAAAGAGTATTAAAGATACTTATGCGAAGCTTGGTAAGACAGAAGAAATGCAGGATGTAGTAAGTTATGCACTACAGACCGAACAGCTTGGAACCGGTCATGCGGTTAAGTGTGCTTCTGATTTTATCGGTACAGAGGGCGATGTTGTTGTCCTTTGTGGAGATACACCACTTGTAACCGGTAAGACATTAGAGCAGGCGATCAAGAAGCATGTTGCAGCAGGAAATGGTGTTACAGTTATCTCAGCGATGCTTTCAGATCCATTTGGATACGGAAGAATTATCCGTGATGAGAAAGGCTTATCAAAGATCGTAGAACAGAAGGATGCAACTGAGGAAGAACAGGCGGTTAAAGAAGTAAATTCCGGTATGTATATTTTCAAATGTGATGCATTACTGGCAGCACTTTCACAGATTACAAATGATAATGCACAGGGTGAATATTATCTGCCGGATACCATTGAGATCATCAAGAAAATGGGACTTCCGGTTGATGCGGCAGCCATGGAGGATGCCGACCAGATTAAAGGTGTCAATACACTGGAACAGCTTGCAGAAGCAGAAGAGATAATGAGGTCAAGATAAGATGAAACTGATAGTAGGACTTGGAAATCCGGGAACCAAATATGCAGGAACCAGACATAATGTAGGATTTTCCGTAATTGTAGGGCTTGCAGATAAATATAATATAGAATTGAGTGAAAAGAAGCATAAAGCGATCTATGGCAGGGGCATGATAGAAGGAGAGAAAGTGATCCTTGCAATGCCACAGACATTTATGAATCTGAGTGGAGAAAGTGTCCGGGAGCTGGTCGATTATTACAAATGCGATCCATCCGATGTGATCGTTGCTTATGATGATATCGATCTGGCAGTCGGCAAGCTTCGAATCCGTGAAAAGGGAAGTGCCGGCGGACATAATGGAATGAAGAATATTATTTCACATCTGGGAACACAGGAATTTGTCCGGGTTCGTGTCGGTATCGGAAAGAAACCGGATCGTATGGATCTTGCAGATTATGTATTATCCAGATTTGGAAAAGATGAACTTCCGGAGATCAAGGCAGGCTGTGATAATGCCGGTGATGCGATCACATTGATCTTAAAAGACAGCGCAGCAGCAGCAATGAATAAATATAATTAACTGAAAGATAAAATGTGTTGATCGGAACAGGTCGTATACAGGGTAAAGCTGTGGATACGATCAGACAGGTATAAATAATCAGAAAATAAAAAAGAAAGGGAGCCAGGCTGTATCAGCCTGGCATTTGGCGTCGATATGAAGGCAATCAATGAGCCTGTAAAACATACCGAAAATTATATACAGATAAAGGGCTGGTTAAAAGAGCAGGATGGCATCGTCAATATATCCGGAAATGACGGAACAGACCGGGTGTATCTGATGCATGCATTTTCATCCGATGCACATGTAAGGCTGGTCGTAACTTACAGTGAACAGAGAATGGAACAGCTATACGAGGACTTCCGTTTCTATGATAAAGCGGTGTATATGTATCCATCGAAGGATATTTTATTTTACAGCTCAGATATCCATGGAAATTCTATCACCAGGCGGCGGATGGATATTTTCAGACGACTGATCGAGGGAGAAGCCTGTACGATCATTCTGACGGTAGATGCGTTATTTGATAGGATGCCAGATCTGTCCTATATTAAGAAAAATGTGGTGACGATCCGTGAGGCAGAAGAACTGGACGTCGAGGCACTTAAGAAGCGTCTGGTGGAACTGGGGTATGAAAAGGCGGACAGCGTAGACGGTGTCGGACAGTTTGCGGTGCGTGGTGGTATCATTGATATTTTTCCTCTGACAGAGGAATGCCCATATCGTATCGATATGTGGGATACGGAGGTTGACACGATCCGAAGCTTTGATGTGGAAAGCCAGCGGTCGATCGAGCAGGTACAGGAGATCCAGATCTATCCGGCAAGCGAGATGGTGTTGTCTGATCGCAGGACGGCGCAGGGGATCCGTAAGCTGGAGCAGGAATTCAAACCATATTATGAGAAGCTGCGGAAAGAATTCAAGACAGAGGAAGCTGCCCGCCTGAAGAAGCAGATCGGGGAGATCAAAGAGCAGTTGACGGAGTTCCATGGAATGGCAGGAGTCGACAGTTATGTAGAGTATTTCTACAGTAAGACTGTATCACTGTTAGACTGCTTCCGTACAAAGAATACAGTTATTTTATTGGATGAGACTTCGAGGATATCAGATTATGCGGATAACTATATGGCGACTTTCCTTGAGAGTATGGAGAGCCGTCTGGAGGGGGGCTATATCCTTCCGGGTATGATGAATATTTTATTTACTTATCCGGCAATCGTGCAGAAAATGCAGGCATTTCAGACGCTCGCATTTTCTATTCTGTATCATGAAGATCGGTATTTTACGATCCGGCATGATGTAACATATGACAGCCGTGTAGTTAATTCTTACAGGAATAATTTTGAAGCGTTAATTGCGGATATCGGAAAATGGAGAGAAAAGAATTATCGGATCATATTTATCTCACCATCGACGACCAGAGCCAAACGGATGGTTGAGAATCTGGCCGGCCATGATGTGGCGTGCTTCTATTCAGAGGATACCGACCGTGTTCTTTCTGAGAAAGAGGTAATGGTTACGACAGGAAGACTTCGGGCAGGATTTGAGTTCCCGGAGCTGAAACTGGTTGTGATAAATGAAGGCGACGTCTTTACTGCACGGAGCAGTATGAAGAAAAAGAAGAACCAGAAGCCTCGGTATTCCGGTGAAGTGATCAAGGATTTCTCTGATATCAGCGTGGGTGACTGTGTGATTCATGAACGCTATGGTGTTGGTATCTATGGCGGTATCGAGAAGGTTGAAGTGGACGGTGTCTTAAAGGATTATGTAACGATCAATTATGCAGAGGGCGGAAAGCTCTATGTGCTGGCTTCTGAGGTAGACTGTATCCAGAAATACAGTGA
This sequence comes from Coprococcus sp. HCN-4056, assembly GCF_037892645.1. Classification (NCBI taxonomy): domain Bacteria; kingdom Bacillati; phylum Bacillota; class Clostridia; order Lachnospirales; family Lachnospiraceae; genus Coprococcus; species Coprococcus sp. HCN-4056. The sequence goes on along the minus strand of NZ_JBBKBL010000005.1, from coordinate 310,448 downwards.
TAAAGAGGGCAGACGACCGAAGATCAACAAGCTGGGCAGTAAGGACTGGGAGAAGACCAGAAGCCGGGTGAAAGGTCATGTTGCAACGATCGCGAAAGAGCTGGTGAACCTGTATGCGAAACGACAGGCATCACAGGGCTTCTGCTATTCGAAGGATACGATCTGGCAGCAGGAATTTGAGGAAATGTTCCCGTATGAGGAAACGGATGACCAGAAGAAAGCGATCGCAGAGACAAAGGCAGACATGGAGAGCAGCAAGATTATGGACCGTCTGATCTGTGGTGATGTGGGCTTTGGTAAGACCGAGGTCGCGATCCGTGCGGCATTTAAGGCAGTATACGATGGCAGACAGGTTGCTTATCTTGTGCCGACTACGATCCTTGCACAGCAGCATTATAATACATTTAAAGAACGTATGAAGGAATTTCCGGTCGAGATTCGGCTGTTGTGCCGTTTCTGTACACCGAAGGAGGTTCGGGAGACGATTGCTGATTTGAAAGCCGGCAAGGTGGATATCGTGATCGGAACACATCGGTTGTTGTCCAAGGATGTGGCATTTAAGCAGCTCGGTCTGCTGATCATAGATGAGGAACAGCGGTTTGGCGTCACACATAAGGAAAAGATCAAGCAGATGAAGACAAATGTAGATGTTCTGACCTTGACAGCGACTCCTATTCCTCGTACACTTCATATGAGCCTGATCGGTATCCGGGATATGAGTGTTCTGGAAGAAGCGCCGGTTGACAGACGGGCGATCCAGACCTATGTTATGGAGCTTGATCCCGAACTTGTCAAAGAAGCGATCAAGCGTGAGCTGGCGCGGGATGGTCAGGTATATTATGTATATAACCGGGTAAATAATATAGAGATGATCACATCGGAGATCGCATCCCTTGTACCGGATGCAGTCGTTGAGTATGCGCATGGCCAGATGCATGAACGGCAACTAGAGGACATCATGTACCGGTTTATCAATCATGAGATTGATGTGTTGGTTACTACGACGATCATCGAGACAGGATTGGATATTCCGAATGCAAATACCATGATCATTCATGATGCGGATACATTTGGCTTATCCCAGTTGTATCAGCTCCGCGGCCGTGTCGGCCGTTCAGATCGGAATGCATATGCATTTCTGATGTACCGTCGGGATAAACTTATTAAGGAAACTGCGGAAAAGAGACTGAAAGCGATCCGGGAATTTACCGATCTTGGTTCCGGAATCAAGGTGTCCATGAAGGATCTGGAGATCCGCGGCGCGGGAAATATCTTAGGCGAGGATCAGTCCGGTCATATGGAAGCAGTTGGTTATGATCTGTACTGTAAGATGTTAAATGATGCGATCCGTCAGGAGATGGGCGAGAAGGTTGAAGAACGGTTTGAGACAACCGTACAGCTTCCGGTGGATGCTTATATACCGGCTGAATATGTCAAGAATGAATTCATTAAGCTGGATCTGTATAAGAGGATATCTCATATCGCATCGGATGATGATTACGACGATATCATTGACGAATTAAACGACAGATTTGGAGAGATGCCGACAGAGGTTCTGAACCTGCTTGATGTATCGTTATTAAAGGCAAAGGCAAATCGTGCCTATATAACCAGCATTATGCTGGCGGGTGCAGAGCTGCGGTTTTCGATGTTTAAACAGGCGAAGATCGACACAGCAAAGATTGATTCGTTATTAGATAAATATAGAGGAAGCATGAAATTTGTGATCGGCAACAGTCCATCTTTTGTGCTTAAGATGAAGACGATCACAGAGAAAGAAATCTGGAAGCAGGCGAGAGCAGTTGTAGCTGATATTGCGGAGCTTGCAGAAGAATAAAGGATGATCAGCATACCGAAATCTGTAATGTTTGCAGGATGATGCAGATGCCGGAATCGGTGAGCTGGAAGAACAGGAGGTTTGGTGGATGAAACGTAGAATTCTAAAGGCTATTTCTTTGATCTGTACATGTGTGATGTTACTTACACTTGCAGCGTGCGGAGAAGAAAGTCAGGATAATACAGGAAAATATATTGTATTCAAATTCGGAAATGACAACATTTATCTGGACGAGGTGTATATCTATGCACAGACAACCATTGATGAGTACGAAAAGGAATACGGCAACGATATCTGGGGAAAAACGATCGAGACGGATGGTGGCATCGAGATGAACGTCGAGGAAATGGCAAGACGTGAAGTGATCTCCAATATTGTCCAGACCAAGGCGCTGATCGCACAGGCGGATGAATATAAGATCAGTCTGACGGCGGAAGAACAGGCACAGGCAGAACAGGAAGCGGAAGATTTCTATAACAGTCTGACCGATGAGCAGTTGAAAGAAACCGGCATGGAGGCAGATACACCATCCCGTGTTCTTCAGGAGAATGCACTCGCAAAGAAGATCTACGATCATGTCATGAGCGACTCCTCTGCAGAGGTATCCGATGAGCAGGCAAGAATGACGACATTTTACGATATGTTCTTTGAGTGTTATTATGAGGATGATTTTGGAAATATCGTAGTATATAGTAAGGATAAGATTGCAGAACAGAAACAAAAAGCGGACGAGGCTTATACTTCAATCAAACAGCAGTTATCGGACAATCCGAACCTGAATATTACTTTCCTTGGTCACACAAATAGTCTGCAATATGCAGGAAGCCATACCATGAGTAAGGATCAGATCCTGGAAAGCTATGGACAGGAGGTTCTGGATACTTTATATGATATGCAGGATGGAGATATCTCACAGGTTATCGAGACTGAGAATGGTTATCATATCTTCCAGATGACATATCTGACGGATGAGAAGGCAACCGCTGCGAATAAAGCGGAGTTAACAAAAGAAGCGAATGATGCCTATTTTAATAACCTTTTAACGAACTGGGTATCAAAGATTGATAAAGATTACACTTATTCTAAGAGTGTAAATACTGATGTGTATAGTATGATCACGTTTAATTAATGGGATAGAATAAAAATGTCCATGGTACATTTCGTGCCATGGACATTTTTTCGCCTGTTTATTTTCTTCCGGTTGAGCCAAAGCCCCCTTCACCGCGTGCGGTATCGGATAATTCATCTACAGTATGGAAACAACCGGTAATGTATGGGGTGATAACAAGCTGAGCGATGCGTTCACCACTTTCGATTGTCTGATCAACATTAGAGTGATTGTGGAGCGCTACCATAATCTCTCCGCGGTAATCAGCATCGATAACGCCTACTTTGTTAGCAGGAGCAAGACCACGTTTACAGGCAAGACCGCTTCTTGCATAGACTAGTCCGGCATAGCCGACCGGAATCTCGATAGCCAGTCCGGTGTGGATGAACTGGGTTTCTCCGGCAGCAATCGTTACCGGCTCATCCATGCAGGCATACAGATCTGCGCCGGCAGCAAATTCAGAACCATAAGAAGGAATTGTCGCATTTTCATTCAATTTCTTAATGTTAATATCAAATGTGGTCATTAGAAGTACCTTCCTTTCTCGTCCCATAAGACTGCTTTTTTGGCAGCTAATGATTTTGGAACATCCAATATTCTCTGATTTGTAGAACCTCTGAATCGCAGATCCAGAACTTTCTTTTCTTCAACAAATTCTCCATCGACTAAAACATCCAGATAGGACAGGAATTTGTGAGTGAAATCCCACTGGAAATACATCTTGTCCAGAACGTCTTTTTCAAAATCATAGCCGGTATAGCACCAGATCGTTTTATCCGGATAAGCAGCCTTGAACTGTTCCAGAAGTGGAAGCAGTCCCTGTTGATTGACGAATTCCAATGGTTCGCCGCCAAGCAGGGTAAGCCCTACAATATGATCTGGCTTACAGAGTTCAATGATCGTATCAATTTCTTTTTGAGTAAAAGGCTTACCTGCGTTGAAATCCCAGGTATCCTGATTAAAACAACCCTTACAGTGGTGTGTGCAGCCGGATACGAACAGAGAGGTTCGGACTCCGGTTCCATTTGCGATATCACACCGTTTGATATCCATATAATTCATAATCGTTATTTCTCCCATACAAAAAGTATGGCCCGCATTGCCCTCTACGACATGCAGACCATACAAATTGAAATTATTAATGCACTTAGTTAAAAATCGGATGTAAACTGTTCATACAAGTAAATACTTTATGCATAGCTTTAATATAAACCAATTTTTTCAATATAGCAAGTGTTTTTATAAAAATTCCGGTATATTCTGATCGTATGTGGTATATATTATTCTGTTTGTGCTACGGATGAATCACATGCATCAGACCTGAATCCTACAGGTGTAATACTCTGGAAGCCATTTCTTTAGTCTTGCCTACGTTCCAGAAGTTTTCACCGAGATAACCACATGTTCTTCTTGTAACGTTCATCTTTGCGTGGTCTTTGTTGCCACACTGCGGACATTCCCATTCACCATCTGCATTGATGATGATCTCGCCATCATAGCCGCATACATGACAGTAGTCTGATTTTGTATTGAACTCAGCATACTGGATATTCTCATAAATGTAGCGGACCACTTCCGCGAGAGCATCCAGATTGTTACGCATATTTGGTATCTCGACATAGGAGATCGCACCACCGGATGAGATCGTCTGGAACTGACTCTCAAATCTGAACTTGCTGAATGCATCAATCTTCTCACGGACATCAACATGGTAGGAGTTTGTGTAGTAGCCCTTATCAGTAACATCCTTGATCGTACCGAAACGTTCTTTATCAATACGTGCAAATCTATAACATAAGCTTTCGGCTGGTGTTCCATATAAGCCGAAGCCAAGTCCGGTATCAGCCTTCCATTTATCACAGGCTGCACGCATTCTGTTCATAACCTTTAATGCAAATTCTTCACCAACCGGATCTGTATGGCTGACACCCTTCATCAGGATAGAAGTTTCATACAATCCGATGTATCCAAGCGACAGAGTAGAGTAGCCGTTGTGAAGTAATGGATCGATAACCTCACCCTTCTTTAATCGTGCGATCGCGCCATATTGCCAGTGAATCGGGCTGACATCTGAAGTTACGCCTTCCAATGCTCTGTGACGACACATCAGGGCATCATAGCATAACTGAAGTCGTTCATCTAAGAGTGACCAGAATTTATCTTCATCACCCTTTGCCAGAATACCGATCTGAGGAAGATTCAGACTGACAACACCCTGGTTGAAACGTCCTTCCCACTTATAGTTGCCATTTTCATCCTTCCAAGGAGAAAGGAAAGAACGACATCCCATGCAGGAGAAGACATTACCTTCATAGTTCTCACGCATCTTCTTAGCGGAGATGTAATCCGGATACATTCTCTTTGCGGAGCACTTGATCGCAAGTCGGGTGATGTAATCATATTTGCCGCCCTTTAAGCAGTTGTGCTCATCCAGAACGTAGATCAGCTTTGGAAATGCAGGTGTTACATAAACACCAACTTCGTTTTTAATACCCTCTAAACGCTGACGAAGGATTTCTTCTACGATCATGGCATTCTCTTCAATGTATTCATCATTTGGATCGAGATTCAGGAATAAGGTAACAAATGGAGACTGACCATTTGTAGTCATCAGAGTGTTGATCTGGTACTGGATCGTCTGAACACCGGAACGAAGCTCGTCGTTCAGCCTTTCTTTTACCAGTTCCTCTAATGTATCAGCATCTAATCTCTCGCCAAATTCTTCCTGATATAATGCTTTGTATTTATTGTAACTCTTACGCAGATATTTTCCGAGGTGACGGATATCAACGGACTGACCACCATACTGGCTGGAGGCAACGGCAGCAATGATCTGTGTAACGATCGTACACGCAACCTGAAAGCTCTTAGGGCTCTCAATCAGTTTGCCGTTCATGACAGTGCCATTGTCAAGCATATCTCCGATGTTGATCAGACAACAGTTGAAAATCGGCTGTAAGAAATAATCAGCATCGTGGAAATGGATCGCACCTTCTTCATGTGCTTTTGAAATCTTTTCAGGCAGCAGAAGTCGTTTGGTAAGATCCTTTGAAACCTCACCGGCGATCAGATCTCGCTGAGTGGAAGCAACAGTTGCGTTTTTATTTGAATTCTCTTCCATAACATCTTTGTTTCTGTTCTGGATCAGGCTGAGAATGGAATCGTCAGTTGTATTTGCTTTACGGATCAGTTCACGGCTGTATCTATATATAATGTAAGTTTTGGCAAGAACGAATTTCCCTTCTGCCATAATCTTCTGCTCGATGATATCCTGGATGTCCTCGACCAGCATTCTTTTTCTGTTTTTTGCTTCGATACCGTCTATGATCTCTTCTATTTTTTCTTCAGAAATTTTTTCGCAGTCTTCGACTTCGGCATTTGCCTTCTGGATGGCAACGATAATCTTGCTGCGATCATAGGATACGGCTCGACCGTCTCTTTTGATTACCTGCATTTTTACATTCTCCTTCAAAATTGATTATCTAGATATTGAGTGCAATATTTTCTCAAACCCCAACATATTGCGTCGCGTGTGAAAAAAAGACAAAAAAATGAACGATTTAAAATCTGTGAGACTAAAAAATCGTTTGGAATATTTTGTAACTCTATGTCCCCGACAGTTACACATTATAGCATCACCATTCTGGTTTGTCTATATCAATCAGTACAAAATATTGAGAAAAAATCAAAGAAATAATACTAGATATTGTGTTGCATGGGAAAATGTGATTTACTGTTCGAGTGGCGATTGACATTATGTGAAATTGTCGGAAATTGTATCTGAAAGTATGGATACTGTCGAAGTATTGCGAACAATCAGGCATTTAACAATAACGTTGCATAGTTTGTGACATTTCTATGAATTACTTAAAATAGCTTTATTTTTAATGGGAAATGTGATATAAAGCTATGATAGGTGATACCTAATTTTATAATAATATAGAGGTAAGTACAATGAGGAAATTGAAAAAGGGACTTGCGGTTGCTCTTGCAATGGCAATGACATTATCTATGGCTGTGGGATGCGGCGATAAAAAGAATACAACCGGTAAGCTTGACAATGCAACGCAAACGGATGCGACTTCATCAGACAGCAGCACAGAGGCAGCAGAAGATTTGACGATCGATGAATATATCGAGAAATATGCAGATGGCGTTACGCTTGGAGAGTACAAAGGAATTGAATATGAATATGCACCGGAAGCGGTAACTGCAGATGATATTCAGAGCAAGGTAGATTCTTTTATTTCATCCTGCACTACTTATAATGAAGATAAGACAAGTGCAGCAAAGATGGGTGATATTGTAAATATCGACTTTGTCGGAACTGTAGATGGTAAGGAATTTGAAGGTGGTAATTCTGATGGAAATGGTTATGATCTGACATTGGGAAGCAAATCTTTTATTGATGATTTTGAAGATCAGATCGTAGGTCATAAAGCCGGAGATACATTTGATGTAAATGTAACATTCCCGGAGGATTACAGTACAACAAACACAGAACTGAATGGAAAGGATGCAGTATTTAAGACGACTGTAAACTACATTAAGATTCCGGTTGAACCAGAGTACAACGATGAACTGGTTGCCAATAATACTTCCTATAAAACCGTAGATGAATATGAAGCATCAATCAAAGCAGAACTGGAAGCAAGCAATGAGACTGCAGCACTTACTTCTGCACAGAATGTGGTTATGACAAGTGTTATTAATAAAGCACAGATCGAGAATGTACCGGAAGATGAGGTTGAAAGCCTTGCAAGCGAAATTATTGACAACCTGAAAGCTCAGGCAAGCTCCTATAATTTCGATTATGCAACATTTATCAATTACTACTATGGATACAGTGATGAGGAATCATTTGCAGAATATGTAAAGCAGATCTGTGAAGAGTCCGTAAAGGAAAAGAAGGCTGTCTGTGCGATTGCAAAAGCAGAGAATATTACGATTGATGCAGATGAAGAAACAGCATATATTAAGAAGCTGGCAGACAATAATTCTACAACAGAGGATCAGATCAGAGAGCAGTATTCTTCTGAAGATCTGATGTATTATACACTGGCAGATAAGGTTATGACTTTCCTGCTTGATAATGGCAAGAAGGTAGAGAGTACAGAAGCTGCAACAGAAGCAACAACGGCTTCTGAAGAAACCACTGAAGTAACAACAGAGGCAAACTAAAGCGGATGTTGAAACAGGATCCTTAAAATGAGGATGATAAAATAATAAGATGAAGCCTTGAGGAGAAAGATTATATTATGAAAATGAAGAAGGTAATGACCCTTTGCCTGGCAACCGTTGTCGGCATGGGAGTGCTTAGTGGATGTGGAAGCACAAAGAGTGAATTCAAGCAGTATGCAAAATGTGCAGAGGTAAGTGATTATGATGGCGTTGAATATGTTCCGGCATCCAGAGAGGTGACACAGGATCAGATCAATGAGAAGATTGATTCATTCTGTACAGATAATAATATAGAGACAAAGGATTATGACAGTGCCATTAAAGATGGTGATGATGTCAACATCAATTATGTAGAAACGATCAATGGTCAGGAAAAGAATAAGAATGATGATGAAGCCGGAACCAGTGTTGTTATAGGCAAGGATGCATTAGCACCGGGACTTGATGATCAGATGATCGGATTAAAGCCTGGTACAGAGAAGAAGATCACGATCACATATCCGGATGATTATTCTGATACAACAGTAGCAGGAATGGAAGCTGTATTTGATATAAAGATCAATTATATCAAGATAACGACGACACCGGAATATACAGATGACCTTGTGAAGTCGGCTACAGATGGTAAATATACAACGACGGAGGATTATACCAAGTATCTGACAGATGAGCTTCAGAAGGATACAGACAAAACTGCAGACAGTACTGATCGTGCAAATGTATTAAAGGCAATCAAAGAGAAAACAACATTTAATCAGTATCCGGAAGGCGAAATTGATTCCTATGTCAAGAGTGTTATGGATAATATCGAGTCCAGTGCCTCCCAGTATGGAATCGGCGTACCAACATTCTTACAGTATTTCTATGGATATACAGATGAATCTGCATTTGTTTCCTATCTTCAGAGCACAGTTGAATCTGTAATGCAGGAGAAGATCGTTGTCAGCTCGATCGCGTTAGAAAAAAATCTGGTCGCAAATGATAAAGAGACTGATGCATATAAGCAGAAGCTGATGGATGATAATGAAGTAGACGAGGATACGATCAACTCCAAATATTCAGCGAGCGATCTGAAATTCTATGCAACAGAGGAAAAGGTTCTTGATTATCTGATGGGTACAGCTGTTCAGGTAGATTCAACAGAAGCAAGTTCAGAAGATGCATCGGAAGATGGTTCCACTGAAGCAGAGAGCACAGAGTCAACAACAGAGGCAGCTTCAGAGGCAGAATAAAAAAATTGACGTTTTTACAAAATTTGTTTTGACAAGAAGCAGATGACGTGCTATATTAAACGAGTGCGTGAGATAAAGCACGTTTTCATGCAGTTGTGGCGGAATTGGCATACGCGCATGATTCAGGTTCATGTCCACTTACGTGGGTGTGGGTTCAAGTCCCATCAACTGCATTGATATTAAGGAAAAGAAGTCTTAGTTTTAAGGCTTCTTTTTTCTATATACAGGTTTGACATTACAGGGAAACTGGAATATAATGTAGGATACTTGTGAGAACTTAACGGAAAACACAGATATTGTTTAGGAGGTAGTCGGCGATGGCTGAAAAGAAACAGGTAGTTACCTATACAGGACTTAAAAAAATTGAAGAAGAACTTCAGGATCTGAAGGTAAATAAACGTAGAGAGATTGCTGCCAAGATCAAGGAAGCAAGAGAGCAGGGAGACTTATCTGAGAATGCTGAGTATGATGCAGCAAAGGACGAGCAGCGTGATATCGAGGCAAGAATCGAACAGTTAGAGGCTATCCTGAAAAATGTAGAAGTCGTTGACGAGGACGAGGTTGATACAGAGGTTGTCGGTATCGGTCGTACCGTAACAGTATATGATTATGAATTTGACGAGAAAGTTGTGTTCCACATCGTTGGTTCAACAGAAGCAGATATCATGAAGAACAAGATCTCTGATGAATCACCGGTTGGTATGGCATTAAAGGGTGCGCGCGTTGGCGAAGAAGTAACGGTAGAAGCACCGGACGGAGAATTCAAATACAGAATATTAGATATCAAGAGAGCAATCTAATAAACAGAATGATCAATATAGTATAGTATAGAAAGAGATTAAACAAAGATGGCAGAGAATAAGCAGAACAATCAGGCTAAGCCACAGGATGTAAATAAGCTGTTACAGGTTCGTCGTGAGAAGCTGGCAGATTTACAGGCGGCTGGCAAGGATCCATTTGAGATTACAAAGTATGATGTGACTTATCACAGCACAGATGTAAAGGAAGCATATACAGCACATGAAGCAGAGCTTCTCGCAGGCAGACAGGAACCGGATGTAGAAGGGCTGGATGATGCACAGAAGAAGGAAGTGCTGAACAACGATTATAACGAGAGAAGAGCAATCATGGATGCATCACCGATCCATGTTAGCATTGCAGGACGTATGATGTTCAAGCGTGTTATGGGTAAGGCATCCTTCTGTAATATTCAGGATCTGAAGGGTAACATTCAGGTGTATGTTGCAAGAGATCAGATCGGTGAAGAAGCTTATGCAGATTTCAAGAAATCCGATATCGGTGATATCTATGGTGTAAAGGGATGGGCCTTCCGTACAAAGACAGGAGAGCTTTCTATCCATGCAGAAGAAATGACACTTTTAAGCAAGTCATTACAGATCCTTCCGGAGAAGTTCCATGGCTTAACAGATACAGATGTCAGATATCGTCAGAGATATGTAGACCTTATCATGAATCAGGAGAGCAAGGCAGTATTTATCAAGCGTTCACAGATATTAAAGGAGATTCGTAACTTCCTTGCAGGTCGTGATTTCATGGAGGTTGAGACTCCTATGCTTGTTGCAAATGCAGGCGGTGCGGCAGCAAGACCATTTGAGACACATTACAATGCATTAAATGAGGATGTAAAGCTTCGTATCTCTCTGGAATTATATCTGAAGCGTCTGATTGTAGGTGGACTGGAAAGAGTTTACGAGATTGGACGAGTATTCCGTAACGAGGGTGTTGATACAAGACACAATCCGGAATTTACGCTGATGGAATTATATCAGGCATACACAGACTATGAGGGTATGATGGAACTGACAGAGTCCATGTTCCGTTATCTTGCTGAGAAAGTTTGTGGAGGCACAAAGATTTCCTATAATGGAATCGAGATTGATTTTGGTAAGCCATTTGAGCGCCTGACCATGAATGATGCAATCAAGAAATATACCGGAATCGACTTCGATCAGGTAGAAGATGATGCAGCAGCTAAGAAGCTGGCTGATGAACACAATATTGCATATGAAGAACGTCATAAGAAGGGTGATATCATTAACCTGTTCTTTGAGGAGTTTTGTGAAGAAAAGCTGATTCAGCCTACATTTATCATGGATCATCCAATCGAGATCTCACCACTGACCAAGAAGAAACCTTCTGATCCAAGTAAGGTTGAGCGTTTCGAGCTGTTCATTAACACATGGGAGATGTGTAATGCATATTCCGAGCTGAACGATCCGATCGATCAGCGTGAACGTTTTGCAGCACAGGATGCAAATGCAGCAGCCGGTGATGATGAAGCAGAACACACAGACGAGGATTTCTTAAATGCATTGGAGATTGGTATGCCTCCTACAGGTGGTATCGGTTATGGTATCGACCGTCTGGTTATGCTGTTAACTGATTCGCAGGCAATCCGTGATGTGCTCCTCTTCCCAACAATGAAGTCCTTAGATGGTGTAAATAAGAAAAATGATGTAAATAATACAGCTTCTGAAGCACCTGAAAAAAATGTAAAAACTGAGTCTGAAAAGATTGATTTTTCTAAGGTAAAGGTAGAGCCTTTATTTGAGGAATTTGTTGATTTTGATACATTCAGCAAGTCAGATTTCCGTGCAGTAAAGGTTAAAGAGTGTGTTGCAGTACCGAAGTCAAAGAAACTGTTACAGTTTACTCTTGATGACGGAACAGGCACAGACAGAACCATTTTAAGCGGTATTCATAGCTTTTATGAGCCGGAAGAACTGGTTGGAAAGACTCTTATTGCTATCACAAATCTTCCACCGAGAGCTATGATGGGCATTGACTCTTGCGGTATGCTCCTCAGTGCTATTCATGAAGAAGAAGGCGAAGAAAAGCTTCATCTTCTGATGGTTGATGACCACATTCCGGCAGGTGCAAAGCTCTATTAAGATGATGTAAAGATGTACCGTTTTACCAAATAGACGGGACGTACTTCATTTGATAAAAAACTGAAAAAACAGCGATTTACATCAAACTTACATCATTTGATGCAGAAATCGGTGCAAGCAAGAAAAAATCGCATAATTAGTGCAATGAGTGGGCAATTCCAATCGGAGTTGCCCATTTTTAAAACAAACAGAAATACAAATCGAAATTTGTAGGAATAGGTATTCAGGAAAATATACAGAAAATCACGCATTTGTGGGGATGATACGAATCGTGTCATACATGTGAAAGAGCGATTCTTGCGTCATTTTACGCTTTTTGATAAGGTGAAATCGTCGAAAAGACAAACCAATATAGAAAGGACGTATAATGATGAAAAAGAATGGAAAACAAGTTTTATTTTTAGGAGGTATATTTATTATAGCGTTTGCAATATGGACAGCTTTGATTCAGATGGTAGACGTGCAGCCACTGGGGCAGAATGCAACGAATATTGGATTTGCAACATTCAATTGCTGGTTTCATCGTTTAACAAATGTTAATATGACAATTTATACGATTACCGATTGGATGGGTCTGATTCCTTTAGTTGTATGCCTGATTTTTGCAGGTATTGGACTGGTTCAGTTAATAAAGAGAAGAAGTCTCTTCAAAGTGGATCCCGATATCATTATCCTGGGAGTTTATTATGTTATAGTGATACTGGCATACTTCATTTTTGAGATCATCCCAATCAATTACAGACCAATTTTAATCAATGGAATTATGGAGGCTTCTTATCCTTCTTCAACGACTCTACTGGTATTGTGCGTGATGCCGACTTTGGTTGAACAGATCCAGCGAAGAATGTCATGTTCTACATTGAAAAGAATCATAACGATTCTAGCAATCGCTTTTTCTGTATTCATGGTTATCGGCAGATTGATTTCCGGAGTACATTGGTTTACGGATATTGTGGGTGGTGTATTGTTAAGTGCCGGATTATTTACTGTTTATAAGGCAGTAGTTATGCTAACAATAAAAAAGTGAAATAAAAAAGGAGGTGAAGGAGGTGGAATTCCATGAAAAGCTTCAGGAATTAAGAAAGAGCCGAGGTTTGACACAAGAAGAACTAGCCGAGGCATTATTTGTTTCAAGAACTGCAATTTCAAAATGGGAATCCGGAAGAGGATATCCGAGCATAGATTCATTAAAGGAAATATCCAGATATTTCTCTGTGTCCATTGATGAGCTGTTATCCGGAGATCAGTTGGTTTTGATTGCTGAAAAAGAAAACAAGTCAAATCTCAATGGTCTATGTGACTTGTTATTTGGATTTACCGATTTGCTCTCTTTGATGCTTATTTTTCTTCCATTGTATTCCAAACCGGTTGATGGATATATCTATTCAGTAAGTCTTATTGAGTATGTAGATAATGAAATTTGGATTCGTATGACATACTGGGGTCTTTTTATCGCATTAACGATTATTGGAATTGTGAATATTTTAATGGTCAATTTCAAATTTGAAAAGGGAAAAAAGGTGATTACTTTTTTGTCTGTAGGGCTTAGTATTATTACTGTTTTGTATCTGGCGATTGCGAGAGAACCATATGCAGTAACAGTGGCTTTTCTGTTGTTACTTATAAAAGAAGGTCTACTTTATAAACGAGCTATGGACGGTCGATAAGGAGTTGAGCCATACAAATTCTAATTTTTGAAACTGAGAAATCGGAACTTGTAGGTGCGATTGATGAAAATTATTGAAGTTAAAGAAAATAAAAAACAATATCTTGATTTGCTCCTATTAGCAGATGAGCAGGAAGATATGGTTGACCGTTATCTTGATAACGGCAAGATGTATGTACTTGATGATAATGGGGTCAAGTGTGAGTGTGTCATAACCGATAAAGAAAATGACATACTTGAAATCAAGAACATTGCGACAGTTCCAGAATATCAAGGGAAAGGTTATGCAAGAGCCTTAATTGAGTTTATTGTTAATAATTACAGAGAGCAATATGCCATTCTACAAGTGGGAACAGGCGATAGCCCACTGACAATACCATTTTATGAAAAGTGTGGTTTTGTCCGTTCGCATATCATATCAAATTTCTTTATAGATAATTATGACCACCCAATCTATGAGAGTGGAATACAGTTGGTAGATATGGTGTATTTGCAAAGACCGTTATAATTTAAATTCAAGTTTATGGAGAGTCACCGTTATGATTAGAGAATTTCAAATGGATGATATAAATAAAGTTGCAGATATATGGTTGGATACAAATATAAAGGCACATAATTTTATCCCCGCCGAATACTGGAAAAGCAATTTCAAATCAGTAAAAGAAGCGTTGTTACTAGCAGAGGTTTATGTGTATGAGTATGATACAGAAATACAGGGTTTTATAGGGTTAAATGATGAATATGTTGAGGGCATTTTTGTTTCTGGTGAAATGCAATCGCAGGGTATAGGTAAAATTCTGCTGAATTATGCAAAGGATAAAAGGAATAAGTTGCACTTGAACGTATACCAAAAGAACGCACGGGCAATATCTTTTTATAAGAGAGAAGGATTTGAGATTCAGCATAGTGGCTTAGATGAGGCTACCGGAGAAAAAGATTATGTAATGACATGGCAACACAAATAGAAATTCAAGTTTGCCAACTTGCCCTTTGAGAGAGGAGAAATCCCTTTCTCAAAGGGCTTTTTCTATTTATACGGATATTCGCAAACTACAAGATAAAGCCAAAACTTCATATACTCTAAGCACAAGGAGGTTGAGGTTTGGCTATGAATAACAGTTTAGCAGAAGTACACCCAGAGCTTGTTTCGGAGTGGTCGGAAAAGAATTTAACGCTTACGCCTGATGACATTACTTTCGGTTCAAATAGAAAAGTATGGTGGAGAGGTGCTTGCGGTCATGTATGGCAGACAAGCGTTAAGGCTCGTTCTAATGGAGAGAAATGTCCGATATGTTCCGGTGCGAGAGTGATTGCAGGTATTAACGATTTGGCGACATTAGAGCCACTATTGGTAAAGCAGTGGTCGAAAAAGAATAAGATAAAACCGATAGAGGTTTCTATTGGTTCTCATAAGAAAGTGATATGGAGATGTAAAAAAGGTCACGAGTGGGAAGCTGTCGTTAAGAGCAGGACAATAAATAAAACGGGTTGCCCGTATTGCTCTCATAATAAAGTGTTGGCAGGATTTAATGACCTTGCAACGCTTCTGCCGGATATAGCTGCCGAGTGGTCGGACAGAAATTATCCGTTACTTCCAACTCAGGTTACGGTCTTTGCCAATCGTAAGGCGTGGTGGAAGTGTAAGGATTGCGGCAGAGAGTGGAACACCCTTATTTCTACCCGTTCCGGTGGGAGTAAATGCCCGTATTGCAGTGGGTACATATTCTCGAAAGGGTTTAACGATTTGCAGACAACACACCCTGAAATTGCTTCGGAGTGGTCGGAGAAGAACTTGCCTTTGAAACCTGATGAAGTAAATGCAAAGTCGAGGAAAAACGTCTGGTGGAAGTGCAGAAAATGCGGTAATGAGTGGAAATCCGTTGTCAATGCCCGTGTGAAAGGCACGGTATGCCCCGTTTGTGCAGAGAGAGAAGTCCTTGCCGGATATAATGATTTGGCGACAACGGACAGTCAGCTTCTCAGTGAATGGGATTATGAACAGAATAAATTGAAGCCGACAGAGGTATCACGAACTTCAGCAAAGAGAGCGTGGTGGAAATGCAGGCACGGTCATTCATGGAGTATGAAGATAAATGAAAGGACGATATTGAATAAAGGCTGCCGAATTTGTGAGCAAGAATATTTATCTCTATTTCCTGCTTTGGCTGTCAGCTATTATTCTAATAAGAAAGGCTTGAAAGCAGAACTTGGTTCTGACCGATTGCTTGGAGTTCCGCTTGAAACATACATACCTTCAGAAAAGTTGGCTATTGAGTCAGGAAGTGCTGACGAGAATATAGAAATAATGAAAGCATATATGTGTGAGCAACGAGGAATAAGACTGATTAAACTGCCGATGAAAGGCACTGAACTGGATTATGCCGACAGCTTAAAAAGAGCTTTTCAGAACGTACATATATTTATTTCTTCCGATACCGAGGAAGATGTAGAGATAATCAAAAATACATTTGAAAGATGGAGGGACAGCCAATGAGAGAGAAAACCTATCATCTATACTTAAATGAAGAAGAACGAAGCCGAGTGATACAATCGCTCATTGAACTGAAGAACAATTTAGCAGCCCAGGGACGATACACAGACGCAGTAGATGATGTCCTCTGCAAAGTGCTTGGAGCAAAGAAAAAGAAATTGAAAATTGAATACATTTAGAACGTTGATTTGCCGTCTGTTTCCTAACCGGAGCAGGCGGCTTTTTTATTTCAAAAATTTTTTTGAAATATTTTTGGAAAAGCGGAGATTTTGGGTGTGCATTTCATACCCCTTTGTCCAAATGAGTGAAGGGGTTCATTCCGGATAGCAAAAACGGAAGCCTTTTCGCTTGAAAATTGAATAAGTCATTCACTAAGACTTTATTTCTGATGATAGCCACTTTAGCAGGTACGCCGTGATTTCTGTATTTCAGAATAGCGAGAACTCCGGTTATGAGTATCAGGTTGCTCCTGATATGGCGATGACAGTCAGAATGATAATGATACTTCTCTACGGAGCTGGCGGAGTACCCGGCAGAGGTTAGAATCCTATGATACAGATAAGCAGTCTGTTCCTTAGTGACTTCCCATAAGCATTTTGCTTGGCAAGGGGTGTTGAGAACAAGTATTGCTATGACCGATTAGGAAATGAGTCGGTCAGGTACATAGCCATAATGCGGTGGCTATGAATTTTCAGAAAGGAGGGCAAAAAGAAGTGTCAAACTGCAAAACGATTTCCGTATGTAATCAGAAAGGCGGAGTCGGAAAGACCACCACAACAGTTAATCTTGGAGTCGGGCTTGCAATGCAGGGCAAGAAAGTATTGCTCATAGACGCAGACCCGCAGGGCGATTTAACGACTTGTCTTGGTTGGCAGGATACAGACGGCTTGGGTATCACGCTTGCAACGAAACTCACAGATGTAATCAATGAAACGATGACAGACCCTATGGTTGGTATCCTGCACCACGAAGAAGGTGTTGACCTTGTTCCGGCAAACCTTGAGCTTTCAGCAATGGAATTTAACCTTGTAAACGCAATGAGCAGAGAAACTACACTCAAGAATTATCTGAGTCAAGTGAAGAACAGATATGATTATGTAATTATAGACTGTATGCCTTCACTTGGTATGGTTACTCTCAATGCTTTATCGGCGGCAGACAGTGTTATCATTCCGGTTCAGGCTCAGTATTTGCCTGCAAAGGGGATGACACAGCTTGTGCAGACCATTTCTAAAGTAAAGAAGTATATCAATCCAGATATTAAGATAGATGGTATGCTACTTACTTTGGTGGATAGCCGAACAAACCTTGCAAAGAGTACGGTGGAAGCACTCAGGGCAAACTTCGGTAATCAGATAAGAATGTATCGAACACAAATCCCGATTGCCGTGAAAGCTGCTGAAACTTCTTCCAAAGGCAAAAGTATTTATGCTTATGAGCCAAACAGCACAGTGTCTAAGGCATACGCTGAATTTACAAAGGAGGTGTTAGCCGATGGCAGGAAGAAAGAGCGACTTCACTCTCACGAAGCTCGATGATTTATTTACCACGCAGGCACAGAGAGATGAAGAACAGCTTTCAAAAATCCGAGATATTCCATTGGAGCTGATTGATGATTTTCCCGACCACCCGTTTAAGGTCAGGGACGATGAAGATATGATGCAGCTTGTGGAGAGTGTCAAGGAAAGAGGAGTGATTACTCCGGCAACGGTAAGGCAGAAAGTGGACGGCAGATACGAACTTGTTTCAGGACACAGACGAAAGCGAGCGTGTGAACTGGCAGGATTTGAAACCTTGAGAAGTGAGATTGTAGACCTGAACAGAGATGAAGCGACCATTTTAATGGTTGAAAGTAATTTCCAGAGGTCAGAGATATTGCCGAGTGAAAAAGCATTTGCCTATAAAATGCGTTTGGAAGCAATGAAAAGGCAGGGGTTTCGTTCTGATTTGACTTCTGACCCAGTGGGGCAGAAGTTCTCTGTTGAGAAAATCGCTGATAATTCAAATGACAGCAAGACGCAAATACAGCGTTATATTCGTCTGACAAATCTTGTCCCCGAACTGCTTGAATTTGTTGACGAGGGGCGTATTAAAATGCGTCCTGCCGTAGAACTTTCCTATCTTGATGAAGATTGCCAGCGTGATGTGGTTGATGAAATCGACCTGAATGACGCTACCCCGTCACACGACCAGACAATCCGTATGCGAAAGTTATTCAACGAGGGCAACCTTACAACAGAAGCAATCCACGCTGTTATGTCTGAGGAAAAGCCGAACCAAAAGGAAAAAATCGTGTTGAGGGGCGACAGAGTAAGACAGCTTATCCCGAAAAATATTCCCGTCAGTCAGACGGAGGATTTTGTCTGCAAGGCATTGGAGCATTACAACAAGTTCTTGCGTAATCGTGCAGAGCGTGACAGCAGATAGCCTGTTTTACAGTTCCCCTTTCTCACACTCTAACCCCTTAGTTATACTTTTACCTACCGAAAATGATATATACTATCTCACTTGAATATAACTATCTCAAAGTATATGTCTATCTCTAAGGGGCAATCGCACAGTATGAACGGACAGGAGGTGTATGGTAAAATGAAAAATTAACGAAAAATTCGCATTTGTTTTTCGGCAGGTAAATCTTGTCGTAAGAGAAAATCCACAAAGGCACATCGTAGAGATACGGTGTGTTTTTCAATTTTTACAGGAGGAAACGCAATGATAAAGTCAAAATTCAAAAGAGTCACGTCGCTTTTCTTGGCGACCCTTATGTGTGTGACCACTTTTGCAGGCATTGGCTCGACAACAGCATATGCTGCTTCGGGAGAAAAAGCCGATGTTTATATGGTCGATTTCCCTCGTGATGGCGATGCTAATTACGATGGGGTATGGGGACACAGTAATTTGACCTTGAAAAATGGTTGGCATACCGGACGTTCTAATTTTACCAATCTTAAGGCTATTGGCTCATACTCAGGCAATGTTGCTTATTGTATTGAGCCGGGAATTTCGCTCAAGGTCGGTCAGACAATGAATAAGTATGACGAAAATTATTTTAATAACCTTGCATCCAACGGGGTTATTTCCGGAGATGAAATCCGTCTTTTCGTTGGTCGTATTTTACAGTATGGCTACCGTGGGACAATCTCGACATCTTGGAGGTCACAGAATGAAGCAGCAGCAAACAGCATTGCACAGGCTTATACATTGAAAGTAAAAGTGGCTGTTATTTCAATGTAAATACAACGAAGACTCCGGCGAGTATGAGGCAGGTTCCAATGCTCGGTTTTGTGAAAGAAGCATTTGAACATGAGAAACAGAAGCAGGAAGATTTAGGACTTCATTGCGAGGTCACGATTGACGGATATACAGATTTTATTTTCATCAATCGTTTTGGTCAGGTACAGCACCAAGCCACACTCAACAAAGCAATCCGAAGAATTATCCGTGATTGCAATGATGAGCAGTTTTTGCACAGTGATGAACCTGATGTGTTACTTCCTCATTTTAGCTGTCACTCGCTTAGACATACATTTACAACAAGAATGTGTGAAGCTGGAGTAAATATAAAGGTCATTCAAGATGCACTTGGACATTCAGATATTTCAACTACACTGAACATCTATGCTGATGTTACAAAAGAAATGAAAGCGGCAGAGTTCAAAGGATTGGATAGCTATTTCAAAGTATAATATTGGACTTCACATACAGAAAGAGAACATACAGAGTGTTGTGTGTTCTTTTTTCTTGTTCTGAAGCAGGAAAAGATAAGGCAACGTTACTTTGATGTGGATTGACATTGTAAATAAGAGAAGTTATAATTTCTTGTATATGAATATGCTCTTGCATATACTACTATCGCCCTACATCATTTACATCATATTTTACATCATTTGCCCGCAAAGTGACTCAAAGTAGAGCAAAAATATGAAGTAGGGGGGATAATTGGAATATGGAGAATTTAATAGTATTAACACCAGCTTGGTCGAGTATGAAAGAACCACAAAAAGGGTCCCAACAATGAAGTCGTTGAATAGCGAGAACTAGGATTTATGCGGGTTTGCAGAGATATTACAGGAGATGGTACGACACTTAGTACGACAAAATTCAAAAACAAAATACAATAATATTCCGCTTAGTGCATAGAAATTAAATATTTGCAAAATTTTAAGGACACTTTCCATTAAGAAATTTTTGGAAGGTGTCCTTTTTGTGTCATGAGATAAAACTAAGAGGAGTGATCAGATGTTAAAGATTAGACTTCAGGGAACAAAGAATGATATACGCTGGTTTGTCCGTCTGCTTCAGAGAGATAAAAGATTTGAATTGAATAATGTCTCGACTTTTTTTGACAATGTGGGGACAGATAAATACAAGCGTGTATATGCAGAAGTGTCGAGAAAGAAAACGGATTCTGATAAGAAATCCATCAATGCAAAACAGTTGAATGAACAATGCCACTATGTAGGAAGTGGCATGGTGATTCGATAGAAATGGAGGTACAACGGTATGTGTAAGGTGATAGCAATCGTGAATCAAAAAGGTGGCGTGGCAAAGACTACGACAACAGTAAACTTAGGTATAGGTTTGGTAAGAGAAGGTAAGAAAGTACTGCTTATAGATGCGGATAGTCAGGGATCCCTTTCATCAAGCCTCGGCGTGGCAGAGCCGGATGAGCTTGACGTGACACTCTCGACAATCATGGGTAAAGTGATCAATGATGAAGATTATGGAAAGCGGGAAGGGGTTATTGTACATGAGGAGGGAGTATCTTTTCTTCCATGCAATATCGAACTTTCCGGACTGGAAGTCACATTGGTAAATACCATGCGGAGAGAGTACATATTGAAAGAGTACATAACAAGTGTAAGAAATCTTTATGATTATATATTGATTGACTGCAATTCCAGTCTTGGCATGGTGACAATGAATGCCCTTACTGCGGCTGATTCAGTCATCATACCGATAGAAGCAGCGTACCTTTCCGTAAAGGGTTTACAGCAGCTTATTACCACTCTTGGCAGGACTAAGAAATATTTGAACCCTAACCTTGGAATAGAGGGAATCGTTTTTACAAAGATGGTTGGACGTACCAATTACGCAAAGGAAATCAAGTCCATGGTGGAAGAAATTTATGGCAAAAATGTCCGTGTGTTTGGTGCGGTTATCCCACATTCTGTGAGAGCGGCAGAGACTTCCGCAGAGGGTGTGAGTATATTCAAGCATGACCCAAGAGGAAAAGTTGCGGCGGCGTATAAGAAGCTCGCAAAGGAGGTGCTTGCAGATGAATAAATCCAATAGTGCTTCCAAGATAAAGATGAAATCATTTGACGATCTGTTTGGTACAAACGAAAATCTGGAACAGGCAAATGCAAATGGTGGTGAAATTCGAGAAATACCTTTAGCAAGTCTGCATACATTCAGAAATCATCCGTTTCAGATTCATGAAGATAAGCTGGAGGAAATAGTAGAGAGTGTCAGACAGTATGGCGTGCTTGTTCCAGGGATTGCGAGAATGCGACCGCAGGGTGGTTATGAAATCATTGCCGGACACACAAGAAAAGCTGCCTGTGAACTTGCCGGTCTTGATACCATGCCGATGTTCATTCGCAATCTGAATGATGAAGAAGCTACCATTGTCATGGTGGACAGTAACATTCAGAGAGAAGATATCTTTCCAAGCGAAAAGGCAAGGGCGTATAGTATGCGTTACTATGCCATGAAACATCAGGGCATTAAGGGAGATAAGGGTAGTAGCCTTGATATCATGAGTGAGGAAACCGGCGAGAACGCAAAGAAGATTCAGCGATATATCAGACTTGCAAAGCTCTCTGATGAACTGCTTGACTTTGTTGACAGGAAAAAGATTGGTTTTATTCAGGGTGTTGATCTTTCGTATCTGAACGAGGAGCAGCAGCAGTGGGTACTCGATATAATACTCGACAGGAATATATTCCCTAATATAGAGCAGTCGGCAAGACTAAAGGCATCCTGCCGGGAAAATATGCTTACACAGGAAGAAGTGAGGAACATCATGCTTCCGGAACAGGTGTTAGCAAAGCCGAGAAAGGTAACGTTCAAGGCAGACAGATTGGATGACTACTTTGATGAAGGATATACGGAAGAAAAGATTACAGAGGTTATAATAAACCTCTTAGATGAATGGAAGAAAAGAGGTGAGAGGGCATGACTAATATTGTAAATACCGGTAATGCGTCGGTGGATGCGCTGGCAGAGATGAGCATTAGTGGCAATGTTACACCGGTAAATTGGTATAAAACAATTTTGCGTGAAAATGGCAAGCCATACCTTCTCGCTATCTGTGTGTTGTCGGAAATCGTGTATTGGTATCGTCCTGTGGAAGTACGGGACGAGCATAGCGGCATGACAATTGGTTACAGAAAAAAGTTTCGAGAGGATTTGCTACAGAAAACCTACAATGATTTTGCCGAGCAGTTTGGAGAATCACGGAGAAGTGTGAAGGCAGCGTTTGACAGACTAGAGGAAATCGGTGTGATCCGTCGTGAATTCCGTAACATAGAAACAAATAGCGGAATGGTTTTAAATAATGTCATGTATATTGATCTATGCGTTGATAGACTTTACACATGTACATATCTGAACATACCAGGAGATGACGAAGATGTAGAAAACACAGGGGAAGAAATACAAAAACAGGCTGAAAACCAAGCAAATAAGTCTGTTACAAAATTTTGTACCTCCTCATACAAAACTTTGTATGACCCTCCTACAAAATTTTGTACCACCCTCTACAAAATTTCGTATGACCCTCCTGCAAAATTTTGTAACACCCTACCACAAAACGATGTACCACCTCATACAAAGTTTTGTAAGACAAATACAGAGAATACTACAGAGAATACGGAGGAGATTACCTATCCTATCATTCCATCAGGCACAGGCGTGAAAACTGATACGATGGATAGGATGGATGAAGTGCGCTCATTTATCAAAGATAATATTGATTATGACGGATTGCTTCAATGCCATCCTACAGAGAAGATGGACATAAACGAATTGGTGGAGCTGATGGTTGAGACCATAGCGGTTAAACAGCCAGTAATCCGTATCAATAAATATGATTTCCCATATGATGTTGTTCGGAGCAGATTGGAGAAGATAGATTTTCATACGATGGAGTATGTGCTGGAATGCCTGCGGAATAATACTACAAAGGTACGCAACATACGAAGCTATATGCTCACGACACTGTATAATGCTCCTGTAACATGTAGTAATTACTATAAAGCAGAAGTAAACCATGACTTCTATGGTAAGTAACGATTCATAGCTGCTGGAAACAGCAGTTGACTATATATTTTTCACCTTCCCTTCCTTTTGAGGGGCAGGAGGGCACACCTGCCTCTCGTTTTAAGGGGATTGCTGCAAGTATGATTCTTTGATATAATCAATGCTACAGTTTTACAAATCGGAATTTGGAGGGGAATAACATGAATAGATTTGGTGTAAAGCTAATTCTTTCAATCGTTTCTTTTTTGGCAGTCAATATCTGGCTTATAGGTAAGGGTGTAGCAAAGGGCGCTGCTGACTTTTTCATATCTGCAACGGTTGAGGAAACAATACTATTTATCATTTTACAGCTATTAGTTGTACTGATATATTTTATATATCCTCTTACGGTAAAAAAATATAAAATCATTTACTGGTCTGTATCTGAAGCCTTAGTCATTATTACAGTTCTCTTTTGGGGAATATTTATTGTCGGTCCGATTTGGTTAAAATAAGCAAATTTGAATTTCTCTCGCTGTCTGGTTTGATATAAAAATTTGATTATTTGAAAAAATCAAAAAATAACGTAGCGTGATATATTGCTTGTCACGCTACGTTATGTACTAATATGGACCTTGAAAGGAGGCAGGATATGTCATTATACACAACAGGAGAGCTTGCAAAGAAGTGCAACGTTTCAGTAAGAACGATTCAATACTATGATGAAAGAGGTATTTTGGTGCCAACAGATTTGACGGAAGGGGGACGAAGACTGTTCTCCGAAGAGGATGTTGCCACATTGGAAACGATTTGCTTTTTAAGAGATTTGGATATCTCTATAAAAGATATTGCTGAAATATTGGAATCCGAAGAGTCAAAAAAGGTAATCGAACTTTTGCTTGATGAGCAAGAAAAAAATATTCAGGCGGATGTCAAGAAAAAAACGAAACAATTAGAAAATATTAAAGGCATAAGAAGTTCTTTGGCTTCTTTCAAGGATGGGTCGCAAAAAACAATTCATGACATATCATCGATTATGGAGGAAAAAGAAAAGCGAAAGAAAATGTACAAAAAAATGCTGATCATAGCAATTCCGTTAGAAATTGTCGAAATTGTTACTTTTGTGATTGGTATATTAAAAGGAATCTGGTTGCCATTTTTTGTGGCCATGGCAGTGATTCCTATTTGTGTAGCAATTATGTTTGGCTATTGGTACAAGCGGGTAGAGTATCTCTGTCCGGAATGCCATACCAGATTTCAGCCAAAGAAATTAGAAGCATTCTTTGGAAATCATACGCCAAAGACACGAAAGCTAACTTGCCCTACCTGCAGGAGGAGAATCTGGAGTTTGGAAGTATATAGAAAAGAGGTGGATGCATAATGGAAACAATTAATTTGAGTAAGAAACAATTTGTGATATACATGGCAGTCGCATTTGGACTAGCTTGGATTTTAGAAATGATAGCAAGTGTTTTTAGTAATAATGGAAATCAGATAGTGTTTACTGTTATAGTGATGATTACCATGTTTATGCCGTTCCTTGGTGTACTGGTAGCCAGAATCCCGCTAAAAGGTATGGGATGGGTACCACATTTAAAAGGGAAACTTCGTTATGTATTCTTTGCCCTTTGGATGCCGGCGTTATTAAGTATCCTTGGAGGGGTCTTGTTTTTTGTGATTTTCCCGGATACATTTGACTCTGAATTTATGACGTTAAGAGGTCTTTTAGAGGAAGCGGGAGCGTTGGAACAGTTCGAGGCACAGGGTATCACGATACCAATGTATCTGCTGATTACGTCTGTTCAAGCTGTGACAATTGCACCATTTCTGAATATGTTTGTCGCATTAGGCGAAGAGGTTGGTTGGAGAGGTGCGCTGTATCCATATTTGAAGAAGAAGCTGGGTGTTACTAAGGGTCGAATTGTAGGTGGTACTATTTGGGGGGCTTGGCATTGGCCGATTATGATTTTGGCTGGATATGAGTATGGTAAAGAATATATTGGCGCACCGGTACTTGGTCCGATTGTGTTCTGTGTCGCTACTATTATGATGGGGATATTATTTGATTATGTATATGAAAAGACAGAGACCATCTGGTTGCCATCTCTTATGCATGGTGCTACCAATGCATTTACTATTTTTGCATATCTGGTAAAACCTGATTATTCCAATATGGCAATACTGGGACCGGCATATATCGGTATTATCAGTATGATTCCGATGATTGTTATGGCGGTCATTATTTGTGTAAAGAAGAAGAGGGATTGAGTATTAAATGGATATTCAATCGCACTAACAAATTTCAGTTTGTAGAATCAAGAAAATCGGAATTTATCAAGCTGTTAATTTTGAAAATTTCTTTGAAAATCTATTGACTCCTACGCAACGTAATAGTTTACGATATGTTTATCGAGAGGAGGAAATGACAATGATGACAGTGAATGAGGTAAGTAAATTAACAGGAATGAGTATACGCACTCTGCAGTATTATGATACCATTGGTCTCTTAAAACCTATTGAATATACAGAGTCAGGTTATAGGCTGTATGACGATACATCCTTGGAAAGGCTGCAACAAATTTTACTGTTTAAAGAATTGGAATTTCCGCTTAAGGAGATTAAAAAGATAATTGATGCCCCTAACTTTGACAGGAATAAAGCATTAGAGCAGCAGATTGAATTGCTTACTATGAAAAAAGAGCATCTTGAAAATCTTATTAGTTTCGCTCGAGGAATAAAAGGAATAGGAGTGAAATATATGGATTTTAAAGTATTTGATACAACAAAGATTGATGAGTATTCTAAACGAGCAAAAGAACAATGGGGACAAACCTCTGAGTATAAGGAGTTTGAAGAGAAAACAAAGAACTGGACGAAAGATGATGAAGCTACTGTTGCAAATGAGTTTATGCAATTATTTGTTGAATTCGGACAAATGAAAGAAATGGACCCAGAAGATGAACAGGTGCAGTTGCAGGTAAGGAAACTTCAGGATTACATTACAGATCATTTTTATACATGTTCTGATAAGATTTTATGCGGTCTTGGAAGAATGTATGCCGGTGGAGGAGAACTTACGGAAAATATTGATGATGTTGGAGGAGTTGGCACAGCAGAGTTTGCAAGTAAAGCTATTGATATATTTTATATGAGCGGAAGGTAAATTCCAGTAATACGCTCTGTTGATACGCTGATTTTTCTACGATATACTCCTTCAAAAAGGAGTGTGCTCTTATGGGTAGAGAAATTTATGACATCATCAATGACATGGCGGAAGTATTAAATGCATCGCAGATGGCAAAGGAGACAAAGAGAGGAAAGCATATTTTGATGCTAAGACCAAAATTCATTTGTTGAATTATATTGAATCAAGGACAGATAATAATATAGCGTTATTTGTGTCGTTAAACAAACCATACAGTAGACTTACTGAAAGCGGTGTGGAGTTACGATTACGAGAAATGGGGAAGAAGTTAGGTGTAGAAAAGGTACACCCACATAAGTTCAGAAGGACTATGGCCACCAGAGCAATTGAGAAAGGTATGCCGATTGAACAGGTACAGAAAATTCTGGGACATGAGCAAATAGATACAACGCTCAGATATGCAATGGTTAATCAAAACAATGTGAAGCTATCGCATCGAAAATATATTTCATAGATTGATTTGTAACGCAAAAGACGTTACAATAAAAGAAAGATGGAGGTGTATTCTATGGGAAAAACAGCAACATTAAATATAAGAGTAAATCCAGATGTAAAAGAAAATGCAGAAAGTGTATTGGCACAATTAGGGATACCAATGGCTACTGCTATAGATATGTATTTAAAACAAATATCATTAGTAGGAGGAATTCCTTTTTCTGTTGTATTACCAAAAGCGGCTAATTCAGTGAATGCAGATATGATGTCTGTTACACAGATTCATCAAAAGTTAGAAAAAGGATATGCCGATATAGAGAAAGGAAATGTTGAGGATGCAACTAGTGCGTTTGTGGCATTTAGAGAGAGGCATTAATGAAGCACTATAAGGTAGAGATTACAAAAGAAGCTTTGCAGGATATGGAAGATATATACAATTATATTGCTATAGATTTGCTTGCTCCGGATAATGCAATGGGACAATATAATCGCATTGCTGATGAAATACTTACATTAGACACTTTCCCGGAACGATTTAGGATTATGGATTCTGAGCCGGAAAAGAGAATGGAGTTGCGTAGAATGCTCGTCGATAATTATTCAGTATTTTACACAATCCGTGACGAAAGGGTAATTGTAACGGATGTGTTATACACGGCATCTGATATAGAAGCACGTTTGAGAGGCGAGCTATAAAAGCACGCGTTTATTTGAATTTGTCGACTTGTTAATTTCCAATTTTTAGTGATAGGGAGATACACAATGAATGGTTTGATTATAAAGGTACTCAGCATAAGTATTGCGGTAGTAACCGTAGTATACTTGATTATTTATAAAGGAAATACCATGATTACAAAGATATTTAGCGTGTGTATTATAGCAGCAATGGTAATATACTGGATTGTTTATGAAAGAAATACAAGAAAGCGAAAAAAACAGGAATTACAGCGTGATGACTATTTATTTGCGAAAGAAAACGATTTGCCGTTACAGATAAATTGGAATGAGATAAATGACTTTTTGTCAGATTCCGGATATGGTGTAAATATGCCAATGGAGAATTGGTTTATGATGGATTGGGCGATACAGCCCTGTGTGGAGAATGGTATAAAAGAAGGAAAGTTTTCTATGAAAGGATTTCGAGTGTTACAAGCTTTAAGTAACGATATGAAACACATTTTTTATGATGTGAGGTTTAATTATGACCGTGGTCCGGATATAGAAGATAAAAATAGGAAGTACGAAGCCGTAAAAAAGGTGTTGGATACAAAATACGCCGGTTTGTCAGAAGAAGTACGGAAAAATATATATGACCAATTTGTTAAGATATATGAAAGAAAAATCTAATTACAATACAAAGGAGGAAGCCGTTGGTTTTTTAATGAATGAAACTAATCTTACATATGAAGAATGTTCTAAAGCCAACGATTTCCATATTAGACTAAATAAGAAAAATTAATATACAATTCCAGTTTATAGAGTTAAAAAATATAAGTTAAGGAGGCATGTATTATGAAAAAAGTAATCTATCTGCTTGTATTATGTATGGTGCTGGGAATGGCTGGATGTGGAACGAATCAAGAAAATAAAGAACCTGTGTCTGGAAATGTGTCCGTAGAAACAGAAAATAAAGAAAATGATGATGTAGTACAAAATGAGCAAATAGCAGATACTGGCTCATATCCTCCATGTGTTATGGTTGATGGTGTTATATATAAAGACACAGGATATGTAGCGTCAATGCCTGGTTGTGGAACAATGGATGGAGAAATTGTGTCAACAGTGGCAGGGACAGAGTTACCATCTGAAAATAATCAATCAAATTTCGGAAGCGGATATCATTATCAAAGGAGTTCTGAAGGTCAGCTCATAGTAGTCATTGATGACGAACGAATCATATTTAGAGATATTGAAAAAGATGATACGTCTATTCCAATAGAGGTTATCAATTTTAATGCAAAAGTAAAAAAAATTACCGATGATGGAGAACTTCTTGTAACGCATGTGAGTACAGCTGAAGGCTTTTGTCAGATGAATGATGGAGAGTATTATGTATCGGCAGAAAATTTAGCGGAAGATGTTCAGGTGGGAGATATCGTTACAATATGGTTTAATGGAATGATTCAAGAAACATACCCTGCTCAATTGGGGGTAGTTTATAGAATCATTAAAACACAATAATTAGTCAAATTCCAGTTTGTAGGGAACAACAGATAAGACAATTTTATAATAAAACAGCGTCAGAGCATTTATGTGTAAAAAGCATGAATGCTCTTTTTTGTGCATTTATGGATAAAGAACAGGAAAGCAGCTTTTGGACAAGTTGTCCAGAAGTTCAAATAAAAATGAAGGAGGACACCTGATGTATAGCAAAAATGGTATTCCGTGGGTAAGACCACCCACACATGACAGAAAGCACAAAAAAGCAAGGGGAGAGGAATTGGGATAAGCATGAATGTATTTGCAGTAGTGAAAGAAAATGTCACTGCAAGGCAGGTGGCTATGCAGTATGGCATCAAAATCAACCGGAGTGGGCTGGCTTGTTGTCCGTTTCATAAAGACAAGACTCCCAGCATGAAGATTGATAAGAGATACTATTGTTTCGGCTGTGGAGATACCGGAGATGCGATAGATTTTGTGGCAAAATATTTCGGGCTTGCACCAAAGGAAGCTGCAATGAAGATTGCATCTGACTTTGGACTGAATTATGACGCAACCAACCGGGCACCACCGAAAAAGATGGCACCAAAGAAAACACCGGAGCAGATACTGGATGAAGAGCAGAAGCAGTGTTTTTGTGTTCTGTCAGACTATTATCATCTGTTAAGGAAATGGAAAACAGAATATGCACTGAAGAGCATGGATGAGGAATGGCATCCCTGCTTTGTAGAAGCTCTGCAGAATATCAGTAAAGTGGAATATCAGCTTGATACTCTCCTTGAAAAGGATATCCCTGACAGAGCTTCTGTTGTTTCTGACATTGGAAAGGGGGTGAAGTCGATTGCAGGAAGAATTGAAGAGTATCGGAGAAGTCAGGGCGATGCTGGAGAGCACAGAAAAGGGAGAAGTCAGGAAAACAGTCGGTAACTATCGTCTGATTTTGATGAATGACCCTAATCTGCAGGGTGCATTCCGTCTGAACATGTTTACGGATAAAATCGACATTACAAGGGATTTGGGATGGTATCGTGAAAGCGACAGCCTGACGGATGTTGATTTGAAATTCCTTGTTGTCTACCTTGAAAAGCATTATGGATTATCCAACGAAAAGCGGATTGAGGATGTGATAAAGGTCGTGGCAAATGAAAACAGATACCATCCGGTTCTTGACCGCATCAATTCCATAACATGGGATGGCAGGGAGAGGATACGCTATGCACTGCATCATTTCTTAGGGGCAGAGGTCAGTGAGTACACCTATGAGGTAATGAAGCTTTTTATGATAGGGACGATAGCAAGAATTTCATGCCCGGGCATCAAGTTTGAAGTAATGCTCTGCCTGGTAGGTGGTCAGGGAGCCGGTAAATCCACTTTTCTGCGTTTCCTTGCCATGGAAGATGACTGGTTTACGGATGACTTGAAGAAAATGGATGATGATAATGTATACCGAAAAATACAGGGGCATCTGATTATAGAGTTCCCTGAAATGGTGGCAATTCTCAATGCCAAGAATGTGGAAGATACCAAGTCCTTTATGAGCAGACAGAAAGACACTTACAAGACCCCATACGACAGGCATCCCAAAGACCACAAGAGGCAGTGCGTGTTTGCCGGTTCATCAAATTCGCTGGATTTCCTGCCTATGGACAGGTCGGGAAACCGAAGATTTCTGCCTATTCTTTGCAATATGGAAGAGGCGGAAACTCATATACTCGATGATGAAAAGACATCAAGGGAATATATCGACCAGATGTGGGCAGAGGCTATGGAAATCTACAGGAGTGGCAAATGCCAGCTGAGGCTTCCGAAAGAGATGGAAAAAGAGCTTTGTGAGTATCAGAAGCAGTTTATGCAGGAAGATACCAAGAAAGAGCTGATTCTTGACTATTTGGAGCATTACGAGGGAAGCATGGTATGTTCAAGGCAGTTATATTCTGAGGCATTGGGAAATGACGGAAATCCGGCACAATGGGAAATTCGTGAGATTAATGACATTATGAATAACTGCAGTGATTGGATTGCCTTTAGTAATCCAAGACATTTTCCTGAACCATACCGCAGGCAGAAAGGATGGGAGAAGCCTGACAACAGAGGTCAGGATTTTCAACCGATAACCAAGGAGCAGATGGAGCAGTTATCATTGCCACCGGAGTGGATGGAGAGATAAATGCCTGATAGGTTGTCGGCTGGTTGTCTATCCCGTTGCCAACCCCGTTGTCGGTTCTATGTTCTATAAAACCTTATATTTACTATGTTTTTAAGGGATATATATAGTTCTGACAACGAAAGCAACGGAATATTTGAGAAAAAGTAAATTTAGGAAAAGTAACTATAAATAAAAGGAATTGAGAGTTTTTAGAGGTCGGTTGTCAGCTTCCGGTTGTCAGCTGAAAGAGGCTCTTCCTTACCAGGCAGACATAAAGGAGAACACAAATGGAGAATAGAAAATCACACACACCGGTAGCACTCAGAAAGCAGATAGGTGGCACAATGTATGTTGTGAGAGTGCATTTCAATGAGGATGCCGAAGAAAGCATGAAGGACAAGATAAAGAGGCTGATTGAGAATGATGTTAGGGCAAATCAGCATACGGCATAGGTAGAAAAGCATATGGAAAACTTGCATATATTGTGGTATAATTAGTATGTTCAATAAGAGCGAAAAATAAGAATATTCTTAACAGATGAATTTATGGAAGGGGGAATTTATCATGAGGAAGAATGTAAAAATCATTGTTGGTGTCGTTGTGCTTATTCTTGTACTCGTTGTTGGTTCTTTTGTAGGACTCATAATTAACCGTACCAACGACCATAAATTTGGGAGATATGTATCAACGGAAGGTCCTTGGGGAATGACTGCCACCTGGGTATCGGAGGACAGTGCCAGTTATCTTGTCTGCAAGAAGGAAAACGATGAACCGTTTGCCAATGTTACAGCCTATTTTCAGGGTGTGGACGGTTGGCAGGCCTATGAGTTGAATAGCATCGATAGAATTGTTTATCTGGACATTGTAAAAGATGGCGTTGTTGTTGACGGCACCAGCGGCTATATGAAATTTGATGGAACTACATTTACTATTACAGATCTGGACAAAGATACCTTTGGTGCAGATGAATTTCATTATGTCATTACCGATAAGGAGTTCAGTCCCGAATAAAGTGTCAAACCTATTCCAGTTTGGGCATGAGGTTGCCGAAAATCAAAAGTGAATAAAAATGACTTTATAGCCATTGTGGAGAAATCTACAGTGGCTTTTTTCATGCAATGAAATGTATGGGTACTAAAAAGTCTTTGACATTTTGTTTCAGGTAAGACAGCCAAGAGTATTCTGGTTTCCTGTGGTGCGAGACTTGCACCATTTGACATCAAGGAAGTCAGGGAGATAACAGCATATGATGAACTCGACTTAGGGGACATCGGTAGAAGAAAGACAGCATTGTTTGTCATTATTTCGGATACAGATGATTCCCTTAATTTTTTGGTATCAATCATGTACACACAGCTTTTCAATCTGCTCTGTACGATTGCAGACGATGAATACCATGGAAAGCTCCCGGTACATGTTAGGTGTATCTTAGACGAGTTCACAAACATCGGACAGATTCCGAAGTTTGACAAGCTGATTGCAACCATACGAAGCAGAGAGATATCGGCTTCCATTATCCTACAGTCTAAGGCACAGTTAAAGTCAATTTATAAGGATAACGCAGAGACGATCGAGGGTAACTGCGATACATTTCTGTTTTTAGGTGGCAAGGAAAAGTCAACATTAAAAGATCTGTCGGAAGTGCTGGGTAAGGAAACTATTGACACATACAACACATCTGATACCAGAGGAACATCTCAGTCCTATGGTCTGAACTATCAGAAACTTGGACGAGAGCTTATGAGCCAAGACCGCCTGGCTCTTATGGATGGCGGCAAATGTATATTGCAGGTGCGTGGAGTAAGACCGTTCTTTTCAGATAAGGTTGATATAACCGCACACGAGATGTACAAAGAGCTTTCGGATTTTGACAAGAAAAATCAATTTGATATTGAGAAATATGTTTCCGAATATGGCAGACCGAAGTTTTCCAAGAAGGATAAGTTCATAGAACTTGACCTTACCGGAGTGAAGTATCCGGATGATCTGGTGAACTTTGCCATAGAGGAAGCCGGGATGATGAAGAAAGCAGAGCAAAACGAAGCAGCGGCTTTACAGTAAAAAGAATAAATGAGGGGAGAATCCTTCATGTGTGTATTTGCCGCTGCTCCTGATCTATCACCACAATAGACCGCTCTTATTATATCACGGAGGGTCGAAAAATAAGAGATTAAAAGGAGATTATTTATTATGAATTTACTTATGAATTATGCCATGACTGCCATGTCAGGCTCTAACTTACTTTCAAGTGTTGCGTCATTTTTTGCTTCACACAAGCTGCTTGCAAACCTGCTTATCCTGCTTGACTATACATCGTTCCTTACAAGCGGTGTATCAGCACTCAAGGTCGTTATCATTGCAGTAGGCGGTGGTCTTGCAGTTCTTGGCGTTGTAAATCTGCTTGAAGGTTATGGTAATGATAACCCGGGTGCAAATGCTCATGTGCGATAAAGTAACACACAAGAATTTGATAGACAGCAGTCCACTATTCCGTTATTATCTTACGCACACACTTTGTAACTTTTTCGTTAAGCCTATTGACTCTGATACTTCGGAAGAGATATAATATAGTTGCTACTTAGCTAACCTAAATAGCGAAACTAAAGAGAGGCGACGATATGAATAACAAATATGTCCAGCAATTCAAAAAAGGCTCTCTGGAAATGATACTCTTATGCCTAATCGGACGCAAGGAAACTTATGGATATGAAATTATAACCGAATTGAACAATAGTGCGTCTGTTTTGGGATATGCGAAAGAGGGAACCATTTATCCCATTTTGTATCGTTTACAGGAAGCAGAACTAATCAAATGCCGGTTGGCTCCGGCTGCGGCAAATGGCGGCTCAAAAAAGTATTATTCTTTAACGGATAAAGGCAGGAATGTACTTGATGAACTAATCTTATTTTGGTCAAGCTATGAAAACTGCGTAAATGGCTTTATAGAAAGTTATCAACAAGCGAGGGTGTCCAAATGAAAGAACAATATATCAAACAGGTTGAAAAGGAACTATCTTTACCACGCAAAATGAAAAAAGAGGTTGTGCGTGACTTGAATGAAGTTTTTGCGTCTGCTATGGAGCATGGAGAAACAGAGCAGCAGATTATCCAGCGTTTGGGGACGCCAAAAGAATTTGCAGACAGCACCGCAGAACAGTTTGGTATTGATAACACCAAATCGAAAAAAAGGAACGGCATCATTTCTACTCTTGCTACGCTTGTTATCGCGGTTGCTGCCTTTTCGGCATATGCTGTTACGCAATCAGGAAAAGTACCAGAAGGAGCAATCGGACAAGCCGACGCGACAACAAATATACAGATTGAGGGCGCGTTTGCCTTTGATATTTCGCAAATCCTTTTGGCTATTGGGTTTGCAGCAACAGCTATTGCTATTTTGTTAATTATCCGAACCATACACAAAAACAGGAGGTAACCAATGAAGAAGTATATTTCTGTATTCACAATCATGGTTATGATTTTTTTGGCTGCGTGTTCTAATCAAAATACATCATCTACACCGACAAGCAATGAGAACAATACGCAATCTAATAGTGTTACAAAATTGGACGAGGGTGTTTGGCCTGCGAATGAGTACACAGAGGGGCTTCCTGTTGCGCCTGGTACGGTTGCATGGGCTACACTTGATACAGAACATGAGAATTGCAATATCAACCTTACCGGCATTAGCGAAAACGACTATAACGAGTATATGGAGCTTTTGAACCAAGACGGCTTTTCCGTAATTGAAAATGTATCAGAGGAAATCGAGGGAGAAAACTATGTTTCTATCGGGACGCTTTTATCAAACGACGAAAAGTGGTTAAGTATCAGCTACATACCCAATAGTCTAACTATCTACATTTCCTTTGACAATAACTGAAAGAGATAACGGAATAGCAAAGCCAGTCGAGCCAGTCAACGGTCAAGATGAACGGCGCATACGCGCCGCCGTTGACAGCCCCGCCCGCCTTTGCAGACAGGCAATCAAGGGGCGACAGCAAAAAGTGCTGCCGCCCCGCACTATTATCAGAGAGGGGGAATTTCCATGACCGAAGATGAAGCCTACAAAGTGTATATCCAGTACACCTTTAACGCCTTTTGCAAGGTTGTCATTCGTCACGCCGCCATAGATGAAATTTTGAAGCTGCGCCGGAGGTGGGAACGGGAAGTTTCCCTTGACTATTTGATGAATGAGAAGTTTGTCCAGCTTGCCGAGCCGGAACAGCTTGAAGAATATCTTTTTACTGCCTGCGGCCAGACCGCCGTTCTGTACCATGCGGAACTTGCCGACGCCCTTGCCCGTTTGCCGGAGCAGACACAGGAAGAAATTTTCCGCTATTACTTCATGCGCCAGCCGCAGCGCGTGATCGGCGTACATATCGGCCGGACACGCAGCACAGCGGGGCGGCATATCCAGCTTGCCTTGAAGCGACTCCGGCGGCTCATGGAGGGAAAACGCTATGAGTAAACTTCTCCCCTATGAAACAATCGTCAAAGCCCATGAGGGCGACCCAGACGCAATCGACACCGTTCTTTCCCACTACGCCGGATATATCCGCTATTTTTCCAAAGTACACGGTCAGGTCAACGCCGAGGTTGAGGAATATGTGAAGCAGAAGTTAATTGCCGCACTGTTCAAGTTTCGCTTTGACCGATAGTAAACAGGAAATTAAGGAGGCAAGAGGTTTTATGAAAAATCAGCTTTCAACAGTGACGGAAGTTGTAGTTAGAAGCATCTTTTACATCATCACAAACTATGTATTTGTTAGCATGGGACTGTCGTTTCATACTCATTGGATTGCAATTCTATTTTTACTTTCAATGGTATGGGCTACTATTGACTACGGCAAGTCTGTAAACAAAATAACCGGGAAAAAGGTTATTGCTGAAATACTATGTATATGCTGCATTGCGATAAGTATAGCGATTGCATATTTTGTGGGATATATTCAAGGAGCAATCGTTTCCTTTTGAAAACATAACGCAATAACTCTCCGTTTATCATACCAATATGAAATGAGTTTTCAAAACTGAATACCAGCCGCCACCGGCGCGGCCAGCGAAAGCAGTAAGTCTGAAAAAGATTTGCTGCTTTTTTTGTTGCCCGGCTCCGTTCCCGGCCATTTTGCCCTGTTCAGATTGTAGTAGTAAGTGAGGGGAGAAATTTTCCTGCCCCAGCGTTTGGCATTTTTGATTTTTGTCCGTAGTAAGAAGCAAAGAGAAAATAAGCCGTTTTGTTTGGCAAATTTCAAAACGTGGTGGTGTGGGGAGTGAAAGGAAAAATTCTCTGCCCCGCCGGTTGCCAAAATCCTGTTGCCCGGATTACAGAGGTAAAAGAAAATTTGAGAAAATCCCCGTCCAGCGGGTAGCTGGCGGTCTTTGAAATGTATCTTTAGCGGAAAGGGAAAAAGGCCGCCCCACAGCGGGCCAGAAGCCCTGTCCTGTCCGTTCTATGTACGGAAAAACCCGACAGGGGCAGTCTGCGGCAGTCTTAGAGCAAGTTTCTACCACGGTGCCAAAATCCGCAATTCTGCGGTTTTGCCCCTCGCGGGAAACTTGTTGGGGAGTGCCTTCCCCAAACCCTGCTATGGCGGCTTACGCCGCAAAAATATTTCCGACCGGCGAAAAGTTTTTTCTCACTTTCGCCCCGAAAATGGCTAACAGATAAGAGAATTTTTTGTGATAAGTGAAAGGAGGTTTACAGCCCATGCCGAAGCGA
Organism: Coprococcus sp. HCN-4056; assembly: GCF_037892645.1. Classification (NCBI taxonomy): domain Bacteria; kingdom Bacillati; phylum Bacillota; class Clostridia; order Lachnospirales; family Lachnospiraceae; genus Coprococcus; species Coprococcus sp. HCN-4056. Next base: position 273,111 of record NZ_JBBKBL010000005.1, on the reverse strand, counting down.
TACAACACACCCCACCGCAGCCGCGTTGTGAAAACCCGGCTGTCCGAAGATGAATACGCCGACTTCACAGCGCGGCTTGCGCCCTATGGTATCAGCCAGTCCGAATTTCTCCGGCAGGCGATACGGCGCACCACTATACGCCCCGTTATCCATGTGTCAGCGGTCAATGATGAACTGCTCTCCGCTGTCGGGAAGTTGACCGCCGAGTACGGCAAGATCGGCGGCAACCTCAACCAGATAGCCCGGTATCTGAACGAGTACGGCGTACCTTACAATGCGCTGTCCGGCGAGGTACGCGCCGCCATAGCCGACCTTGCCGCCCTCAAGTATGAAGTCTTACAGAAAGTAGGTGACGCGGTTGGCAACACTCAAGCATATCAACTCTAAAAACGCCGACTACGGAGCCGCCGAACAATACCTGCTTTTTGAGCATGACGAGTTTACCATGAAGCCCGTTCTTGATGAAACCGGCAGGCTTATCCCCCGTGAGGACTACCGGCTGTCCACACTGAACTGCGGCGGCGAGGATTTTGCCGTTGCGTGTATGCGGGCAAATCTCCGCTACGGGAAGAACCAGCGGCGGGAAGATGTGAAAAGCCACCACTATATCATCAGCTTTGACCCACGGGACGGCCCGGACAATGGCTTGACCGTAGACCGGGCGCAGGCATTGGGCGAGAAGTTTTGCGCCGAGCATTTCCCCGGCCACCAAGCTCTTGTATGCACCCACCCGGACGGGCATAACCACAGCGGCAACATTCATGTGCATATCGTCATTAACAGCCTGCGGATTGAGGAAGTGCCGTTCCTGCCCTACATGGACAGGCCAGCCGACACGAAAGCCGGTTGCAAGCACCGCTGTACCGACGCTGCCATGCGCTACTTCAAATCCGAAGTCATGGAGATGTGCCACCGGGAGGGGCTTTACCAAATCGACCTCTTGAACGGCAGCAAGAACCGCGTCACAGACCGGGAGTATTGGGCGCAGAAAAAGGGACAGGCCGCGCTGGACAAGCAGAACGCCCCCATGATTGCGGAGGGTATCACACCCCGGCAGACCAAGTTTGAAACGAACAAGGAGAAGCTGCGGCAGACCATACGCGCCGCGCTGTCTGCGGCGACCTCATTCGAGGACTTTTCCTCTCTGCTGCTGCGGGAGGGTGTGACCGTCAAGGAGAGCCGGGGGCGGCTTTCCTACCTTACGCCGGACAGGACAAAGCCCATTACTGCCCGCAAGCTGGGCGACGACTTTGACCGCGCCGCTGTCCTTGCCGTTTTGGAGCAGAACGCCGCCAGAGCCACAGAAAAGGCCGCGGCCATACCCGAATGCCCCCGGCGTGGGAAAGCTGGCATACAGCCCACAAAAGCCCCTCAAACCGCCCCGAAACAGGACGGTGTGCAGCGGCTTGTGGACATTGAGCAGAAGAAAGCCGAGGGCAAAGGCCGGGGCTATGAACGCTGGGCGACCATGCACAACCTCAAACAAATGGCCGCGACGCTGAATGTGTATCAGGAATACGGCTTCACTTCCCCGGAGCAGTTAGAAGCCGCCGTTGATACCGCCTATCAGGAAATGCGCCAGACCAGCGGCGAACTGAAAGCACTGGAAACGAAGCTACAAGGGAAAAAGGAGTTGCAGCAACAGGTACTGGCCTACGCCAAGACCAAGCCCGCCCGCGACGGGCTGAAAGCGCAGAAATCCGAGAAAGCCCGCACCGCCTATCAGCAGGCGCATGAAAGCGACTTTATCATAGCCGACGCAGCCGCCCGGTATTTCAAGGCGCATGGAATTACCAAACTGCCCGCCCGGAAATCGTTGCAGGACGAGATCGAGCAGCTTGTTTCCAAGAAATCCGGCCTGTATAACACCTATCACGAACAGAAGCAGCGGTTCAAGGAGTTGCAGACCGTCAAGCGGAACATCGACCAGATTTTACGCCGGGAGGAACCCCACCGCAGAAAGGAGCAGAGCCATGAGCGATAAGTTACCGAGAATGGACTACCGCCAGCACCGGCGAGCGCGGCGGCTGGTACATGAGTGCTGTAACTACGACGAGGGGAACTGCCTGCTGTTAGACGATGGGGAGCCTTGCGTGTGCGTCCAGAGCATTTCCCTTTCCCTCATGTGCCGCTGGTTCCGTGTGGCTGTCCTGCCCCTTGACGGGGAACTGGCCGAAGCCCTCATGTACCGGGGGAGCCGGAAACGGTGTGCCGTCTGCGGGGCGGCCTTTGTCCCCAAATCCAACCGGGGAAAATACTGCCCCGACTGCGCCGGACGCATGAAGAAAATCAAAGCCGCCCAGAGAAAGCGGAAACAAAGGCAGAAATGTCACGCTTTAGAGCCTTTCAAACCCGCATAAATCAAGGCTTTTTTCGTGGGTGTCAAAGGGTGCGCGATACATTTATCCTTTTCCCCCGGAAACGGCGTTCTAAATGCGTACCAAACGCCCCAAATCCACCCAAAGGAGGAACCATGTCAGACAACCGAAAATACTACTACCTCAAGCTGAAAGAGAATTACTTTGACGAGGACGCTATCGTGCTGCTGGAAAGTATGCAGGACGGTATCCTCTATTCCAACATTCTCTTGAAACTGTACCTGAAATCGCTGAAAAACGGCGGGAAGTTGCAGCTTGATGAAAATATCCCCTACACCGCGCAGATGATTGCCACCATTACCCGCCAGCAAGTCGGCACCGTAGAGCGAGCCTTGCAGATTTTTATGAAGCTGGGGCTTGTGGAGCCGTTACAGAACGGCGCGCTGTATATGAGCAACATTGAACTGCTGATCGGCCAATCCTCTACCGAGGGGGAGCGAAAACGGCGGGCAAGGCTGGCTTTGCAGGAGCAAAAAGCCTTGCCAAAGGCCGGGGCGGACAAATGTCCACCATATCAAGCGGACATTTGTCCACCAGAGATAGAGATAGAGATAGAGAAAGAGATAGAGATAGAAAAAGAGAGAGAGCGAGAGTTAGATACGGGACAACCTACCCGCGCTGCCTATGGCCGGTATGAAAATGTCTTTCTTTCGCAATCAGAACTGGACGGGCTGAAAGCAGACCTGCCCGACAAATGGAACTACTACATTGACCGGCTATCCTGCCATATCGCGTCCAGTGGCAAGCGATACCGCAGCCATGCCGCCACAATCTACAAATGGGCGCAGGAGGACGCAGCCAAGAAAGCCCCGAAAAAGGGCATACCAGACTACTCATGCAAGGAGGGCGAGAGTTTATGAAGAACGAAATCAACGCTGTTTTGGAGAATATGACGGCCACCACCCCGGAGCCGGAGGACTACACCGGCGAGGACGGTTTACTGTACTGCGGCAAGTGCCGCAAGCCGAAAGAAGCCTATTTTGCGCCGGATAAGGCCGCTATCTTTGGCCGTGACCGCCACCCGGCAGAGTGCGACTGCCAGAGAGCCGCCCGCGAGGAACGGGAGGCCGCCGAGAAACGGCGCAGGCACCTTGACACCGTGGAAGAATTGAAACGCCGGGGCTTTACCGACCCCACCATGCGGGACTGGACTTTTGAGAACGACAACGGCAGGAACCCGCAGGCCGGGATTGCCCGCCGGTATGTGGAACACTGGGAGGATATGCGAACCGACAATATCGGCTGCCTGTTCTGGGGCGGCGTGGGAACCGGGAAAAGCTACCTTGCGGGCTGTATCGCAAACGCCCTCATGGAGAAAGAAATCTCCGTCCACATGACGAACTTTGCCCTTATCCTCAACGACCTTGCCGCCAGCTTTGAGAACCGCAACGAGTACATTTCCCGCCTTTGCCGCTATCCGCTGCTTATCCTTGACGACTTCGGCATGGAACGCGGCACCGAATACGGGCTGGAACAGGTTTTCAATGTGATTGACAGCCGTTACCGCAGCGGCAAGCCGCTGATCGTCACGACCAACCTCACGCTGGACGACCTGCACAACCCGGAGGACACCGCCCATTCCCGGATTTATGACCGCCTGCTTTCCATGTGCGTCCCGGTACGATTTACCGGCGACAATTTCCGGCAGGAAGCCGCACAGCGGAAAATGGAGAGCATGAAGAAACTGATTACCGACTGAAAGGAGTATTGCCTATGACAGATAACAAGCAGCACGACACCCGCACCGCCCGCCGCCCCGACTGCGTGACGGAAATCCGCATGGGCAATTCCGTCCTTGTCGTGTCCGGCTATTTCAAGAAAGACACTACCACCACCGCCGCCGACAAAATGGCGCGGGTACTGGAAGCGGAAGCCGCTGCTACACAGGAGCCGACTTATCCGGCGTGAGCCGGGGCATAGGGAAAGCGGCCACGCCGGGGAGTGTGGCCGCTGGAATATCAGTGACAATTTTATTTTTTTCGGAGTTTTAAGACAATGCCTTTATTGGCAGCTATATCCTGTAACTGCTTTGCGATAATAGAAGCCTGCTCTTTTTTACTCAAACCCTGAAACTCTTTATCGGATTTAACTGCTTGCAATATATTTTCAATCTCGCCAACCTCTAAGAGATTGACCGCAATACAGAATAGGCTTTTTCTGCGTCCGTCATTATAGCTTGCCAAGAGGAAATCTAATATTTTTCGCTTTTCTTCCTGTTCAGCATTATAAGCAGGAATACCAATTTGCTGGGCTTTTCCCATGTCATTCATTTGATTTTGATGAGTTATAAAAGAATCAAAATCATCTATGTGAGCGTATTTGTCACAAGGGAAACTGCCGCATTGAAAGCAGTATTCGATTTTCTCATGTTCAATGCTACACCTTGCAATTTTACAGGATTGATTGTCAACGCCGCAGCCGGAACAATGCCCCGCTAAACTCATGGGACAGAGTTTGCAATTTAGACCACAAAGCGAAAGGTACTGATTATTACGGACAAATCCTTTCATTGCCACACCCCCTTGTATTGACTAATCTCATTTTACCATAAGGACAAGAGTTTTTCTACTACGGAGCCACAATAACCTGCTACACAAAAACCAGCAATTTGACAAATCATAAAGAAGCGGATTTTACACTTTTGCCGCTATACAGACCGCCACCCCATGTGGTATGATAAACATACGGAATAGTGGGGCTGGCTGTCGGAAACGGAGGATTTTATGTTAAGACAAGCCACCCAAAACCTCATTACCGCCCTTTATCCGAGATTGTCCCATGAGGACGAGTTGCAAGGCGAGAGCAATTCCATATCGAACCAGAAAAGGATTTTGGAAACCTACGCCAAGCAGAACGGCTTTACCAATCTGCGCTGGTACACCGACGACGGCTTCTCCGGCGCGAACTTTCAAAGACCCGGTTTTCAAGCCATGCTTGCAGACATTGAAGCCGGGAAAGTCGGAACCGTCATAGTCAAGGACATGAGCCGGTTAGGGCGAAACTACTTGCAGGTGGGATTTTACACGGAAATGCTGTTTCCTCAAAAGGGAGTGCGGTTTATCGCTGTCAACGACAATGTGGACAGTGCAAACGGCGGCATGGACAACGATTTTACCCCTCTGCGAAATCTGTTCAATGAATGGCTGGTGAGAGATACGAGCAAGAAAATCAAGGCAGTAAAACGAGCAAAAGGCATGAGCGGCAAGCCCGTTACCAGCAAGCCGGTCTATGGCTACCTCATGGACGAGGACGAGAACTATATCGTTGACGAGGAAACCGCGCCGGTTGTCCAGCAGATATACCAGCTTTGCCTTGCCGGGAATGGCCCGACCAAGATTGCCCGTATGCTTACGGAGCAGCAAATCCCCACGCCGGGGACGCTGGAATACCGCAGGACGGGCAGCACCCGCCGCTACCACCCCGGCTATGAGTGCAAATGGGCGACAAACACCGTCGTTCATATCCTCGAAAACCGGGAGTACACCGGCTGTCTGGTAAACTTCAAGACGGAAAAGCCCTCTTACAAGGTCAAACACAGTGTAGAGAACCCCGTGGAGAAGCAGGCCATTTTCCCCGACCACCATGAGCCGATTATCGACACGGAAACATGGGAGCGCGTGCAGGAGTTACGCAAGCAGCGCAAACGCCCGAACCGCTATGATGAAGTGGGGCTGTTCTCCGGTATGCTGTTCTGCGCCGACTGCGGCCATGTGATGTATCAGCAGCGGTATCAGAACAAGAACCGCAAGCAGGACTGTTACATCTGCGGCAGCTACAAGAAGCGCACCCGCGACTGTACGGCACACTTTATCCGCACCGACCTGTTGACCGCCGGTGTCCTCTCCAATCTCCGGCAAGTGACGGAATACGCCGCCAAGCATGAGAGCCGCTTTGTGAAGCTGCTTATCCAGCAGAACGAGATCGGCGGCAAGAGAAAGACCGCCGCAGCCACCAAGCAGCTTGAACAGGCGCAGGAGCGCATTGCCGAAGTGAGCCGCATTATCAAGCGGCTGTATGAGGACAATGTGAACGGCAAAATCAGCGACGAGCGTTTCATGGAATTGTCGGCAGACTATGAGCAGGAGCAGCGGGAACTGAAAGACCGCGCCGCCGCTTTGCAGGCCGAACTGGACAAGTCGCAGGCCGCCACCGTCAACGCGGAAAAGTTTATGGGTATCGTCCGAAAGCACCTTGCCTTTGAGGAATTGACCCCCACCCTCTTGCGGGAAATGATTGAGAAAATCGTCGTGCATGAGTGCAGCTATGACGAGAACGGCACCCGCAGGCAGGACATTGAGATTTATTACAGCTTTGTCGGCAAGATTGACTTGCCCGAAGCCTAACGCCCGACCTATCCGACACAATGCGCAAGTGCCGGATAGGAACGGCAAAATTTTTTACACTTCTATTACTTCTTTATCGCACATCAGTAAAGTCACAGGGCATGAAGCAGTTTATGGCGGGTGCCGGTGTTATGCTGATTGGTGCGCTTCTTGTACCAAAACTTAAGGACCTTATCCCAGCAAAGGTATTCGTGTTAATGCTGTTGCACCTGGGATTACAGAAACTGATATGATGAAAGCTGTGCCAAAGGAAGTTATCGAACCTATGATTGAAAGAATTCCATTGCGTCGTCTTGGACAGCCAGAAGATATTGCCAATGCGTTTGTGTTTCTTGCTTCAGATGAGGCGAGTTACATTACAGGTGTTATATTAAGTGTAGATGGTATGGCAAGAAGTTAATTTAATGTTGTATGGTGATGTAATCACGGAAAACAAATGAAATTAAGACTATAATAAAGCTACAAAAAGAAAAAGATAAGGAGGACTGTAAAATGTCTGCTATTAATATCAATAAAAATAATTTTGAGAACGAAGTACTGAATTCCGATAAAACCGTTCTTTTAGATTTTTGGGCATCTTGGTGTGCGCCTTGCCGTATGGTAGTACCTATTGTAGAGGAGATTGCAGGTGAGCGTAGGGATATTAAAGTTGGAAAGATTAATGTAGATGAAGAGCCTGAACTGGCAAATAAGTTCAGTATTATGAGCATTCCGACTTTAGTGGTTATGAAGAATGGGAAGATTGTACAGCAGGTTTCAGGGGCGAGATCTAAGAATGCGATTTTAGAAATGCTTTAGAGAGGTGTGCTAATGGGATTTTTTAATTTCTTTAAACAGTCGAATATTAATCAAGGCATAGAAGAATATAAAAGGACTGCTGGTGCAGTTCTGCTGGATGTCCGTACTCCGCAGGAATATCAGGAAGGACATATACCAGAAAGTAAAAATGTGCCGTTGCAGCAACTAGACAATATTGTTTCTGTAGCGAAGAATAAGGATATCCCTCTGTTTGTATACTGTTATTCCGGTTCCCGGAGCCGTCAGGCAACTGGGATGTTGCAACGAATGGGATATTCTAAAGTAAATAATATCGGTGGCATTGCAGCTTACTCAGGAAAGGTGGAAAAATAAGATGAAGGTAATAATCGTAGGAGGTGTAGCAGGAGGAGCTACAGCCGCAGCAAGAATACGCAGACTGGATGAACATGCAGAAATTACTGTGTATGAAAGATCCGGATACATATCCTATGCGAATTGTGGGCTTCCATATTATATTGGAGACGTGATTACAGATCCGGAAGCACTTACACTACAGACACCAGAGAGTTTTTTTAAACGCTTCCGTATTAACATGAAAATTCATCATGAAGTTATCTCAATACATCCCGAATGTAAAACTGTTTCAGTGAAGAATTTAGAAAACGGTGAAATATTTGAAGAAAACTATGATAAGCTAATCCTATCTCCAGGTGCAAAGCCTACACAGCCGAGACTTCCCGGAGTAGGTATTGATAAACTTTTTACACTTCGTACTGTAGAAGACACTTTTCGGATAAAGGAATATATAAATAAGAATCATCCAAAATCGGCTGTATTGGCAGGTGGCGGTTTTATTGGTCTGGAACTGGCAGAAAATTTGAGGGAGCTTGGCATGGATGTTACGATTGTCCAGGGGCCTAAGCAGCTGATGAACCCTTTTGACCCGGATATGGCATCCATGATCCATAATGAAATGAGAAAGCATGGGATAAAACTGATACTGGGCTATACAGTAGAAGGATTTAAAGGAAATGACAACGGAGTGGAGGTTCTGTTGAAAGATAATCCATCCCTTCAGGCTGATATGGTAGTTCTGGCAATCGGAGTCACACCAGACACAGTATTAGCAAAAGAAGCCGGTCTGGAACTTGGCATCAAGGAAAGTATTGTAGTGAATGACAGAATGGAAACCTCTGTACCGGATATTTATGCTGCAGGTGATGCAGTTCAGGTAAAACATTATGTTACGGGTAATGATGCGCTGATTTCTTTGGCAGGACCGGCCAATAAACAGGGCAGAATCATCGCTGATAATATTTGTGGCGGTGATAGTCGTTACCTGGGCAGTCAGGGAAGCTCCGTTATAAAAGTGTTTGATATGATAGCAGCCACTACAGGTATCAATGAAACCAATGCCAAAAAGTCAGGATTAGAGGTAGATACAGTAATTCTTTCTCCTATGAGTCATGCCGGTTACTATCCTGGTGGAAAAGTGATGACCATGAAGGTGGTTTTTGAAAAAGAAAGCTATCGTTTGCTTGGCGCTCAGATTATTGGATATGAAGGAGTTGATAAACGTATTGATGTGCTGGCAACAGCAATTCATGCGGGGCTGAATGCAACCCAGTTGAAAGATCTGGATCTGGCATATGCACCACCTTATTCTTCTGCTAAGGATCCGGTAAACATGGCTGGATTTATGATAGACAATATTGCAAAAGGGACATTAAAGCAATGGCATTTGGAAGATATGGACAAGATTTCTAAAGATAAAGATGTGGAGTTGCTAGATGTGAGAACTGTAGGTGAATTCAGCAGGGGGCATATAGATGGATTCAAAAACATACCTGTAGATGAACTGAGAGAACGAATTAGTGAAATTGAGAAAGGAAAGCCTGTGTATCTGATATGCCAGAGTGGTCTGCGCAGTTATATTGCGAGCCGTATTCTGGAAGGAAACGGTTATGAAACGTATAATTTCTCTGGCGGATTCCGATTCTATGATGCAGTGGTCAATGACCGTGCGCTGATTGAAAGGGCATATGCATGTGGTATGGATTATTAAAAAATAATCACGATATTTTTATAATTTTCTTATAGCATAAAAAGATCCCCCATTTATTAGAATGACTTTCATAATTCTGATAAATGGAGGATTCTTCTTTATATGTTACAGAAAAACAGTTTTATGACCTTTGGAGTGTTTCCAGTCTTTTTGGATCAAGGATTGTGATTTTGCCCCGGGAGAGTTTGACGAGACCCTCGCCTTGAAAGTATCGAAGCATTCGAGTGATAACTTCCCTGTGGGAACCAAGATGGTTGGCGATAGTTTCGTGAGTGATTTTCAATTCATTTGTTTCTTCGATAGAGGTCTCTTCTAAAAGAAATGAAGCAACACGCTTATCCAAACTCTTCCACATGATTTGTTCAATCAGCCACATGACATCAGAAAAACGAGTAGCCATTAACTCATTGGTATAGTTTGCGACAGGAGCAGATTCATTCATGATGCCCTTATAGATTTCAGCAGGGATGATCCAAAGATCAGTATCTTTTTCTGCCTCAATGGTTACTTCAAATTGAATGGATCGTATGATACATGAGGCAGATAAAAGACATATATCCATATCGAACAGACGGTAGAGTGTAATCTCTCGTCCTTCATCTGATAATATATAAGTTCGAAGCTGCCCGGATTTAACCAGTAATAATCCGGTACAATCCATGTTCCCGTTGTGAATGATTGTTCCTTTTTTCACATGCTGTGTGATCAAATTGTCTGAAATTAGTTTTTTCTGTGCTGTATTTAAGTCATTCCATAGTGGAAAATAATTTTCGAAGCTCATAATAGTTATCTCCTTTATGAACATAGTATACTTGCTTTTTTAAGATGCGTCAATCGAATAATTGACATATGCCCTTTATAGGACTATTATATAAGAAAAGCGAGAAAGGAGCAATTTCATGCCGAGACCAGTAAAATGCAGAAAAGTCTGCCATTTCCCAAATGTTTTAGAATTCCTTCCGGCAGATGATACTGAGAAAAAAATGCCCATTGTTCTGACGGTAGATGAGTACGAGACAATCCGTCTTTTGGACAAGAAAGGTTACAGTCAGGAGCAGTGTGCGGAATCTATGCAGATCGCAAGAACGACGGTCCAACGGATTTACGAGATTGCCAGAAAGAAAATAGCAGATGCTCTCATTGATGGACATCCGCTTAAAATTGAGGGTGGGGATTTCATAATCTGTGACGGTCAGAGCAGCGACTGTAGCTTTGGAGGATGTTACAATCATGAGATTTATCAAAAATATGCAGTAGAAAAAGGAGAAGGTATCATGAGAATAGCAGTAACATATGAAAATGGACAGATTTTCCAACACTTTGGACACACAGAGACATTTAAGATTTACGATGTAGAGGAAGGAAAAGTGCTACATTCAGAAGTAGTAGATACGAATGGAAGCGGACATGGTGCATTGGCAGGAGTTCTTAATGCATTAAATGCCGATGTTTTGATCTGCGGCGGAATCGGAGGAGGTGCTCAGACTGCGTTAGCGGCAGCGGGTATTAAGCTTTTTGGCGGAGTTTCAGGAGATGCGGATAAAGCAGTAGAAGCTTTTATCAATGATACGCTTGATTATAATTCGGATGTGAAGTGTTCTCACCATGAGCACAACCATGAGGAAGGACATACGTGTGGTGAGCATGGATGCGGAAGCCATAGCTGTCATTAAGAAGAAAAAAATACAACACGAAAGGATGCGTCAAGGTAATGCCAGAATTATCGTGATACATCCTTTTGTATTTGGAATGATTATTTTTCTTTCACTACTTGTCGAAAGTAATGGATGGAATGTACAATATTGTTAATGATCCAGAGATATTTATTTTGGAAACAGCTTAATCAATTTGGAGGTATAAAATGAAAGCACATAAATATTGGTCAATCGGAGCAATAGTTACAATGGTTGGAACTTTTTATACAGGATATAAAGGGTTAAAAGCAGCACACAAATACTTTGCATTTGGCTCTCTGATATGCTTGATTATGGCAGTCTATTCTGGTCATAAAATGATTTCTGGCAATAAGAGGACAAGAAAACAGATGGGAATGAAAGAAGTGGAGGAATAAAATATGTTAGAAGTAGGAAAAAAAGCACCGGACTTTGAATTGCCGGATCAGAATGGAGAAATGCATAAATTAAGCGATTATGCAGGAAAAAAAGTGATCCTATATTTTTATCCAAAGGATAATACACCAGGATGTACGAAGCAGGCATGTGGCTTTTCTGAGCGTTATCCACAGTTTAATGAGAAGGGAGCTGTTATTCTCGGAGTGAGCAAGGACTCTGTAGCGTCTCACAAGAGATTTGAAGAAAAATACGGACTGGCATTTACGCTATTAGCAGACCCGGATCGTAAAGTTATTGAAGCATATGATGTCTGGAAAGAAAAGAAAAATTATGGAAAAGTATCTATGGGTGTAGTAAGAACTACTTATCTTATTGATGAGCAGGGAATCATTATAAAGGCAAATGATAAAGTCAAGGCGGCAGATGATCCTGAAAATATGCTTAAGGAATTGGCATAATGAAGATTATTTTATCACCTGCAAAAAAGATGATAGTAGATACCGATAACTTAGCACCGGTTGGACTGCCTGTCTATATTGATAAGACAGCAGAAGTATTAAACTGGATGAAAAGCAAATCAAAAGAAGAACTGAAAGCTATCTGGAAATGTAATGACAAGATTGCAGAGCAGAACTTTAACAGATTGGAAAATATGAATCTTTATAACGGGCTTACTCCGGCTGTTTTAGCATATGAAGGGATTGCATTTCAATATATGGCACCATCTGTGTTTGAAATCCAGCAGTTTGAGTATTTGCAAAATCATTTAAGAATCTTGTCTGCGTTTTATGGCATTTTAAAACCAATGGATGGTGTGACTCCTTATCGTCTTGAAATGCAGGCAAAGGTTGGAATTGGAGATGCAAAAAATCTGTATGAGTACTGGGGAGAATTGTTATACCGCTCAGTAATCGATGACAGTAGGATTATCATTAATCTTGCATCAAAAGAATACTCAAAATGTATAGAAAAGTATCTGACACCACAGGACAGATATATTACGATTGTATTTTGTGAGTTATCCGGAGATAAATTGGTAACAAAAGGTACCTATGCCAAGATGGCTCGTGGTGAAATGGTCAGATTCATAGCGGAAAATAATATTGAAAATCTGGTGGAGATTCAGAAATTTGACAGACTCGGATACTCGTTTAGGTCTGATTTATCTTCAGATTCAGAATATGTATTTGAACGCAAAATAAAATAGTTATTCAGGTAAAAGATGTTCAGTTTGGCAGCTTTTATAATAATGAGAATTATTACTATTTTTATTGACAACAGGATGATAGTGGCATATAATCCTTATTAAGAATTATTCCCAATAAGGAGGATGAATGACAAGAAGGAGAAATACCATTCAAAAAGATCTCGTAAGAAATACCGTATACGAAATGAGAAGACACGTTACGGCAAATGAAGTGTATGAATTTATAAAAGAAGCATATCCATCAATTGGAAAAGGAACTGTATATAGAAATCTTGATATATTGGTAGAGGAAGGTGCATTAAGAAAGGTTGAAGTTTTGAATGAACCGAACCGATTTGATTTTACATTGAAAAATCATTACCATGTAAGATGTATAAAGTGCGGTGAAATTTTTGATGTGGATATGGATCAAATACCGGATTTGCTGGAAAGAATTCATAACACTCATGGAATTGAATTTGTGGATTACGATATTTCATTTAAAGGCATTTGCCCGAAATGCAGGGAGAAGGTAAAGGAGGAACAGCATGGATAGGAAAGCAATGTATAAGTTGAGTTATGGACTGTTTATATTGACCGCTAAAGAAGCAGAAAAAGATAACGGATGCATCATTAATACAGCTATTCAGGCAGCTTCGGAACCAAACCAGCTAAGTATCTGTGTAAATAAGTCAAATTATACGCATGATATGATTCAAAGAACCGGAAAATTTACTGTATCAGTCTTAAGTCAGAAGGCACAATTTGAATTGTTCAAACATTTTGGCTTCCAATCAGGAAGAGATACCAATAAGTTTGAAACATTTGAGCAGTGTGCCAGAGGCACGAATGGTATTTATTATATTACAGAAGGTACAAATGCATACATTTCTGTGACAGTTACTAAAACAGAGGACTTGGGTTCACATACGATGTTTATTGGTGAGATAACCGATATGGAAGTTTTAAGCAATGTTCCTTCAGTAACATATGATTATTATCAGAATAATATTAAGCCTAAGCCACAGGAGGTTGGAAAAACAGAGGATGGTCAGACAATATGGCGTTGCAGAATTTGCGGATATGAATATGTAGGCGAGGAATTACCGGATGACTTTATATGTCCTTTGTGCAAGCACCCGGCATCAGATTTTGAAAAAGTAGTAAAGAAAACGGAGGTAAAAGAGATGGCAGAAAACAAATATGCAGGAACACAGACAGAGAAGAATTTACAGGAGGCATTTGCAGGGGAATCACAGGCAAGAAATAAGTATACCTATTTTGCATCTGTAGCGAAAAAGGAAGGTTACGAGCAGATGTCAGCATTGTTTTTAAAGACTGCAGATAATGAGAAAGAACATGCAAAGATGTGGTTCAAGGAATTAGCAGGAATTGGTGATACAAAGGAAAACCTGGCGGCAGCGGCAGAAGGCGAAAATTATGAGTGGACAGATATGTATAATGGCTTTGCTAAAACAGCTGAGGAAGAAGGATTCCCTGAGCTTGCAGCAAAATTCAGGGCAGTAGGTGAGATTGAGAAGCACCATGAGGAAAGATATCGTGCACTTCTTAAGAATATTGAAACTGCACAAGTATTTGAAAAGAGCGAAGTTAAGGTATGGGAATGCCGTAACTGCGGACATATTGTGGTAGGAACTAAGGCACCTGAAGTATGTCCGGTATGTAATCATCCACAGAGCTATTTTGAAGTACATGAAGAGAATTATTAAGGAGATGAGATTATTACGAAGAAGAAAGTGATTAATTCAAAAAAAGCAGTAATGATAGGCTGTGGCTTTGTTGGTTCTGCATCGGTATTTGCTCTGATGCAGAGTGGCTTGTTTACAGAGATTGTCCTTATCGATGCAGATAAGAACAAGGCAGAAGGAGAAGCGATGGATATCAGTCATGGTATTCCATTTGCGAGTCCGATGAAAATATATGCCGGAGATTATGATGATGTGGCTGATGCTGCAATTGTTGTCATATCTGCCGGAGCGGGACAGAAACCGGGAGAGACAAGGCTTGATCTCGTAAATAAAAATGTAGCAATATTTAAGTCAATCATTCCTGAAATAGCAAAGAGAAATTTTGCAGGTATCATGCTTGTAGTTGCGAATCCGGTAGATATCCTGACTCAGGTAGCCATAAAGTTATCAGGACTTCCAGAAAACAGGGTTATTGGATCGGGTACTGTGTTAGATAGTGCCAGATTAAGATATAAGCTTGGTGAGCATTTATCTGTGGACAGCAGGAGTGTTCATGCATTTATAATAGGTGAGCATGGAGACAGCGAAGTTGTAGCATGGTCATCAGCCAATGTATCTGGTGTTCCATTAAGTGAAATGTGTGAAATGCGTGGACATTATAAGCACAAGGAAAACACGGCAGAAATAGCTACAGAAGTCAAGAACAGTGCTTATGAGATTATAAACAAAAAGCACGCTACATATTATGGAATTGCAATGTCTGTAAAAAGAATCTGCGAAGTGATTATGAGAGATGAAAAATCAATACTTCCTGTATCACACATGATTCATGGAGTATATGACATTGACGGAGTATCGTTAAGTATGCCAGCTATTGTAGGTGCAGATGGTATTGAGTCTGATATACCTATTAATTTAAGTGGCGAGGAAGCGTTAAAGCTTAAGGAATCTGCAGATTCATTGAAAAAGATTATGGAGACAATTGAATTATAAATTTTACACATGGAAGGAGAAAAAGTCATGGAAGTAAGGTATTATATTTGTAAGCATTGTGGAAACATTGTTGAAAAGGTAAAGGATAAGGGTGTACCTGTAATTTGTTGCGGAGAACCTATGCAGGAATTAAAAGCCGGAGTGACAGATGCTGCTGTCGAGAAGCATGTACCTGTATATACGATAGAAGGCAGTCATGTTCATGTCGTGGTCGGAGAGACAAAACATCCAATGCTTGAAGAGCATTTCATTGAGTGGATTACATTAAATACAAACCAGGGAATATATAGAAAACAGTTAAATCCAGGGCAGGAGCCGGCAGCAGATTTTTGTCTTTGCGATGGTGAACAGGTAGAAGAAGTATATGCATATTGTAACCTGCATGGATTATGGAAATGCTAAAAGCATTTATACATATTAAGGTTACAGAACAACACAATGATGAGGTAGAAGATCAAGATGAACAGATTATGGGAACTTTAAAATATCTCACATAGCGGTTAGTTAATCACATTCTGTATGTCGATGGTCAAATTCCAAAAGGCTGATATAGTAAGAAAGGCTGTTATTTTTTAGAGAGTAGCAGCTTTTTTTATTTTGAATATAAAATATGACACATACACTTGACAATATGCATACATGGATGAAATAGGACATTTCTTACTAAAACAGTATGTTTATGGTATACTAGCTAGTAGTAATGCAGTTTCAACCGATATTACATATTATTATAAACAACAGCGTTAGAGCATTTATGTGATTGAAACATAGATGCTCTTTTTTTGTGCCCGTTGGGCAATGGATATGAATGTAACTTTAGGACATTTTGTCCAGAAGTTCAAATAAAAAAGAAGGAGGATACCTGATGTATAGCAAAAATGGTATTCCGTGGGTAAGACCACCCACACAGGACAGGAAGCATAGAGAAAATAATATCGGGAGGACAGAACAATGGTCGATGAATTGACGCAGGAGTCGTTCCAGACAGGAAAGGCGATTGTGACTGTCAGCGTAGATCTGATTACTGCCATTGCAGATGCGTGCAAGCGGTCTGAACAGCAGAATCCTGGTATGAGCGAGGAACAGAAGGAGACATTGCTCGGCAAGGTTGTCGATAAGGTAATGTCGAATTATAAGGAAACGCATGGCTCATTAAAGGGATTCAACAGAGAGGGCAAAGATGTCACGCATATTGATGTGAATGATGAGAGAACAGCGGAGCTTTTGGAGAAAGCCTGTAAGAAAAGTCATATTCCGGTGGATATGAAAAAGGTAACGAGGGCAGATGGTTCCATCACGCATACTGCATTCTGTGAAGTGAAAAGCATAGACCAGATGGCAGCATTACTGAAGATGGCTTCCGAACAGGTACTTGAGGAGCAGAAGAAAATGACCAAGACACTTGTACTTTACGATGATAAGGGCAAGGAGGTTATGTCGGCTGACTTTGTAGATAATGGTGAGATAAATATGGATGATGTGGAAACACTGTCAAGATTCTCTACGAGATTTGAGATCAAGGATCACAAGAATGAAGTTTTGGAATCCGGAAGTATCACACCAAATGCAAAGGAGGAAATCAAGGAAGCGGCGAGAAAACATAATCCGAAGAAGGATAAGTCGCTTACGGAGCGAATTAAGGACAAGAAATCCTATAAGGTTATATAGTTTGGATGAAATCACGGAGATATTCTGTAAATTAGGACTTCGTATTTGTAACAGCTTTGCTGATTTCAGTGGAAAGCCGAGTTCTGATAATGATATTCAATTGATGGTTTATTCCATACGGGAATAAATCTTCATCAAATCTTTATTTTTTTCTGTTAGGTTATATTTCAGTAAGAAATGAAATATAGCAGGAAGGATAGTAAAGATGGAAATGATGTTACAGACACAAAATCTATGTAAATATTTTAGAAAACAGAAAGCGGTAAATAATGTTTCACTTAATATCGAAAAGGGACAGATTTATGGACTGCTTGGACCGAATGGCGCTGGTAAATCTACCACATTGAAAATGCTGACCGGTATGATGAAACCAACTGCAGGAAAGATTTACTTTGATGGAAAACTTTTGGATAGGAAAGATTTATCAAAAATAGGAGCGTTAATTGAAAATCCGCCTATTTATGAAAATCTTTCCGCCAGAGAGAATTTGAAAGTAAGACAATTATTGCTTGGTACAGATGAAAACAGAATTGATGAGGTCTTGCAGATTGTATCACTTACAAATACCGGAAAGAAGAAAGCTGGGCAGTTCTCTTTGGGAATGAAACAAAGACTAGGTATTGCAATGGCATTGCTTGGAGAACCGGAACTTTTGATATTGGATGAGCCTACGAATGGATTAGATCCAATAGGCATCGAGGAATTACGAGAACTGATTCGCTCCTTCCCAGGACAGGGAATAACTGTAATTCTTTCCAGTCATATTCTTTCAGAGGTACAGTTACTTGCAGATAAAGTCGGGATTATTTCAGGTGGAATCTTAGGATACGAAGGAGCATTAAAGCAGGGAGATAATCTTGAAGATTTGTTTATGAATGTGGTAAGAAAAAACCAGAAAGCAGGTGAAATCCATGGTTAATATTGTAAAAGCAGAACATCAAAAAGCCAAAAGAACCATGCGAAAAAAGTTTATCTGGGGATTTCCTCTACTTACATTTGTCATGGCATTTATATTTACTCTTGGGATGACAAATGCTTATGCAGAAAGTGTTTGGAACTGGTGGTATACACTTTTGCTGCCGGGGATGATTGCTCTATTTTGTTATCTTTCTGTGGCGCAGGAGAAAAAGATAAAATACTATCATTTAATGACTATTCCCACAGACAGAAGAAAATTGTTGCTGGGGAAAATTATTTATATTGGGTACATGATTTTGTTTTCTAATGTGATTGTGTTTGCAGGAGCAACGCTTGGAGGCTTTCTTCTAACGACACATGTTCCAGTTGGAGGAGCGTTGATTGCAGTATTGTTTCTGACGGTTTCTGAGTTATGGGAGATTCCGGTAGCTTTATTTTTAAGTGAACGATTTGGAATGATTGTAAACCTGTTCGTCTGCCTGTTTATTACCGTCAGCGGTGTGATAATATCACAAACCAGAATCTGGTATGTACTTGTTTCTGCAATCCCTATGCGAATGATGTGCCCGTTGCTTCATGTTTTACCAAATGGACTTGCCGCAGAAGCAGGGAATCCTCTTTTGGATACGGGAGTCATTGTTCCGGGAATGTGTCTCTCAATCATCTGGTTTGTTTTTGTAACGGTTCTGTTTTTGAAATGGTTTGAGAGAAGAGAGGTGAAATAAGATGATTGGAAGAGCTCTTAATGCAGACTTGCGAAAGATGAAAGGAACATCTGTGATTCTGGCACACTTACTGATTCCGATTATAACCAGCGTTATATTTTTAATATATTACTTTTTTTCACCATGGAATGAAAATATGAAAGTGATTGCATTTTATCAGGCAATAGGAGCAGGACTTCCGGTACTTATTGGAATTTTTACAGCAAGTGTGATGGAACAAGAACAAAATGCAGGTAACTTTCAGAATATGTTATCCTTATCGAAAAAAGGAGTGGCATTTATATCGAAGCTGATGCTGTTACTGATGCTTTGTCTTGGCTCTGTCTTATTGACTGCTTTGATATTTGGAACTGGATTTGGAATGATATCAGCAAGTGGTAGCTGGAGTAACAGCAATATTGAAATTGTAAAAATATGTGTTGTTGCAGCATTGCTGCTGTGGGGAAGCAGTGTTCCACTTTATCTGTGGCAGCTGATTCTGGCTTTTCAGTTTGGAAAAGGGGTATCCATTGGAGCAGGGATTATATCAGGATTAATTAGTGCATTGATGCTTACCGGACTTGGAGATTATGTGTGGAAATATGTATTTGTCTGCTGGACGGGAAGAGTACCATATACTTATCTGCAATCTGTATTGGGAGAAACTAGTGTAGGTGAATGGTTGTCATTCATACCAGGTTGCTTAATATTTACAGGGATTAGTATGGTATACTATTTTTGGTGGGTAAACCACTGGGAAGGAAACAGAATATCGGAATAGAATCGAGGGAAACTATGGCAAAAATACTGGCAGTTGATGATGAACCGGCAATTTTGGAAATGATAGAAAGCATTTTGAATAAGGATGGACATCTGGTTACCAAAGTAAGTAATCCACTAAAAATTAATATGGAAGAATTACATCGTTATGACCTGATTTTACTGGACATTATGATGCCTGGAATTGATGGCTTCGAATTATGCAAAAGAATTAGGATACTTGTGGATTGTCCGATTTTGTTTCTTACAGCAAAAACGGAGGAAAACAGTCTGGTAAACGGACTTTCTTTAGGAGCAGATGATTATATTTCAAAGCCATTTGGAGTGATGGAACTTCGGGCAAGGATCAATGCACATCTTAGAAGAGAGCACAGGGAACATTCTGTCCGGATGGTTTTGGGGAGGGTCTGTATTCAAATATCTCAAAAGAAACTATTGGTTGATGATAAGGAACTTCCTCTTACGAAAGCGGAGTACGAAATCTGTGAATTTCTGGCTAAAAACAGAGGACAGGTTTTCTCGAAGGAACAGATATTGGAAGCGGTCTTTGGCTTTGACAATGAGAGTAATGACAGTACTATAATCACGCATATCAAAAATATAAGAGCAAAATTTGCGGATTATGATTATACACCGATAAAAACAGTCTGGGGGATTGGATATAAATGGGAAGAGTAAAGAGAAGCAATGCACTCAGCAGGATTTTTATGAGATATGTACTGGTCATGCTTGGATCATTAGTTGGTTTGGTGATTGTTGCTTATCTGCTGCTGTACCTTTTGATTAGTGTGGGCTGTATTTATCCGGCAAATTATGCAGAGCAAAAGATTAATGAAGCATATGATACGATTCTACGTGCAGATAAAGTGACTGCTGAGATGATTCCCACACTTTGTGATTATGTAATCTTTTCAGAGAATGGAGAGAAAATAGGTGGAGATCTGTCAGAACAATACGAACAGATAGCATGGAATGTTGCAAAGTACGGAAACGCATCCGGGAAATATTTTTATAAAGTAATTGTAAGGGAAAATGAATATGTTGTATTGCAATATCGCCTGACACCTCAATATCATTCAGCTTTTTTGAGGGAGCATTTTATAGGACCACAGAATGTGATGATTATTATGTCTGTGATTGGAGCGGTAGCGATTATCATCATTCCGTCCATACGTTTTGGAAAAAGAATCAAAAAGCAGATGCAGCCTGTATTAGACGCAATCGGACAAATAAAGGATCAAAATCTGGAATATGAGACATCCTGTTCCGGTATCAAAGAGTTTGATGACTGTTTATCGGCAATCGATGATATGCGAGATGCATTGCGAGAATCTTTAGAAAAGCAGTGGAAAACAGAGCAGGAAAAGAAACAGCAGATGTCTGCTTTGGCGCATGATATTAAAACACCTCTTACGATTGTACGGGGAAATGCAGAACTACTTTCAGAGACTGAACTGACCACAGAACAGAAGAAAAATATCACTTATGTTTTGAACGGCACAACACAGATACAAAGTTATGTAAAACAGTTGATAGATGTCACAAAATCATGGAATTGCAGTGATGTTACCTATACAACGGTGAGGTTAGAAGATTTTTTCGCAGATATAAAGGAACAGGCACTCGGACTGGTAGAAAGCTATCACCAGAAGATAGATTGGAAGGCGGAACAAAGTGATAAAAAGGTAACGATTGCTTATGATCCAATGTTCCGGGCCGTAATGAATGTGATTCAGAATGCAGTGGAGCATACAAAAGAAAATGGAATCATTTATATTGACGCAAAGGAGCAGGATGATCGGCTGACATTCATTGTGGAGGATAGCGGATCAGGATTTACAAAAGAAGCATTATTGCATGGCACAGAGCAGTTTTTTATGGATGACACAAGTAGAAATGGCGAAGCCCATTATGGGATGGGACTATTTTTTGCAAAAACTGTGGCTGAAAAATATGGTGGAGGTATTAAACTTTCAAATTCTGAAAATACAGGTGGGGCGAGGGTAGAAATATTTTTCCTGAGTAGTCAAGAAACAAGCTAAATAGACCGCAATTAAGCTATGTAAAAGAAATTTTACATGCTTTTATCTAATATGTAAAAGCCTTTTGATAGACATTACTACTACGTTTGCTGTAATCTCATGGAAGAAGGAGGCATACAGAATTATGATAGCTGATAAAATTAAAAATGCTCGTACTATTCTTTATTACATAACTAAATAATCTTAAAGATTCAGAGGATGAGGAGCTTCATCTTCTTATGGTTGATAACCATATTCCCGCTGGAGCGAAATTATATTAAAATAAAGAGAACACGCTAAAGAAATAGGACTTCCCGATATAAAAGTGAGGAAGTCCTATTTTTTATATACATTTCTTTGACGTATTTATTATTTTATTTTTCCAATCAATAACATTCTTAATTGATAATTTTTCTTGTGCTTGTATGAATGTTGTAATATATGTGTAGTCGCTGTTATCATTTGAATCCACAGGAAGACGTATTTCCATATTTTTTAATATATTTTCATTAAACGAAGATTGTCCACATGCAAAATTTTGAAATGCTTTTCTCATTACTGTTAGAAGATAGCAAGCAAGCTCTGGATTTAATTCGCAGTCACGATAAGACATAACTTTGATTTTATCACCAGTAAAGTAAGGCTTTTCTTGATAAAATATAGTTGCTGTATGACTTCTATGGTAAGTAACGATTCATAGCTTCTGGAAATAGCAGTTGACTATATATTTTCACCTCCCCTTCCTTTTTGAGGGGCAGGAGGGCACACCTGCCTCTCGTTTTAAGGAGATTGATGCAAACATGATTCTTTGATATAATCAATGCAACAGTTTTACAAATCGGAATTTATCAAGCTGTTAATTTTGAAAATTTCTTTGAAAAACTATTGACTCCTACGCAACGTAATAGTTTACGATATGTTTATCGAGAGGAGGAAATGACAATGATGACAGTGAATGAGGTAAGTAAATTAACAGGAGTGAGTATACGCACTCTGCAGTATTATGATACCATTGGTCTCTTAAAACCTATTGAATATACAGAGTCAGGTTATAGGTTGTATGACGATACATCCTTGGAAAGGCTGCAACAAATTTTACTGTTTAAAGAATTGGAATTTCCGCTTAAGGAGATTAAAAAGATAATTGATGCCCATAACTTTGACAGGAACAAAGCATTAGAGCAGCAGATTGAATTGCTAACTATGAAAAAAGAGCATCTTGAAAATCTTATTAGTTTCGCTCGAGGAATAAAAGGAATAGGAGTGAAATATATGGATTTTAAAGTATTTGATACAACAAAGATTGATGAGTATTCTAAACGAGCAAAAGAACAATGGGGAGAAACCTCTGAGTATAAGGAGTTTGAAGAGAAAACAAAGAACTGGACGAAAGACGATGAAGCTGCTGTTGCAAATGAGTTTATGCAATTATTTGTTGAATTCGGACAAATGAAAGAAATGGACCCAGAAGATGAACAGGTGCAGTTGCAGGTAAGGAAACTTCAGGATTACATTACAAATCATTTTTATACATGTTCTGATAAGATTTTATGCGGTCTTGGAAGAATGTATGCCGGTGGAGGGGAACTTACGGAAAATATTGATGATGTTGGAGGAGTTGGCACAGCAGAGTTTGCAAGTAAAGCTATTGATATATTTTATATGAGCAGAAGGTAAATTCCAGTTTGGAGAATTGAGAAAATCGAAGTTTGTGATGGTAGATAATATGGAATGGTTTAATGTTTTTGGGCTGATTTTTATTGCAGTCATTATGATACCCAATGTTGTATTTGCGATTAAGTGCAAAGATGGATTTGATAATAAGTGGAACAAAAAATATGTTGAGGTCACAGAACAAGTAGGGAGATTGGGTTGTTTCGGATTCATGATAATCAATATTCCGGGAACTTGGTTCGGGTGGTGGTCTGACGAAGCATTTGCACTATATCTGATTGTAGATACCATATTGGTAATGCTTTATTGTGCTATTTGGATTATATGTTTTAAGAAAAACAGCGTTTTCAGAGCATTAGCACTTTCTATTATTCCTTCAATGTTGTTCTTATTTAGTGGGATTATGAGTAGGTCAGTGCTATTGATTATTGCATCAGTATTATTTGCACCAAGTCATATTGTGATTTCATATAAAAATGTAAAATGATATTTACAACTTCCCGTTTATTGGGAAGTCGCAGAGAACGAAAAATCGGAAGTTTACAGCGAGGTGAAAGAGGTTGAATTATGTAGAATATGGAAAAGAAAACAGCGATGTAATTATCCTCTTACACGGAGGCGGTTTATCATGGTGGAATTACAAAGAGGTTGCTGAAAGACTTCAAACAGATTATCATGTGGTTTTGCCTATATTAGATGGTCATGCAGGATGTGATAAGCAGTTTACAACGATAGAGAATAATGCTTTGGATATTATAGAATTTGTAAATAGCAAATTGGGCGGTTCTGTTTTAATGATGGGAGGACTATCGCTTGGAGGGCAGATTTTGCTTGAAATTTTATCTCAACGCAAAGATATATGTAAGTATGCAATAGTGGAACTTTCAGTCTTCAGCAGAGACTGAAAGCAACAGAAGATTTGAATTGACCGAGCTCTTTGAGCGAGGGATACTTCTTGTCCGAAGGGCAAGAAGGTGGAACTGAGAAGAATTAAAACAATTTGAAGTTGTGAACTTAGAATTAGAGGTGTTGAAAATGAAAATAATAATTATATTTATTGATTTACTGATGGCAACTGTTCTCTTTTTTGTTGGAAGATTTTTTATCAAATCAAGGAATACAGAAAGAAGTGTGCTGTTTTTATCAGGAGATTATACTGGATTAAACACAGAGAAAATATGCAGAGTTACTGGAAAACGGATTAAGACATGGGCAATGCTCTTTTGTCTTGGCGGTATAATTGATTTTATCAAGCTGGGCGCAGGAATAATAATAGCTTCCGTTTTTTTTATTATCTTACTTGTATTTCATTTGGTTGATATGACTATAAATCGAGACAAGTACCGGGTATAAATTCCAGTTTGTGATGGTAGATAATATGGAATGATTTAATGTTTTGGGGCTGATTTTTATTGCAGTCATTATGATACCCAATGTTGTATTTGCGATTAAGTGCAAAGATGGATTTGATAATAAGTGGAACAATAAATATGTTGAGGTCACAGAACAAGTAGGGAGATTGGGTTGTTTCGGATTCATGATAATCAATATTCCGGGAACTTGTTTCGGGGGGGGTCTGACGAAGCATTTGCACTATATCTGATTGTAGATACCATATTGGTAATCAGATTTCCTGTCCGGATGATTTTATGGATCTGTATGAAAAGCCTTATCAGAGATGCAGTATCGTTTTTTTCGTTTCTTGTGAAAAAATTTGTAGTTATTTGTAAGAATTTGTCGAAAAGTGTGCTATATTTTAATCTGCTGACAAGCGGAAAGTTATATGAACACCTTGCCGAAATTGATACTTCGGCTCGTGATATGGCGGAATACCTGATAAAGGAAATGGCAAAGAAGCAAGGTGTAACAGAAGAACTGAAAGCAACGGATATGATGAGATGGATAGGATTGATGAATAACATTCGAGCCTGTGCCGATGAGATTGTAATGAATGATATTGTGTATTCCTAACGGATACCAACCGAAGAAGAACTGCTGTCAAACCGATGGCAGTTTTTCTTTTTCGGCAAGTATTCAAGAAGTCATTAAGTTGCGAGTATAATCGAAGTGGTAGAAAAGTTATCTATTATATCGGTTGTAACTTTTTTATGAACTCTATTGACAAGAAAACTTGGTATGTGTATAATTAAAACATGCAAAGAAAACTTGGCATGGAGGTGTTTTTATGAAAAAGGACGAAATCTTAAATGCAAGCAGAAAAGAACATCGCAATAAGGACTTGGCTGAAATGGAAGTGGTATATCAAGCCGGAAGTCACGCAAGCAGAGTTGGTGCTTTAGTGTGTTGTTTGCTTTCGCTGTTATCTTCTGTGCTTGCTCATACTATGATTTACAGTCCGTGGGTTATATACTTCAGCATTATTGCAACACAATGGTTAGTTCGTTTTATCAAAATGAAGCGAAAGAGTGATTTGGTCTTGACCGTTCTGTTTTTTGTGCTTTCCATTTTTGCATTTGTTGGATTTGTTAGCCACCTTTTAGAGGTGAGAATATGAAAGAACAATTACAACTGAAAAATCACTTAAAGGAAGTTCGCACAGAAGCAAATCTTTCTCAAGCTCAGCTTGCAGAAATGGTAGGGGTATCAAGAAATACCATTAGTTCTATTGAAACAGGACAGTTTAATCCAACTGCAAAATTGGCTCTAATTCTTTGTATTGCATTGGACAAAAAATTTGAGGAACTATTCTATTTTTAGGAGGTCACTATGGAAAATATTATACTGTTGATTTTGGGAGTGTTCATATCTGTTGTGGGAATTGTAAATATCAAAGGCAATATCAGCACAATTCACTCTTATAACAGGCGAAAAGTAAAGGAAGAAGATATACCAAAGTATGGAAAAACAGTCGGCACAGGAACGCTGATTATAGGAATATCTCTTATATTAGGTTTTATTGTTTCGTTTTGGAGTGAAATAATTATAGATTATATCATTCTTCCAGCAGTTATTGTCGGATTAGGCTTTATATTGTATGGACAGTTCAAATACAATAAAGGAATTTTTTGAGAATCAGGGAGATATAAAGATGGAATTGAACACAATATCAGGTCTGGCGATAGCGGGAGTTATCTGCTCCGTTGTCCTCTCGATGGGGGTACCGATTGCTTTGTTCATTGCAGGAAGGGTGAAGCTTAAGGCAAGGATTTCCTCGTTCTTTATCGGAGCAGGAACCTATCTGCTGTTTGCCATGCTGTTGGAGCAGCTGTTGCATGTTCTTGTCATTCGGTTCTGCGGACTGAACGCACAGAGCAGGCCATGGCTTTACTATGTGTACGCGGCTTTGGCTGCAGCTGTTTTTGAAGAGACCGGAAGACTGATTGCCATGAAGTTCTGGATGAAGAAATGGCTGGATTTTCCAAATGCACTGATGTATGGAATCGGGCATGGCGGTGTGGAGGCTATTCTGCTCGGAGGACTCTCCGGAATCAGCAATCTTGTGTCCATGCTGATGATCAACAGCGGAGCCATGCAGAATACGCTGGCGGCACTTCCTGCTGAGTCTGCAAATCAGACCGTGTCACAGCTGTCGGCCCTATGGACAACACCGGCACCACTCTTTTTTGTAAGCGGAATCGAAAGAATCAGTGCTATCATTCTGCATATCGGGTTGTCACTGCTGATCTACCGGGCGGTAAAGGCAGGCAAATACAGGACAGCGGCTTTTACAGCGGTTCTTGCATATGGGATTCATTTTATCGTGGACTTCTTTGCCGTGGCAGGTCCGGCGCTTCTTCCCATCTATGTGATTGAAATTGGTGTCTTTGTGATGGCAGCCGGAACTCTTGTTATGGCGCTGAAGATGGGAAGGATGGAAGAACTGTGAATTCCAGTTTGTAGGGAACAACAGCTAAGATAATTTTATAATAAAACAGCGTCAGAGCATTTATGTGTAAAAGCATGAATGCTCTTTTTGTTCTTTCATGGACAAAGAACAAGAAAGCAGCTTTTGGACAAATTGTCCAGAAGTTCAAATAAAAAAGAAGGAGGATACCTGATGTATAGCAAAAATGGTATTCCGTGGGTAAGACCACCCACACAGGACAGGAAGCATAGAGAAAATAATATCGGGAGGACAGAACAATGGTCGATGAATTGACGCAGGAGTCGTTCCAGACAGGAAAGGCGATTGTGACTGTCAGCGTAGATCTGATTACTGCCATTGCAGATGCGTGCAAGCGGTCTGAACAGCAGAATCCTGGTATGAGCGAGGAACAGAAGGAGACATTGCTCGGCAAGGTTGTCGATAAGGTAATGTCGAATTATAAGGAAACGCATGGCTCATTAAAGGGATTCAACAGAGAGGGCAAAGATGTCACGCATATTGATGTGAATGATGAGAGAACAGCGGAGCTTTTGGAGAAAGCCTGTAAGAAAAGTCATATTCCAATGGATATGAAAGAAGTAACGAGAGCGGATGGTTCCATCACGCATACTGCATTTTGTGAAGTGAAAAGCATAGATCAGGTGGCAGCATTACTGAAGATGGCTTCCGAACAGGTACTTGAAGAGCAGAAGGAAATGACCAAGACACTTGTGCTTTACGATGATAAGGGCAAGGAGGTCATGTCGGCTGACTTTGTAAATAATGGTGAGATAAATATGGACGATGTGCGCAATTTCAAAATAGTTGTGGTCATTGTGACCGCTGTACAGAGCCTTGCCTAAGTATTTTCCGGGATATTTTATAATAAATTTATGGGTGGCGGTCTGTTAATAATCACTTTGATATTTTATAATGTAAGCATTGGTTGTAATTTAGTTGATCATGCAAAGGAGCTTGCAAAGCAGAGGGGGTGCAAGGCCGTCACCCTTGATTCCGGTCTTCCGCGGACAGGGGCACATGGTTTCTACGAACACTATGGATTTGAAAAGATCTGTTATGGCTTTGAACTGATGATATAAATTATCTGAGGAGATTGGAAAGGAGACAAAATATGTGCACAGCGGCGACATATAAGACAAAGAATTTCTATTTTGGAAGAACGCTGGATTATGAATTCTCGTATGGCGATGAGATCACCGTGACTCCAAGAAATTATCCGTTTGAATTCAGATATATGGGCAGGAAGGCACAGAAGGCACAGAACTTGCCAGATATCCATTGCTGCAGGGGGGAGAACATCAACTGGCAGAACTAAGTATCTGCTGCCCCTGGGACTCGGGAAATACCATGAAATAACTTGGCGTTTTTATCTTTTTTTCTGCATTTTGCGAAAAAATTGTGCTGTTTTATGTAATGGTGGAGCCGGCAACTGCATGGTGCCAGTAGCCATCGCAGAGCCAGTAGCCCTCCAACAGAGCCGGCAGTCTGGATGATGACAGTGGTTGCACAAACATAGAAAAGTAGATTATAATATCGGAAAAGGGCGTTGCCAGTGGCAATGTACGGAAGCCAGAGTTATATCTGTGATAAGGGAGAAAGGACGAGATATGGGCAAGTCAAAGGTTACAATAAAAGAGATTGCGGATATGGCAGGGGTGTCTATAGCTACAGTTTCCCATGTTATCAACAGGACAAGGTATGTAAGACCTGAGCTTGTGGATAAGATAGAGAAGATTATTGTAGAGACGGGATATCAGAATAAGATAGCAGATAAGGAGAGAAAACTGCTGGTTGGCCGAGAGTCTACGATCGTTGCAGTCATTCCGAACATTGAAAGTACGATATACAGAGATATGGTAGCTTATGTGAAGCGGCTTGTCAGTGTACAGGGATATCAGTTCCTTGTGGCGATAACAGACAATGATCTTAAGGAGGAGGCACAGGTGCTTGACGGACTTCTGGTCAACAAGAAGGTTGCCGGTATCATACATGCGCCGGTGAGCGATGTGGCAACCAACTACACAAAGCTTATACAGTCAGGCGTTCCATTTGTCTGCGTGGAGAGAAATATACTTGGATCAGGGATAGACTCAGTTGAGTTCCGAGACAGGGAGGCTATATTTAAGGGCGCAGATTATCTGCTCGCGAGTGGACACAAGAATGTTTTGTTTTTCAGAGAGAGTACGGACAGTACCACCAGGGATGAGAGAACAAAAGGTTTCCTGAGTGCTCTGCAGAAATACAATATAAATACAAACGATGCGAATATAGTGGATGTGACACTGGAAAATGGCGAAGATGACTGTATGCTCGTTATCCAGAAGGCGCTCCGCAGATACAGGCCTACCGCAGTTCTTGCGGGGGGCAACAGAATAACGCTCTACCTCATGAAGACATTGAGAGATATGGGAATCGACTGTCCGGGAGAGATATCTGTGGTTGGGTTTGGTGACGAGAGCTGGTCAGAACTTACATATCCTCCGCTTACCATAATCAGAAGAGATGTGAAGGGGTTAAGCACCAAGGCGGTTGGAATGCTTTTTGAGAAGATCAACACAGGTGCGGTCATATCCCATGACTGCTATGCCGATGTGGAACTGGTTGTCAGGAAATCCACCAAGATGCTGGATAATGGACCATTTGGAGATAAGGCAGCTGCCCCTGATTCCGTGGTGCTGACGAAGGAGGAAAAACAGAGGCTGAAGGCAGGACATTTCAGAGTTGCCATATCATTCCATTACACAGGTACGTCATGGGCTGAGCTTCATGAGAAGGGTATCCGTGAGGAGCTTGAGCAGTTCGGGATAGATGTGGTGTCGGTTATGGATGCGCACTTTGACTCGGAACTGCAGAATGCGCAGCTTGATGGAATAAGACTTCAGAAGCCGGACGCAGTTATAGCTATTCCGGCGGATGATAGCCGTACCAGAGAGAAGTTTCAGGAACTTTCCAAAGTGTCAAAGCTGGTGTTCATAAGCAATGTTCCGGATGGCATGTCCAAGAACAGCTATGTGTCCTGTGTATCAGTAAATGAGTCGGAGAATGGAACGAACACGGGAAGAATGCTGGGGGAATACTGCAAGGAGAACAAGAAAAAAAAGGCAGGTTTCATTATTCATGGTGCGGCATTCTATGGAACAAGAGTTAGGGATAACGCCGCTGAGAGGATAATCAAGGACAGTTATCCTGATATTGACATAGTTACGATCAGGAGTTTTGGAGAGATATCCAATGCATATCAGGTAGCCCGGGACGTGATAACTGCCAATCCTGAAATTGAGGCAATGTATGTGAGCTGGGATCGCCCGGCACTTCTGGTTATAAAGGCACTCAAGGAGCTTGGCAGGGAGGATGTGGCGGTGTTTACCACGGACCTTGATCATGGAATTGCCAGGTGCATGGAGGAAGGAATCGTCAAGGGACTCAGCACGCAGAGACCATACGAGCAGGGAAGAGCGGCCGCGGCAGTTGTTGCCAAGTCCCTGGTAAGTGAAGAACAGCTTCCAAAGTATGTGGGAGTTCAGCCATATCAGGTTGAGCCAAAACAGCTCAGGCTTGCATGGAAGGAAATCTTCCATGAGTCCATGCCGGACAGAGTGAGGTGATATGACATCTTTAGTTAGTCCGTGCCGGACAGAGTGAGGTGATATGACATCTTTAGTTAGTCTGTGTCGGACAGAGTTAGAAACTGTATCTTTTTATCTAAAAAAGAATCCGTTAGAGAGAAAATTGTATCTTTCTGGCGGATTTTTTGCGTTTATACACAAGAGACAAGGTGACAAGTAACGGGTGTCAATCATACACTACAAATCCCATAAGCATGACATCTGGTAAAATATTTACGTAAAAAACGACAAAAGACCTGCGAACCCTATAATACAATAGAGTCTTATTTGTGCAAAACGACGAATAAACAATAAATAAAACACTTGATATTGACAATAACCGACAAAAGTTATATCATCAAAACATGCAAGGGACGAAAAACAGTTTAAAATTTACGTAAATAAACCGGTTAAGAACAGTTTTTCGACAACGAGTTAGCAAAGAAAATACATGATAGTGGAGGTAAAAATTATGAGAAAATTTAAAAAATTATTAGCAGTTGGAGCATGCCTGTGCATGTCACTCAGTTTACTGGCAGGTTGTGGATCAGGAAACACTTCGGGCAACGGTTCATCTGATTCAGGTACAAAGCAGGAGAGCACAAAGTCATCTGACCTGTCATTTGCATTTTGTACAAACACACTCAACAATACATTCCAGAGTTCAATTGATGCCAAGCTCAAGGAGCTCTGCGATGCGAACGGAATATCATATACATGTCTTGATCCTGACTACGATCTGAACACACAGCTCAGCCAGTTATCAGACGTGGCAAATAGTGGATACGACGCAGTGTTCATCATCCCGGTTGATTCAGCAGGTATCACATCAGGTCTTGCAGAGATCAAGGATGCAGGAATCCCAATCTTCAATGTAGATACAGCAGTTATCGAGGATGACATAGAGAACTTCGTAACACAGTTCGTTGGAACAAATGCTTACATGGCAGGACAGCTTGTCGGTGAGCAGATGGCTAAGGATTATCCGGACGGAGCAGACATTGCGATCCTTGACTTCCCATCAAATGAGAGTTGTGTAGACCGTGTAAATGGTTTCCTTGACGGACTCGGTGATAACAAGGATAAGTTCAACATCGTAGCACAGCAGGATGGCGAGGCAGCACTTGATGCATCAATGAGCCTTGCAGAGGATATCATCACAGCAAACACAGATCTTCAGGCATTCTTCTGTATCAATGATCCTTCAGCACTTGGCGCAGCAGCAGCAGTTAAGGCAGCCAACAAGACAGGTCAGATTGGTGTATACAGTATCGATGCTTCACCAGATGGCAAGCAGGCACTCCTCGACGGCGAGTTCACAGCAGTTGCATGTCAGGTTCCTGTACAGATTGCTGAGTACGCATTCAACGCAGCACAGAAGTATGTGGGCGGAGATACAACGATCGACGAGAAGAAGGTATATCTTGACTCACACCTCGTACTTAAGGATGAGGCTGAGAAGACAGTTAACGATTGGCAGTAACAGCACGGGGTTGCCCCCGGCTGGACATACATGACACAACGTAGGTGTATATAACACGGGAGAGACCGGGGATCTTAGATCTCCGGCCGAGATCCCGAAAAAGCAGGATAACAAAAGATTTATTTTAGAAACTTGGAGGTTTAATATGGGACAGACAGTTCTGGAAATGATAGGGATAAAGAAAAGCTTCTCCGGAATATATGCTTTAAGTGGCATCGACTTTTCCCTTGAGCTGGGAGAGGTACATGCACTGCTCGGTGAGAATGGTGCAGGAAAGTCCACACTGATCAAGGTCCTCGGCGGAATTTACCAGCCCGACAGCGGAATCATCAAGGTAAATGGCAAGGAGGTCAAGATCAACGGAGTTCCGGCTGCCAGAGAAAATGGTATAGGAATAATACATCAGGAAATCGTACTTGTTCCATATCTTTCGGTGGCACAGAATTTGTTTCTCGGCAGAGAGATAAGGACAAAGCTTGGAACGCTGGACTTTGCAGAGATGAACAGAAGAGCAGAGGAGATGATATCGTCCCTCGGTGTGAATATAAAAGCAGACACGATAGTAGAGAATCTGACCATCGCACAGCAGCAGATGGTGGAGATCGTCAAGGCGGTCTCATTCAACGGTAAGATCATAGTTATGGATGAGCCTACCTCATCACTCTCAAATGAAGAGGTGGAGCAGTTATTTGAGATCATTGAGAATCTCAGAAAGAAACAGGTAAGTATAATCTACATCTCCCACAGAATGGAGGAGCTCTTCAGGATATCTGACAGAGTTACCGTCATCAGGGATGGTGCATACGTAGGAACAAAAAAGACATCTGAGACCAACCCGAATGAGCTGGTTGCGATGATGGTAGGAAGAGATCTGGAGAGCTTCTATGCCAGGGATTACTGTGACATGGACAAGGCAGAGGTTGCTCTGGAGGTAAAGAACCTTTCACAGACAGGTGTCTTTGAAGATATAAGTTTTTCGGTACACAAGGGTGAGATCCTGGGATTCTCAGGTCTGGTCGGTGCCGGACGAAGCGAGATCATGGAGGCGGTATTTGGTGCCACACAGCCTACATCAGGCGAGGTGATACTCGGCGGAAAGCTGGTACACTTCAAGAATCCGATGCAGGCGATCAAGTCAGGCGTAGCCCTGGTTCCTGAGGACAGAAAGAAGCAGGGACTGGTGCTCGGCAACAGCGTGGCGTTCAACCTCACACTCTCATCCCTCAGATTCTATATGAATGGAATCGCCATAAGCGAGAAAAAGCGCGGTGAGGTCATAGACCATTATTCAAAGCGGTTGCGGATCAAGGCGGCGTCACCTGAGATCGAGGCGGGCAGCCTGTCAGGTGGAAATCAGCAGAAGGTAGTTCTGGGCAAATGGCTTGCAACCAAGCCGGATGTGCTCATTCTGGATGAGCCGACCAGAGGCGTTGATGTAAATGCAAAATTTGAGATATACACAGTAATCAATGAACTGGCAAAGGAAGGCATAGCGATAATCATGGTATCCAGTGAGCTTCCTGAGATCATCAACATGTGCGACAACGTATGTGTGGTCAGAGCCGGAAAACTCGTGAAGAAGCTGTCAAAGGACGAGCTCTCACAGGAAGAGATAATGAAATACGCTGCAGGAGGTATCGAATAATATGGGCGAGACAAAGAAGAATTCAAAAGCAACTTCTATATTAAAAAACAATCCCCTGACATCCATAGTCAAGGGCAACATAGGAATCATAGTGGTTCTGATAATCATGTGTGTGGCCGTAGCACTTGCCACAGACAAGTTTTTAACGACCAACAACATCATATCAGTGCTTAGACAGATATCGATCAACACATACATAGCACTTGGAATGACACTCATAATCATACTTGGTCACATTGACCTGTCAGTTGGATCGATAGTAGCTATGTCGGGAACTCTGACTGTAGGTTTTATAGTTAATCAGGGACTTCCTCTCGGTGTAGCAATAGCAGCAGGCCTTCTGGTCGGCACAGCGGCTGGCTTTGTAAGTGGTTTCATAGTAGCCAATTTCAAGGTGCCTGCATTCATCATCACAATGGCCATGATGAATATAGCAAGTGGTATAGCTTATGTCTACACAGGTGGACAGTCAACACGTATCACAAACAAGCTCTTCATCGAGATCGGTACAGGATATCTGTTCAATGTGATTCCACTTCCGGTAGTGTACATGGTAGTGCTCATCATACTGTTCAGCTTCATCCTCAGTAAGACAAAGTTCGGAACATACGTATACGCGATAGGTGGTAACCGCGAGGCCGCAAGACTTTCAGGTGTACCTATCAAGAAGATAGAGATCATAGTGTTTACAATATCAGGACTTCTCTCAGCATTCGCAGGACTTGTACTCTGTTCAAGAATGTACTCAGGCCAGCCTTCAGTTGGAAGCGGATACGAGCTTGATGCCATCGCAGCCTGTGTACTTGGCGGAACCTCTATGACAGGTGGTAAAGGAAGGATCAGTGGAACAGTATTTGGTGCCATGGTCATCGGAATCATCTCAAATGGTCTTAACCTTATCGGAGTGTCATCATACTGGCAGCTCATCATCAAGGGTCTCATCATCGCATGTGCGGTACTCCTTGATGGACAGAAGGGCAAGCTTGAGCTCCTCAAAAAGAAGAAACTTGCAGCAAACTAGTAGAAAGAGAGGAATGATAATATGGAGATTTTTAGAAAGATGTCCTTCGCGGATTCCACGGGAGATGCAATACCTTTCTACCACGAGGGCAAATATCATATATTCTCACTGACTTCCCCTCCGGGAACAACAGTGTACCCGGCAAGACTCAGAACAACATGGAGCCACAGTGTATCAGATGATCTGGTGCACTGGGAGGAGCTTCCTACAGCGCTCTATCCGGGCGAGGGCGACGAGCCGGATGCATCAGGAGTATGGACTGGATCAGTCATATACGGCGAGGGCAAATACCATGCATTCTATACAGGCTACTGCCTCACCGCAGAGTATCAGCAGACCATATGCCACGCTACAAGTGACGATGGAATCACGTGGGTGAAGGATGCAGCCAATCCGGTCATCACACCTATGATAGAGCTTTACGAGAAGCTTGACTGGAGAGATCCATATGTATTCTACAATGAGGAGGACAAATGTTACTGGATCCTCATATCAGCGAGAAGGTTGGATATGCCGATAACCAGAAGAGGATGTATAGTTCTCTACAGATCAAAGGATCTGGTCAACTGGGAATATTACGGACCGATATATTCACCGGGACACACCAACTGTCCTGAGTGCCCTGAGATGTACAAGATGGGAGACAATTGGTATCTCTCATACTCAAGATTCTCAGAATATGTAAATACAATATACAGAGTTGCAAAGTCACCATTTGGCCCATGGAGAAAGCCAAAGAAGGATGGCATAGGCGGAAGAAGATTCTACGCAGCCAAGTCCATGCAGGATGATGACGGCAGACGCTTCTACTTCGGTTGGGCTCACGACAGAGCAGACAGAAGCGACAGAGGTGAATGGTACTGGGGCGGAACCTTCTGCGTGCCGCACGAGGTAGTTGCCACAGCGGATGGAGGACTTGACGTAAAGCTTCCAAAGGAATATGAGCATGTATTTGAGAAGCCTGTGGCATGGGCTTACATCCCTGTACTTGGAAATGCAGAGCTTCACGGAGACAGACTGGTTGAGATGGATTCAGTAAGCACATGTACATACGGATTCCTTGGACACAACGAGGAGAGCTACATGCTGAAGTGCAAGATCATGCCTAGAGAGGTGTATGACCATTTCGGTATACTGCTCAAGTCAGATAAGGAAGCAAGCGGATGCCTTCTCCTTGAGTTCGATGTGGCCATGCAGAGAGTGTCATTGGTAAATCTTCCTATGGGAGTTGACCCGTTCTGGGTTCAGTCCTGTCAGGCTGTGCCTCCTGCAACGGAGCCGGGCCCTGATGGAGTCAGAGTGTGCGAGAAGACATTTGACATAACAGAGGGCAGCGAGATAGATGTGAAGATCATCGTTGACCATGATATGGTGGAGGTATTTGTCGGAGAACAGGTGGCATTTACATACAGGATATATGCAAAGCCTGAGTTTGAGACGGGACTTCTGGCACAGGATGCAAGAGTAGAATTCTATGACATAGAGATTACAGGAAAGTAAAATTCACAAGGAGGATCCAACATGGAAAAGAAATATGATGTTGTGGCTCTTGGTGAATTCCTGATAGACTTTACCCCTGCCGGAAGCACTGATTCCGGGATGAAGCTCTTCGAGCAGAATCCCGGAGGCGCTCCGGTAAATATGCTCACGGCAGTCAGCAAGGCCGGACTTAAGACCGCGTTTATAGGAAAGGTCGGGGATGACATGCATGGCAATTTCCTTATTGAGACGGCAAAGCAGGCAGGGATAGATACCAGAGGTATAGTTGTCGATGACACGGTATTTACCACTTTGGCATTTGTCACTCTGGATGAGAACGGAGAGCGTGAATTCTCATTTGCCAGAAAGCCGGGAGCGGACACAATGCTCTGTTACAAGGAAGTGGATGCCGACCTGCTAAGAGACACAAAGGTGTTCCATATAGGTTCGCTGTCTCTCACGGATGAACCGGCCAGAACCACCACATTCCAGGCGGTGAGAGAGGCGAGAAAATACGGAGCGGTGATATCCTATGATCCAAATTACAGAGAGCCGCTGTGGGACAACAGAGAAAATGCGATGGAGAGAATGAAGAGTATTCTCCCATTTGTAGATATAATGAAGCTTTCGGATGAGGAGACGGCACTCCTCACACCATTTGAAGATCCGAAGGAGGCTGCGGAGTATCTCCTTGGAATAGGCGTCAGACTTGTTGCGGTCACCCTGGGAAGTGAGGGTGTGCTGATATGCAGCAGGGATGGCAGCAGAAAAGTTCCTGGATTTGTCAGCCATGTGGTCGACACAACCGGAGCTGGAGATTCGTTCTGGGGGGCATTTGTATCGCAGCTTATAAGGGCGGACAAGAGCCTGGAGGAATTCAGTATAGACGAGCTTGAAGAATTTGCAAGATATGGAAATGCGGTGGCGAGCCTGTGTGTCGAGAAGCGCGGAGGACTCAGATCGATTCCTGAAGAGAGCGAGACATTTGAGAGACTCGCAGTAAAGTAAGTGTACTACAATTTTTCACATAAAATTTTCCCTTAACCCTGAAGACCGGAGAGTTTCCGGTCTTCTTTTTTGTACAATCTAACATTTGGACAGTGTAATCATTCAAAAGTGCATTGACTCATAATTCCATTTCCTATAATATGTGGCTGGTGAACAAAAAAATAATCATATATACCACATATTATTAGGAAGAAGAGATGATAAATTGGGAGGAGAGAAACAGAGCGAAAATACCAGAATCATATAAGGAGTGGCTTAGATTTTCAGGAAAATGTCGTATAGCAGGTAATATAGCAACATTTTGGGGACCGAATGAATTCCATTCTGAATATGTACCAGAAGGATTGGTTATAATTGGGGAAATTAATGGTGATGGAGAAGTGGTGTGCTTTTCAAAGAATGAAGGCGGTTTTGTACGGGTATTTGAAGGGAAAACAACAGAGATTAATGATTTTGCGTGTGTTCTTAAGGAAATAATAAAATTAATGGATGATAAACCTATCTTATCTCAAGAAAGATATTTAGAAATATTGCAGAAAATCAAAGAAAAAAGGATAGGGAGAAAAATAAATAAGCAAGCAGGGACGCAGCAGTAAATGGGTCCCATTTGTGATACAGGCGGAATGCAATAATAAAATGTGATTTTAATAATTATACACACTCATAAAATGTGAAAAATAAGTTAGTAAAAGCTATAATTATGTGATATAGTATTCTGTGAGGAGGTAGAAGTATGTATTTTAAGAGAAAAATAGATGACTTTTTTTTGAATTGGAAAGAAGATATATCGCATAAACCATTAATCATAAAAGGTGCAAGACAGATTGGAAAAACAGAGTCTATATTACATTTTGCAGGTAATGTCTATGCAAATGTTGTATATATAAATTTTGTGTTGGATAAAAGATTTCGTGCAATTGTAAGTGATGGCTATGATGTAGACACGGTAATAAAGAATATTTCTTTGGTTGATCCAAATTTGAAATTTGTTCCTGGGGAGACAGTTATAATTTTTGATGAAATACAGGAATATCCGGATGTAGCCACATGTTTGAAATCATTTAATATAGACAGAAGGTTCGATATTATTTGCAGTGGTTCTATGCTTGGGATTAATTATAAGAAGATTCATAGTAATAGCGTTGGAAACAAAACGGATTATGAAATGTATTCTATGGACTTTGAAGAATTTTTGTGGGCAAAAGGATATACGCAGGAACACATAGATGACATTTTAAGGCATATGATTGAGCTCAAGCCATTTAACGAAACGGAATTAAATGTATATAAGGCATTGTTTCTGGATTACTGTGTATTAGGTGGAATGCCGGATGTAATCAGAGGGTATATAGAAACAGGTACATTTTCCGGATCGACTGCTGTGCAAGAACAGATCAGGCTTGATTATGAGGAGGATGTTCGTAAATATGCAGAAGGGCTGGATCAGGCAAAAATCATAAGTGTATATAGAAGTGTGCCCTCTCAGTTAGCGAAAGAAAATAAGAAGTTTCAGTTTAATAAAATAGATAAAAATGCCAGATCAAGGGAATATACCGGTTGCATTGAATGGTTAATTGATGCAGGAGTTATTATAGAGTGTCAGTGCCTTGGGTATCCTGAGCTGCCACTTAAAGGAAATGTAGATGAAGGAAAATTTAAGTTGTATTATCCGGATACGGGATTACTGATTTCTGCACTTGATGAAGAAGCACAGGAGGATTTACGTGTAAATAAGAACCTTGGTGTTTATAAGGGCGCGTTATATGAAAATTTTGTAGCTGAAGCCTTTATTAAACAGAAATTGGGGTTATTTTACTATAAAAAAGAAAACTCAACTTTAGAGGAAGATTTTTTTGTCAGATCAAAAAGTGAGTTGCTGCCGGTAGAAGTTAAATCAAACAACGCCAGATCAAAATCTTTGTCTTCGCTGATAAAAAATGAAAATTACAGTGATATAAAAAACGGAATTAAGCTTGGTGATTTTAATGTTGGATATGTAAACAATATATATACGTTTCCGTATTTCTGTGCATTTATGATTAAGGCATTTGTAAAAAAATTGGATTAAAAGTATAGTGTAATCTTTATGGAATTTCATTAGGCTTATTTGATTTTGCGAATAAGGCTTTTCTTAAGTGGGTGAAGGCTGATAAGGATGATTTAGATGGAGAAATAATAATGCAGATATTTGTTGATGCAGATGCGTGTCCGGTAGTGGACATTGTTGAGACGATCGCAGAAAAATATAATATACCAACTACACTTTTGTGTGACACGAACCATGTGCTGTATTCTGATTACAGTGAAGTTATAGTGGTTGGTGCCGGTGCGGATGCAGTAGATTATAAGCTGATCAGCATATGCCATAAAGGGGATATCGTAGTGTCACAGGATTATGGCGTTGCTGCCATGGCACTTGGTAAAGGAGCATATGCCATTCATCAATCCGGTAAGTGGTATACAAATGAAAATATTGACCAGATGCTGATGGAACGGCATCTTAACAAGAAAGCAAGGCGAAGTTCTCATAAGCATCATATGAAAGGACCGAGGAAACGTACAGAAGATGATGATTTACGTTTTGCTCAATCCTTTGAAAAACTCATACGGATGGCAAAGGCAAATGAAGGCAGTTCGAAGGAAAATGATGAACAAAGAAAATAGTTGCATGGCTATTTCTATATTGTATATTTGTTTGTAAAATGGAAAAATGAAGCTGAGAATGATGGCTGGTTGCTGATCATAGCGTGATGTGATCATATATGAGCTTTTCGGACGGACAGAGTAAGAAGTATCAGGTTTCCACCAGCGGCAGTAATACTCTGACGGTGAAGATCTCGTCTTTTGCAAAGAACTGGAACTGACCATGATAGGAGTCTGTGATCGCAGCAATATTCTTAGTTCCGAAACCATGTCCTGTCTGCGTGGAGACAGGCAGCCCATTTTGAAAAGCAACCGTTCCGATAAACGGATTGCTGATCTGGATCAGAAGCGTCTGATTCCGTTCGGCGAGCTGAACCTGTATGAATTTTTCCTCTGTTTCGATCGATGCATGGAGCGCATTTTCCAGAGCATTTGACAGAATCGCACATAGCTTTGTGTCGGACAGAGGAAGTTCCGCAGGGATAGAAGCCTGAACCAGCAGGGAGATGCCCTCTGATTCCGCTTTGGTATCATAGGCGGACAGAAGCAGATTGATCAGCTCGTTTGAACAGAAGCGTTTTGGAGTGATCGCATCTAAGTCGGATTGGGCGGTTTGTATATATTCCTGAATCTTATCCAGATTCCCGGTTCCTGCAAGTGCCTGCAAATAAGTAAAATGATGGCGCATATCATGACGGTAGGAGGCTGCCTGTGTCTGCATGGTGCGCATATGATTCAGATCAATGGCAGCATGTGTAAGCTGCATATGAAGAGATTCTGCCAGGCGTTCTGCCTGTTCCTGTTCTTCCAGTTTATGATAATAATAAAAGATAAAAACAAAATAGAAAATGCAGCAAATGGACGGCATAAACTGAACTACAAATTCGTTGCTGGTATAAAGCATATCGGTATAAATCGTAGAGGCATAATCGAAAAGATAGTAGCAGAGAGGAAGGATGCCAAGAATATAGACGGATTTATTTGCTTTTGGCATAAAATGCTGCGCCAGATTTGATTCATAGTGGTATAGGAAATAAAAGGTTACAAAGGCACATCCTACATAAACGATCGTATAGATGATCTTATTGTCAGAAAATAAGCGAACCGCCAGCCCGCACCAGAGAGGGATCTGACAACACATATAGGCAGTCAAGACACTGACGATCGAAGTGATCCATGAGCATTTGTATATCAGCCAGAGAAAAAGCACCAACGGAAGATGTACAACGACCGGATACAGCCCTCGGGAAATCTCCTGTCCGAAGACTGCGAAAGAAATGATCTGAAGTATTCCGTCGAGGGCACAGAAAACAGACAGAGTGAGTATGTTTTTCCGGTTAAAAGGAACACCGGTAAAACATACGCTTGCTACTGTACCAAAGAGGAATACGGTAATAAAATAAATACTGTCGCAGAGAAAACTCATATCATTGTCTCCTTATTATTTCCCAAAAGAGTTTGTATAGGCAAAATTTAAAAACTGTTCCGAAATCTTCGTGTAGTTATTTCTGGAAAGTGGAATCTTCTGACCGTCTGTCAGGATGATATCGCTTTTCGTAACATATTGAATGTAATGCATATTTACCGCATAAGAACGGTGTGGATATATAAAGTCCGGATAGGCTTTCAGAATATCCTGAAATTCCGTAAAGGTCATTACGGCAGAGATTATGGTCTGATCTGCCAGATGTAAGGTGATGGTTCTGTGTGTGACCTCACCATAGACCAGAGAGGATACCCGGATCCGGCTGTACTGCTTCTCTGTCGTATAAATGATGAAGCTTGCGGTATCTTTCTCATCCAGTTCGGCAAGAATGGAATCTATGGAGGCAAAAAATTTTTCTTCGGTTACCGGTTTTAACAGATAGTTCTGGGCTTTTACTTCGTAGCTGTCTACCGCATATTCCGGAGAACTTGTCAGGAATATGATTTCGGTATCTGTTCCGGAGGCTCTGATATTTCTCGCAATTTCAATTCCGTTCTCTCCTGGCATTAAAATGTCCAGGATCGTAATATCAAATCGTTTTCCCTGATCAATGGCATCTAGTAATGAGAAGCCATTTTGAAATATATGAATCTGAAGCGGTGTGGCATGAAGCTCCTGATATCGTTTGAAAAGCGCTGCCAGTATCTGCCGTTCCTGTTTGCTGTCGTCACAAATCGCTATATGTATCAAAAAATCTACTCCTTATCATGGCTTAACAAATATATGATAAGCCGGTCGTTGATCGTCATTTGTACAGGCGTACTCATTGACCTGAGTTCATTATAGCATAGTTCTGATCAAATCGACGGACATTTCATGCACATATAGTGACATTTCATGTAGCGGATGCAAAAAAATGAAATCTGTTGTAGAATGCGGAGCTGCTTCATGATAGACTGAAAATATCAAGAGAATTCAGATCAATGGAGGATTAATAATGGGAAAAGTACGATTCAATGATAATACAGAAATAGTTGCAGCTGTAAAAGAAGGACTAAAAAGGAAGGATGGATATTGTCCGTGCAGGCTTGAAAAAATACCGGAGAATAAATGTATCTGTAAGGAATTCCGGGATCAGATCAATGATCCGGAGTTTGAGGGATACTGCCATTGTCAGTTATATTACAAAGAAAAGTAAACTAATATATGAATTATTATTAGAACAGACAAACCTGTTCGTCAAAATAAACATTAAAATATTAATAAATCCAAAAAAATTGATAATAAATCCAAAAATATTCTATTCTTTCTTTCTACTTGTCACATTATAATGAATTTAGTCAATGAGACAGAGCGAAAAATAAACAAAATGTACAAACAGGAGGAATGAAATATGAGAAAGAAAAAAATTATAGCTGTCGTTGCAGCAGCAACACTTGCATTATCAATGGTAGGATGTGGATCAGGCGGATCAGGCGGATCAGGCGGAAGTAGCTCAAGCGGAGTTGCAAACAAGGATAAGCCACTTTGCTGGTTCAACCGTCAGCCATCCAACAGCTCAACAGGAGAACTTGATAAGGAAGCATTAAGCTTCAACAAAGATACTTATTATGTAGGCTTCGATGCTAATCAGGGTGCTGAGCTTCAGGGCCAGATGGTACTTGATTATATCAAAGCAAATGCAGCAACAATCGACCGTAACGGTGATGGCGTTATCGGATACGTTTTAGCAATCGGTGATATCGGACACAATGACTCAATCGCTCGTACTCGTGGTGTTCGTTCAGCACTTGGCACAGGAGTTGATGCAAATGGTGCAGTTGATTCAACACCTGCAGGTACAAACGTAGACGGATCAGCAAAAGTTGTTCAGGATGCAAAGCTTGATGTAGATGGTAAGACATATACAATCCGTGAGCTTGCTTCACAGGAAATGAAGAACTCAGCAGGTGCTACATGGGATGCAGCAACAGCAGGAAACGCTATCGGAACATGGACAGCTTCATTCGGTGATCAGATTGATGTAGTTGTTTCAAATAACGATGGTATGGGAATGTCAATGTTCAATGCATGGGCAAAGGATAACAAGGTTCCTACATTTGGATACGATGCTAACAGCGATGCAGTAGCAGCTATTGCAGAAGGTTACGGCGGAACAATTTCACAGCATGCAGATGTTCAGGCTTACTTAACACTCAGAGTTCTTCGTAACGCACTTGATGGT
Source organism: Coprococcus sp. HCN-4056 (assembly GCF_037892645.1). Taxonomy (NCBI): domain Bacteria; kingdom Bacillati; phylum Bacillota; class Clostridia; order Lachnospirales; family Lachnospiraceae; genus Coprococcus; species Coprococcus sp. HCN-4056. The sequence goes on along the minus strand of NZ_JBBKBL010000005.1, from coordinate 229,460 downwards.
GTAGACGTTGATACAGGTATTGGCACAGCAGATGAAGCTGGTAACTGCTTAACAGAAGGTGAAGATTACAGATACAGCGAAGAAGAAAGATCATACTACGCATTAAATGTAGCAGTAACTGCTGAAAACTATCAGGATTTCACAGATTCAACAAAGGTTTATGACAAGGTTTCAAAACAGCTTGATTCAAGCAAGAGCCCAACAAAGAAAGTATGGCTTGATATCTACAACGCTTCAGATAACTTCTTAAGCTCAACATACCAGCCACTTCTTGAGAATTACGATGATCTGCTCAACCTGAAAGTAGATTACATCGGTGGTGATGGTCAGACAGAGTCCAACATTACAAACCGTCTTGGTAACCCGGGCGAATATGACGCATTTGCGATCAACATGGTTAAGACAGATAATGCAGCATCATACACAACACTTCTTAACAAATAAGATAACGGATCGGCAGGCAATAATGATTTAACTCAGAGGGGTGTCAGATACAAGATTTGATACCCTTCTTTTACTAAGAAAGGGAAGTAGAGATATGGCAGAAGATAAGAATAAATACATCTTATCGATTCAGGGCATGAGCAAGTCATTCGGTAGAAACAAGGTTCTGGATCACATTAACCTGAATGTGAAACCGGGCTCGATCATGGGTCTTATGGGTGAGAACGGTGCCGGAAAATCGACAATGATGAAATGTCTCTTCGGAACCTATCAGAAGGACGAAGGAACTATAATATTAGATGGTAAAGAAGTAAACTTCTCAGGTCCAAAGGATGCCCTTGAAAACGGAGTTGCAATGGTTCATCAGGAGCTTAACCAGTGTCTTGAAAGAAGCGTTGTGGACAACCTGTTCCTGGGACGTTACCCAAAGAATTCCCTCGGTGTGATCGATGAGGGCAGAATGAAAAAAGAAGCTTCGGATTTGTTCAGAAAGCTCGGTATTACCGTAAATCTGACACAGCCGATGAAGAAAATGTCAGTATCGCAGCGTCAGATGTGTGAGATCGCAAAGGCTATTTCTTACAACTCAAAAGTAATTGTACTTGATGAGCCTACATCCTCACTGACAGCACCTGAGGTTGCAAAGCTGTTCAAGATGATGAGACAGTTAAAAGAGCAGGGAATTTCCCTGATTTATATATCACATAAAATGGATGAGATCTTCGAGATCTGTGACCAGATATCCGTTCTTCGAGATGGTAGTCTGGTAATGACAAAAGACAGTAAGGACACAAACATGAACGAACTGATCTCCGCAATGGTTGGTCGTTCTCTTGACAATAGATTTCCACCTGTAGACAATGAGCCCGGTGAGACAGTTCTCTCCGTACAGAACCTGTCAACAAAGTATGCACCAAAGCTCCAGAACATCACATTTGATGTTAAGAAGGGTGAGATTTTCGGACTGTATGGTCTGGTAGGTGCAGGTCGTACAGAGCTCCTTGAAACCATATTCGGTATGCGTACAAGAGCAGCAGGAAATGTACTTTATAACGGCAAGATGATGAACTTCTCATCACCAAAGGATGCCATGGATCATGGTTTTGCCCTGATCACAGAGGAAAGAAAAGCAAACGGACTTTTCCTGAAAGCAGATATCACATTTAATACAACAATTGCAAATATGAATCACTATAAGAGCGGAATCGCACTTAGCCATGACGATATGGTTCGTGCAACCGCAGAGGAGATCAAGGTCATGCATACAAAATGTATGGGACCGGATGATATGATCGCAAACCTCTCCGGTGGTAACCAGCAGAAGGTTATCTTCGGTAAATGGCTGGAGCGTTCTCCTAATGTATTTATGATGGATGATCCTACAAGAGGTATCGATGTAGGGGCCAAGTACGAGATCTATGAACTGATCATCAATATGGCAAAGCAAGGTAAAACGATTATCGTTGTATCCTCAGAGATGCCTGAGATCCTTGGTATCACAAACCGTATCGGTGTTATGTCGAACGGTCATCTTGCAGGAATCGTAAATACAAAAGAGACCAACCAGGAAGAATTATTAAGACTTAGTGCGAAATATTTGTAATAGAGAGGAGTTTTGGTTATGGCAGATAAAAGTAAGATCCTTTCGGCCGATGCAGAAGCAGCGCTTTTGAAGCCGATTGATGAATATGTAGGAAAAATACAGTCACAGATCGATGCACTCCGTGTAGACGGATCTGACAAGGTTCAGAGCTATAAGAACCAGATTGCAATTGCGAAGGAAGACAAGAACTTATCAAAGGATGAGAGAGCAAAAGCAGTTGCAGCAGCAAAGTCTGGACTTGAAAAGGCAAAGAGCGTGGAAGCAGCAAACAAGGATAAGGTATCCAAGTTGATCGCAGAAGCAGAAAAGTACCTTTCCGAGAATTATAACAGCAAATATTATGATAAAGTAGTTGCAAGCTGCGAGGCAGAAAAAGCAGCAGAAAATGAAGCTTATGAGAAGGTTCGTGCAACGATCAAGACAGAGCACGAACAGACACTTGCCAAGCTGTCCGCTGCAGACGAGATCAAAGATGAGAAATATGTATATAAGAACAGATTATTTGATGCACAGATGTCTCACGAATCCAGATTACAGGAGATCAAGGACAGAAAGCATGATGCATTTGCACATAAGTTCCATCTGATCGACCTCTTACGGATGTCCAAATACACATTTGGTCAGAAGCAGGCTCAGAAGATCGAGAATTACAAATACACATTTAATACATCCCAGTTCCTTTATAAGAACGGTCTGTATATCGTAATCATCCTGATCTTCATTGCACTTTGTATTATCACACCAATCGTTAAGAATACACAGTTATTAACCGTTACCAATATCCTGAATATCTTACAGCAGGCATCTCCTCGAATGTTCCTTGCACTCGGTGTTGCCGGTTTGATCTTACTTACAGGTACTGACCTTTCCATCGGACGTATGGTAGGTATGGGTATGGTTACAGCAACTATCATCATGCATAACGGCCCTAACACAGGTGGCGTATTCGGACATATCTTTGATTTCTCAAATATTCCGGCCGCTCCTAGAGCAATTTTTGCACTGGTAGCCTGTGTAATTCTTACAACAGTATTTGCAAGTATCGCAGGTTTCTTCATGGCGAAGTACAAGATGCATCCATTCATCTCAACCATGGCTAACATGCTGATTATCTTTGGTTTAGTAACATACGCAACAAAGGGTGTATCATTCGGTGCGATTGATTCTTCAATCCCTACCATGTTCATCCCTACATTTGGCAGCTTCCCATCGATTATTCTTTGGGCGATCGTAGCAATCATTGTTGTATGGTTCATCTGGAACAAGACAACATTTGGTAAGAATCTGTACGCTGTAGGTGGAAACCCGGAAGCAGCAGCAGTTTCAGGTATCTCAGTATTCAAAGTAACACTTGGCGCATTCATCCTTGCAGGTATCCTTTACGGATTCGGTTCATGGCTTGAATGTAACAGAATGGTAGGTTCCGGTAGTGCCGCTTATGGACAGGGCTGGGATATGGATGCCATTGCAGCCTGTGTAGTTGGTGGTGTATCATTTACAGGTGGTATCGGTAAGATCTCCGGCGTTGTAACTGGTGTACTTATCTTCACATCATTAACATACTCACTTACAATCCTTGGTATTGATACAAACCTTCAGTTCATTTTCGAAGGTATCATCATCCTTGCGGCTGTAACTCTTGACTGTCTCAAGTATGTACAGAAGAAGTAAGGAAATGTAATAATCGCTCACAAAAAAACGATATAAATCAAAAGCCGCTCCGTTCGTCTTTGATGTGCTTTCTGTCAGGCTGACAGATGCAAGTTCCAGACTGAACGGAGCGGCTTTTAAAATATCAGGAGTACGCTGTTATTTTATTTGGATATATATATGGTAAAACGGGATTTTGGGGTTCATTCTGAACGTGGATTTGTTATAATAAGGAACAGATAGAAAGAATAGAAGAGGAATGAGATATGGATAATTATAAAGTGGTACTCGTCGATGATGAGGTGGAAGTAATCGATGCGATCGAACAGAGGATTCATTGGGATATATTAGGATTTGAAGTTGTTGGAAGTGCGACAAACGGCGTGAAAGCTCTGGAGCTTGTGGAGAAGCAGCAGCCGGATGTCGTGATAACCGATATCAAGATGCCATATATGGATGGACTGGAGCTTGCCAGAAGATTGAATAAAGAATATCAGAATATCCATATCATCATTTTTACAGGATTTGATGAGTTTGAATATGCGAAGGAAGCTGTTCATCTGGAAGTAGAGGAATATATGCTGAAGCCGATCAATGCTCTGGAGCTTACGGAATGTATGAAACGGTTGAAAAAGACTCTGGATAAGGAGAGAGAAGAACGTCTGAATGTAACAAAGCTTGAGAATTATCTGAAGGATTCCCTTCCGGTGCTTCAGACGAATCTGTTTGTTTCGTTGATCGAGGGTCGTGTAAATGAAGAATATTGCGAGAAGTTTTTGAAAGCGTATCAGATTGATATGAAAGGACCGTATTATTGCTGCGCGATCTTTCATACCTCGGAGCATCATGTTCCGGATGGTATGAATCCATTGCTGCTTGCCATGTCAGTCGAGCATGAGATCAAGGATCGTTTAGCACCGGAATGGAAGAATCATATGTTCACATATCTGGGAAATGCACTTATGATCATAGAACTGGAAACGGAAGAAATGGTAGTTGCATTTACAGATGCCTGTGACCGATTCTGCAAATGGGCATATCGTGTTATGGGAGCTGTTGTGACTGCGGGAATCGGAAGAGTCTGTGATAATCTGATCAGCGTTAATTCTTCTTATGATGGAGCAAGAGAAGCAGTTTCTTATCGTGTATTATATGGAACGAGCCGTGCGATCAATATTGGTGAGATTGCACCGAAGGAGCAGGAGATCCTGATCCAGCCGGAGGATACAAAGATGCATGATCTGTTCAAGGCTATTCATCTGGGAGTACCGGAGACACTTGAACAGTCGGTGCGGAAGGAAGTGGAGAAGCTTCATAATAATGCGCAGACCGTGAACCAGTATAACCTTGCGATCATGGAGATGGTGGGAGCATTTTATCGATTCTGTGCTAATAATTTTATAGATTTTAATGAGTTTTGCGGTAATGTCGGAAATCCATACGAACGTGTACCGGAGATGGATGAAAGCACATTAACCGCGTGGATGATCGATTCGGCAAAAGCCATCAGTGAGGAGCTGAAAAATGCCAGAAACAGTACATCGAGACGTATGGTTACAGATGCGCAGAATCTGGTGCATGACAGGTATATGGAGCCGAATCTCTCCTTGGATACCGTGTGCTCGGCACTTGGAGTATCGAATTCTTATTTTTCCAGTGTATTTAAAAAAGAGACAGGAAAAGCATTTGTAACATATCTGACCGATTACCGGATGGATCATGCGGCAGAACTGATTCTCGAAACGAATGAGAAAAGTTATCAGATTGCAGAGCGGGTCGGTTATCTTGATGCAAATTATTTCAGTTATGTATTTAAGAAGCGTTTTGGGGTTTCGCCATCCAAATACAGAACGGAGCATCTGAAAAAATAAAGGATAAATAAGGGGAAGCGTGTTGAAGAATATAAGAAAGAATAAAAAGAAGAAAAATGAAAGTTCTATTATCGGACGTCTTCGGGGGTGGTTTTATCACGGCAGATTTATAGGTTTTGATATTCAGTCGATCATTATGACGGTGCTTACTGCCCTGACGATCATTACAACAGTTATCATGGGGCTGCTGTTGTATAATCGTTTTAAGATGGCGATTAAGCAGACTGCAGTCACGAATACGGAAAATATGGTGGAAAATACTGTTGAAAAGCTGGATGCAGATCTGTTAAATGTGCGTCAGATCACGAATGCGGTGAATTATAATATTATTCAGGAATATGATATTTCCAGCCGGGATTTTAACCGGCAGTTCAGTCTGTTATATGAGATCAATGCCGATAAGATCCAGAGTATGGCGCTATATGATGATAAAGGGAATCTTCTTACGGCAGAACCGGTCACGGTACAGAAGGATGCTGTGGAACCGTCGGAGCAGGACTGGTATCAGGATGCAGAGGCAGATATCGAGAATATTCATTTCTCTATACCGCATATCCAGAATCTGTTTGTCGATGGCACATATCGATATTACTGGGTTGTATCTCTCAGCCGTTCAGTTGATATCAACGATGGTGAGCAGCCGGGAAGTGGTGTCCTTCTGGTCGATATGAAATATTCGGTGATAGAGGATACATTGGCACGGATCAACGATGCGTCAAATGGCATCTATTATTACCTGTGCAGCCGTAATGGTCAGATGATCTATCATCCGCGCGGAACCGATATGGACAGAGGATATTTTAAAGAAGAATATAGGGATGCAGCAACCTATGAGGATGGAACATATGAACTTACGGTCAATGGCAGGACAAGCAATGTGATCGTAAATAGTGTTGCTTATACCGGATGGAAGGTGGTCGGTGTAGTTCCGGAAAGTGTACAGATCGCGAGCATCAACCGGTTCCGGTATTATATTATTACAACGGTTATCATTCTTATGATGATGCTTTTAGGGGTGAACCGTATTATTTCGAAGAAGATATCCAGGCCGATTCTGAAGTTAAATGAATCAGTCAAAGCATATGAGGCAGGTGGTCCGACAGATATCTACATCGGTGGATCGTCCGAGATCCGTCATCTGGGATATTCCGTTCAGAAATCCTATGAACAGATCGAAGCTTTGATGCAGGAGATCATACGGGAACAGACGGAACGAAGAAAGAGTGAGATGGATGCGCTGCAGAGCCAGATCAATCCGCATTTCCTCTACAATACCCTGGAATCCATCACATGGATGGTAGAAGCAAAGAAGAACCTGGATGCGGTGTTTATGATCTCAGAGCTTGCAAAGCTGCTTCGTATCAGTCTGTCAAAGGGCAGAACGGTGATCAGAATATCGGATGAGATCCAACATAGCAGAAGTTATATGAATATTCAAAAAGTTCGATATAAGGAGCGTTTTCAGATCGAATTTGATATTGATGAAGAGATTAATGAGTACTGTACAGTAAAGCTGATCGTTCAGCCGATTCTTGAAAATGCCATTTATTATGGTGTAGGGAATATGGATGAGGATGACGGCGGCAAAATCACGATCCGGGGAGAGAAAAAGGACGACGATATATATATTTCCGTAGAAGATAATGGTATGGGAATGAATGAGGACATTGTAGAGAATATATTAAAAGATAATAACAAAGTACCAAAACATGGTTCAGGTGTCGGTCTGATCAATGTTCATTCAAGAATTCAGTTGATGTTTGGAAATGAATATGGTCTGGAGGTTTACAGTGAGCCGGACGAGGGTACGAGGATTGTGATCCACATACCGGCTATTCCATATACAGAGGAGAATCGGGAACAGCTTGAAACACAAAATTATGGAAAGGGGAGAGTGACAGATGAAGAGAAATAGAATTACTTTCCTCATAGCAGAGCTGATCCTGATTGCCATTGCCGGTATATTTATCAACCGGATTTTTCGGGAAGATAATCCGCAGAAACGTGTGGCAGTTATTCTTCCGGACTCCGGTAATACCAGATGGGAAGGCCTGGTTAATGGACTGAAGCAGTCTGCGCAGGTAAATAACATTCATTTGATCATCTGTAATACAGATGAGATCGTAAGTGCAGATGATGAAAAAGAGCTGATTGATGAACAGCTTGAAAATGACGTGGATGCATTTATCATCTGTCCTGCTCCCGGAACAGATACAAAAGATATGCTTGCGTCTTTGCAGGCGGAGAAAGAGACCTTTGTTCTGATAACGGAGGATGCATATATGGCAGATGACACAGAATCGATCGGATTTGTAACGATAAAGCCGGATAACTATCAGATCGGCTATACTCTCGGCAGGCAGATCATAAAAAATGATACAGATAATCAGGCAGGCAAGAAGGTCGGAGTGATTGTCGGACGGGCAGAGACTGAGGCAAGTGTCAGCCGTGTAAAGGGACTTACCGATGCACTTGCAGGATATAACTGTGAGCTTGTCTGGACGTATAATCAGAATAGCGGTAAAGATACCTGTAAGGCGGTTGATTCCCTGGAAGCGGTTGATTATATAGCAGCTATGGATACAGAAGCTCTTGATACACTCGGTGAAAATGCTGAAAATGGGTATTATAAAGGGGCAGAGATATATGGGGTAGGTACAAGCATGAAGTCCGTTGCCCTGCTTGGTTACAACAAGATTAAATGCCTTGTTGTACCGGATGGGTACAGCATCGGTTATGAGAGTGTAAATGAGATCGCAAAGGAACTTGGACGACCATTATATACATTAAAAAGTCATGAAGAAGCGATACGGGTAATCTATAAGGATGACCTGTTTTCGGAAGAGACAGAAAGGTTTTTATATTCGTATGAATAGAAAGAAAACAAGAAAAATAATAGCCTGTATATGCATATTGGCAGTTATGATGTCTCTGGTATCCTGCGACAGCAGGAAAAATCAGAAAGACAGAACTCTGCGGGTCGGCGTTGTTACATATACGCCGGATGATCCGTTTATCAACGCAATGACAGATATATTGAAGGAGGATCTGAAAGCATTAGAAGCAAGTGATATGAAGGTTATCGTATCAGTCAGAAGCGGAGATAACAGTCAGCAGGAACAGGATGAAGTGGTGGAGGAAATGATCGATGCCGGATGCGATGTACTTTGTGTAAATCTGGTTGATCGAACTGCTCCGTCAAATATTATAAGACTCGCAAGACAGAATAATATTCCGGTGATTTTCTTTAACAGAGAGCCGGTAAGAGAGGATCTGCTGCAATGGGATAGGCTGTATTATGTTGGATGTGATGCAGCACAGTCCGGCGAGATGCAGGGTGAGATTGCTGCGGAATATATAAAGAATCATCCGGAGGTGGATCGCAATCAGGATGGTAAGATCCAGTATGTACTCTTAGAAGGTGAAGCCGGACATCAGGATGCGATCAGCCGGACAGACTGTTCGGTAAAGACCATTCTTGAAAATGGTGTGAAGCTTGAGAAACTGACCTATCAGTTTGCAGACTGGAACCGCGCGCAGGCAGAGAACCGAATGAGCCAGTTGATCAGTCAATATGGGGATCAGATAGAGATGGTTATTTCCAATAATGATGAGATGGCACTCGGTGCAGTCGAGGCTTATAAGAATGTCGGATATATGCAGAGTGATTATCCTGTTATCTTCGGTATCGATGGATTAGATGATGCGTTGGAAGCTGTTCGGCTTGGCACTATGCAAGGAACTGTCTATAATGACAGAGAAGCTCAGGCGAGAAAGATTGCACTGATTGCAGTAGCCTTGTTCCGTGGAAATGATGTGAGCGTATTAGGACTTGAGGATGAACGGTATTATATGGCACAGTACCGTAAGGTCGATGTCAATAATGTGGATGAGTTTTTGAAAAAATAACTATGTAGCAGGAGGTTAGCATAAATGCAGGATATGTGGATTGAATCTTTTTATAATGAAATTGATGCTGAGAAACGACAGGCATTTCTAAAGGAACATACAGGAGATCCGAAGGATGAATTGGATGAATTCCGAGAGAAACTCTGGATTGCCCGGTATGGCAAACGAAAACCAAAGAATGATGCATTTGTGGGCTATCTGATGCAGATGAAATATATCGCAGAAGGTGGTGGCATGAGCCTTGGCGCACAGAAAAGAAAGCAGGCTGCGGAAGTTCTGACAGGTTTATTCCTCGGAAGCTATGACAATCTGGATATCGAGAAGCAGGAGATGGTATTCTATGAGATAAAAAATGCTTTTCTGAAGCTGATCGGGGTCAGCAAGAACGGTCGTGGATTTACTTCTGTCGTATTTGGCATGGGGCAGTTATCCGATGAAAGTGTAGCAAAGAAGATCGCAGATCAGATCAGCACGATCGCATTTGCCACGCCGCACATGCTTCATATGGATAAGGAGTTTGCGGTATTCCGGCAGGCTGCACTTGAGGCCTTTCGACAGGAATTTCCGAACCGGGAGCATTTTCTGAAGAAGTAGGGGTGTCCGTGATATGGTGTTGGATAGTTATCAGGACATGCAGGATATTGTTAAATATGCGGTTATAAAAAGAGCGTTATAAGATAAAAAAGCCAGATAAACATTAGCTATTGTGTTTATCTGGCTTTTTTATGATTCTTTATGCATTCTCCTGCGTAGCAGCACCTTCGTATACGGCTTCGTTTGTAAGTTCGATGCCGAGCTTCTTAAAGGTTGTCATGTCGACTGCAGACAGGATCGATGATACATGGAGCTGGCAGCCGGACAGCTTTGGAAGCTGTTCCAATGCAAGCTTTGCATTTGGATCGGATACAGCACACATGGATAATGCAATCAGAACTTCGTCGGTATGAAGACGAGGATTCTTGCTGCCGAGGTATCCGGTCTTTAAGTGCTGGATCGGTTCTATAAAGGTACGTGAGATCAGATGTGTATTTTTATCAATATTTCCAAGTACCTTAATTGCATTTAATAATACAGCAGATGCAGGACCGAGCAGATCGGAAGTGGAACCGGTAACGATCGTTCCGTCCGGCAGTTCTAAGGCTGCGGCGGCGGAACCATTTTCCTGCGCAAGGTTATTTGCAACCGGAACAACAGCACGATCATTGACAGTGATCTTTGCCTGCTTCATGATAAGTTCCTGTTTGTATACTTCGTCTTTGGTCGCTTCGTCTTTGACGAAACGGTTCAGAGACTGGTAATATCGTCTGATAATTTCCTGCTTGGACGCTTCTCTGCAGGCTTCGTCGTCAATGATGCAGTTTCCCGCCATATTTACACCCATATCGGTTGGAGATTTGTATGGACAGTATCCATAGATTCCTTCGAACATGGAAGCCAGAACCGGATAGATCTCGATATCACGGTTGTAGTTGACGGTTGTTTCACCATAAGCTTCCAGATGGAAAGGATCGATCATGTTGACATCATTTAAGTCTGCGGTAGCGGCTTCATAAGCCAGATTGACCGGATGCTTAAGTGGGATATTCCAAATCGGGAAAGTTTCAAATTTGGCATAGCCGGCCTTGATGCCACGCTTGTTCTCATGGTACAGCTGTGACAGACAGGTCGCCATCTTGCCGCTTCCCGGACCCGGTGCGGTAACAATGACAAGCGGACGGGTTGTCTCTACATAATCATTTTTTCCATAGCCCTCATCACTTACGATATAGTCAATGTTATTCGGATAACCCTCGATGGAATAGTGATGGTAGACCTTGATGCCGATCGCTTCCAGTTTCTTCTGGAAAATATCGGCGGATGGCTGTCCGGCATATCGTGTGATAACCACGCTGCTGACATACAGCCCTTTCTTTTTATATACATCGATCAGACGGATAACATCCTGATCGTATGTGATTCCCAGATCGTGACGGATCTTATTGCGCTCGATATCAGCGGCGTTGATCGAGATGATCATTTCTGCCTGATCTGCAAGCTGTAAGAGCATCTGTAATTTGCTGTCCGGTGCAAATCCCGGAAGTACGCGGGAGGCATGATAGTCGTCAAATAATTTGCCGCCAAATTCCAGATACAGTTTATCTCCAAATTGTTCGATACGTTCCCTGATGTGTGCGGACTGCATAGACAGGTACTTGTCATTGTCGAAGCCAATGCGTTTCATTTTTTGAAATTCTCCTTCGTAAATTAATCAATATACGGTGGACACTTAAGAAAATGAAGTGCCCTATAAGAGAATACCACAGAGAGGGGAGAAAATATAGAGAAAATTTACTCAAGGTTTCGATTTTCCCCAATATCCTTCTATAGCTTCCTGATTCAACCCTTCGCCAATGACGATCAGGATTGCCTGTCCATTTGGGATCGGCTCAATCTCGGTCTTCTGGTGTGTGACGTTGATGGATATCCAGCTTCCATCAGCGAGCTTCTGGAATCCTTTAATCCGGAAAACCTTACCACAGGCAGGATCGTGCAGGATCTTCTGGCAGCTTTCTTTTAAGAAATCTTCTGTAAAATCCATATTCATGAAGTACAGACTGTCATAGGTCTGTTTGTCATCAAACCAGAGTTTCGTATAATTGGCATCCTGATAGCCGGATGAGAGGATCGCTTTATAGTCTTCATCGGTCAGATCTTTCCAGTCCTTTTCCAGAACTATCTGCTTTGGCGTGGACTTAGAGTGCAGAATGTCAAATGACTGTTTTACATAATCTTTGGTAGAGGCTAACTGTTCCGGTGTGACTTCTTGTGAGTGGCTGTATAAGACAGTGCCAGCTTGTGCCACCTGAGAAGCCAGAAGATAACGGGAAGCTTCGGAGAGATTCTGCTCCAGTGTGGCATCAATGATCGTGATAACATTTCCAATCGTGTACCAACGGTCAAGCGGATCTTCGTGCAGGGCATCGAAGAATTCATCCATATCGAAGATGCCGGATGGCTCTACCAGAACGCGGTCATAGCCACACATTCCCATTGCAATCAGCTTGGTTTTGAATCGTCTGCGGTGACAGTCGGCATCACAACCGCCGGCAACCATTTCCAGTGTACAGTTATCACCGAGAATATCCTGTAACAGCATGGCATCGACATTGACTGCACCAAAATCGTTTTCAAGAATACCGATGTTTAAGCCCTGATCGATCAGGTATTTGGTATATTTCCTTATAAATGTAGTTTTACCGGAACCTAAGAATCCGGTGATCAAATCTATCTGAATCATAAAAATCACCTCTTGCTGTATTTGCAGATGATATTCGTGGGAGCATTCATCTACTGCTATATTTGTGTATCCTTAACATTACCAATCAGGGGACGCTTCCGCTCGTTTCGGTCTGCAGCGGTACTAAGATGCCACTTATGTGCCATCAAGTACCGGCGACCTCAAATGCCCCTGTATTGGCAAGTTAAGATACACAAATAACATATAGGTTAGAATATTCCCACGAATACCATCTGCAATCACATTCTAGCATAGGTGGGGGAAAAAGAAAATCGAAGGAATGGGAAAAAGTTATCTTGTCTGAATCCCATCCATAAGGTATAGTAACCTTATCACGAAATAAACGGAAAAGGGTAAGACGAATGATTTTAAATGTAGAAAATTTGACACATGGTTTTGGAGACAGAGCCATTTTCAATAATGTATCTTTCCGGCTGCTTGCCGGTGAACATATCGGACTGGTTGGAGCAAATGGTGAAGGTAAAAGTACCTTTATGAATATTGTAACAGGCACACTTGCACCGGATGAGGGCAAGGTGGAATGGAACAAGCATGTGCGTGTTGGCTATCTGGATCAGCATGCGGTGCTGGAAAAGGGAATGACGATCGAATCTGTGCTGAAGTCAGCATTTTCTTATCTGTTTGAGATGGAGGAGAAGATCAACCAGATTTATGACAGCATGGCGGATGCAACGGATGATGAGATCATGGAAATGATGGAGGAAGTCGGCACGCTGCAGGATCTTCTGACAAATCATGATTTCTATATGATCGATGCCAAGACGGAACAGGTAGCGAGAGCGCTGGGGCTTCTGGAACTTGGACTGGATCATGACGTAACAGATCTGAGCGGTGGTCAGCGTACCAAGGTTTTGCTTGCAAAGCTGTTACTTGAGAAGCCGGAGATTCTGTTGCTTGATGAGCCGACAAACTATCTGGATGCAGAACATATCGAATGGTTGAAGCGGTATCTGCAGGAGTATGAGAACGCATTCATCCTGATCAGCCATGATATTCCATTTTTAAATGATGTCGTAAATATCATCTATCATATGGAGAATCAGGAATTGAACCGCTATGTCGGCAACTATGACAAATTCTTGGAAGTATACGAGGCGAGAAAGGCACAGCAGGAGGCTGCTTACCGGAAACAGCAGCAGGAGATCAGCGAGCTGAAGGATTTCGTTGCCAGAAATAAAGCGCGTGTTGCCACAAGAAATATGGCGATGTCTAGACAGAAGAAGCTGGACAAGATGGATGTGATAGAACTTGCGAGGGAGCGCCCGAAGCCGGAATTTTACTTTAAGGAAGCGAGAACACCGGGCAAGATGTTATTTGAAACTGAGGATCTGGTGATCGGATATGACAAACAGGCACCGCTTTCCAAACCGATCAATCTTCGGATGGAGCGTGGAGAAAAGATTGCGATCGTTGGTACAAATGGTATAGGAAAGAGTACTCTGCTTAAGAGCCTGCTTGGAATCATCAAGCCGATATCCGGTACGGTACATCTGGGTGATTATCTGTATAAAGGCTATTTTGAACAGGAAATGGCTGGGACAGAAAATACCTGTCTGGAAGAAATCTGGCAGGAATTTCCGGGATTTTCACAGTATGAGGTGCGATCGGCACTTGCCAAATGCGGACTGACAACCAAGCATATCGAGAGTAAGGTAAAGGTATTAAGCGGTGGAGAGCAGGCAAAGGTACGCCTGTGTAAACTGATCAATCAGGAGACGAATCTGTTGATCCTCGATGAGCCGACAAACCATCTGGATGTGGATGCAAAGGACGAATTGAAGCGGGCATTGAAAGACTATCACGGTTCGGTTTTGTTAGTCTGCCATGAGCCGGAGTTCTATTCGGATATTGTGACAAAGGTGTGGAATCTGGAAGAGTACAGTGTGTTGACACTGTAATAAAGAAATAAATTTATAATCATGAGGTGAAGACTGTCTATAATCGGATGGGAATATAGACGGCTATAAATATGCTGACAGAGATAATACTGAATGACAAAGTGACAAATGAAAATATCCGGGTACAGGTTATAAGATCTGGGAGAAAAAGTCTTGGTCTGGAGGTGCGACCGGATGGAACGGTACTTGCAAGGATTCCGGCGAGATTATCTGACCGGGAATTAAAAGCATTTATAGAGCAACAACAGGATTGGATCTTAAAGAAGGTGGATCAGGTAAAAAAGCGTGCGGATGCACGAACGAAAATTAAGGTTCCATCTGTGGATGCGTTATCAGATGCAGAGATTCAGAAGATCAAGGATAAGATAGCAGATCGGGTAAAGTATTATTGTGCGGTTATGCAGGTGACAGTTGGGCGCATCACGATCCGCAACCAGAAGACCAGATGGGGAAGCTGCAGCAGTGCCGGAAATGTGAATTTTAATTATCAGTTATATTATCTGCCGGATGAATTACTTGACTATGTGGTAGTGCATGAGCTGGCGCACAGACGACATATGAATCATTCCAAAGAATTCTGGTCAGAGGTAGCGCGGTATTGCCCGGACTATAGAGCGAGACGGAAGCAGTTAAAAGAATATCAACTGGCGAATTAAAAATTGAAATGTAAAGGAAGTTTAATATGGGATTATTTCGAAAAAAGAAAGAGCAGGCATCATATGATAGTCAGAGTAAACGACCGGTCATCAAATGCAGCATCTGCACCGGTGAACAGGTCGCTGGTTTTCAGGATATTCATAACGGGATATTTGAAGATATCATGTTGATCCGTGGAAAAGAAGATCTGAAAGTCTTCCGGAAAAAATATGGAATTCCGCAGGATGCGGAGATTCCAAAGATATATTGATTTTCTTTCATATTTTCAATATGATCGCCGAGTGTAACCCTGTCTTTGTTTATATCGATGCCTTTAATATCCATAATAGTTCCTCCTGAAAAAATAGTTCCTATATTATCTATAATACAGAGTTCATAACAAATAGCAAAAAGGAGTTTAACTGTGACACAGGAAAATTTAGTAAGATTTGAGTTCCGAAATATTAAAAAGAATGAAACAGAGCAAACAGCAGAGATCGAACGGATCTGTTTTCCTCCGAATGAGGCCTGTACTCCGGAGATGATGCATTTGCGTGTGGAGAAAGTGCCGGAAATGTTTCTGGTTGCGGTAGATAAAGCAACAGGTAAGATTGCCGGATTTATTAATGGTCTGTCTACAAATGAAACGGTTTTGCGTGATGAATTTTTTCAGAATGCAGATCTGTATGATCCTGCCGGAGAAAATGTAATGATCCTTGGTGTTGATGTTTTGCCGGAATATCGCAGGATTGGGCTGGCTTCCGAGATGATGGAATGTTATAAGAACAGGGAAAGACAGAATGGACGAAAGCGACTGATCCTTACCTGTCTGGAATCCAAGGTTGCCATGTACCGGAAGATGGGATATGAGGATAACGGCATGTCGGTTTCTTCGTGGGGCGGCGAACAGTGGCACGAGATGACGTGTAAACTGGGAAAGGGTATCCCGGAGGCAATTGCAAAGACAGCGTTGGAGCTTGGATAAGGAGAAAGAATATGCATACATTAGAAGCAGCCAGAAAATATGAAAAAGAATATGAAGTTGATGCTGATAAAAGACCGTTATTTCATGTGACACCACCGATCGGTTGGATGAATGATCCCAATGGATTTTCAGTATATAAGGGACAAATCCATTTGTTTTATCAATATCATCCATATAGCAATGTATGGGGACCGATGCATTGGGGGCATCAGGTAAGTGAAGATATGATAAGTTGGAAGCAGTATCCGACGGCGCTTGCACCGGATAAGGAATACGATGAGGAAGGATGCTTTTCCGGTTCGGCAGTTATGACAAATCTTGGACATGTGTTGTTTTATACAGGAGTCAGTAAAGATAAGAATGGTGGCTGCAATCTTCAGAATCAGTGTATGGCAGTTGGAGATGGTGTAGGATATAAGAAGCTGAAGAACAATCCTGTTCTCACAGGAGCGGTGATGCCGGAGGGATTCAGCTATATTGATTTCAGAGATCCGAAGGTATGGGAAGAAGATGGTATTTACTATATGCTGACCTGCAGCCGGGATGCTCAGAATAAAGGAATGATCGCGTTATTTTCAAATTCTGAAATACATCAATATCTGGAAAAAACAGAGCTTACCGAACAGGAGACAGAAGCCTTTGAGAAAGCAGCAGGTTGTTGGAAATATGAAGGTGTATTTGCAGAGCACATGGAACGGTTAGGAAGCGTATGGGAATGTCCGGATTATTTCAGGTTGGACGGAAAAGATGTGCTGTTGTTTTCACCACCTGATGTACAGGCGCAGGGAAATGAACTGCATAATGGTAATAATGCGATCTATGTTGTTGGAACATATGATCATGCAAAAAAGCAGTTTCAAATGGGGCAGCCACATACACTTGATAAAGGTCTGGATTTTTATGCATCACAGACGACAGAACTTCCGGATGGAAGGAGAATCCTGATCGCATGGATGCAGTCATGGCATAATTCATTTATCCCGGATGGACAGGAGTGGCAGGGCATGATGACAATTCCAAGAGAATTATATCTGTCAGATGGCAGGATCATCCAGAAGCCTGTGAAAGAACTGGAGCAATATCGGGTTCGGCCGGTTTCATATTCGAATGAAAAGGTAGAAGGCGGGCAGAACTTTGATGGGATAAAGGGAAGAACGCTGGATATGACAGTAACAATAAAATCCGGTGAATTTCAGGAGTTTTATATTGATGTAGCAAAAGATGCAGAGCATTATACCAGAATTACATATAACAGAAGAAAGCGGGAGATCGAAGTTGACCGGACATTTGCCGGAATGAACCGGGATGTAGTCTGCATCAGGCGGGCAGAGGTAGAATCGGAAGCAGAACGGATAACATTACGGTTTATTCTTGACCGCAATTCGGTAGAACTGTTTGTGAATGACGGAGAGTTGTCAATGAGTACAGCAATTTATACGCCGCAGACAGCAGATGGCATTTCGTTTTTCTGTGATGGAAATGCGATAATCGATATAGAAAAGTTCGATATTGAGATTCCGATGAACAGATAAATTCTGATACCGGTTATAGAAATAGTAATCTGAAATACCGACAATGCAATGAATCTATTTGACGGATAAACCACATGTAGTATAATAAACATGACCATTCGTTTAGAAATAAGTGCGGCATTTGCCGTATTACCCATGACTCTTTTTTCTATTGCGTAGGCAGAGCGGAGCTTTCAGAAGGTAGCGGATGGTCTTTTTATGTATATAGATCAGACAGGAGGAAGCACTACAATGAAGATGATATCGTGGAATGTAAACGGAATTCGCGCATGTGTTGGAAAGAATTTTATGGATTTCTTTAAAGAGGCAGATGCAGATATTTTTTGTATTCAGGAATCAAAAATGCAGGAAGGACAGCTTCAACTGGAGCTTCCGGGTTATTATCAATATTGGAATTATGCAGAGAAAAAGGGATATTCCGGAACTGCTATTTTCGCAAAGAAAGAGCCGTTGTCAGTGGCATATGGAATCGGTATAGAAGAACACGACCATGAGGGACGAGTCATCACACTCGAATATGATAATTTTTATATGGTCACTGTATATACGCCAAATTCACAGAATGAGCTTGCCAGACTGGACTATCGTATGAAGTGGGAGGATGATTTCAGAGAGTATCTGAAGCAGTTGGAACAGACAAAGCCGGTGGTAGTATGTGGGGATATGAATGTGGCACATACAGAGATCGATCTGAAAAATCCAAAGACCAATCGTAAGAACGCCGGATTTACAGATGAGGAAAGAGAAAAATTTAGTACCCTGCTTGACAGTGGATTTATTGATACGTTTCGTTTTTTTAATCCGGACGCAGAAGGCATTTATTCCTGGTGGTCTTACCGTTTTAAGGCAAGAGAGAAGAATGCCGGATGGCGGATCGACTATTTTTTGACCTCAAAGGCTCTGGAATCCAGATTAGTGGATGCAAAGATCCATACAGAGGTGTTGGGTTCCGATCATTGTCCGGTAGAACTTGATATTGACCTGTAACGGTGCCATTTATAAGAATAAATGCATACTAACAGGCGAAAGTAAAGATTACAGCACTTGCGGGTGTAGAAGAATAGAAAAAATGATAAAAGGAGAAATTATATATGCCAGTTTTTGATTTCAGTGATAAACCGGTAAAGAATGAGGATACGGTTTGTACCTATACGGCATTTCAGTCAAATGCAAAAGAAAAGACACCGGAGGAACCGATTCTGGTGTTAGATAACAGTGAGAGACAGTGGATCCATCATGCGCTGGGCGTTTTTATAAATCCGGCAAAGCGTACTGCTTTTGAATTCAAGGAAAATGGGGAGACATTTTCAGCAGATATTTTAAAGATTGATTCCAGATTTGTCAGTCTGATCAAATGGTTAGGAGAAAATCATATCAGTGTACGTCTGTCCGGTAAAAATCTGGAAGATGGATATGCAGTATACAGAATTCGCGAGACAGCATTTGGTGGCGGAACCAAGTTATCTGCGGCAGATGGATTTTTACAGTTTATGATCGAACGACTGCTTGCAAGTACAGCATCAGAGGAAGTCGAGGAGGATGACGATGCAGACGAGGAAGGCGACGATATGAAGCTGACCAGTCTTCAGAGCATTTCCGATTTTATGACATGTGCGGGCAGAACGATGCCGGATAATATCCGTCTCTGGGCGAGAAGAAATCTTGCTGTTGCCAGATCAAACGAGGTGTCACCGGAGGAGCGTCGTCATGCACAGAGAGCACTCTCGATCATGATGAATATTCAGTGGAAGAGCAATTATTTTGAAGCAATCGATCCGGTTGAAGCAAGACGGATCCTGGATGAAGAATTATATGGAATGGAACGTGTAAAGCAGAGAATTATGGAGACGGTTATCCAGATCAACCGAACTCATACCCTTCCTGCTTATGGACTTCTGTTGGTAGGACCTGCCGGTACCGGAAAATCACAGATCGCGTATGCGGTTGCCCGTATTCTGAAACTACCATGGACAACCCTTGATATGAGTTCGATCAATGATCCGGAGCAGCTTACAGGAAGCTCCAGAATCTATGCAAATGCAAAGCCGGGTATCATCATGGAAGCATTCTCGATCGCAGGAGAATCCAATCTGGTATTTATTATCAATGAGCTTGATAAGGCTGCATCCGGAAAGGGAAATGGAAATCCCGCGGATGTACTTCTGACATTGCTTGATAACCTTGGATTTACAGATAACTATATGGAGTGTATGATCCCGACCGTTGGCGTATATCCGATCGCAACGGCAAATAATAAAGAAGATATCAGTGCGCCATTGATGTCACGTTTTGCGGTTATCGACATACCGGATTATACCTTTGAAGAAAAGAAGATCATCTTCAGTAAATTTGCATTGCCAAAGGTATTGAAGCGGATCGGTCTGAAAGAAAATGAATGCATCATTACAGAGGATGGGCTGGATGCGGTCATTGAAGAATTCAAAAATACATCCGGTATCCGTGATCTGGAGCAGGCAGCCGAGCATCTGGCAGCAAATGCACTTTACCGGATCGAGGTAGATCATGTACCACAGGTGACATTTGATGCGGAAGGCGTAAGACATTTATTCCTGTAGGAGATTTCCTGTAGGAATGTTACCGGACGGCTGTTTTTAGTTAAATGAAAATGGAGCATAAGTAGAAATGATAAAATTAGTTGCAAGTGATGTGGATGGAACTCTTGTTCCAGACGGAACATTTGAGATCGATCCTGAGATCTATGATGTGATAAAGAAACTGAAAGAAAAGGGTATTACCTTTGTGGCAGCAAGCGGCAGACAGTATGCGAGCCTTAAGAAGTTATTTGCACCGGTTGCAGACCGGATCTTATATATCCCGGATAATGGCGGATTTGTCAGAGGAAGCAAGGGCGAAACATGGCTCAAACGTCCGATGGAGAAAGACTTGATCCGTGCGATTGTGGAGGATGCAGAGAAGCTGCCGGATGTAGAGCTGATGCTCTGTGGAAGGGACTACGCATATGTTGGAAGCGAGGATGGACGACTGTATAACTGGATGCGGGAAGCATACCGCTATGAGATCAAGGCAGTGTCGGATCTTACCGATATTGATGATGATATCGTGAAGATCTCGATATTCCACCCGGAGGATGCAGAGCGGATCGTAAAAGACTGGTTTTATGACAAATGGAAGGATACCGTTCTGCTGGCACCTGCCGGAGTTTACTGGGTAGACTGTTCGGAACCATCGATCAACAAGGGAAGTGCATTGCAGTTTCTGCTTGATAAATATGAGATCAAACCGGATGAAGTTATGGTATTTGGTGATAATATCAATGACCTTGGTATGCTTGCCTGCGCAAAGGAAAGCTATGCGATCGGAAGTGCCAGAGATGAGGTAAAGCAGGCAGCAGCCCATGTAGCAGATACGATGCGCAATCAGGGTGTGATCAAGGTGTTAAAGGAGCAGTTGTTAAAATAAACTCAGACAGTAGTTGTGATTGAAAAAGGAGTGAAGCCTGATGGCATGTACAACGATATTAGTTGGAAAGAAGGCATCCTATGATGGATCAACGATCATTGCCAGAAACGATGATTCAGGATCCGGTCATTATATGCCGAAGAAATTTGTAGTCGTAGAACCGGGAGAACAGCCGAAGATCTACCGTTCGGTTCTGGCACATCTGGAAATTCCGCTTCCGGAAGAAGCGATGCGCTATACCTCGATGCCAAATGCAGTCGATGGTGAGGGCATCTGGGCGGCAAGTGGTGTAAATGCAGCCCATGTTGCAATGACAGCGACCGAAACCATTACATCGAATTCGAGAGTGCTCGGTGCAGATCCTCTGGTCGAGTATCAGCCGGCAGAGAACGGAAACGAAGAAATACCGGGCGGAATCGGAGAAGAAGATATCGTCTGTCTGGTACTTCCATATATAAGAAGTGCGAGAGCAGGTGTAGAACGTCTTGGAAATCTGCTTGAAACGTACGGAACCTACGAGATGAATGGAATCGCATTCCAGGATCAGGATGAGATCTGGTGGATGGAGACGATCGGAGGACATCACTGGATCGCGAAGAAAGTGCCGGATGATGTCTATGTTGTGATGCCGAATCAGTTCGGCACGGATATATTTGATATGAAGGATGCATTAACGGATCAGAACGCACATATGTGCTCAAAGGATCTGGCGGAATTTATCGAGAAGAATCATCTGGATCTGACTATTAGAAGAAGCACAGAATGTAAGGCCGAAGATGCGGATCTGCCGTTTGGCAGATTCATTAATCCAAGAGAGATATTTGGCAGTCATGATGATTCGGATCATGTCTACAATACACCAAGAGCATGGTTTATGGAGCGGTACCTGAATCCGAAGACCTACCGCTGGGATGGTGAAAATGCAGATTACACACCGGTATCGGACGACATTCCATGGAGTCTGATTCCGGAGCATAAGGTGACGATGGAGGATGTCAAATATGTGTTGTCCTCGCATTATCAGGGAACAACATATGACCCATATCTTCCATATGGAGATAAGAAGATGGCAGGTGCATATCGTTCCATCGGCATTAACCGGACTGATTTCATGTCTGCGATCCAGATGCGACCATATGGAACAGAGGACAGCCGTGTGATCGAGTGGGTGGCATTTGCCTCAAATGCATTTAATGTCATGGTGCCATTTTATGCAAATGTGGACACAACACCGGAATATCTGGCGAACACGACCGCTGATGTATCTACCGATAATTTCTACTGGAGCAGCCGAATGATCGCAGCGATGGCAGATGCATCTTACAGCAAGTCGCTGTTTCATATCGAACGGTATCAGGAAACCATGCTTGCGAAAGGGCATGAGGTGATCAACAGATACGATGAGCAGATAGAAAAAGAACCGGATGCCGGTAAACGAAGTGTGCTTCGAGAGCAGGCCAATCAGGAAATGGCAGATATTCTTCGGAAAGAGACCGGTAATACGCTTTCCAAAGTCTTATATGAACTGAGTAATCAGATGAAGAATTCTTATGCGAGATCGGATGCTTAAGGCATCGGCATAGAGAAGCAAGAAATACAGGAGAAAAAGTAGAAAATATGAAACGAGAATCATTTAAATCCCGTTTAGGCTTTTTATTAGTAAGTGCGGGATGTGCGATCGGAATTGGAAATGTATGGAGATTTCCATATGTAGTAGGAGAAAATGGCGGTGGTATCTTTGTACTGTTCTATCTGCTGTTCCTTGTGGCAATGGGACTTCCGGTTCTGACCATGGAGCTTGCAGTCGGACGAGGAAGCAGGAAGAGTGCGGTTCTTGCATATAAGGAGCTTGAGAAACCAAAGAGCAAATGGCATATCCATGGCTGGTTTGCCATCCTTGGATGTTATGTGCTGATGATGTACTATACAACCGTATCCGGCTGGATGGTATCGTATTTTTATAAATTCGTAACAGGCGAATTCAAGGCAGGTATGGATGTGGATGCGACCGGATCTGTATTCTCGGATCTGCTTGCCGATCCAAAGCAGATGGGCTTCTGGATGGTCCTGACGGTTATTGTTGGATTTATTGTATGTAGCCGCGGACTTCAGAATGGTCTGGAAAGGATCAGTAAGATCATGATGACAGCACTGTTGGTGCTGATCGTGGTACTGGCAGTTCACAGTATTACTTTATCAGGAGCCGGCGAAGGTTTACGGTTCTACCTGATTCCAAATCTGTCAACGGTTGAGAAAGTTGGTATTGGAAATGTGATCTCGGCGGCTATGAATCAGGCATTCTTCACTCTGAGTCTTGGTGTAGCTGCGATGGAGATCTTCGGAAGTTATATGAGCAAGGATCATGCGTTGGCAGGCGAAGGTGTGCGAATCTGTGCCCTGGATACATTTGTTGCTGTTATGTCAGGATTGATCATTTTTCCGGCATGTTTCAGTTATGGCGTAGAGGTTACTTCAGGACCAAAGCTGATATTTGTAACGCTGCCGAATGTATTTGTAAATATGGCAGGCGGAAGGATCTGGGGTTCTCTGTTCTTTCTGTTTATGACATTTGCAAGTTTTTCGACTGTAATTGCAGTATTTGAAAATATTATGTCTTTTGCAATGGATATGTTCGGATGGAGCAGGAATAAGACAGCCATCATCAATTGCATTATTATTCTGATCGCAAGTCTTCCTTGTGTTCTGGGATACAACGTGTGGAGTGATCTGCACCTGATCGGTGGCAGAGATGTATTAGACAGTGAGGACTTCCTGGTAAGTAATCTTTTGCTCCCACTCGGTTCGCTGATCTATCTGTTGTTCTGTGTTACGAAATGGGGCTGGGGCTTTGATAATTATATCGAGGAAGTAAATACCGGTTCCGGACTGAAAATGTCCAGAAAATTAAAACCATATTTCCAGTTTGTACTTCCTGTTCTGATCCTGATCATTCTTATTCAGGGACTGTTATAAAGAAGATTTTCAAGATAAAATATGAGAAGATATTTGGGAGATAAGACGGTATATGGATACAAAAAAATATGAAGATCAGATGCCTGTAGATGAAGGTCTACAGGGAAATGAGACAATCGAAGAAGCAATCCTTGCTTTACAGCAGGAACCGACAGAAGAAATACTTGCGCATACGCTTACAGTGATAAGACGGCGTGCGAGAGCAAATGGACAGTTCATTGTTGCTGTTATACCACCGGTGGGTGCGGAGAGCAGTTTGCAGATCCAGGCGATCCAGACCGAGGATGAGCGGTACTGGTGGATGGCATTTACCGGCTTTGATGAGGAGATAAAGGGCGGTGAAACCGTAATGTCAACCTTTATGGCAGATATCAGCCATCTCTTTGAAGCAGCTTTAATGACGGACGATATAGAGGGCATTATTCTGAATCCCTGGAATCGCGCATTAATGCTGGATAAGAGCCTGCTTCAGCTGATTCTTGCAGGAAAGTAGCTCAACATTAGAAAAATGCCATTTTTTATATAAAAAGTTTAGAAAATTTAATTTTTCACAAAAACAGTTGTTTAAATTTCACAAAAATATAATGAGAAATGAAAAGAATTGTGATATAATCAGAAAGTAGTGTAGTAGTACACTACTTTTTGTTTTTTATAGGCAAGAGCCGTTTGCGGCTCCTTAGTCGTACCAACAAGATAGAGTAATAGGAGGATGGAAAGATGGCAAGATTTACGTTACCTAGAGATATTTATCATGGAAAGGATGCATTAGATGCATTAAAAACTTTTAAAGGAAAAAGGGCGATGATCTGTGTTGGCGGTGGCTCGATGAAACGCTTTGGATTTCTGGATAAAGTAGAAAAGAATCTGAAAGAGGCAGGAATGGAAGTTCAGTTATTTGAAGGCATTGAACCGGATCCGTCTGTTGAAACAGTTATGAAGGGTGCTGCTGCCATGCTGGAGTTTGAACCGGACTGGATCATAGCAATTGGCGGAGGTTCTCCGATTGATGCGGCAAAGGCAATGTGGATCAAATATGAATATCCGGACATTACATTTGAAGATATGTGTAAGGTATTTGGTATTCCTTCCCTTCGTAAAAAAGCTCATTTCTGTGCAATTTCATCTACTTCAGGAACTGCAACTGAAGTAACGGCCTTTTCAATTATCACGGATTATCAGAAGGGCATCAAATACCCGATCGCTGATTTTGAGATTACACCGGATGTAGCGATCGTTGATCCTGAGCTGGCAGAGACGATGCCGCAGAAGTTAGTTGCTCATACCGGTATGGATGCAATGACACATGCGATCGAGGCATATGTATCAACCGCAAACTGTGATTTCACAGATCCGCTTGCATTACATGCTATTAAGATGATCCAGAATGATCTGGTTGGTTCTTATAACGGAGATATGGAAAAACGTGATGCAATGCACAACGCTCAGTGCCTTGCAGGTATGGCATTCTCAAATGCGCTTCTGGGTATTGTTCATTCTATGGCACATAAAACAGGTGCAGCATTTGCGGATTATGGTGCACACATCATTCACGGTGCGGCAAATGCAATGTATCTGCCGAAGGTCATCGCATTTAATGCAAAAGATGAAACTGCAAAAGAAAGATATGGAGTGATCGCAGACTTTATGGGACTTGGCGGTGATACATTAGATGAGAAGGTAACACTTCTGATCAACTATCTGCGTAAGATGAACGATGATCTGAATATCCCACACTGTATCAAACATTATGGTGCTGACAGCTATCCGGCAGAGCAGGGCTTTGTACCTGAGAATGTATTCTTAGAGCGGTTGCCTGAGATCGCAGCAAATGCAATATTGGATGCATGTACAGGATCAAATCCAAGACAGCCGAGTCAGGAAGAGATGGAGAAACTCTTAAAGTGCTGTTATTATGATTCAGAGGTTGATTTCTAAAAGTAATTGATTTATAAGAGGTACAATACTGATATAAAATAAGAAACCAGGGTATTTTTGGAACAAATTCCGAAAATACCCTTTTAAAATGTCAGGTAAAACTTGATTTCTCAGGGATAGCACTTTATACTGGAAAAGTAGTGTGCCTTTATGGAAACGAATGTAGTAGAATGCTTATCATAGGGCATAAAAAACAAAAGAAAATTTTGGAGGAGAGAAATTGAAGATCAAAAGAAAACAGATTGCGATGCTTATATTCATTGCGATCATAATCGTACTCATGGTGGTAACCGGTAAAACACCGGGGGAGATCGCAGATCCGGAGAATTATCAATGTAAGACATATGCAACGATATTATCTCTGCTTCCACCGGTTATTGCGATCGGTCTGGCACTGATCACAAAGGAAGTTTATACCTCATTGCTTGCAGGTATTATCACAGGTGGATTATTATATTCGAATTTCAATCTGGAGTTAGGTATCAATACCATGCTGTTTAATGAAAATGGCGGTATGATCGCGAAGCTTTCAGATTCAGGAAATACGGGTATTCTGGTATTTCTTGTTATGCTTGGTATTCTGGTATCCCTGTTAAATAAAGCAGGAGGCTCTGCAGCATTTGGAAAATGGGCATCAAAACACATTAAGACAAGGATTGGCGCACAATTATCCGTTATGGTTCTTGGAATCCTGATCTTTGTAGACGATTATTTTAATTGTCTGACTGTAGGAAGTGTCCTTCGTCCCGTAACAGATCGTCATAAAGTATCAAGAGCCAAATTATCTTATATTATTGATGCTACAGCAGCACCGGTGTGTATCATAGCACCGATCAGTTCATGGGCTGCAGCTGTTACATCATCCGTACCGGAAGATGCTGGAATTAACGGATTTGCAGTATTTATCCAGACAATTCCATATAATCTGTATGCGCTTCTTACGTTAGTCATGGTACTTGGAGTAACCATTCTTCGTGTTGATTTCGGTCCGATGAAGAGACATGAAATGAATGCGATAGCAGGGGATCTGTTCACAACTCCGGGAAGACCATATGAAGATAATGAAGAAGAAATTTTAAAAGAAAATGCACATGTGCTGGATCTGATCCTGCCGGTTGTTGTGCTGATCATAAGCTGTATCATTGCAATGGTATATACAGGCGGTTTCTTCAGCGGAACATCATTTGTAGATGCATTCGCAAATTCATCCGCATCGGTTGGTCTGGTGCTTGGTGGTGCTGTTACACTGGTATTTACGTTTATTTATTTCATGCTGCGTGATACCTTATCCTTCCGGGAATTTACGGAATGTATACCGGAAGGTTTCAAATCAATGATCGCACCGATCCTGATCCTTACAATGGCGTGGACACTTTCCGGTATGACGAATCTCCTTGGCGCAAAGGTATATGTAGCTGATCTGGTATCCAGTTCTGCCGGTTCCATGCAGGGCTTCCTGCCGATGATCATATTCATTGTTGCAGCCTTACTTGCATTTGCCACCGGAACGTCATGGGGAACCTTCAGTATTCTGATCCCGATCGTGATCGGCGTATTCCCATCCGGACAGATGATGGTAATCTCTATCGCATCCTGTCTTGCAGGTGCGGTATGTGGTGACCACTGCTCCCCAATCTCAGATACAACGATCATGGCATCTGCCGGAGGACATTGTGAGCATGTAAACCATGTATCTACACAGCTTCCATATGCAATTGTTGTAGCTGCAGTATGTATGGTTGGATATCTGCTGATCGGAATTCTTCAGGCTGCGAAGCTTGCCGCACTTTCATGGCTTGCGCTTCCGGTTTGTATCGTGCTGTTATTTGTAATTCTAATGCTTATTCGTGCAAAAACCGGACGTGAAGAGGTTTAGGTTTCGAATATTTTCACCGAAACGTATGGACATATTTAAGAGCGTACGACCTGAATTCGAAAAACTTGCCAGATTATAGTAAAGGAAATTAGTAGTAAAATATGTTAGAAACAATTGAATCAATCAACAATGTAGTCAATAACTTTATATGGGGGGTCCCTGCCATGATCTGTATTATTGGTGTCGGTCTGGTGTTAAGCTTCCGAACCCGGTTTCTGCAGATCCGGAAATTCCCATATGCGATGAAAGTTACGATCGGGCGAATGTTTCGAAAGAAACAGGCTGCCGATGGAGCCATGACACCGTTTCAGGCGGTGTGTACCGCGCTTGCGGCTACGGTCGGTACAGGAAATATAGCAGGTGTTGCAGGAGCGATCGCTATCGGTGGACCGGGCGCCGTCTTCTGGATGTGGATATCTGCACTTCTTGGTATGTGTACAAAGTTTTCAGAAGTAACACTCGCCGTTCATTTCCGGGAGAAGAATGATAAGGGCGAATTTGTCGGCGGACCGATGTATTACATCAAGAATGGTCTGAAGAAGCACTGGCACTGGCTTGCATATCTGTTTGCGGCATTTGGTGTGATCACAGTGTTCGGTACAGGAAATGCCACACAGGTAAACACGATCACGACAGCGATTGACTCTGCATTATTTAATTATGGAATTATTTCAAAGGATTCCGTATCAAACATAAATCTGGTCATCGGTATTGTGCTCGCAGTCCTACTTGCATTGATTCTGCTTGGCGGGATTAAGAGAATCGGACAGGTAACAGAGAAGCTGGTACCATTTATGGCGCTGTTCTATGTGGTGCTTGCACTTGGAGTCGTAATTTTAAATATCAATCATGTGCCGGCAGTATTTAAAGAGATTGTGGAAGGCGCATTTTCACCGGCGTCAGTAACCGGTGGTGTTGTTGGAAGCTTTTTCATGAGCATGAAGAAGGGTGTATCAAGGGGTATCTTTTCAAATGAGGCCGGGCTTGGTACAGGTTCAATCGCACATGCATGTGCAGATACAAGAAAGCCGGTAAAACAGGGATTCTTTGGAATCTTTGAAGTATTCGTAGATACTATAGTTATCTGTACCCTGACTGCATTGGTTATACTTTGCAGCGAAGTGCCGATCACATATGGACAGGCAGCGGGCGCTGAGCTTACGATCAGTGGGTTTACTGCTACATATGGCAACTGGGTATCACTTTTTACAGCTGTAGCGATGTGCTGTTTCGCATTTTCAACTATTATTGGTTGGGGATTATATGGTGCGAGGTGTATTGAGTTTTTATTCGGAACAAAGGTAAATAAGCCGTTTATGTTTGTTTATTCACTGGTTGCTATCGTTGGTGCAACCTTAGATCTTGGATTACTCTGGAGTATTGCAGAGACCTTCAATGGTCTGATGGCGATACCAAACCTGATCGCAGTATTCTTGCTTTCCGGTGTAGTTGTGAAGCTGGTCAGGGAGCATTTTGATCCGGAAGCAAGGGAAGAAGCATAATAAAAATAACAGATAAATAAAAATAATAGATAAACAAAAAACATCTAATCGGATAACAGATATGAATATGTCGTTAACCGATTGGATGTTTTTTTACTTTATGGAAGGTTTTATTGTATAAAGCAAGGAACTTCAGATCGAAATTTCGTCAAATCAAAATTTTTTCAAAAAATATAAATTTGTATCAACTTTTTCTCATCCTTAAACATCTAAATAATAGAAAACAAAGTAAGAAATACTTTTGAGATATATAAGGAGGAACGGATAATGCGTCAGAATAGGAATAGAGTCAGATTACAAAAAAGAAGAAAGATGTTCTTAATGCAGCAAAAGAGAAAGAGAAGGAGAAGAAGACAGCAGATATTTATGCGTGGAACGGCAGCAGTAATGCTTCTGTTTGCGTTCTGCATCAGTATTCGGTTCATACATATGGCGAAAGACAGACCGATTGTAGAAGGATCAACGCAGGAGCCTGTGACAACAGAGGTAAGTACGACAGAGACAAGTACGACAGAGAGTTTCGGAACCGGTAATGTGAAAGAGACATTGCTGACAGGCCGGGGCGATGATACAACAACAGGATCAGTAAAAAACATGGATTTAAAGAGCGATGACAAATCAAATGATTTTTCGGATGCGGTATTTGTCGGAGATTCCAGAACGGAAGGCTTCGTGTTACAAACCGGTATACAGACAACCGCATATGTACACAAGGGATTAACTGTTGCAAGCGCATATACCGAAAAAGTAATCCATCAGGACGATGAAGACCGGTCAGTGATGGAGGCACTTGCCAGAACAAGATATAATCGTGTATATTTAATGTTTGGAATCAATGAGACAGGCTGGATCAGTAATGATATATTTATCTCAGATTACAAGCAGATCATTGATGATATTAAGGCACAAAATCCATCTGCAAAGATATTTATTCAGTCGGTACTTCCGGTAAGTAAAGCGGTATCGGATTCCGGCGGATATGTCAGAAATGATAAGATCGCGGAATATAATAAACGATTAGAGCAGCTTGCAGCGGATGAAGGTGCTACATTTGTGAATGTGCAGGAAGCGGTATCAACAGATGGAGTTCTGCCGGATGATGCGGCCACAGATGGAATTCATCTGAATAAGAAATATTGTGAAAAATGGCTCACATATCTGGAGGAACATACACTGGATAAATAAAAATATTAACAGAGGGAACAGAACGTGAATGAGCGTAGTATTTTAAGAAAAACGAAATATCAGAATGAACGTGCCAGTTATAAAAAGCAGGAATCACAAGATACGGGAATCCGGTCAACTGTGGTGATACGATTTATTGAGGATAATCAGGAGAAGTTTTATCGGATGGCATTTGGCTATATGAAGAATGAACAGGATGCTTTAGATGCGGTTCATGATGCGGTCGTTAAGATACTGCAGAACCGGAGCCAGGTAAAAAGTCCGGAATACTTTGAAACATGGGCGTATCGTATACTGATCAATGAATGTCTGATGGCTTTGCGAAGGCAAAAAAAGGTTGTCTATCTGCAGGAGGATGATTCACTTGAAGACAGTACAGACAGGACGGGAAAGCAGGAGGAATATGTCGATCTGTATCATTCTATGGATCGGCTTCCGGCAAAATTGAAAACAGTCGTTCTTTTGCGTTTTTTTGAAGATATGCAATTTGACAAGATCGCAGAGGTTACAGGAGATAATATCAACACAGTAAAATCAAGGTTGTATAAGGCTTTGAAACTCTTAAAGCTGGATTTGGAGGTTTATGATGAAGTTTAATAAAGAGGAATATGAAAATATAAAAATCCCGGAACAATTGAATTCCATAGTTCAGGATGCGATAGAAGAAGGGCTGACGACAGAGAGCACAGGGATGTCGGATCAGAAGCCTGTTAATATATATACGAGACGGAAGAAACATATACTGCGTTATGCAGGAGAGGCCGTAGCTGCAATGTTTTTGATATTTGTGGTTCTGCTGAATGTATCTCCGACGTTTGCAAAGGCAGCAGCAGATACGCCGTTTATCGGTCCTGTGTGTCAGGTATTTACCTTCCGGGAATATGAATATGCGGATGAAGCCAAATATGTAAATGTGAAAGTTCCGCAGTTGAATAATACCGGAAATTCCGAACTGGAAAAGCGTGTGAATCGTGAGATAGCAAAGATGATCAACCAGGAAGTGGAAGCAAGTAAGAAGCGTGCGGAAGAAGAGTATAACGCTTATATATTAACCGGGGGAGATCCGAAGAACTTTATCCCATATGATATCGTTATTGACTATGAGGTCAAATGTCTGGATGAACATTATGTATCCTTTGTGATCAGTGAAAATGAGACCCGGGCAACCGGTTATTACCAGATGTTCTATTATAACATCGATCTGGATACAGGAAAGGATATTACATTAAAAGAATGGTTTGGCAGCAATTATAAGAAGATCATAGCCGATGAGGTTCAGAAGCAGATCAATACCTGGGACGACGAAAAGAAATTCTATCTATGGGAAGATTTAGATCTGGAAGATCTGATCAATGAAGATACACAGTTTTATATCAATGACAAGGATCAGGTTGTGGTATTTTTTAATAAATATGAGCTGGGTGCAGGAGCAATGGGAACGCCGGAATTTATAATTGATGTATCAAAATAATATAAAATAAAAAGCTGTAAAGGAAGTGTGAAATCTTTATAAAAGAGATTGACATTTCCTTTTTTTCTGGCTATATTGTTCTAAAAGAAACTTAGCACTCTTATATAGCGAGTGCTAATAGCTTTTCCTGCATAAGCAATACCAAAAGCTGTGTCAACACAGGTTAGCGATGATTGCTATGATAATTTGCGAAACTTGGAAATAATACAGGAAAAGGCAGTACACATGTGTAGAAATTACAGGTACCTGCCGGAAAGAGAGGAGACATATGAAAGAAGTAAAATCACCCAAGAAGCCATTGATCTTCTATTATGGGATCGTGCTGGTTATTCTTCTGGTTTTTAATATGTTCATTTATCCGCTTCTGATGAAGACACAGGTCAAGGAAGTAGATTACGGAACATTTATGAAGATGATCAATGAGAAAAATATTGGTGAAGTAGAGGTGGCTGATTCTGAGATCATCTTCACAGACAAGGATAAGAACACATACTATAAGACCGGAGCTATGGATGATCCGGGACTGACGGAACGATTATACGATGCCGGAGCGGTATTTTCAAAGAATGTCGAGGAGACGGTATCACCGGTCTGGCATTTCCTGTTGACATTCCTTCTTCCGATCATTATATTCATCGGACTGGGTCAGTATTTCAGTAAGAAGCTGATCGAACAGGCGGGCGGTAAGAATGCGTTGTCCTTTGGAATGGGAAAGAGCAATGCCAAGGTATATGTGCAGTCAACAAACGGTATCCGTTTCTCGGATGTCGCAGGAGAGGATGAAGCAAAAGAGAATCTGGCAGAAATCGTTGATTATCTGCACAACCCTGCGAAATATACGGATGTCGGTGCTTCGATGCCAAAAGGTGTCCTGTTAGTAGGTCCTCCGGGAACCGGTAAAACAATGCTTGCAAAAGCAGTTGCGGGAGAGTCCAATGTACCGTTCTTCTCGATGTCCGGTTCGGAATTCGTAGAAATGTTTGTAGGTATGGGTGCCTCCAAGGTCAGAGATCTGTTCAAGCAGGCAAAGGAAAAAGCACCATGTATAGTATTTATCGATGAGATTGATGCGATCGGTAAGAAGCGTGACGGACAGATCGGAGGAAATGATGAAAGAGAACAGACCTTGAACCAGCTCCTGACTGAGATGGATGGTTTTGAAGGAAACAACGGCGTTATCATCCTGGCGGCAACAAACCGACCGGAATCGCTTGATCCTGCACTTACCCGTCCGGGTCGATTCGACCGTAGAGTTCCGGTTGAACTTCCGGATCTGAAAGGAAGGGAAGCGATCCTTCAGGTACATGCCAGAAAGATCAAGGTTTCGGATGATGTGGATTTCCATACAATCGCAAGAATGGCAGCAGGAGCTTCCGGTGCAGAGCTGGCAAATATCGTAAATGAAGCAGCTCTTCGGACAGTACGGGCAGGCAGAACGATCGTTACAGAAGCAGATCTTGAAGAAAGCGTAGAAGTAGTTATCGCAGGATATCAGAAGAAGAATGCTGTTTTATCAGATAAAGAAAAGCATGTGGTTGCCTATCATGAGATCGGCCATGCGCTCGTAGCGGCCATGCAGTCACACTCGGCACCGGTACAGAAGATCACGATCATTCCGAGAACCTCAGGTGCGCTCGGCTACACCATGCAGGTGGAACAGGGAGACAAATATCTGCTGACAAAAGAAGAACTGGAAAATAAGATTGCAACTTTTACCGGTGGACGTGCAGCAGAGGAAGTGATATTCGGTGAAGTTACGACCGGAGCATCGAATGATATCGAGCAGGCAACGAAGATCGCACGGGCGATGATCACCCAGTATGGCATGAATGATGACTTTGATATGGTTGCGATGGAGACGAGAAATAATCAGTATCTTGGTGGGGATACATCCCTTACCTGTTCACCGGAAACCCAGCGGGAGATTGACCGCAAGGTTGTAAAACTGGTGAAGGTTCAGCATGAAAAAGCGCGTAAGATTTTAGAGGAGAACCGGGAAAAGCTGGATGAGTTGGCAGCCTTTTTATATGAGAAAGAGACGATCACAGGAGACGAATTTATGAGCATTTTACAGGATAAGAGGTGAGAATTATGAGGAAACGAACAGAATTTGGCTGGATGGAGCTGATACTTGGAATCATACTCACTATACTTGGTATCTTTACGATGATCCGTCCTGAAAGTATGTTGAACAGTATTGTCATCTGTTACGGAATCGTGGCAGCAGTCAGCGGTATAACAGATATTATATTCTATGTAAAGATGGAGCGGCATATGGGAGTTGTACCGACAGTATCCCTGACCTCCGGCATCTTAAGTACCCTGCTTGGTATGATGCTGATCCTCTGTCCGGGAGCCGCACAACGGTTAGTAATCTGGCTCTTTGCACTCTGGATCATTATGCACAGTATATCCAGACTGTCCCATATCAGCACTGTACGGTATTTTGCAGGTAACAGCTTCGGACTTGTATCCCTGTTGTTAAATATCGTCGGTATCGTGATCGGAGTTATGCTTCTGATAGAACCGATTACAGCAGTTGTCGCATTTGGTTATCTGATCGGACTGTATCTGACCGTGCTTGGAATTGATAGTATTGCATCAGCACTCAGCAAAATGGGATCAGACTGGTAGGCGTAAATAATTTGAATCATAAAAAATACATTTCCAGTAGAATCTCATCGAGAAATGATGTATGATTGTACTAATTGTTTGTTAAGGACGAAAGCAATCTCAAGGAGGAACTACAGTGAATTTCTTAGAAGAAAGAATTGTAAAAGACGGAATTGTAAAAGAAGGAAATGTATTAAAGGTTGACAGCTTTTTGAATCACCAGATGGACATCCGGTTATTTGACCAGATCGGTGAAGAATTTAAGAAGCGTTTTGAAGGAACGCCGATCAATAAGATTCTCACGATCGAGGCATCCGGAATCGGGATTGCATGTGTGGCAGCGCGACAGTTTGATGTGCCTGTTATCTTTGCGAAGAAATCAAAAAGCATCAATATAGAAGGTGAAGTATATGTGGCAGAGGTAGAATCCTTTACCCACAAATGTAAGAATCAGGTTATCGTGTCAAAGAAATTCTTGAATCCGGATGACAATGTTCTGATCATTGATGACTTCCTCGCAAATGGCTGTGCGCTTCAGGGATTGATCTCTATCGTGACATCAGCCGGTGCAAATGTTGCGGGAATCGGTATCGTAATCGAAAAAGGCTTCCAGACCGGCGGACAGATCATCCGGAATCTGGGATATCATCTGGAATCTTTGGCGATCGTAGACGGGATGGATACAGCGACAGGAAAGATCGTTTTCCGGGAGCAGTAATTAAAGGAGTTTTTTATGGCAGAACAGAATGAGAAAGATTCTGTGCAGACAACCTCCGGCAGTGGAGAGCACAGAGAGAAAGATTTATCCATTATGGATTACAGTAAGACCTATGGAGGAATCTCCAAACGGTTTTCAAATGTAGCAAATGAGAAGATGGAGACACCGAAACCTGTTGCGATCGGAAGAGTTCTGATCGGACTTATGGCGATGCTTCTGATATGGGCAAACTTCCAGCCGTTCGTTCAGGCGACTGTGGATGGAACAACAGAATCCGTCAATTTCCTGAGTGGAGACGGAATCCTTGTTATATTTTTTGCATTGATCACAAGTATTATAATGGTATTTAAAAATGCAAGAAAATGGACGTTACTTACAGCGATCCTGACTCTGGCTGTGATCATGATCGATCTGGTCAATACAATGGTTCAGATCAAGAATAATGCCAATGGCGATATAGTCTATAGCCTTGGCTATGGAACCATCTTCCTGCTGATCGGTGCGATCGTTATGGTAGCCGGTGCAGCAATGATTCTGGTGACAGACTTGAAGAATAAGAAGAAATAGTTAAAATATTTAATAATAAAAAGGCTTCCTGCCGGTGAATGATATATACATACACTGGTAGGAAGCCTTTTTGCATATAAATTAACGTATTCATGATGAATATTATTTTTGCAATGTATCGTTAATATGATTTTTTAGTACCATATTAATATATTGACTGAATGATCGATCATCATTTTCTGCCAATTCTTTGATTTGCTTTATTATATCCTCGTCCAAAGTAATACTTACTTTATTTTTCAATGGTTTCATTCAATCACCTACCTTAATAGTAATATATCATTTAGGAGCATTTAATATTGTTAAGTAGGATGAAATATGATAAAGTAGTATAAAACTAATGTTTTATATAATGAAGGAGTGAAAGTATATGGGTAGAAAAGCAAAAAAAGTAATTAGTATTTTTTTAACAGTTGTTTTGTTATTTATAACAGTTCCGAGTATTGAACAGAGTAATATGAAGACGGTAAAAGCTGCTTCATATAATACAATTGCAGCTGTGAATTATGCGATGACATGGGGAGGATCAAAGAGAAATCCGGCATATAAAACATATGATTCGGATTGTGCAAATTTTGTTTCGCAATGTTTAAAAGCAGGAGGATTGGATATATATACTGCGTGGGTTCCTACTTTGAAAGATACACTGGCGAATATGGGATTTACAATTATTCAAAATCCATCAGCTGATCAGGTAGAACCGGGAGATGTAATGTTTTATGATACTACATACACTGGAGAAGCAAATCATACAACGATAATAACAAGCAAGGTAAATGGTGTTCCAAAGATTACAGGACATACAACAAATGTATTAGATGGGAATTATACGGATAAGAGCGGAACATGTTCCTGGAAATATGGCAATATTACATGGGCAGCAATTTTGCATACAAGCAGTGTGAGTTATTCCAATATACCTAAAAATTGCACGATATCTGTTGATAAGACTTCTATAAATGTGGGAGATACGGTTACATTTACATATAATATAGATGATGCAGCTATCAGGGATGTAGGCATCGATCGTGATGGAAGTAGATATGCAAGCGTTGAAGTAAATAATAGCAGAGGTACGGTCAGTTATAAATTTAATGAGGCGGGTACCTATTGTTGTATAATAGAGGGACGTAATAATGTTGGATTTAATTGTAGTACAGGTGTATACGTTACAGTTACGGATTCCTATACACCCGCAAAGCCGAGTATTAAAAAAATAAATATCGAAGGAAAAAATGGATATGTTAATTTTACATGGGACAATGTAAAAAATGCTACATGTTATAATTTGTTTTTATATGCAACGAATAATTTGTCAGAACCGGTTCAATCACACTGGGCAATTCGAAAGAATACACTTAGAATCGTTATTCCGAATGGAACATATGTAGTAAAATTATGTTCAGAAAATGAAACTTCAAATGGAAATTATTACACAGATGGAGATTTATCTACGCAGTTTACTGTAAATAATGACCCACAAAAACCATCTATTACAAGTATTAAGACAAATAAATCAAATGGAAATACTACATTTAACTGGAACAGTTTTAGAAATTGTACCTGTTATAATTTGTTTATATATAATATAAATGATTTGGAGAAGCCGGTTCAGTCACATTGGGCTATCAGGAAAAACGAAATTACAATTCCGTTAGACAATGGAACATATGTTGCAAAGTTATGTTCAGAGAATGAGACGTCATTGGGAAACTATTATACAGACGGAGATATATCGGATCGATTTGTGGTAAGCATAGAGCAGCACAGACATGAGTATACAAAGAAAATTATAAAGCAGCCAACATGCAAAGAGACAGGAATAGCGTTATATACATGTTCCTGTGGAGATACATATAAAGAGGTAATTTCAAAAGTTTCACATAAATTTACAGAAAAATCAACGCAATCGGAATATTTAAAGCAATCTGCAACATGCACAAAACCGGCTGTTTATTATTATAAATGTGAAACCTGTTCTGCAAAAGGTACAGAAACATATCTAAATGGCACAATGCTTGGACACTTATGGAATACGGAGTATAGCATTGATAAAAAAGCAACCTGTACAGAGACTGGAATAAAATCGATTCACTGTAAAAGGTGTGGAGCCAAAAAAAATTCCGAAATAGTAAATAAAATCGGACATATGTACAAAAAAACAGTAAGTAAGGCGACGAAAGAAAAGAATGGAAAGATAGTTGAAGAATGTGTTTATTGTGGAAAAAATAAGATAAAAAGTGTTATCTATCATCCGGAAATGATAACTCTTTCAAAAGAGACATTTACATATAATGGTTCTGTACAGAAACCAAAGGTAACTATTTGGGGGGCAAATGGACAAATTATTAACAAATCTAATTATATAGTTAAATATAGTTCTGGTTGCAAAAAAGTTGGAACTTATAAAGTAACTATTTTGTTTATTGGAAATTATTCTGGAAAAATGAAGACTGAATTTAAAATACTTCCGCCAAAAACAAATATTAGAAAAGTCAGCAGAACTTTGAATGGTATTAAATTAACTTGGAATAAAAAACCATGTTCTGGCTATAAAATATACAGAAAAACAGGAAACAGTTCATACAAGCTTGTAAAAATAATAACCAGACCTTCAGTATGTTCATATACAGACCGTAGTATAAAAAAAGATAGAACAAAATATACATATAGAATAAAAACATATAAGTCTGTAGGCAAAAAAGTTATTGAGAGTAAGACATCAGAATCCAAAGGTATTTCTTGGAGCAAATAAAATGATATAAAAAGATAGCATATCAGAAGTGAACAGATTAAAAAACTGTTCATTTC
Organism: Coprococcus sp. HCN-4056; assembly: GCF_037892645.1. Classification (NCBI taxonomy): domain Bacteria; kingdom Bacillati; phylum Bacillota; class Clostridia; order Lachnospirales; family Lachnospiraceae; genus Coprococcus; species Coprococcus sp. HCN-4056. The sequence continues at coordinate 190,542 of NZ_JBBKBL010000005.1, read as the reverse complement.
TGATATGCTGTTTTTATTTACAAATTAACAGCCTAAACCTAGATATTTGCAGATCATATTCCAAAGATCTGAACAGTTATAATTAATACACATAATAAAATCCTCCTGTTGTAATTTATAAATGTATCGATCGAGTACAATGGGATTGTAACAATTCTGTAACATTTTCACAATATGAAACAATTACCAGTTTGATTTTTAAATGTGGAAATATGTATATAGTTTATTACAAAGACAGAAAAAGGCTTCCTGCCAGTGCTCGCTATATATCTTTATGGAACAGACCTTTTTTCACGTCGGTCCTTGGTGAACTGCGATAGGCAGTGAGCCTAGTACCGCTACGTGAAAAACAGAACACAAGTGTTCTGTGGAATAAAGGATATATACCGGCACTGGCAGGAAGCCTTTTTCGTATGTAAAAAACAAAAATTTCCACTTGAAAAATCGAACGTAAGTTCTTATAATAAACATATGTTCGAAATACAAGCAAATAAAACCATACAGGAAAAATTACATATACTGGCGGATGCGGCGAAGTATGATGTGGCATGTACATCCAGCGGTGTGGATCGAAAAGGAAAGGAAGGAATGCTCGGAAATGCACGATCCTGCGGAATCTGTCACAGCTTTGCATCAGACGGACGCTGTATCTCTCTGCTCAAGATTCTGATGACGAATCATTGTATTTATGACTGCAAGTATTGCGTGAACCGAGTATCGAATGATGTCAAGCGTGCCACTTTTACGCCGGAGGAGATCTGTGAACTGACGATCGAATTTTATAAAAGGAATTATATAGAAGGGCTGTTCTTAAGCTCCGGTGTGATCCGTGATCCGGCATACACGATGGAGCAGATCTGTATAACCTTACAGCTCCTTCGTACAAAATACAAGTTCAACGGATATATTCATGTAAAGACGATTCCGGGTGCGCCGGATGAACTGCTTGCGGCAGCCGGATTTCTGGCAGACCGCATCAGTGTGAATCTGGAGCTGCCGACTGCGGAGAGCCTAAAGAAGCTTGCTCCGAATAAGAGTTTCCAGACGATCATGACTCCGATGGGGAAAGTGCGTGATACGATCGCAGAGACAAGAACCCTGATAGGGAAAGATGCAAGAATGGAACGCAGTCTGGGGAATCGTTATCTGCCGGGAAGTATATTCGGGAAAGAACAGTTACGGCTGACCGGAGCACAGAGTAATGGAGACGGCTCTCTTTGGAAGAAAGCAGCTTCCTTTGCTCCGGCAACTCAGGATACATGGAAGCCGCGGGCATTTGCACCGGCAGGTCAGAGTACACAGATGATCATTGGAGCATCCGATGAGAGCGACTATATGCTGGTTCAGACGACACAGAAGTTATACCAGAACTATGATCTGAAACGTGTCTTTTATTCCGCATATATTCCGGTAAATGAGGATTCGGCACTTCCGGCGCTTGAGACTCCGGTTCCGCTTCTGAGAGAACATCGACTGTATCAGGCAGACTGGCTGCTGCGGTTTTATGGATTTCAGGCAGATGAATTGTTGTCGGAGGAGCGACCGAATTTTAATGTCCGCATGGATCCGAAATGCGACTGGGCGATTCGGCATCTGGAACAGTTCCCGATCGAAGTGCAGACAGCTTCTTATGATACGCTGCTTCGGGTGCCGGGGATAGGACCGAAATCAGCAGGCAGGATCGTAAAGGCGAGACGGTACGGACATCTGGAATTTGACCATCTGAAGAAGATGGGCGTGGTGTTGAAACGGGCGCATTATTTTATTACCTGTGGAGGACGGATGATGTATAAGATACCGATCGAAGAGCAGTATATTACCAGACAACTGATAGGCGAGCATGCAAAAGAAAACTGGCAGGTAGAGCATAAGGAAGAAGAATATAAGCAGTTATCCTTTTTTGATGCTCAGGGAGTATTTGGAGTTCCGAATTGATTTGTGGATAAATGTAAAATCCTATTTAAGAATAGACGATTGTATGAAGAAATATTGTCAGGATAGATTTTATAGATAGATGAGGATATAGATGGGAGAATGTAAATATGAGGATATTTACCTGTAAACATCAATTAGAAGATATGATGACCTGCATCTATGATGCATGGGTCTATGCACTCCGGGTCGGACATGATAAGGTGCAGTTACGGACGGAGCCGATCGTGCAGGCAACTTTATTTGACGAGTATGTCCATGTGGATGCCGATGCAGAAAAGACGGAAAAGGTTCTGCGTTCCGTTCGAAATAAGATTGGGATGCAGGCATATATCGATGTGTATTATGCCTGTCTGATGGAAGAAGATGTACTGGACGATATCTACCGGTTTTTGCGGATCGGATTTCAGGCAGGACCAAGGGTGATCGGGATGCTTGCCGAGTCTCCGGTCAGCCGGATGCTGGAGATTCGGCGGGCAGTTGGAAATGAAATTCATCATTTTCGGGAATTTGCCAGATTCAATTCGATCGATAATAAGGTGTATGTCTGTCATCTGGAACCGAAGCATGATGTGATCTATCAGGTGGCAGAGCATTTTGCAGACCGGATGCCGGATGAATATTTTATGATCCTTGATGATAACCGGAAGTATGCGGTGATCCATCCGGGAAAACATTACTCAGGGCAGCAGGCAGATAGAGAAAGAGAGATTTCAGAACAGAACCAATATATGAAGGAAAAGGCTCAGAAGATGTATTTGCGGGAGTTGTCCGATGAGGAAATGAAGACGCTCCGACAGACGGAATTATTGAAGGATGAATATACCGAACTCTGGAAGACCTTCTTTCATACGATCGGGATTGAACAGCGGAAGAATCCGACCTGCCAGCGGAATCTGATGCCGATATGGAAGCGGAAGCATGCGGTAGAATTCATGCAGTAAACAAAAAAGAATAAAATTTACTAACTTTTAGTAAAAATTTAGCAAAAACTATTGATTAGTTTTTATTCTCGTGTATAATGATGATAGTGGTTATCGTAACAGAGAATCCGGTACCGATAAATGTTGTGATAACCGAAGGTTAAGAATTTATTTTACAGGAGGATTATGATATGAAGATTTTAGTAACAGGTGGTGCTGGTTATATTGGAAGTCATACCTGCGTTGAATTATTAGAAGCAGGATATGATGTAGTAGTTGTTGACAATCTGTATAATGCGAGTCCGAAAGTAATTGGTAGAATAAAAGAGATAACAGGAAAAGACGTAACATTTTATGAGAAGGATATCCGTGATCTGGATGCAATGAATGAAATCTTTGCAAAAGAAAAGCCGGATACAGTAATTCATTTTGCAGGCTTAAAGGCAGTTGGTGAATCTGTTCGTAAGCCACTCGAATATTATGAGAATAACATTGCGGGTACATTAACACTTTGCAAGGCAATGCGCGAGAATGGATGCAAGAACATTATCTTTTCATCATCTGCAACCGTATATGGCAATCCTGCATTTATTCCGATCACAGAGGAATGTCCAAAGGGTGTCTGCACAAATCCTTACGGCTGGACCAAGCATATGCTTGAGCAGATCCTGACAGATATCCACACAGCAGATCCGGAATGGAATGTAATCCTGCTTCGTTACTTCAATCCAATCGGAGCACATAAGAGCGGACTAATCGGAGAAGATCCAAAGGGTATTCCAAACAACCTGCTTCCTTATGTAGCACAGGTAGCGGTAGGAAAGCTTCCTTGTCTTGGTGTATTCGGTGATGACTATGATACACCGGACGGAACAGGTGTCAGAGATTATATCCATGTTGTAGATCTTGCCAAGGGTCATGTAAAAGCGATCAATAAGATCAAAGAGAATCCGGGTGTAAAGATTTACAATCTGGGTACAGGAAAAGGATACAGCGTTTTAGATGTTGTTAAGGCATTTGAGAAGGCATGCGGCAAGAAGATTCCTTATGAGATCAAGCCTCGTCGTGCAGGTGATATCGCAACCTGTTATTCTGATGCAACTCTTGCTAAGAAAGAACTTGGCTGGGAAGCAGAATACGGAATTGATGAGATGTGCGCAGATTCATGGAGATGGCAGAGCATGAATCCGGATGGCTATGGTGCATAATGAAAATATTCAGTAAATAAGTAACAGACAGGCAATTGTAAACGTGCCGGAATACAGGGCATAGAGAAGATACAATTGCCTGTTTGTTTAAGATAGAAAGGGGTTAGTTTATATGGCTGAATATACAGCTTCAAAGACCAGATATACAGAGACAGAAGGAACGGATTTTTACCGTCATTGCGGTAAAAGTGGTCTGATGCTTCCTCCAATCGCACTGGGACTCTGGCATAATTTTGGTAGTGTAGATAATTATGAAAATATGAAACAGATGTGTTTTACCGCATTCGATCACGGAATCACACATTTTGATCTGGCAAATAATTACGGACCGGTATATGGAAGTGCAGAGGAAAACTTCGGCAGAATCCTTCGGGAAGAAATGAGTGCTTACAGAGACGAGATGGTGATCAGTACAAAAGCAGGATATGATATGTGGGAAGGTCCTTATGGCAACTGGGGCAGCCGCAAATACCTGATCGCGAGTCTGGATCAGAGCTTAAAGAGAATGGGACTTCCATATGTAGATATCTTCTATCATCATCGCATGGATCCGAACACACCGTTAGAAGAGACGATGGAAGCACTTGCACAGATTGTAAGAAGTGGTAAGGCTTTATACGTAGGTCTGTCGAATTATGACGGCCCGACGATGGCGAAAGCAGAGCGGATTCTGGATGAACTGCATTGTCCGTTTATCATCAATCAGAATTGTTACAGTATTCTGGATCGGACAGTTGAGAAGAACGGACTACTGAAGCAGACATATGCATCCGGAAGAGGACTGATCTGCTTTTCTCCACTGGCACAGGGTATGTTAACCGATAAATATCTGCAGAATATTCCAAAGGACAGCCGGGTGGCAAGAGACGGACGGTTCCTTCATGAGGATCAGGTCGTATCGATGCGTCCGCTTCTGACAGAGTTAAATGATATTGCAGCAGGCTATAATATGAGCTTGTCAGAGCTTGCGATTGCATGGCTGCTGAATAAACCGGAGGTTACAACCGTTTTGATCGGTGCATCGAAGCCGGAACAGATACTCAGTAATCTGAAGGCTGCTGAGAAGCAGAGAACAACCGAGATGGAAGCAGAGGAACTGGCACTGATCGAAAAGGCGGTCAACCTTTATCACGCATAGATGATAAGTGTTATTTGACTTCACTTCAAAAAAGAATATAATATAAAAGACAGTTCTGAAAAGTATTTTCTGACAGAGAATGCTTTTGAAAGTATTGACGGAACAGAACGGATCATATTGTATGTTATTTTGAAAGAGGAAGACGGTATTGCAGGCACATCAGACAGATTTCTCAAGTGGAAATGTATATAGAAATATTATAGAAGTAGCTGTACCAATGATTCTGGCACAGCTACTTAATCTTTTATATAACGTGGTTGACAGGATCTACATCGGACGGATCCCGGAAGTCGGTACAACTGCACTGACAGGGGTAGGTCTGTGCTTTCCGATCATTTCACTGATCACCGCCTTTACCTATCTGTATGGAAATGGAGGTGCACCGCTTTGTTCCATGGAACGCGGCAAGGGTAATGATAAGGAAGCGGAGCATCTGATGGGAAATGCTTTTACTTTATTGATCGGAACAGGAATTGTATTGACGATTATCGGGCTGATCTTTTATAAGCCGATTCTTTATCTGTTTGGCGCAAGTGATGATACATTCCCATATGCAGGCTCCTATATTCGGATCTATCTGCTGGGAACGGTATTTGTCATGGTATCGGTAGGAATGAATCCGTTTATCAACAGTCAGGGCTTTGGAAATACCGGAATGATATCGGTTCTGATCGGAGCAGTTTTAAATATAATACTGGATCCTATGTTTATCTTTGTTTTAAATCTGGGAGTAAGAGGCGCGGCTATTGCGACGATCATTTCCCAGTTTTGCTCGGCAGTATGGGTACTTGTCTTCCTGACCGGAAAACGGGCAGTGCTTCATTTGAAATGGAGCTGTATGTGGCTGCAGTGGAAGCGGGTTTTGCGGATCATCAGTCTGGGAGTATCCAGCTTTATCATGGCATTTACAAACAGTCTGGTACAGGTTGTATGTAATGCGACACTTCAGGTCTATGGCGGGGATATCTATGTGGGCGTTATGACAGTGTTGAATTCCGTGCGGGATATCTGTACACTTCCGGTTATGGGTATTACAAATGGTGCATCTCCGGTCATGAGCTTTAATTATGGAGAAGGGGCATATGAGAAGGTACGGAAAGCCATCCGTTTCCTGACTATATTATGCGTAACCTATACTTTTGCGGCATGGGGCACTCTCAGATTGTTCCCGGAGCCGTTTATCCGTATATTTAATCATTCACCGGAACTGATCGCAAAAGGGGTTCCGGCATTACATATATATTTCTTCGGATTTTGTTTTATGGCATTGCAGTTTACCGGACAGAGTGTGTTCCTTGCGCTTGGAAAGGCGAAAAAGGCTACCTTCTTTTCTCTGCTTCGGAAGGCATTTATCGTAGTGCCACTTACCATTCTGCTTCCGAAAATCGGAAATCTTGGAGTGGATGGTGTATTCTGGGCAGAGCCAATCTCGAATCTGATCGGCGGATGTGCCAGCTTCTTTACAATGTGTGCCACGGTGTTGCCTGAATTAAAGCATGAAAAAGCTTGATAAAAAATATAAACGACCGGATAGTCAAATGCCTGTAAGAACAGGATATGATTATCCGGTCATTTTATCTGATAGAATTATTTACTCGATTTCCCGCAGCGCCTTTCTGAACTGGAAGAAGAACAGGATGGCGGTGAAGGTTACGGCGATCAGGTCTGCGATCGGTTCTGCCATGTAGACAGCCATTGTCTTATCTGAGGTGTAGATATGTGGCATAATGAAGATCAGTGGGATTAGCAGGACGAATTTACGCATGATCGCAACGATGATGGATGCCGGAGCGTTACCGAGGGCATTGAATGTCATCTGACAGGAGATCTGGACTCCAAATAAGAACATAACCGCGAGGTAGTATCTAAGTGCAACTTTAGTAAACTCGATCAGAGCAGTATCCGGGGTAAAGATGGATGCAAAAACCTGAGGGAAACACATAATGCAAAGCCATAATAAAACAGAATATGTCAGGCTGACCTTCAGCAGAAGTTTGAATGCATCCTTTACTCTGGATGCATTTTTTGCACCATAGTTATAACTGATGATCGGCTGAGCACCCTGGCCAAGTCCCTGAAGTGGGAGCATGGCGAACTGCATGACGCTGGTAAGGATCGTCATAGCACCGACGGCCATATCTCCGCCATATTTCAGAAGGGAGGAGTTGAAGCACACGGATATGATACTTTCACTTCCCTGCATGATAAAGACGGCAGAACCGAGTGCCAGACATGGCAGGGTATAGGAGGCCTGCAAACCGAGGTTTTTCACACGGATGCGGAGAGTTGTCCGCTTGCCGAAGAGGAAGCTTAAGACCCAGATGCAGGAACAACCCTGAGAAATGATTGTTGCAAGGGCCGCGCCTTTTACCCCCATATGAAGCGCAAAGATAAAGATCGGGTCTAAGATAATATTCGCGATCGCACCGATCAGTACGGACAACATACCTTCTTTGGCGAAGCCCTGTGCAGTGATAAATGCATTCATACCCAGAGTGAGCTGTACAAAGATTGTGCCGATTGCGTATATATTCATATATGAGGTTGCATAGTTAATGGTATTCTTACTTGCACCGAATGCCAGAAGCAGGTCGCGATTCCAGATCAGAAGAACAGCAGTCAGTATAACGGATAAGATGATCTGCATGGTAAAACAGTTACCGAGGATTTTCTCGGCATCGTCTTTTTTATTTTTGCCCATATAGATGGTAGCCCGTGGAGCACCGCCATTTCCGACCAGAGCCGCGAAAGCGGAGATGATCATGATAAGGGGCATACAGACACCGACACCGGTAAGTGCCAGTGAACCGTTTTGTGGAATATGACCGATGTAAATACGATCAACGATGTTATACAGCATATTGATCATCTGTGCGGCGACTGTAGGAAGTGCGAGCTTTGCCAGTAATTTACCGATCGGTTCTTTTGCCAGAAATTCCCGGTTGGATGAGCCTGTGTTGTGGGCAACCTGGTTCGGTTGATTATTCTTGATGTTTTTCGATATGGATTCTCCGCCGGTTGGTGGTGAAGCTTTTGATGTGTTGTTTGAAGAATCGGTCATGCTGTAGGCTTGTGTTTGTTTCTTCATGTATATTCCTCGTTCCTTTGATTGATATTTTATATTGTATAAAAGTTAATTGCGATATGAGCTTGCCTGAATATAGTATTGTCCGAACTGCCCGGTATTCAGGCAGCAGTGTTGTGATCATATTATTTTAAATGCGATAACACATTGTCATACAAACGCTTGTTATAGGATGCAAAATTCTTCTTTTCGTCATCTGAAAAACCTTCAAAGATGCAGGAGATCAGTTCGTCCTGCTTTTTCTCGATTGCATGTACAACAGGAATTGATCTATCGGAGAGCTTCAGATGAATGATCCGTTTATCATTTGTATCCGGATGTCTGGTCAGATAGCCTTTGTCGGCGAGAGAATCAATGGCTGTGGATACATTTCCACGCTGTAGCATACGAAACTCTACGATATCTCTGGCAGTATCATGTACCGGATTATTGTGTAAAAAAGTAATGATGATAACTTCAATCCGTGAAAGCTTATAGTCTATCCGGATGCTCTCAAGATATTTTTCCTGAAGCTTCATCAGGCTTTTTGTCATATCAAAAATATTGGATGGTGATTGTAGGATCATATATATTCCTCATTTCTTAATTAAGTTCTTTTTAGAACTATTATAGCTTTAAAATAAAAAGAGTCAAGCTGTTTATACAATTTTTATAGAAAGAGAAAAACACAGTCTGGGTGTTATCTGAAACAGAAAACTAGAGATAAAAATATTATTGACAGGAAAGAAATAATAGATATACTAAAATTTATAGTGTTTTTTGGAGAATTCAGATAATAGAATATATGAAAAAATATGTTTGACCAGAGGATAAATATGCCACAGATGAACGAGAAAAACTGGATGATCATAGTAGCAGTAGTTATTGTGCTTATAGGATCACTGATCTACAATATCATTTCAGCAAGAAATCTGAAGAAAAAAAGACAACAGTTTGTAGAAAGTATCCAATCTTCATATACGCATATGAAGAGTATAGAAGACACCAGCAAAAAGATATATGAGATTTCAAACGAGATCAATGAAATGATCCGGGAGCAGAAAGACACCGAAGAGTACATAGAAAAAAAGAAGAAGGAGATTGAGGAGATCAGGCAGATGATTGTGACAAATGACACAATCCTTGACTGTGCAATCTCAGATAAGCGGGATCTTGCAAGGAAGAAGCAGATTGCATTTACTTATAATATTCCAACCGGGTTACCGGAGATTCGTATGGAGGATGTCGATAAGATTCGTCTGTTTGCCAATCTGTTAGACAATGCGATCGAAGCAGCCGAGTGTGTGCCGGTGCAGGATGCAAATGGGGAAAATAAAAGATTCATACATGTATCGATATTGAATCGTGGGAGTAACTTCTTTATCACTGTTAAAAATTCCAAAAGAACGGAGATTGCCGTTATGGAGAATCAGTTCCATACAACGAAGCCGGATGCAGAAAACCACGGCAGAGGTGTTCGTATTATCAGGCAGATTGTTGCCAGGTACGATGGAACGGTCGAGTTCACGGACAAGGGTGATGCCTTTGAAGTAGCGATCATGTTGTAAAAGGCATACAGAACAGCCATGGTTTGTGTGTTTGTAATTTACAACATAGCATGTTCGGAGATATATTTGAGGTAGTCGGCTTTGAATGGTTTGGCATAGCGTCTGCCAACAGGCAGTTTGATGCTGCCGGTCAGCTCGGTTTCCTGTGAGGATAAATTTTTTACATATCCAAGATTGACCATGAAAGAACTATGGCATTGCGAGAAATAGGACGGCAGTCGTTCGCTTACAGCCTGAAGGGATTCGTACACTTTATAGGCTTCCCCATCGTCAGTATAAATAATAATCTCGCGGCTGAGCCGTTCAATATGAGTGATCGTTCCGCATGAAAGGGTGTACCGTTTTCGGTTGGAGATAACGTCCAGAAAGCGTGCTTTTCGTTCAATTACAAGCTGAATCGCTTTATCCAGTGCCTTAGGCAGATATTGTTGTATGGAATCCTTTGTAACATAATATATGTGACGGACTTCGTAAGATTCAGATATATAGTCGGTATGGCTGGTGAGGAAGATAACTGCACACTGTGGGCAGCATTGATTAAGCTCGGAAGCAAAATCGATACCGTTGAAGTCCCCCATTTCGATATCTAAGATTGCAATATCATAATTAATCGTATCGGTCTCAAGCAATTTTTTTAATTTCTCTGGCTCGTAGGAGTCGATTCTGAAAGTGAAGGATTCAGAAGCATCCAAACAGGAATGTGCAAAACTGGTTGTTTCTTTTAATTGTAGATCTGAATCATCACATATTAGAAGTTTGAGTTTCATATATGGTATCCCCCCTGTAATTGGTAATTTCAATGTAGAAAACATTTTGCTTAACTGGTAATATTATAATAAAAAGGTTGCCATAAAACAAGAAAAATGTCAAAATATATATACGCATATTGATGACGGTATAAAGAAAGAGAGAAGATAGAAATGAACATATGGACATTCCTGCAGGTGCTCGGAGCAGCCCTGATCACGGCATTACAATTTAATATTTATCTGGGTGCTTATATGGGAATGGATCGTGGAAGAAGAGACCGGATCTATCTGGGCTTGAATATTTTAAATATGTTTTTCCTCCGCGTTTTAATAAATACAAGTATACAGCTAGATGCACCTGCATGGCTTCGTGCCATCATTTATATTTTTGGATTTGTGATGATGCTTGTAGGCGTTGTATTATACCGTAAAGAGTGCATGGTTATAAATTTGGTATCATTTATGGTGGGTATTATGACATTTGATCTTGTTACGGTGACGATGTCAGCAGTGATCGAGGAACTGTTTGGATATGCATATAATGATACACCGGTATTATACAGTGCAAAAGCATTGCTTGTCTGGCTTGGAGTAGAAGCCTTGCGTGAGGGCATAGGAACGATCATTGAAGTCTGGTTTATGCGGAAATATATGCCATACAGGAAGTTCCGGAGACAATCATTTGTCAGAAGCATGGTGTGGATTCTGGCTGTTGGAACCGGATATATGATGTTGGTTGTGTATTTTGTGACTATGGTAAAAGAGGTTAATCTGATGTCACAGTTTATAGCACTGGGAATCTGGGCATCTGCTTTTATAGCTACTTATCATCTGTATACGATCGTATATAATAGCTATCAAAGAAAAATGATACGTTTTCTGGAAGCAAAGATGAAGCAGCAGAAAGAGGATTATGAGAAGCTTCTGGCGGATTACAACAGGCTGCGGGATATCAAGCATGATCTGTATAATTATGTGCATATACTTGATCTGGCAGGAGATGTCCGGAAGGAACAGGAGCAGATCAGACAGTTACAGGAAGATCTGAAACCGGGAAAACAGAAGGAGTATATAAAATACACAAATCTTTCAATCCTGAATCTGGTATTAAATAATGTTACATCTGCCTGTGAGGGTGCAGGTATTCATCCGGAAGTTGCAGCAGAAGAAATTCAGATTGATACAAATGTAGAACTGGACATGGGATATCTGATCGAGCGGATGGTACATAATGTTATTTTGTTGAATGAAGATCAGGGAGAGAATAAGCAGGATTCCGTATCAGAGTCATTGTCCCGGACACTCCGGATTCAGATCGCACCATCGGAATCCTCAGATGGAAATATTCAGGTTGTGCTTAAGGGTATCGGACTTCGTATGAAGGGCATTGAGATGAATTCAGACAACAGAAAGGAGATACGGAATAATAAGCAGATCATCCAGTTTATTATGGAGCGGCATGAGGGATTCCAGTGGAATAACAGGAAAGAATCTCATCTGTATCTGACTGCATAAGCAGAGAACCGTATCCGGAATTTGTAGAAATATGTCGATTACGACGGAAACATTGCAGATTACGACAGGTTTATTGTATCTGATAAATGTTTTGATATAATAACTTCATAGATATATTGAAAACCGATATATTATTGAGTGGGAAAGTTCATAATATATGCATTTATGTCAGAGAGGACATATATTTTTCAGCCCAATCAGCTCTCCTTGCTGCAAGATTGTGGAAACTCAGAATGAGTGCAGTAGATTATGGTTGCAAAATATGAAAAGCATACATTGGAACGGATGAAGGAAGATCTGATAGTTGTACCGAGAAACGCAGGTATCAGGTCTTCTTTTTTTAGCCTTTTACCATGTCTTAACCATAAAACGTGCTACAATATATGTTGTTACAGTTTAGAATATGAATATATAATAATGATTGTCAGAATTGGTTGAAATGGATACGATTGTTATAACAGATTACAAAAAGATACAGCGGAGAAAATGATGAACAGATTCCTGAATTTTACAAAGAATTTTTTAATTACAGCAGCGATATTGGTATGTGGATTTTTGTTGTCCCTGTTTATGCAGAAGGAGTGGGGAAATCAGACTTTGATACCCTCTATTTTTCTGTTGGATGTATTTCTGGTATCCGTTATCACAGATGGTTTCTTATATGGTGCGGTCGCATCTGTCATCAGCATTCTGGCGGTAAATTATGCATTTACATTTCCGTATTTTAAGATTAATTTTACGATCCCGGAAAATATGATCTCTGCCGTTATCATGATAGCTATTGCAGTTATTACCTGCGGATTTACAAATAAGTTGAAGAGTCAGGAACAGTTAAAGGCAGAGAGTGAACAGGAGAAGATGCGGGCCAATCTGCTCCGATCCGTATCCCATGATTTTCGGACACCGCTTACAACGATTTATGGTGCAAGCTCTGCAATGTTAGATGATAAGAATGAATTTACGGAGGAGCAGAAAAAAAGCATGCTTCGTGGAATCAAACAGGATGCACAATGGCTGTCGCGAATGGTTGAGAATATGTTATCGATTACCAGACTGGATGGAAAAAATGTTAAGATCATTAAGATCCCGATTGCGTTGGATGAGCTGTTAGATTCTGTTCTGGTTAAGTTCAATAAACGGTATGAAGGTCAGAATGTTGAGATTGACATTCCGGATGAACTGATCATGATTCCGATGGATGCGATCTTAGTCGAGCAGTTGATCCTGAATCTGTTAGAAAATGCAGTTCAGCATGCAGAGGGGATGAATAAGCTTGGGCTTCGTGTATATACGAGTGGGCATTTTGCAGTATTTGAGATCCGGGACAACGGATGTGGTATTCCGGTTGATAAGGTAAAGGATATATTTGCAGGGAAACTGGTTTATGGTGAATCAGGACTTGACAGCAGTAAGAAAAATGCAGGGATCGGGTTGGCGGTATGTACCACGATCGTAAAAGCACATGGTGGTGAGATCTCTGCGGAGAATCTGCAGGATGGCGGTGCTGTTGTGCGATTTACACTGGATATGGAGGAAACTGAGAATGATTAATAACAGATATAAGATATTGATAATTGAAGACGAAGAACATATTAATAATCTGATCAGTGCGCTGATGGAAGCAAATGGATATCAGGCTGTTTCCGCATATTCCTGTCGTGGGGGACAGATGATGTTTGCATCCCATCGTCCTGATCTGGTCATTCTGGATCTGGGATTGCCGGATCGGGATGGAATGACATTTTTAAGGGAAGTGCGGCAATCATCATTTACACCGATCATTGTTTTATCGGCACGTTCTGATGAGAGGGATAAAGTAGAGGCACTCAATGAGGGCGCAAATGACTATGTAACCAAGCCATTCAGTTCAAATGAACTGGTAGCAAGAGTACGTTCAGCACTCCGTATCGCTACGCATCGGGCAGAGGATGGATTGCGGCCGGGTGGAAGATTCGAGGTTGGAGAGCTGGTTATCAATTATGATGCAAGACTGGTTACGATCGCCGGAAATGAAGTGAAGCTGACACAGACAGAATATAATATTGTAGCGTTGTTATCCGAGCATGCAGGTAAGATGCTGACCTACAGTTTTATCATCAACGAGATCTGGGGATATAATGATTCGGGAAGCCGGAAGAAGCTGCAGGTAAATATGGCGAATATCCGAAAGAAGTTCGGTGCAGTTCCCGGTAAGGAGAATTACATAACGAATGAATTAGGGGTCGGATACCGGATGTGTGATTCATAGAAAAGAATTCTGAAACTCTACAGCATTCGGTCACGGGGATGGCGCTTGTTATAAATAACGTGCTGCGATTTCTGTTCTCTGGACATTGCCCTATTCGTAAATACTCCTGTGCTAACTCGCCTTTGGCTCAGACAAGCACTCGTATTTACTGGCAATGTGCAGTTCACAACGAAATCTCGCAATGTTATTTTATAACAAGCACCATCCCCGTGACCGAGTGCTGTAGAGTTTTTTGTATAATTAGATAATTGACTATAAGAGAAAGATTTTATGTTTTTTAATATAAAATACAGGAAGTGGTGTTGACACATTCTTTTTTTTGAACTAAAATGTAGCGTGCTACACATGAAAAAAGATGTATAGTATGTATAAGATATGCAAGCTATATAACATTAAATGTAAGAGCATTTTCCGGGAATTATACATAGCTGTAAATAAAAGAAAGGAACCGTAATGGAACAGGAAAAGGATATGGATGCAGATCGAAAGCTGCCGTGTGGTCCGGAGAAGGACATCGGTTATTATATTAAGCGGATCAATGATAAGCTGAAGGCCGGATTTGACGCATATTTATGTGACGTGGATCTGACCAGTTCACAGGCAAGAGTGATTGAATATGTGTACTGGAATGGTGGAATGGTGACACAGAAGGAGATCGAGGTATTTCTGGATGTAGCGCATCCGACAGTTGTCGGCATCGTGAACCGTCTGGAAAAGAAAGGTTATCTGAACTGTCATCTGGATGAGAATAACAAACGAAATAAGATGGTATGCAGCACCTGTGAAGCTGAAAAACTGCTCAATAAAATGTATGAAGGCAGGAGAGCTGCGGAACAGAGACTGCTTCATTCTTTTTCAGAGAATGAGGTGGCGCAGGCGAAAAAGCTGCTTGAAAAATTATATGAAAATATCAGATAAAGAAAGAAGGAGGACGTATGATCAGAAAATTATTAAAAAGTTTGCGGGAATATAAGAAGCCGACACTGCTTACGATATTCTGTGCAGTAATTGAAGTAGTATTTGAGATTTTAATTCCACTTTGTATGTCTGATCTGTTGGATTTTGGTATCGAAGGTGGAAAGATGAGTATTGTCGTAAAGGATGGAACATGGCTGATTGTGCTTGCAGCCTTACAGCTTTTAACAGGTGTGCTTGCAGCAGTTCTCGGTGCGAAAGCGTCAGCAGGATTTTCCGCAAATCTGCGACAGGATATCTATGATAATGTCCAGACATTTTCATTTTCTAACATAGATAAGTTTTCCACTTCATCTATCGTAACAAGACTGACCACAGACGTAACGAATATTCAGAACGCATATCAGATGATCATTCGTATTGCAGTCAGAGGACCGATCATGCTGATCTTTTCCGTGATCGTTTCCTTTACGATCAATGCAAAGCTGGCATGGATATTCCTGATCGTTATTCCGTTTATGGGATTCGGTCTGATATTTATAGCAACCAAGGTGCACCCGATCTTCGAACGGGTATTCCACAAATATGACGGTTTAAATAATATCGTTCAGGAAAATGTAAAGGGAATGCGGGTTGTCAAATCCTTTAATTCGCAGGAAGCCGAGATCGGCAAATTCAAACATGCATCAGGTGATATCTATAAGGATTTTGTAAAGGCAGAAAGAATCCTGGCATTTAACTCTCCTTTGATGCAGTTCTTCATGTATGGATGTATGATCGCAATTTCATGGATCGGTGCAAAAGCCATTGTGGCAAGCGGAAATAATGAAGCACTTGGACTTACGACCGGTAAGTTGACTGCACTTATCACATATGCGATGCAGATATTGATGGCACTTATGATGTTATCAATGGTATTTGTCATGATCATGATATCCAGATCTTCAACGGAACGTATCGTTGAGGTGCTTGAGGAGACAACTACGATACAGAATCCGGAGAACCCGGTTCAGACTGTTGCAGATGGTTCGATCGTGTATGATCATGTGGATTTCTCTTACAGCAAACGGGCAGATAAGAAAGTTATTGACGGAGCAGATCTTAAGATCCGATCCGGTGAGACCGTTGGTATTATCGGTGGAACCGGTTCATCGAAGTCTTCCTTTGTCCAGTTGATCCCTCGTCTGTATGATGTGACAGGCGGAACACTTATGGTCGGTGGCGTGGATGTCCGCAAATATGACCTGCAGGTGCTTCGTGATGCAGTTGCAATGGTTCTTCAGAAGAATGAACTGTTTTCAGGGACAATAAAAGAGAACCTCCGCTGGGGAAATGAACAGGCGACGGATGAAGAAGTAAAAGAAGCCTGCCGTCTTGCCTGCGCGGATGAATTCGTTGAGGCGATGCCGGATGGATATGATACCTACATTGAACAGGGTGGAACAAATGTCTCCGGTGGACAGAAGCAGCGTCTTTGTATTGCGCGGGCACTTCTTAAGAAACCGAAGATATTGATCCTCGATGATTCGACCAGTGCGGTTGATACAAAGACCGATGCGATGATCCAGAAAGCATTTGCCGAATACCTGCCGGACACGACCAAGATCATCATTGCGCAGAGAATTTCCTCTGTTCAGCACGCAGATAAGATCGTGGTATTGGATGATGGTAAGATCATGGATGTAGGTACGCATGAAGAATTGATCGTAAAGAGTCCGATCTACAGAGAAGTATATGAATCACAGCAGAAGGGAGGCGGTCAGGATGAGTAAACAGAAGAAACAGATGGACGCACCCGACAGAGAGCAGGGCAGCAGGGTCAATAAAAATACAGCCAAACGGCTGCTGTCCTATATCGGAGCATATAAGAAGACGCTGGTTGTTGTATTTATCTGTATTATCTTAAGTGCACTTGCAAGTGTAGCGTCGGCAATGTTTATCGAGATACTGATCGATGATTATATCACCCCGATCCTTGCAATGGATCATCCGGTCTATACCGGGCTGATCAAGGCACTTTGTATGGTCGGCGTTATTTACCTGATCGGTGTATTTTCTACATGGTTTTATAACTACCTGATGGTAGGGATCGCACAGGGAACTCTGAAAACCATACGAGATGAGATGTTCGAGAAGATGCAGAGCCTGCCAATCCGTTATTTTGATACGCATACACACGGAGATATCATGAGCTGCTATACCAACGATACTGATACGCTCCGCCAGATGATCGCACAGTCCCTTTCACAGATGATCTCATCGATATGTACGGTTGTTGCGGTATTCTGCTGTATGTTATATCAGAGCATTTATCTGACACTGATCGTTGTCGTGATGCTGTTCTTTATCATGAAGCTGGTGAAGGTCATCGGTGGCAAGAGTGGATTTTATTTTATAAAACAGCAGCAGACACTTGGTGCATTAGATGGTTATATCGAGGAAATGGTCAATGGCCAGAAGGTTGTTAAGGTATTCTGCCACGAAGAGAAAGCCAGAGAAGATTTCCAGAAAAAGAATCAGGAATGGCAGCAGGCAGCAGCCAGTGCAAATGGTTATGCAAGCGGAATGATGCCGATGATGAATGCATTTGGTTATGTGCAGTATGTAGTTGTAGCGGTTGTTGGAGCATGGCTTGCGATCTCCGGTGCAACGAATCTGACGCTGGTCGGAACGAATACAGCCACTCTTGGTATGATCGCATCCTTCCTTACGTTGTCGAAGAACTTTACCAATCCGATCTCACAGCTTTCGAATCAGTTTAATGCGATCGTAACGGCACTTGCAGGCGCGGAACGTATCTTTAAGCTGATCGATGAAGAACCGGAAGTGGATAATGGTTATGTAACACTTGCAAATGTCAAAGAGAAAAATGGTGAGCTGGTGGAAGTGAAAGAACGAACCGGAATCTGGGCATGGAAGCATCCACATGAGGATGGCAGTCTTACTTACCAGAGATTAGAGGGCGATATCGTTCTGGATCATGTGGATTTCAGCTACAATCCGGACAAACAGATCCTGCGTGATGTGACGCTCTATGCGAAACCGGGTCAGAAGATCGCATTTGTAGGTGCGACCGGAGCAGGAAAAACGACGATCACCAATCTGATCAATCGTTTCTATGATATAGACGATGGTAAGATCCGGTATGACGGAATCAATATTAATAAGATCCGCAAGAAGGATCTGCGGGCATCTCTCGGTATTGTATTACAGGAGGTCAATCTGTTTACCGGAACGGTTATGGAGAACCTGAAATATGGAAATCCAAATGCCACGGATGAGGAATGTATTGCAGCCGCCAAGCTTGCGAATGCGCATAATTTCATTATGATGCTGCCAAATGGTTATGACACGGTGCTTGCCGGAGATGGAAGCGGATTGTCACAGGGACAGCGGCAGTTGATCTCGATCGCAAGAGCAGCCGTATCCAATCCGCCGGTTATGATATTGGATGAAGCAACCTCCTCGATCGATACAAGAACGGAGGCGATGGTTCAGCAGGGAATGGACCGGCTGATGGAAGGCAGAACCGTATTTGTCATTGCACATCGTTTGTCTACAGTTAAGAATTCGGATGTTATCATGGTACTGGATCATGGCGCAGTCATTGAACGTGGTACACATGAGGATCTGATCGCAAAGAAAGGAACCTATTACCAGCTTTATACCGGAGCATTTGAATTGGAGTGATAAATAGTAAAAACTCTACTGTTACCTGTCTCTGGTGGTTGCTCTTATTATAAAATAACGTGCTGCGATTTCTGTTCACTGCATATGCCTGATTCGTAAATACTCCTGTGCTAACTCGCGTTCGGTTGAGCGGAGCACTTAGTGAAGACGAGCGTTAGCGTAGTTTGAGGTTAGTGTAGCTTACTCTGATCCGGCAACAACGAAATCTCGCAATATTATTTTATAATAAGCATAATACCCAGCCCTAGGAAGCAGTAGAGTTTTTTGCTATTTTTAGGCAGGCGGTAAATGGTGGATAGCGTATTGATTATAGCATGACTAGGTTTGCTATAAGAGAAAGTTATAACGAATTCTAATATTTATGTATTGTATTTTAGTTGGAATTTGTTATATAATTCATACATTCCGAATAGGAATAGTAAGATAATGATGCGCAGAAACAAAAATTGTATTAAGTTTGAACACTTCGGATTACCAAGACAGAGGCATTTGAGTCCGCCGGTCCTTAGGTGGCGCTGTAAGCGGCAGCTTAGTACCGTTGCAGGACGAAACGAGCGGAAGCGTCCTCTGATTGGTAATGCCGAAAGTGTTCAAACATGATGATATTACGTTACGGCATTAGTAAAATATAAGAAGGAGGAAATGCCATGCGACAGGTATTATGCTTTGGTGATTCAAACACATATGGTTATGTGCCGGGAACGGCGGAACGCTATGACTGGGATACCAGATGGACGGGAATCGTAGGAACCGGACTGATGGAAAAGGGATATATTGTACAGGAGGAAGGTCTGTGTGGCAGAACCACAGTATTTGACGATCCGCTTCGTCCGGGCAGACGTGGCAGTGAACTCCTTCCAATCATATTAGAAACCCATAAGCCGGAAGATCTGATCATTTTAATGCTTGGAACAAATGATTGTAAGACATTTTATGGTGCAACGGCAGGCAGTATCGGCTTAGGTATCCGTAAACTTGTGCGACAGATCCGGGATGGTGCGCCATCAGCGAAGATCCTTCTGATGTCACCGATCGCACTGGGCGAGAAGGTCTGGGATGGATTTGATCCGGAATTTGGAAAAAATTCTGTACAAGTGTCCAAAGAGCTGCCGGAGATTTACCGGCAGATCGCAGAAGAAGAGGAACTTTATTATCTGGCGGCTTCTGATTATGCCGTACCATCGGAACGGGATCAGGAGCACATGGATGAAGAAGGACACAAGGCGCTGGCAGAAGCGGTACTGGAAAAGATTTCAGAGATATTGTAATGTGAGTTAGGAGTACAGAGAAAAATTATGATTGGGGAGACTGTAGACAGAAAAGAAGTATTAAAACAGGCATTTGTGAAGGCTCTGCCGATCACAGGAAGTTATCTCTTTGTCAGTATGGCATACGGACTTACGATGCAGGAAGCAGGACTTTCCTGGTTCTGGTCGTTGTTTACCAGCCTGACGGTATATACCGGCGCATTTCAGTTTGTGCTGGTAACATTCTTAAGTAGCGGTGCATCGATCCTCACGATCGCACTGACTGCATTGTTCATGAACAGCAGACAGTTCTTTTACGGACTGACATTTGTTGAAGATTTCAAGAAAATGGGTAAGCGTTATCCATATATGGTTCACACAATGACGGATGAGACATATGCCGTCAATTGTTCCATGCTGTCTTCTGAGGTGATAAGAGATCGTAACGCAGAGAAGGAAAATGACCGGAAGCGCAGATTTGATATTATGTTTTATGTGGCATTATTCAGTCGTATATCCTGGATGGTGGGCGCTGTGCTTGGCGGCATACTCGGTCAGATCCTTCCGGTGAAATTAGAGGGGATCGATTTTTGTATGACAGCGTTATTTATTACGATCGCGATCGATCAATGGAGAAGTGTGAAAGTGCATTTGCCGGCACTTGCCGGGTTTATCGGAGGTGTGCTGTTGCTTCTGTTAATAGGAAAAGATTATTTCCTTCTTCCAACTTTGATTCTGGTATCAGGTCTGTTGCTGATCTGTGAAAGAAAGGTGGAAGCCCATGAATGATCGATATGTATTGATCTGTATCCTTGTGTCTGCAGCGGCGACTTTGTTTATGCGGGCGCTCCCATTTACCATTCTTGGAAAGAGAAAACAAATCCCCGAAAAAATCCGGTATCTCGGACGAATCCTTCCGGCAGCCATCATGGCTGTGCTGATCGTATACTGCCTGAAGGAAGTACCGACCGAATTCTTAAGCGGTGGCTATAAGAAGTTGATCGCAGCCGCAGTTTGTGTCGCCCTTCATGTGTGGAAAAAGAATACATTTGTCAGCATCATAGGCAGTACGATTGTGTATATGTTATTATGAGCAATGACACCGAAAAAAAGGGCTGTCGCACCAATCACTTAGTGCGGCAGCCCTTTTTTGTAGTATCCGTTGTAACGAAATTACTTTGTTTTATTTGATCACATTGTTGACAGCCCCTCTATTTTGTGATGAGGCTATCTATTCTAAGAATATGTCAATGAATAAGTATTATAGCCGGGGGATTATTATGTAAAAATAATTATGTTAATGAACTGTGCATTAGTGTTCTAACGCAGCAAGTTTTGCCTGTAATGCAGCAATTTCGGCATCTTTTTCGGACAAAGCAACGTCCTTTTCGGACAAAGCAGCGTCCTTTTCAGACAAAGCAACATCTTTTTCTTCCAACGCTTTCTTCATCTGTTCGATCATAAAATTAACAGTATTTTCATCCATCTTTTTTAATGCTTTTGAAAACATACTAATAACCTCCTCAGGGCGATACAGATATTCAGATATATCCTGGCATATAGATTCCATCCATGGATAGTTGGATATCAGTGTGGTAAGGTTGTCTGTAGAGTCAGCGGTTAGCAGAGACAACCATGCATTTAGATCGTTGATATCTTTAGCATACTTGCTATTTTTAAATACGTCAAGGTTAACGACATAGTATTCCTGTAAAAGACTCAGATTTACACCAGTATTAAAAATGGTTCTTCCATGATGCAGATAGATATAGGTTAGTGGCAGACTTTTTTTTGCCTTTCATAAATTCCATAAAACGTTTTTTCCAGTCATCAGGCCAGTTCTTATATGTCCAATAAAGTTTTGGGTATTGTTTTAATTCTGCAAGGCATTTATCTTCCGTTCGTTGTGGAAAAAGCTGATAAATATTGAATGCGGAATGTTTGGTGCTTGAGTTTTGTGAAATGGTAGTTTTGTCCTTGTTATACATAAAAATTCCTCTCAATTTCCGCTACCTGATTTGTTGACAAAACCACCATACCAGAAATAATGGTATAAAAACCGTTGATGTAATAACTTGTATGGTTTGATGTAACTTTTGGTAAGTGGATGCTTATAAAGACAATCTGTAAATATTTTTCCGGTAAATATTTTTGAAAAATTTCAAAATTTTACTTATGGTTTTCGGTAAAGTGCCAGTAGAATATATATTCTAAAATTAATATAAAAGAGAAAACAGATCTATGAGAAAATCCGGTATCTCGGACGAATCCTCCCGGCAGCCATCATGGCAGTGCTGACCGTATACTGCCTGAAGGAAGTGCCAACCGAATTTTTAAGCGGCGGCTATAAGAAGCTGATCGCAGCCGTAGCCCGCGTCGTTAATAAAATAACAACACCCCGGTCGCGAGGGATGCGTACCAGGGTGGTATTCAAAGGACATACTTTATTATAAACATTTGTATTTTGGACTGTCAATTCGTTGCTGGTTAAGAAATATATAAATTTATGTGCCTATGCGTTGGTTTGTAAGGTGAGTATACTTATACTTGACACAATGCATTGTTATTAATCATTTAATATTATAAATAATGATTTTTACTCCAATTTTCTCCCTATCTCACTTTTCCCCTTTACGGGATATTGAAAACCAAAAGATTACGGTATTTGATTCGGGCTTTAACTTTGGTAAAAAAAGGCGGAAAGATATACTCTCCGCCCATCCTATAATAGGATCAAATGAATTTATTAACATATTTATTATAAAATATCCAGATAGTAATGTCAATGAACCTAATTTTCTGATCCATATTTCTTTACCATATCTTATCTAGTAACTCATTGAATATTATGGTCTTTGAGTAACTGCAGGTAAGTATCTGGGAGAAGGATATTATACGATTTTCTTTCTTCTCCCAAATAACAAAAACCATATTTTGATAACGATTGTTCGCTCGTTATCTGTTTCCCATTATATATACTATCAGGGAAAGCCATACATGCAGAAACGGTCATTTTCTTTTCTCCATACGCATTAAGTGTACGTCCTTTTTTACTTGGTATCATCAATCCGTCATAATCTCCCTTTGTTGGCTTACCATCTATAACGCTTACTCTCATCTTCTCTCCACAATCCCTACAGGTATAAATTTGATACCATTCAGACCAGGCTTTCTCCGTTATAACAGTCGTATTTTCATACTTTGGTTCATCTGCGGTTGGATGATGGATGGTATAAAGGAGGACATTGGCAGTTGTTGACTGTCCATGTGTTGTTTTTTCCTTATGAGCCGCTAGATCAGAGGCGGTATCATAACAGAAGTCTTTAAAATATATTTGTCCTTCTTCCTGCGCTGTCCACTTTCCATCTCCATCAATGTCAACCCAGCTTTCGCCCTGTTTAGGATTTTTATTCCATATACAATTTAAACAAACGTGTTTTTTATCCTTTGACCGCACTTCTTCGTCCCACTCATTGACCGGGATCTGAACCTCCTTTGTCTTGGCTTTATGATCAATCTGTTCTGTTACAGAACCCGCCATCCATAAATGAACATGATTTGCCGGCTGTTTGGACAAAGATCCGTCACTCACAGTTTCATAAGCCTTATTCTTGATAACCACAGTGCTGTTTTTCTGGATCTTCCCCTTGTTATCAACCGGATATTTTTTTCCGGCTGCAACATAGATCCCGGATGAAACCGCCATACTATTATCCGGTCTTACAATCTGATTATTCTTCACTTTAAAATCTTGTCTGCTACCATTTTTATCTACAAAATAATTGCAGCCACTTGATTTAACGATTGTTGACCGCTGTATCTTTCCATTTTTTACATAAACATCATCGTTCCAGCCATCTTTCAACGCCTTGATGTCACCATTTTTTGTGATCCGGAAAGAAGTGCTTCCGTCATCATAATACTTTACACATCCATCATTGTCGATGAAATAAGATCCCTGCCAACCCATTGCTCTTGAAATGTTTCCGTTCGTATTCACGAAAAAAGATTTTTCATTATAGGTATAAATTTTTCCCTTATAATTTTTTAAATCTTTCTTATCCCATCTGGTGTTATTTCCGTTCCAGACTCTAAATTTACCATTTGATATTTTTACAGAAACAGTACCGTTTTTTTCAACATAGTAAGTATATAATCCGTTATTATTTAATTTCCAGCCTTTGTTTAGGTTAATAAGACCGTTAGCCCCTACATAGAAATTTTTCTTATGTAGCCGAATGATGGTATTTTTCTTGTTTTTGAATACTTTTGAAGATGGTTTTTTATTGTTGGCAGTATATGTGTAGTATTTGCCGTCTTTGATTTTGGCATACAAATAACCATTTTTCCTGGTGCAATATGCACCGCGAATAACAAAAAAGGCGGCAAGGAAGAAGCATTGGCAAATGTACTGGCACATGCAAATTATTATGGCAGACGAGGAATCCTTGTTGTAAAAAAGGGAAAGAAACCGGAATTTGATTTCTCAGAGCGCAATGACAGGGTAACATTAAAGCTCGAAGTTGGACAAGTGGTATATATTCCTGAGGCTGTGGACCTGCAGACAAACAGACAATCAGATTCAACAGAAGCAGATGAAATACGCAATATGAATAAAGGGCAACGAGTAATGCATTATCTTAAAAACCATGATAGTATTTCAACACAACAGGCAATGGAACCGGCAGATGATTATATGACCGCAGATCAGGTTCGTATGATCGTAGAAAATGCAAAACAGGAAATTAAATATATAAACGATATTTCATTGGATGGTGGCTGTGATAACCTTGAATTTAACCGGTCAGATGCCACTAAAGCAGCAGGACTTCAGACACTTGCGGTGATGCTTGGTATTCCCATGAATGAGACTCTGTCAAATAATGAAGACGGCGTTGCTGTTGTATTAGAACGCATCGCTTCGCTCATTTGACAGACCTCCCATTTGTTTGCGGTAGGCATTCGGTGTCAGACCGTATTCTTTTTTAAAACAATTTACAAAATGACTGCAGGACGCAAAATACAGAAATGAACTGATTTCTGTACAGCTCACCTGGCTGTTTAACAGCATGTAGCGAGCCATCCTGCATTTTTCTTTTATGATATATTGTGAGAGACTGCAGTTCATATCTTTTTTGAACAGACGGGTCATATAGTCCGGGTGGAGCTTCACTGCATCGGCGACATCCGATACCCGGATCGGTTCTGTGATATGGTTGTTGATGTAGGAGACGGCCTGCATGACATGATAAGACAGTCCGGGACTGTTATGAAGCTCGTGCATGGCAAGTACAAAATCCTTCACAACAGCTCCTTTTCGCGGATTCAGTTGTTCCGGTGTCAGACATGCGTCAATTTTTCGGATATGCATATCACTTAAAGTATAGGCCTGTTCCGGATCCAACCCGGCTTCGATACAGAAACGTGTGATCATGGCAGTCAGAATGACCAGATGGTATTTTTTGTTCTGCAGTGGGGATGAAGACAGCTTTCCCATGCCTTCCATGGTATCTGCATTCATATTTAGCTTCAGTAGCTCCATATCCCCATTTGCGATCCGCCGGTAAAATGAATACTCTGCCTCCATCGGCAGGTGATAAGACTGTTCCTCCTGCTGCGCTAATAACAGTTTCTGTAATTCTTTATTCATGGAAATACTCCTTTCATATAATATACAGCTATAAAAATATTTGCATATAGGCATTATTTTATCAAATGAACGGATTGCCCATCTCTAAAAAAACAATCAGAACAATGAAGGTCAGCTATGCGATATAAAAATCGGATATATTATATTCCCTACATATGCATTTATAGTATCATAAATTCAGAAAATAACAATTACAAATTTATTATTTGCTAAATGAAAAGGAGATCATGCATATGAAGACATGGAAAGGGTATCAGAAGGGTGTTAATCTGGGAGGCTGGTTTTCCCAGTGTGATTATTCCGAGGACAGATTCAATAATTTTATTACGGAAGATGATTTTAAAGAGCTTACAAGCTGGGGACTGGATCATCTCAGACTGCCGGTGGATTATAATCTGGTAGAGACAGAAGACGGACAGTATAAGGAAGAAGGTTTTGCACGGATTAAACGCGCGCTGGAACTCGGACATAAATATGGTTTTAATATGATCCTTGATCTGCATAAGACCGCCGGTTATTCCTTTGATCCGGGAGAAAAACAGAGTGGATTTTTTGGAAACGAAGCTCTTCAGGAACGCTTCTACAGATTATGGGAAGAATTTGCAAAGCGCTTTGGCGGATATGGAGATAAAGTTGCATTTGAATTATTAAATGAGGTAGTAGATAAAGAAGATGGTGCCGTATGGGCAGAGATAGCACCAAAGTGTGTCGAACGTATCCGTGCATATGCACCGACAACTGATATTCTGATCGGTGGTTACTGGCATAATAGCGTGCAGGCAGTCAGAGATATTCCGATGCCGATGGATGAACATATCATATATAATTTCCACAGCTATGACCCTCTTCTTTTTACACATCAGGGCGCACAGTGGGTAGATGATATGCCGGCGGATTATCATATGGAATTCAAAGGCAGCATGGAAGATTTTTGTGCATATGCAAAAGCACACCTGCCTGCAAAGCTTGCCGGAACGCTGTCGATCCTTGATTATAAGGGAAATCTTGATTCAGCATATTTTGAAGATCTGTTTGCCGATGCGATCGCTGTTGCAAAGGAGCGAAACGTAGCACTTTATTGCGGAGAATATGGCGTGATCGAAAACGCAGACCCGGCAAACACTGTATTATGGTATAAAGCCATCCATGAAGTATTTGCAAAATATGGTATCGGCCGTGCGGCATGGTCATACAAGGAGATGGACTTCGACCTTCGCGCTGATCGCCTGAAACCGGTATTTGCTGAACTCAAGAAATATTTTTAAGGCTGTTTATCCATATACCCGGGTAAGGCGTTAATTCTATTTAAGAAACTTTTTCCGGCGCATGCTTGCTTATTCTTTTCGTATGGATTATAATAACAAAAGCTGATTTTTGTAGAAAGAAAAGAAGTAGGAGAAAACAAGATGGTAAACGAAGAAAAGGTCAGATTGATGACCAGACTTGCCATGTACGAACAATCTACAGGAAAAGAAGATCTGGAAAAAGGCAGATATTTCAAATCAGACTATGTAAAATACAACTGTCTGAAGACTCTGGTATCGACAACGATATTATTTGTGATCGTGGTAGCGGCCTATATTTATTACAATATGGGTAAACTGATCACGGAGCTTGTAGATATGGATCTGTTCGGTCTGGCATATAAACTTCTTATAGTATATGCGGTTGTTTGCGTAGTATTTATGGTTCTTGCATGGTTTCTATACTCCTATAGATACACCAAGGCAAAGCCTCATATCATAAAGTACAATCAGGATCTGAAGAAGCTGATTGCTTTCTATGAGAAAGAGGACAAAACCAAAGGGAAGAAGAGGAGGAAGTAAACATGGCATCACTTTTGACATTCAGAGATGGAATTAAGAATTTTTGCAGTAAATACGATAGGATCGTAGCACCGGCTATCCGGTTCATTCTCGCATTGCTGATGTTCTGGTCCATTGTACATATTACAGGCGGACATAATGAAACGATATCCAGCGGACTGGTTATTTTTCTTCTTGCTGTTGTATGTGCATTTATTCCGGAAAGTCTTACTTATGCAATTGGTGGAGTTGTTGCATTTATGAATTATTTTTCGGGCAATAAAGAAACAGGCATATCATTTATTGTTTTATTTATTATCATGTATTGCCTGTATATCCGGTTTTTCCCGAAAGCAACATGGGTGGTCATGTATGCCCCATTATTTTTCATTATTAAAATGCAGTATGTGCTTCCGATTCTTGCAGGTATGTTTGTAGGACCGATCGCGATCGTTCCGTTAGCTTTTGGTGCTGTCTTCTATTATTTTTCATTAGATGCATCCAATTATCTTGCAGAACTGAGTAAGACAACAGATACAGAAAATATGCTTGAAAGTTATAAATATATATTCCAGCATTTGATTGATAATAAAGATCTTCTGCTTACGATCGTTGTATTTGCAGTTGTTCTTATTATTACGCATGTGATATACAGATTATCGGTTGAATATTCATGGTATGCGGCAATTATTGTTGGTGGTCTGTTTGAGATCATCTTATTCCTGATTGGAAATGTTGTACTCAATGCAAGCATCTCGATTGGAGAGATCCTGCTGGGTTCGATCTGTGCAGTGATCATTGCGGTTGTAGCGCAGTTTTTCAAAACAGTTGTGGATTATTCAAGAGTGGAGAATACACAGTTTGAAGATGAGGAATATTATTATTATGTGAAAGCTGTTCCGAAGATTGTTATGACGAAACAGCAGAAGAACGTAAAAAAGATCAATACAGTATCACAGAATACTGCTGATGAAGATTCAGTAAGTGGTGTTACGAGGTAAATGAATTCTTGCATATGACCTGACGTTTTTGTCAGGTCATATCTTTATCCCACCATATAGGAAGGCTGATACAGCCTTTGTATATCCGGAATATTTAGAAAGGAGAGATACCGAATGGATAAGATCCTGGCATTTATGAGAACATATTTTGACTGGTTTTACATTACCACACCGGATATCAGTGACATTATTGAGATCCTGATCCTTTCATATGTCATCTATAAGATACTGATGTGGTTTAAGAGCAATCGTGCATGGACACTGTTAAAGGGTATTGTTCTGATCCTGTTATTTACGATTCTGGCATCCCTGTTCCAGTTTAATACGATTCTGTATATATTGAAAAATGTGTTCAGCATAGGTATTCTGGCAGTTATCATTTTATTTCAGCCGGAGTTCCGGAGGGGACTGGAAACACTTGGACGAAAGAAATTTTTTGATTATATCATGCATGAAGATGCAGATGAAAGAAAGCTGAGTGACAAAACGATTTATGAGCTGATCAAGACAGTAACTGTTTTATCAGCGAACCGGACAGGTGCATTGATCGTTATTGAAGACAAGGTCGCACTGGGTGAATATATTGATACAGGAATTCCTGTTGATGCGGTTGTAACGAACCAGCTTCTGCTTAATATATTTGAGCATAATACACCGCTTCATGATGGTGCGGTCATTCTCAGAAATAACAGAGTGGTTGCAGCAACCTGTTATCTTCCATTGTCAGCGAATCTCTCTATCAACAAGGAGCTTGGAACCAGACATCGTGCAGGTGTAGGTATCAGTGAGGTGTCCGATAGTGTAACACTGATCGTATCAGAGGAGACCGGTTCGATCTCGATCGCAAAGGGCGGCGAGCTGTATCGGAATCTGGATACAGAAAGTGTCCGGAACCATCTGGAACTGTTAAATCAGGAGGATGGAAAGAAAAAGGATGAACGCCGGCAGAAGGATGGCAAACGCAAAAAGAAGAATACTGAGAAAAAGACCAGTTCAGGTAATGTAAAAAGTGGAAAGTCTTCTGATAACAGAAAGGAGGCTGACAGTAATGAAAGATAAATTATTCAGTAACTGGGGCTGGAAACTCTTATCATTGATCCTTGGATTTGCTGTCTGGGTCACAGTTTTAAATGTGGATGATTATTCAACCACACGGCAGATTAGAGATATACCGGTTACCCTGATCAATACAGATGCGATCACGGATAAGAATCAGTTGTATGATATTGTGTCCGGTGAAACGGTGGACATTATTGTAAAGGGCAGACGTTCAGTTGTAAATGCACTTGGAGCTTCTGATTTTACAGCGATTGCGGATATGTCAAAATTGTCAATTACAAATGCTGTAAATATTACGGTGACAGCGAATTCATCGTCTGTAAATAACAATATCAGCATTACGATCGTAGATAATGTACTCCAGGTAGAACTGGAGGAGGAACAGACGGCATCCCTGCCGGTAACGGTTACAACAAAGGGTGAAACGGCAGAAGGATATACGACCGGTATTCCGGTATCTACGCCGAATCTGATAACGGTAAAGGGAGTAGCGAGCGTGATTGAACGGATCGAAAAGGCAGAGGTACAGGTGGATGTATCCGGACGGACTTCAGATGTAACAGCAACCTGCACACCAATCTTCTATGATGCAAATGGTGACGAGATATCCGGTAAGAAGCTGGAAAGCAAGGTGACCGGAGTGTCTGTAACTATACCGGTTTATAAGACGAAAACGGTAGCAGTAAAGCTGGACACAACCGGTGTTCCAGCAGATAATTATAAAGTAGTGAACGCAGAATATGTGCCGAATGAGATAACAGTTGGAGGACCGGCAGATGTGTTGCAGAATCTCACGGAGATAACAGTAGATGATATCGATGTATCCGGATGCAGTGAAGATTTGGAAAGTACGATCGATATATCCAAGTATTTGCCTGATGGAGTTGTTCTGGCAGATGAGAATACAAGCATCAGCGTCCATGTAGCGATTGAACGGAATATCAGCAGAACAATGACGATATCAGCCAATGATATTACGATTGAGAATAAACTGACGGACTATGATTATGCTGTTCAGTTTCCGGAGGGAAATACAGTTGTGATATCAGGGCTTTCTGATGAGGTTGCCAAGCTCACAGCGAAGGATCTGAAGATAACGATTGATGCGGAAACATTATCCATTGGTGCAAATACGGTTGAGCTGTCGATAAAAGACAGCGATACATACACAGTGGACAGTACCTGTAAAGTGGATATAGAAGTTACGGCAATGCCGTGACACAGCAAGGGCAGGCAATAGTAGAACTACAATAGGAAGGTTGCGCTATTGCCTGATTCTGTATTATGCAGAAGGGAGACTGATATATGGAACAAATGAATGAGAAAATTGCAAAGTTAAAAGAAATTGTTGCAGGTTCGGAACGTATGGTTTTCTTTGGTGGAGCGGGTGTTTCTACAGAGAGCGGGATTCCGGATTTCCGCAGTGTGGATGGATTGTATAATCAGAAATACAAATATCCACCTGAAACGATCATCAGTCACAGCTTCTATATGCGTGACCCGGAAGAGTTTTACCGTTTCTATAAGGATAAGATGATCTATCAAGATGCAAAGCCGAATATGGCACATAAAAAACTTGCAGAACTGGAAGCGCAGGGGAAACTTGCAGTGATCGTAACACAGAATATTGACGGCCTGCATCAGATGGCAGGAAGTAAGAATGTGATTGAGCTGCATGGTTCGATCCATAGAAATTATTGCACAAAATGTCACAAATTCTATGATCTGGATTATATTATTCAATCAGATGGTGTACCAAAATGCAGTTGTGGTGGAATAATTAAGCCGGATGTAGTATTATATGAAGAGGGTCTGAACAATGACGACATTGAGAATGCGATCCGGTATATTTCGGAGGCAGATACATTGATCATTGGCGGAACCTCGTTGGTTGTTTATCCTGCCGCCGGACTGATTCGGTATTTCAGAGGAAAACACCTGGTAGTTATTAATATGTCGCCGACACAGACGGACAGTCAGGCAGATCTTCTGATCGCTGACAAGATCGGAAAAGTGCTGGGACAATTATAAAAATGAAAATAAAACGAAATGGAGAAAGACATGAACAAACTAGACCTTCAAAAAAAGGCTGTTGACATCCGTAAGGGAATTGTTTCCTCCGTACATTCTGCAAAAGCAGGACATCCGGGCGGATCACTTTCAGCAGCAGACATTTTTACTTATCTTTATTTTGAGGAATTACATGTGGATCCGAAGAATCCAAAGGATGAGAACAGAGACCGTTTTGTATTATCCAAAGGACATACAGCACCGGGTTACTATTCAGCCCTTGCTGAGAGAGGATTTTTCCCGGTTGAGGATCTTCTGACCCTGCGTCATATCGGTTCTTATTTACAGGGACACCCGGATATGAAGCACATTCCTGGTGTGGACATGTCATCCGGTTCTCTCGGACAGGGACTTTCTGCAGCAGTCGGTATGGCACTTGCAGCAAAGATGTCCGGTAAGAAATACAGAACCTACTGCCTGTGCGGAGACGGAGAGATCCAGGAGGGACAGATCTGGGAGGCTGCTATGTTTGCAGGTCACAGAAAGCTGGATAACCTTGTAGTGATCGTAGATAATAATAACCTTCAGATCGACGGAACCGTTGAGGATGTATGTTCCCCATATCCGATCGATAAGAAGTTTGAAGCATTTAATTTCCATGTAATTAATATCGACGGAAATGATTTTGATCAGATCGATGCAGCATTCAAGGAAGCAAAGGCAACCAAGGGAATGCCGACAGCGATCATCGCCCATACCGTAAAAGGTAAGGGAGTATCCTTCATGGAGAACAATGTGGGATGGCATGGTAAAGCTCCGAATGACGAGGAGTATGCGATTGCAATGGAAGAACTGGAAAAGGCAGGTGACGTGTTATGTCAGAAGTAAAGAAGATCGCAACAAGAGACAGCTATGGTAATGCATTGGTTGAGCTTGGAAAAGAACATGAGAACCTGATCGTACTGGATGCAGACCTTGCAGCAGCAACAAAGACCGGAATCTTCAAGAAAGCATTTCCGGAACGCCATGTAGACTGTGGTATCGCAGAATGTAATATGGCAGGCATCGCAGCCGGAATGTCAACCTGTGGATATGTGCCGTTTATGAGCTCCTTTGCGATGTTTGCGGCAGGCAGAGCTTTTGAGCAGGTAAGAAACAGTATCGGATACCCACATCTGAATGTAAAGATCGGAGCAACTCACGCAGGTATCTCCGTAGGAGAAGACGGAGCAACCCACCAGTGTAATGAAGATCTTGCACTGATGAGAGAGATCCCTGGCATGGTGGTTATCAATCCATGTGATGATGTAGAAGCAAGAGCAGCCGTAAAGGCAGCATATGAATATGTAGGACCTGTCTATATGAGATTTGGAAGACTGGCAGTACCGGTCATTAATGATGAGACAACCTACAAGTTTGAGATCGGCAAGGGCGTAGAATTACGGCCTGGAAAGGATATCACGATCATAGCAACCGGACTTCCGGTATCTGAGAGCTTAGAAGCTGCGAAGTTTTTGGCAGAGGACGGTATCGATGCACAGGTGATCAATATCCACACGATCAAACCGCTTGACGAGGAACTTGTCGTAAAGGCAGCACAGGCAACCGGCAGAGTGTTCACGGTAGAGGAGCATTCGATCATCGGTGGACTCGGTTCAGCGGTTATGGAATGTCTGGCAGAGAAGAATCCGGTTAAGGTAACAAGGATCGGTGTTCGCGATACCTTCGGTGAGTCCGGCCCGGCAAAAGACCTGCTTCATAAGTATGAACTCGACGCAGAGGGCATCTATAAGCAGATCAAAGCAGCATTATAAAAAAGACGGAATCTAAATAAGACACACATATGTAGTTTTGTTTTCAATAGTCTGTCATTAATGAATTATAAATGGATGAGAATATACGTATTATTCCGTAAGACGCTTCCGCTCGTATCCTCGTGCAGCGGTACATAAAGTTGCAAAAGACGCAACTTAAGTACCGGCCTCGGATAAAGCTTACTTCATAATAGTATATTCCTCATCCATTTTATTCATTAATGGACAGCTCGATGCGCAATACTTTGCATATGTGTGTCTTATTTTAGATTCCTGTATATATATTGTAACGCTGCTTTTTCTATTGTGAAACAACCTGTTTAGAAGTTGCTGACTATGACATAAAAATGCACGGTACATTATCGTTATGGAGCAAGAACTTTCGAGCATCAATGTCTAGGGCAAAAAATGGGAAATAGCATTACTATTATGCAGCAAGCCTGTTCCAACGCCGGTCCTTAGTGAGTCGCCATAGGCGAGGAACTTAGTACCGTTGCGTTGGAATAGAGTGCAAACGACTTGCGTAATAATATGTGATGTATTTCCCATTTTGTTTCAAAGACATACGAACGTGTCTTGCTCCATAATGATAATGTTCCTCTATCATAATTCTAAAATTTTCGGCGCAGTTCTTAAATAAGGATAAAGTCGGTTGACAGAAGCCGGAAGTTTCATTTATCATATCAAGTAGAGTATATCTAAATCTATTATTTCAATAAAATCTTTTCATTCATTGTTCCGTTCATGTTTGGAACAGATACGAAAAATCTATAAAAAGATCAAGAAATAAAACTACATAGGGACAGAGAATTGACAGATCAAAGGGACACTTGTACTTGTTGTTGTGTACAATCTAGTGAAATAATATACGTTGGGCGATAACAGGGGCTTTTATATGTGTACCGGAAAGGGAGGTTGTTTATGCAGGAACAGAAAGTCGAACAGGAAATTGATATTACGAAATTATCGAATGAATTTACCTACAGAAAATACATGATGAGCAGGGATTCCGTACGGCATTTATTTTCTAAATTAAGTGTTGCGGAATATGTCGCGCTGCAAAGTATAGAGGCGATCAGCGGAGATTCTGCTATTTATGGAGGAAAGGCATATCTGACTGATCTGTCCGTCCGGATGCAGATGAGCATTCGCAGGACATCAAAGACGGTAAGGGATCTCAGAGATTGCGGCTATGTCAAATGGTCACATGATGGAAATGGTACGGACGGCACTTATGTAACGATTACGGATGCCGGTGCGAAACAGCTTCATGAGCAGGAAACGATCATTAAGGACTTTTACGGAAATGTAATTAACAAATTCGGCAAAGAGAATATGATCAATCTGTTGATCCTGATGAAGGAGCTGGATACGGTTATGGAGAGTGAGATTGAAGAAATGCAGGTGGTGAAGAACGATGATGAGTCTGATGAAAATGAATGAGTATGTGGCAATACAGGAAAAGATATGCGAGAAAAATGATTATATCGCACCAAGATTATATGATGAATATGGAGTAAATCGCGGACTTCGCGATGACCGCGGAGTTGGTGTATTGACCGGTCTGACGAATATTTCAAAGATTGTATCCTCTAAGGTGCAGAATGGCAAGAAAGTACCTTGTGATGGAGAACTCTGGTACAGGGGTTATCGGGTGGAGAATCTGATCGGAAGTCTGGGAGAAGATGAACTGGGGTTTGAAAAGGTGGCATATCTTCTGTTGATGGGTGAGCTGCCAAATGCAGAAGAACAGCATGAATTTGAGAAGATCGTCGGTGGGCTTCGTACGCTGCCATCGAATTTTACAAGAGATGTTATCATGAAAGCGCCGACAGAGGATATCATGAATTCCATGACACGTAGTATCCTGACGCTTGCATCCTATGATAAGAATGCAAAGGATACCGGTGTGAATAATTCTCTGCGTCAGTGTATCCAGCTGATCAGTGAATTTCCGATGCTGGCTGTATATGGATATAATGCATATAATCATTATGTAAAGAATGACAGTATGTTCATCCATCGTCCGGCAAAGAATCTGTCAACGGCTGAGAATATTCTCATGCTGCTTCGTCCGGATAAGAAATATTCCAAGGTAGAGGCAAAGGTACTTGATACGGCACTGATCCTTCATATGGAGCATGGTGGTGGTAATAATTCAACCTTTACAACAAGAGTTGTTACGTCCTCCGGTTCGGACACCTATTCCACAATGGCGGCTGCTATGTCATCCTTAAAGGGACCAAAGCATGGTGGTGCCAATATCAAGGTTATGGAAATGATGGATAATATTCGCGGACATATAAAAGACTATGAAGATAAAGATGAGATAGAAGCATATTTAAGCAAGATCCTGAACAAGGAAGCATTTGACAATAAGGGACTGATCTATGGTATGGGACATGCCGTATATTCCTTGTCAGATCCGAGAGAGCGGGTGTTCAAGGATTATGTCGTTAAGCTGGCTCATGAAAAGGGCAGGGAAAAAGATCTCAGGTTGTATGAGAACATAGAGGAGCTTGCCCCGGAGCTGATCGCAAAGCAGCGCAAGATCTTCAAGGGTGTAAGTCCAAATGTGGATTTCTACAGCGGATTTGTATATGACATGCTGGGAATCCCGATGGAGCTTTATACAGCGATGTTTGCAGTTGCACGTATCGTTGGATGGAGCGCACACAGGATCGAGGAGCTGATCACGAATAACCGGATCATGCGTCCGGCATATATGAGTATCATGGAGAAAAATCCCCAGATATAAACAAAAGCCAAAAACCAAGCATAGTTTATAACATGAAAACAGACAGTTTATAAGGACCCATTGAGGTTCTTATAAACTGTCTGTTTTTATGTATGGATCGTTGTATCAGTTATAAAATAAATCAGATAATACAGAAGGAAATATACAGAAGGAGATATACAGAAGGAATCTGCGTAAACATACATTTTACATAAATAGAAATGCAACAGATCACATATACTTAGAAAGAAATGTAAAATTTTCAGATGATTTTCAGAGGGACCGAAAGTGCCGGAAATAGGGGGAATCATTTGGAGGATGCTGGTAATACATCGAAAATGAATGATTTTACTACAATTTTACAAAAAATTTTCAAGTGATTGATAGCAGCAAAAAACGGGATGGTGTAAATTGAAAAACAGTGAAGCAGAAGAGAGATAGATGACGTATGAAAGTAACATTTGAAGATGTAAAAAAGAACAAAGCGGTTCAGACATATATAAGGATGGCAGACGAATCCTTACATGCAATGGGATATACAGAGCATGGATTTGCACATGTGGAACGTGTAGCAGAGACAGCAAGGGAGATACTGCTGACACTTGGCTATTCCGAGCGCGAAGCGGAGCTTGCGAGTATTGCAGGGTATCTGCATGATATCGGAAATGTTGTGAACCGGGAAGGACATGCGCAGTCGGGTGCGGTCATGGCGTTTCGGATATTGGACGATATGGGTGCAGATCCGGAGGATACAGCGACGATCATAACAGCAATAGGCAATCACGATGAGTCGGCGGCATTTCCGGTAAATCCGATCGCAGCAGCATTGCTGATCGCGGATAAAAGTGATGTGAGAAATTCAAGAGTCAGAAATACGGATATTTCATCCTTTGATATTCATGACAGAGTGAACTATGCCGTAAAAGAAAACAAACTGAAGATTACCAAGGATTCACATATTGAGCTGAAATTAAAGATCGATAAATCTATGTGTGCCGTTATGGATTATTTTGAGATCTTTTTACAACGTATGATCCTGTGTAGGAAATCAGCCGAGGTGCTTGGGCTGGAATTCTGGCTTATGATCAATAAACAACGGGTAATCTGACAGGGGGTGTATGGCGATTCAAAGAATATTTCATTACATAAAAGAGAAAATAACAGGAGCGATAAAAAGAATGAATAACGAAGAAAAGGATCTGAAAAATGTAGAAGTGGCAAATGAAACAGAAAAAAATACTCGATTTGGAAGAAATAATAAACAGAAAGCAGAGGGAGAGAAAACACAGGAAGAAAAAACGGTAAAAAAGGTGAATCATATCGGATTGTATGAAAATCGTGAATTATCATGGCTGAAATTCAATGAACGTGTGCTGGAAGAAGCCGAGGACACCAGTGTTCCATTGTGCGAGCGGATGACATTTTTGTCTATCTTTCAGAGCAATCTGGATGAATTCTTTATGGTGCGTGTCGGTTCGTTGGAGGATCAGAAGCTGTTAAGCCAGAAACTCCGGGAGAACAAGACAAATATGACAGCGGGAGAGCAGATCGAGGCAATCTTAAAACGAGTTGCGGAACTAAACGAAAGAAAGGATGCCATCTATGCTTCCATTATGAAGGAGGTTGGTGAGAAGGGCGTTCATCTGACGGATTTTAAAGCACTTGCAAAATCAGAGAGCAAATATCTGGAAGAATATTTCATGAAAGAGATCGTACCGTTGTTATCGGTTATGATCGTTGGAAGAAAGCAGCCATTTCCGTTTTTGAAGGGACAGGAGATTTACGCGCTTGCTGTTCTTGGCACAAGAAATGGTAAGAAAAAAATCGGGATTATTCCATGCAGCAGTTCTGTATTCCCAAGGCTGATCCGGATTCCGACAAAGGATGATACCTATATGCTGGTCGAGGAACTGATCCTGCATTTCTTGCCAAAGGTGTATAAGGGCTATAAGGTTCTGGAAAAATCTGTGATCCGCGTAACGAGAAATGCGGATATTGATTTTAATGCCGTCTATGATGAAGATCTTGATTACAGAGATAAGATGGCACAGATCGTAAAGCTCAGAAAGAAGCTTGCACCGGTACGGCTGGAATTATCCCGTGATATCAATGAAGATATGATAAAACAGGTATGTGAGTATGCAGAGATGGAAGAGCCACATGTATTCTTAAATCAGGCTCCGCTTGATCTTTCATTCCTGTTCCAGATCGAGGATATTCTGAGAAAAGATGCAAATCTGGTCTATCAGAGACGTGTACCGCAGCCATCTCCGATGTTAAAGAGCAATGAACATATCATACCACAGATTTTGGATCATGATGTTTTATTATCCTATCCGTATGAGAGCATTAAACCATTTCTGCAGATGCTTCAGGAGGCTGCCCGTGATCCGGAGGTTATCTCTATTCGTATGACACTTTACCGTCTGGCAAGAAATAGCAAGGTGGTAGAGGCACTGACCGAAGCTGCTGAAAATGGCAAACAGGTCGATGTACTGGTTGAATTAAAGGCGAGATTTGACGAGGCAAATAATATTGAGTGGAGCCGTACGTTAGAGGATGCAGGCTGCCATGTCGTATATGGAATTGATGGCTTAAAGGTTCATTCAAAGCTGTGTCTGATCACCAGAAAGGTTGGAGATGAGATTCAGTATATTACGCAGGTCGGAACCGGAAATTATAACGAAAAGACTTCCAGATTATATACGGATCTGTCGTTGATCACAGCAGATAAGAGAATTGGAGAAGAAGCAGCAAAGGTATTTCAGGCGATTCTGCTTGGTTCTGTAGTAGAAGATATGGAACATCTGCTGGTTGCACCAAAATGTCTCCAGAATAAGGTCCTTGCCATGATCGAGAATGAGATTCAGATCGCAAAGGAAGGAAAGCCCGCCTATATCGGAATCAAGATCAATTCACTGACGGATAAGAAGATCATAGATAAGCTGATCGATGCATCCAGAGCCGGAGTAAAGATCGACATGGTGATCCGTGGCATTAACTGCTTAAGAAGTGGAATACCGGGAGATACCGGTAATATTCATATTGTAAGTATTGTAGGACGTTTCCTGGAACACTCCAGAATCTATATTTTCGGAACGCATGACAGGGATAAGGTATATATCGCATCGGCTGATTTTATGACGAGAAATACACTTCGTCGTGTGGAGGTCGCAGCACCGCTTTATGATGAGACGGTGAAGAATAAAGTCAGGAAGATGTTTGCAACGATGCTTCGCGATAATGTGAAAGCCAGAGAGCAGCAGCCGGATGGCAGTTATCAGAAACTGTCAATGGTGGGACCTGTCTTAAATTCACAGGAATATTTTTACGAGGAAGCATATATGGAAGCCGGAGATGCTTTTCATCAGCTTTTAAGAAAGCAGGATATGGATACGGAGAAGAAACAGACGGTGTAATTCAGACAAAGTCAGAAAATAGAACCTGACACAGGGGAAAATGTTATTGAAAGTTTACCTGTAAATAGATATACTATAAGTGGTAAAACAGGTTAAAAAGATAAGGAGTTTTAACACGATATGAAGCTTTCGATAACAGGATTATTTAAGCGGCATGTAAAGGAAGAAAAAAAGCCGCAGAATATAGATGCAGGTCAGGAAAAGAAACCGGCTTCCATAATTCAGACAGATACATGGAAGAAGCCATCATCAGATGGACTGGTGGATTATCATGCTGTAACCGGAGAAGGAACACCGGAGTATCAGGAACGGCAAAACAGTTTACAGCAGATGGAGGCATGGGCGAAAGAGAACCAGATTCCGGTCGGCAAGCGTACGGTGACCGATTATTACTATGACAGTAAGATCGTACCGGGACGGGTTGTACTGATGGGACTCGGAAAAAATGTCCGTGGCAGTATGCAGTATATTTTAAATGAATTAAATCATAACGATGCATTTAAAGATTTTCATATCTATGTCAAAACAGCCAAAGATACAGAAGAGATTGTAAAGACCTATATCAGACAGAACGGATGGAGCCGTACAGAAGCGGTGACTCCGGATTCTGTCTATATGGAGTTGATCGAAACGGCACAGTTTCTTCTGACTGAGGTGTATTTAACGGCTGCATGGGTGAAGAAAGAAGGTCAGATGTACATTAATATCTGGCATGGAACCCCGCTTAAAAAGCTGGGACTTGCAAAGAATGCAAAAGGAAAGCATAAGAATGGCATTCAGCAGAGCAATTTCATTGATGCAGACTATCTGTTATATCCAAATGATTATACAAAAAAACATATGCTGGAATCCTATAAGGTTGCAGACCTGATGCCGGGTAAGGTCTTAAAGCTCGGTTATCCAAGAACCGGTGGTATGTTAGAGGCTGTGCAGAGTGACCAGACAGAATTGCGCAAGATGCTTGCACCGAACGGGGAGCACATTTATGCCTACATGCCAACCTGGAAGGATTATCTTAAGGTCGATCAGGTTGTTGCGGAATCAAAGGAGCTTCTGGATTATCTGGATGCAAATCTCCGAGAGGATCAGATCCTCTATGTAAATCTGCATCACAGAGTCAGCGATTCGCTGGATTACAGTCAGTTTAAGAGGATCCGCCAGTTTCCTCCGACAGTGGACAGCTATAAGCTGTTGGCATTGACGGATGCACTGATCACGGATTACTCCAGTGTATTCTATGATTATCTGGCACTTCGCCGGCAGATTGTTTTATATTGCGCTGACTATGAGCTGTATCGTAAGAAACGTGGCACTTATATGGATCTGATGGAGCTCCCTTTTGATAAGGCAGTAACACCGGAAGAGGTACTTGCGGCGATCAACCGTGGTAAGACCTATGATGATGAAGCAGCATATCAGGAGTTCTGTGCTTACGATTCTGTTGAGAATGCGCACAAG
The DNA here is from genome assembly GCF_037892645.1 of Coprococcus sp. HCN-4056. Taxonomy (NCBI): domain Bacteria; kingdom Bacillati; phylum Bacillota; class Clostridia; order Lachnospirales; family Lachnospiraceae; genus Coprococcus; species Coprococcus sp. HCN-4056. The sequence goes on along the minus strand of NZ_JBBKBL010000005.1, from coordinate 149,392 downwards.
CTCTGCAGTTTATTCCTGGGAACCGAGGATGAAGTTGTAGTAGAAGCGATTCCGAAAAATAAGAAAAAGAAAGTAATGATCTATTCAGATGCGCTATCCGAGTGTACGGAGACACAGTGGCTTAGAAAAACAGCGGAAAACTGTGCCGGAAGTGATACGGTGGAATTATTTATTTCCTGCAATCAGGATATGGTCAATGAGAATAAGGATTCAGCATATCCGTTGCTGAATAAAGTTCCGGTTATCGGAACAACCGCTGATTATTTCCCAAGCGCGATGGGATGTACAGCGAAGAAACTTTACGAAAGTGGGAAGATTACGATAGGACAGGCAATGTCCGTATGGAAATATGATTATGCAGCAGCAGTCAGGCGTTTTCTGGGACGTGCTGCCTTTGATCTGGCTGTATTGCTTGATGTGACAGATCCGGAAAAACTTCTGTCATTGACATTTATGGATCAGCCAAATAAAATAATGATTATCAGTGACCTTATGTACAAAGAGATCACAGAAAACAATAATACATTCCTGAAGGATGCCTTACAGGTAAGTGCATCTTATATGAGGGCAGTATTTGTGAAGAATGAAGAGCAGTATGCATATATCAGTCAGATGATCGGGGATGCATGTCCGGTTTGTTATATGAAGGATGCAAAAGATCTGACACAGGCGATCAACGCTGCTGTGATAAGAGAAGGAGAATAATATGAAAAAGGTAATAACATATGGAACCTTTGATTTGCTGCATTACGGACATATTAATCTGTTACGGAGAGCAAAGGAATTAGGAGACTATCTGATCGTTGCACTTTCGACAGATGAATTTAACTGGAATCAGAAGCATAAGAAATGTTATTTTTCTTATGAGGAAAGAAAGCAGTTATTAGAGGCGATCCGTTATGTTGACCTTGTCATTCCGGAGGAATGCTGGGAACAGAAATCAGAAGATATCAAAGAATTTAAGATCGATACCTTTGTTATGGGAAATGATTGGGAAGGAAAGTTTGATTTTCTGAAAGACTATTGTGATGTCGTGTATCTTCCAAGAACACCAGACATTTCAACCACCCAGATCAAAGATGATCTTGGAAAATAAAAGGATGGTAGCGGAAAATGAAATTTCATCTGCCTTGGAAACGGGAACAGGAAAAGAAAGAATATACATTGATCTATGATGGAAATGGCGGCAGACAGAACGGTGAACGTTTTGTCCGCCGTTCATTTTGGCTTCCGGACGGGGACTTCGGGAAAGAAAAAAAGTTTGTTTCAAATACTGATGGTGGGGATTTGACTGTTGAAGCAGTATTTTCCAATTCCGATCTGAAGTGCATCGGTTATTATGCCAGAAAGCGTACAGAAGAAGGATGGATATGGTATGGAACGGATCATAACTGGCACGATTCTTTTTATGACGGCACAGCTTGCAAGCAGTTGATACCGATCGCGGCATCGGTAGAGTCTTTGTATGAAGCTGCGGATGATGAGATCTATCTGGTTGCACAGTGGGAGGATGAACATGGAATCCGCAGAAACTGTGGATATGAGATATTCTCGAAAAAACTGATGGCACATGCATTTGGCGGTATGGATGGTACAACCTATCATAATACGGCAGAGGCATTTGAACATGGGAAAAAGGAAGGCTATCAGTCATTTGAGATCGATCTTTCCTATACGGAGGATGACCGTCTGGTATTGTGTCATGGCTGGACAGAGAATAATTGTAAGTGCACCGGGGTTTCGTATAAGCCGGAATTTGCACATATGACATATGAACAGGCAATGCAGATACCGATCCATGGACATTCGATCATGGATGCGAGACAGTTCTATGAAAAGGCAAAGAATGAACCTGCCTATACATTTGAAATTGATTTCCATAATATAAAAAAAGGGAACGAGAAACGGGTTGCCGCTATGCTGGAGGATTTCCGGCAGGATGAAGGTCTGCTCGATCGTCTGCTGATGCAGGTATACAGCCAGCCGATGTATGAACAGATCGACTCCGTATATCATTTTGCAAATTACATGTATCTGGTTGGATTAAATATCGATAAGCTGGATGCGATCCTTACTTATTGTCTGGATCATGGAATATGCAGTGTTGCAATGCGGACGAATTTTGTAACAAAGGAAAATGTCCGGAAGGTACATGATGCCGGTCTGTATGCATTTTGTTATACGGTTTCAGATGATGCTGTTTATGCCAATTATCTGTTCCAGCTTGGTGTGGATATGATCTGTACAGATTTTGTAACGGAAAAAGCACTGGAAGCAACGAAGGAAACATTTGGCAGATATCCGTTTATGGTGTGGTACAACAGCAACCATAAGGAAGCAGTCAGTCATTACCCGGAGACTTCCGATGGAGATGAGAATGCGGGAACGCTTACCCGGTTGAAGAGTGGAAATCTGGAATACAGGGATAAGACGATCTGGGAACATACCGAAGGGCAGACACTGCGGGCATGCGGATACGAAGTACCGGGAAAACGATTTGCAGGATGGAAACTGCGCATATCCATTGAAGGAAAAAATTTGTGGTATTCGACGGATGGATTATTCCATGCAGCGAAGGACTATACGGTCAGAAAGAGTATTCAGGCATGTATTTTCAAGGATGGAGATGTGCTCCCGGATTTCGATGTCAGGAAGAATATGAAAGTAATTATGGCAGCAGTATGGGAGAATCTTGATTGATTCTCCCATATTTTCTAGGTTTTCCGATGTTCTATTTGCCTGTGTCTGCTGTCAGGGTGGATGGAATGTCGGATAACAAAAATAGATGAAAGGATTAAAAATAAATATGAAGATAGTATTTTTAGATCGTAAGACGATAGGAGAAGATATTGACTTGACGGGCTTTGAGGCTTTGGGAGAAGTTGTAACATATGAGATGTCACAGCCGGAAGAAGTTCCGGATCGGGTGAAGGATGCAGAAGTTATCATTGTGAATAAAGTTCCGGTAAATGAGCAGACGGTTGGAACGGCTCAGAATCTGAAGCTGGTTTGTGTAGCGGCAACCGGAACAAACAATCTGGATAAGAACTATCTGGATAAACGGGGAATTGAATGGAGAAATGCAGCCGGATATTCCACTACGATCGTTGCACAGCATACATTTGCCATGCTTTTTTATCTGCTTGAAAAGCTTCGGTATTATGATGATTATGTAAAGAATGGCTCTTACCAGAAAAATGATGTATTTACCTGGTTTGGCGAGCCGTTTACAGAGCTTGCCGGAAAGACATGGGGTATCATTGGACTTGGTGCGATCGGAAGAAAGGTAGCAGATATAGCGAAGGCATTTGGTGTCCATGTGATCTATTATTCAGCATCCGGCAGACCGTCACAGGAGGGTTATGAGCAGGTAGATCTGGATACACTTCTTCGGACTTCTGATGTTATATCGGTTCATGCGCCATTAAATGAATATACCGAGAATCTGATGGATAAAGCGGCATTTGCAAAGATGAAAAAGGATGCAATCTTCCTGAACCTTGGACGTGGACCGATCGTAGTAGAAGAAGATCTTGCAGAAGCCTTGAAGCAGGGCACGATCGCAGCCGCAGGTTTAGATGTCCTTCGGACAGAGCCGATACAGCCGGACAATCCGCTACTTGCTATAAAGGACAGCCATAAGCTGCTCATCACGCCACATATCGCATGGGCAAGTACCGAAGCCCGTACCCGCCTGATGCAGATCGTCCTTGACCATGTAAAGGGTTTTGCTGAGAAGAGATAGCATTAATACAAAAAACGCATATATGGGTATAAATGTTATGAAATCAACCTGATACCCGGAAATTATTAAGAAGATGGGTATAGTGTAAAATAAAATGATTTTATACCCATAAATAAAATGATTTCAGGGTATGGATGCTTACTATGGGCTATAATACCCGAAAGTAAGGTAGAGATAAGGGTATAGATTATTAAAATGAAAGCAGATACCCAAAAAATAAAATATGATGTGGTATGAAGTGTTGCAAAGTGACTTGATACCCATTAACTATATGAAGCGGGGGGAAAGAATTAGTATAGTGCAGAAAAATAAAATAGAGGACCCTGAGATATATATTCACTATTATGAAGCAAGCCTATCTGAATGTCGGTCCTTAGCGATCTGCGAAAGCAGGAGCCTAGTACCGCTACATGAAGATAGAACGAAAGTGTCTTGCGTAATAATATGTGAATTAGATCTCAGGGGCCTCTATTTTATTTTAACAATTTATTCAAAAGGCTGCTTATTATGACGGCTGAAGAAATCACGCGTTTCCCTTACAACCACACCGCTTAAAGCAAAGATGGCGATCATATTAGGAATAGCCATCAGTCCGTTGAAGATATCGGCGATCGTCCATACAGCAGAAACTGTCATGTAAGGTCCGATAAATACAGCAAGAATGTATAACCATCTGTAGATCATGATGGATTTCTTTTTGCCGCCGGATAAGTATTCCAGACAACGCTCAGAGTAATAATCCCATCCAAGGATAGTTGTAAATGCAAAGAATACCAGACAGAGCATTAACAGGAAGCTTGATATCGTTGCAGGAATCGGAAGTCCCTCGTTAAAAGCATATGTGGTAACCTGAACACCCTGTAAACCTTCTACTTTCCATGCACCGGTAAGAACGATGGAAAGACCTGTCATTGTACAGATAATGATGGTATCGATGAAAGTACCTGTCATGGATACAAGACCCTGACGAACCGGTTCCTTTGTCTGGGCAGCGGCTGCTGCGATAGGAGCAGAACCAAGACCGGCTTCATTTGAGAAGATACCACGCGCTACACCTTTTTGCATAGCAACGATAAATGAACCGGCGACACCACCTGCAACAGCAGAAGGCTTGAATGCGCTCTTTACAATGATAACAACAGCCTCAGGAATCTTAGTGATGTTACAGATCAGTAACATCACACATATAACAATATAGATAACAGCCATAAATGGAACGATGATCTGGGATACGCTTGCGATACGCTTCAGTCCGCCGATCAGAACGAGTGCAACACATACACTTAAGATCAGGGAAGCGATAACAACGGTCCATGAATAAGTACCGATCCCTGGAATATTAATCGTCCACTGCATGTCAGGATCAAAGAATGAATTAACAGCGGAAGAGATACCATTTACCTGAGAGAAGGTTCCTATACCAAACAGACCTACACAGATACCAAAGAAAGCAAATATTTTTGCAAGCCATTTCCATTTTGAGCCCATACCTCTTTCAATATAGTAGAATGGTCCGCCAAGTGCATGGTTGTCCTTGTCAACGACACGATATTTGACAGCCAGAAGACCTTCTGCGTATTTGGTTGCCATTCCGAAGAATGCAGCAAGTACCATCCAGAATAATGCTCCCGGTCCACCGGCTCCGATCGCAGTTGCTACACCAACGATATTGCCGGTTCCGATCGTAGCGGAAAGAGCAGTACACAGTGCACCAAAGGAAGTAACTTCGCCTTCGCCTTCTTCTTCGTTTTTGATCATCCATTTGAGTGCTAGTGGCAGTTTGCGGATCTGAAGAACGCCCATCCGGATTGTGAGAAGAATTCCACCGACCATAATAAGGACCATAAGTGGAGGTCCCCACACAAAATCATCGATTTTTGTTAAGATTTCATTTACAGTTGCCCACATGATTTTCTCCTTTTCATTTTTGTATTGTGGTGATGTGTTATTCTGATAAATTATATGAATAAAATAAAGAATTATATTATGAAAAAATCAAATATTTATAAAAATAACACAATATTTTAATATAATACATACTTTTCTACGCTAATGCAACAGAATTTGCTTAATTTTGTGAAAAAATAGCGGTAAAAACAGCAAAAATTACAAGAAGAAGACTATTTTTTTGACTTGCGGAGTTGGGGAGCCGATAATAGAATTACTATGGAAATAAAAATGCGCTGCATGATATGGATACATATTAACAGACTGCGTTGCAAAACGGTAAATGTTTAAATAGAAAAATACAGGAATTTACAGGAAAGGATAAAATCACAGAATGAATCAGAAATTAACTATCAGGGAATGGCTGCCGCTCATCGGAATGACGGTAGCGGCATTTATATTTAATACATCGGAATTCATGCCAATCGGTCTTCTGACTGATATAGCAGATGATTTTCGGATCACGGAGGCAAAAGCGGGGATGCTGATCTCAGCATATTCATGGGCGGTTATGCTGTTATCACTGCCACTCATGCTGCTTGCATCAAGGATCAGCTTCCGAAAGCTGCTGCTGGGAACGATTGCATTATTTGGAATCGGTCAGATATTATCAGCGGTTGCAACCGGATATGCGATGCTGATGGCGGCAAGGATCATAGTTGCCTGTGCGCATGCGGTCTTCTGGTCGATCGCATCACCGGCAGCAGTTAAGATCGTGCCGGAGAAGTTCAGGTCGTTTGCGATGAGTATGGTAGTAACCGGTACATCCATTGCGATGATATTTGGACTTCCGCTTGGAAGGATCGTTGGATTATATGTAGGATGGAGAATGACATTTTTCTGTGTTGCAGTTGTTGCATTTCTTGCCCTTATCTATATGGCATTTGTATTTCCGAAGGTTGAAGGCGGTACATCCTTTAAAATGAAAGAACTGCCGGTGATATTGAAGAACCCGGTTATGCTTGGGATCATATTAATGTCGTTCTTAGTTGCGGGTGCATACTATACAGGCTACAGCTATATTGAGCCGTTTTTGAAGCAGGTAGCAATGTTTAAGGATAATCTTGTTACTATAACTTTAATGTTGTTTGGAGCTGCCGGAATTCTTGGAAGTTTTCTGTTCTCCTGTGTATATGACAAACACAGATATCATTTTATCCGTGCATCGATCACATTGATCGCTGTTGTCATGCTTTGCCTGAAACCGGCATCGAAATTTACATGGACAATGATATTGATCTGTATGCTGTGGGGTATGGCTGTAACGGCATTTAGCGTTACTTTCCAGTCAGAGACGATCAAAGCGGTTCCGGAGGAAGCCTCCGCTGTGGCCATGTCGATGTTCTCAGGAATCTATAATCTGGGAATCGGATGCGGAACCTGGATCGGTGGTCTGGTATGTACACATGCATCGATGGGGTATATCGGATTTGCAGGGGGGATCATGGCAGTTATAGCAATCCTGTATTGCAGCTTTATACTGATCCCACAGATGAAGAGAAAGTAGATAAATACTTGTATAGAATGCGAAACTATAAACTGTGATGATCAGTTGGAAAAGGCATGGTTAATAATCTCTAAAAAAAATATAAATTTATCGTTGACATGAGTAATCCCCGGTGCTATACTCATGGACATAGCAAAGGCGCTACGAAATATTCGTAGTGCTTTTTTCTTTTATCGGGAGGTATAAGTTCCCCGGTACAGGACAAAGAAAAACCTGATATCCGGCTATACGCGCGGACCGGATGAGGGGAAAAATGAAGTAAAATGCGATGCAATGGGGCGTCTGTTAAGGATAAGTCTCCATGTATCGCATTTTTGAGTTTTAGGAGGTAAGAACTATGACAAGTGAAATTTTAGATGCAATTTCTGGTGAAGTGTACGGTGTCTGGTTCCTGATCGGAGCGGCATTGGTATTCTGGATGCAGGCAGGATTTGCGATGGTAGAGACAGGATTTACCAGAGCAAAGAATGCCGGAAACATTCTGATGAAAAACCTGATGGACTTCTGTATTGGTACAGTTGTATTTATCCTTCTTGGTTTTGGACTCTTACTTGGTGAAGACATGGTTGGTTTGATCGGTAAACCGGGATTTGACATATTTACTGATTATGCAAATTTTGACTGGTCCAACTTCGTATTTAACTTAGTGTTCTGTGCAACAACAGCGACAATCGTATCCGGTGCGATGGCAGAACGTACAAAATTCATTTCTTATTGTGTATATTCAGCAATTATCTCAGCAGTTATTTATCCGATTGAGGCACACTGGACATGGGGCGGCGGCTGGTTGGCTCAGATGGGCTTCCATGATTTTGCCGGTTCTAACTGTATTCATATGGTTGGTGGTATCTGTGCATTGATCGGTGCAGCAATCCTTGGACCTCGTATCGGTAAGTTTGTAAAGGGCAAGGATGGTAAGGTTGAAAAAGTAAATGCATTCCCAGGACATAACCTTCCAATCGGTTGTCTCGGTGTATTTATCCTCTGGCTTGGCTGGTATGGATTCAATGGTGCAGCAGCAACAACCGTTTCAGAACTTGGTTCCATATTCGTAACAACAACAATTGCTCCTGCTGTTGCAACAGTTGTAGCAATGATCATTACCTGGGTAAAATATGGTAAGCCTGATGTTTCAATGTGTCTGAATGCATCTCTTGCAGGTCTGGTAGCAATTACAGCTCCTTGTGATGTCTGTGATGCTTTCGGTGCTATCGTGATCGGTGCTGTTGCCGGTGTATTGGTTGTATTCGGTGTATGGCTCTTAGATTACAAATTACATATTGATGATCCTGTAGGTGCTGTTGCAGTTCACTGCTTAAATGGTATCTGGGGAACAATCGCAGTTGGTCTTTTCGCTACAGATACAGCTCCTGCATTTGCAAGAGGTATCGGTGATGGCGTAACATATGGTGCAAACCAGATTGCAGCCAAAGGTTTATTCTATGGCGGTGGTTTCAAGCAGCTCGGTATTCAGTTCGTAGGTATGGGCGCGACCATCCTCTGGACAGCAGTTACGATTACAATTGCATTCCTTCTTATTAAAAAGATCTTCGGCCTTCGTGTATCAGAGGAAGAGGAAATTGTTGGTCTGGATTCATGCGAGCATGGTCTTCCATCTGCATATGCTGGCTTCAGTATCGTTGATGTATCAAATACAATGACAATGGATGTAAATGAAAATACAGATCTTGGTGTAGCTGATTATGATAAGGCTTCTGACACATTAAAGAATGCAGCAGTCAAGGTTGCGGAGGCTCCTGTTACAGCATCTCCAAGCGGTATCTACAAGGTAGTTATCATTGCAAAGCTTGCACGGTTTGAGATCTTAAAGAAAGCTTTAAATGACCTCGGTGTTACAGGTATGACAATGAATCAGGTTATGGGCTGTGGTATCCAGAAGGGTGCCGGCGAGATGTACCGTGGTGTTGAATTAGATGCAACCCTTCTTCCAAAGGTTAAGGTAGAAGTCGTAGTCAGCAAGATTCCTGTCAGCGCAGTTATTGAAGCTGCTAAGAAGGCTCTGTATACCGGACATATCGGTGATGGTAAGATCTTCGTATACAGTGTTGATAAGGTTGTTAAGGTTCGTACCGGTGAGGAAGACTTTGCAGCTTTACAGGATGTAGAGTAAATTACAAATAACCTATAATTATATAGAAGAAAGAGCCAGACCGGTGAGTGCCGGTCTGGCTTTTTCTTTTAAGTGTAGAAATAGAAATCAGATAGTTCACAAAATCTTCACAAAAAATTAGCACTCGCCTATTGACAGTGCTAATAAACGGTGCTATAACATAGCTAAAGATAAGGAAAGGGATTAAGAAAGAAGATAAAAGAAAAAATCCCGGAACTTATAACATACAAATTCGACACCTCAGGTTTCTCTGACAGTGCTAAACATACAAAAGTCTAAGTGCCTCAAGGTTCCATAAGGAGCTGAGATTTCCGACACTGGTTTGAAATTGAAAGGAGTAATGACTTATGTTAAGACCTAGTATTTTTGGAGAAAGTTTATTTGATGATTGGATGGATGATTTCCCATTCGGTAAGGAATTTGAAAAGGAAATGTTTCCAGAGAAAAGCCCATTGTATGGCAAACATGCTAAGAACATGATGAAGACGGATGTCCGTGAAACAGATGATAGCTATGAAGTAGACATTGATCTTCCTGGATTTAAGAAGGATGAAGTAAATGTCAAACTGGAAGATGGCTACATCACCATTTCCGCTGCAAAAGGTCTGGATAAGGATGAGAAAGATAAGAAGAACGGTAAGTATATCAGACGTGAACGTTATGCCGGCAGTATGAGCAGAAGTTTCTATGTTGGTGACGGTATCAGTCAGAAGGATATACATGCAAAATATGAAAGTGGTATTCTTCGTCTGACCCTTCCAAAGAAAGCACCGGAAGCAATCGAAAAGGAGAACTTCATTGCCATCGAATAAAATGTGTTGATATCGAGCCGTGCGAATAAAAAACATGACCCCTTATGTATATGTATACAGATATAAGAAAGGGAGTGTAGATCATGGATAAGAATCCAAAGCATCCATTGAAGAAAAAGAAAGCAGTTCAGAAGGTATGTGCAACAGCTAATCATAATGCACAGGAGGTTGAAGCTGCAGCACCAAAGTCAAAGAAACATACTTATTAGAGTGAATAAATCAACAAATAAAGAAAAGGTTCCCCGCATTTGCCTGTAGCCCGAAGAACTACAGGAGACAAGTGCGGGGGATTTTTTTGCTTTATAGGAACAGAAGTATCATCGGAAGCATTTTCATCGAAGGCATTTGGTGACAAAATCGAAAAAATATACATGGAGGAGTGCAAAAAAACACAGTTCTGTGATACTCTATAAACGGAGGTGGTTTTATGCAGGAACAAAAAGGAGCAAAAATAGGAGCATTTGTTTTCTTTTGCTTTGGTGTGATGATGCTTGCCCTCGGAGTCTGGGGCATAACAAACCTGTATGATCAGGGAGGAATCTTAACATGGGGGATCGTACTTGGATTCGGATTGATATTTGCATTGACAGGAATCGTATTGTTTATTAATTCGATGGAAAGTGTATCCAATCGGGTCAAACAATTACTGGGTTGCATTCTGGGAACTTTGGTATTCATGAGTTTTGGCTTTGTAGGTCTTTTTGCAAAAGGACTAGGTGTCATGAGACTTTTCCTTCTGTTTTTCGGGGGCATAGGAGTGCTACTTCTGATCCAGGGAATTCGTAACTTTATAAAAGGAGACAGCGATGATGTCGTTCAGACTTCCGGATATAACAGTCAATATGGCGAATATAATAGTCAGTCCGGATACAACAGTCAGTCCGGATACAACGGCCCATATGGTGTGTATGGCAGCCAACCCGCAGACATAATAATAGAAAATAGCGAGAGAACATCACCATGGGCTACAGATACCGGGCAGGATTCACAATGGCAGCAGGGAACTCCGGGTACACCATTTTCAGGAGATGCTGGAAAGAAGGTCTATACCAGTCAGGTAAATGATGATGCTGTAGGATATGGGAGTGGACTGTCACCGGAATTTGATCGGATGATGAACGGCATGGATATGGATCCTGCACAGCGGGAGCAGGCAAGAAAGGTTGGTTCCGCAGTTCGGAAAGGCGCGAATATTTATGCCGGAGTCATATGTATTGTAGTTGGAGCCGGCTTTATATTAGTAAATGGCATTAGTGTGCTTAGCTTTATTTTTATGCTCATTCAGACGGCCAGCCTCACGATTGTTATGGGTTCTTTGTTTCCAACGGTAATGTCAGCGGCATTGTTGATCGTAGGTGTATTCATGATTGTTCGTGGGGTGAAGATCCTCCAGGGAAAAATAAATAAGTGATACTTATCTGAAAGACATACAAAATCACTTGCATAAGTGAAGCGACAGAGCAGACCGGTAGAAATAGTTTGCGATTTACATACAGGCAGGAGGACAAAAGGTGAATCAGATGGAATTAACGATTTTGGATTTTATACAGGAGCATATGAGAAATGCATTTCTTGATGTAGTGATGCCATTTGTATCGACACTTGGAAATGCAGGGTTCATCTGGATCGCACTTACGATCGTGCTGTTGATCAGTAAGAAACACAGAAAGACAGGAATCCTGATGGCACTTGCACTGGTATTTGATGTTATATTTTGTAATGGCATATTGAAGAATGCGGTAGCAAGGACAAGACCCTTTGATGTAAATACAGCGATTTCTCTGTTAGTGAAGAAGCCGACAGATTATTCATTCCCATCCGGTCATACGGCAGCGTCCTTTGCAGCAGTAACTGCATTGTTTTTTGCAAAAGAGAAATACCGGTATCCGGCACTGGTGCTTGCGGTGCTGATCGCATTTTCCAGACTATACCTGTATGTGCATTACCCGACCGATATCTTAGGTGGCATTCTGGTTGGAATTCTGTGTGGAGTAATAGCATATCTGATTACAAGAAAGAAACTGAAGTTTGGTTCAATGAACGGATAGAAAGAAAATGGGGGCTGGTTATCACCTGAATAAAGGCGAATAAAGAATTAACAAAATTTAACAATTATTTTCGTTTTCTTTCCATAAGAATGTAGTAGAATGGTGTAAAAGTTTTAAGAACACAGACCAGAGAGGAAATCTTATGGACGATACAAATGCAAATCAGATCAATCCTTCGATCCGGGGACTGACAGAAAACGAAGTAAAGAAACGAATCGAAAAAGGGCTGACGAATCAGACCGATATATCGACGGATAAAACGACGAAAGAGATCATTCTGTCGAATACACTTACATACTTTAACTTAATATTTCTTATTATCACAGTATTATTGATCCTAGTTGGTTCTTTTCGGAACCTGACCTTTCTGCCGATCATCATAGGTAATACATTGATCGGTATCATACAGGAGCTGCGTGCGAAGAAGACACTGGAAAAAATGAATTTCTTAAATGCACCTCATGCAGATGTAGTCAGAGATGGGGTTTTACAGCAGATCCGTTCGGAAGAACTGGTAAAGGATGATGTCATTTTACTGACAACCGGAAAGCAGATCTGTGCAGATGCGGTTGTTATCGATGGCAGCATTCAGGTAAATGAATCCCTCCTTACCGGTGAAGCGGACGAGGTAGAAAAGACGAGCGGCAGTTCTCTGTTATCCGGCAGCTTTGTGGTGTCTGGTGAATGTTATGCCAGACTGGAAAAGGTCGGAAATGAATCCTATATCTCAAAACTCAGCATGGAAGCAAAGACCATGGGAAGCGGTGAACAGTCCGAGATGATCCGGTCGATCAACCTGATCGTAAAATGGGTTGGTATCATCATTATACCGATCGGTATTATTCTGTTCTGGCAGAGCCATTTCGTAAATGATGACTCGATCCGGAAGAGTGTAACCTCGACGGTTGCAGCTATCCTTGGTATGATCCCGGAGGGGTTATATCTTCTTACTACGATCGCACTGGCACTCAGTACGATGAATCTGGCAAAACGAAAAGTCCTGCTGCATGATATGAAAAGTATCGAGACGTTGGCGCGTGTCGATGTGCTGTGCGTGGATAAGACCGGAACGATCACAGAACCGGTTATGAGTATCAAGGATGTATTCTTAAGTAAGGATAGCCGGAATCCGTTAAAGACGACGAACGAATTAAAAGGGCTGCTGATTGATTATACAGCAGCGTCACAGGATAATAACGCTACGATGGAGGCATTGAAGAAATATGCCGATGAGGCAGACGGTAGTGTCGGAAAACACAGAGTACCGCTTGACCGTCTGGCATTTTCATCCAGTTTGAAATACGGCAGTATTACATTTTCGGATGGCATCTATCTGCTTGGCGCACCGGAATTCATCATGCGGGATGATTATGCGTCAATCGAGAAAGAGATCCTTCCTTATGCCGAAAAGGGAGATCGTGTGCTGTTATTTGGAAGATATGAAGGAAGCAGTATTGCAAATGGATTATCTGACAGAGTAACACCGCTTGGCTTTGTGGCACTGGCAAATCCGATTCGTGAAAATGCGGTAAAGACTTTTGCATACTTTAAGAGTCAGGATGTAGCGATCAAGGTTATATCCGGTGATAATCCAAAGACGGTATCACAGATCGCAGTTCAGGCGGGTATTGACAACGCAGAAAGTTATGTGGATGCGACGACACTTGATACGGATACGAAGATTAAGAAAGCCGTACGGGAATATACGGTATTTGGCCGTGTGACGCCGAAGCAGAAGCAAAAGCTTGTGCAGGCACTTAAAAAGCAGGGGCATACCGTGGCGATGACAGGGGATGGTGTCAATGATATCCTTGCAATGAAGGATGCGGATTGCAGTGTGGCGATGGCGTCCGGTAGTGAGGCTGCCACACAGGCAGCACAGGTCGTTTTGCTGGATTCAGATTTTGCACATATGCCGGATGTGGTATTCGAAGGACGACGGGTTGTAAATAATGTACAGCGTTCCGCCAGTCTGTTCCTTGTTAAGAATATATTCTCACTGTTGATGTCGCTGTTCTCGGTTATCTTTATGATCACCTATCCGCTGGAACCGGCACAGATCTCATTGGTCAGTATGTTTACGATCGGTGCTCCCGGATTTCTGCTGGCACTCGAACCGAACAGAGACCGGATCAAAGGACATTTCCTTACAAATGTTATGTTCAAAGCATTTCCGGGTGGCCTTACTGATGTAATTGCGGTTGGTGCGTTGGTAATCTGCGGTGAGGTATTTGCCCTGCCGGGAGAAAGCATCGGTACGATCGCAACAATGGTGCTTTGCGTTGTTGGCTTTATGATCCTGTTTAAGATCAGTGAGCCGTTAAACAAGATGAAATATGGTGTGATCGGACTGAACATCGTTGGATTTATATTCTCAGGATTTTTCCTGAAGAAGTTATTTGCATTGACTGATCTGTCAAATATCTGCGTACTGCTTATGGTGGTATTCGGATTCGCGGCAGAATCCCTGTTCCGCTACCTCACCCTGTTGGTGGAGAAGCTGCAGGAATACTATAAAAAGAAAAAGCCAAAGCTTAAGAAATATCTGGAGCTTAAATAGAGACAGGCAGCCTACAAAGCAGGGCTGCCTAATTTTTTTGAGGTCAGAAAAAATCCTTGACTTGGAGCGAAGTCAAAGGACTATAGTGAGAAAGTAAGTTATAATAGAAGAAAAATAAAAGAAAAGGAGATTATCATTATGAGTAAGAAATTAGTAGCATATTTTTCAGCAAGCGGAGTTACTGCAAAGGCAGCAGGGAAACTGGCAAAGGCAGCAGATGCAGATCTTTTTGAGATCAAACCGGTACAGCCATATACAAGAGCAGATCTGGACTGGATGAATAAAAAGAGCAGAAGCAGCATAGAGATGGCAGACAAATCTTCTAGACCGGAAATCGCAGAAAAGGTTTCTAATATGGCAGACTATGACGTGATCTTTGTAGGCTTCCCAATCTGGTGGTATGTAGCACCGACGATCATTAACACATTCTTAGAGCAGTATGACCTGTCCGGTAAGAAGATCGTGTTATTTGCAACCTCCGGCGGAAGCGGATTCGGTAAGACTGTTGAGAATCTGAAAGGCAGCGTTGCAGCAGATACCATTATCAAGGAAGGCAAGCTGTTAAATGGCAGTATCTCAGAAGCGGAGCTTCGTGCCTGGGCGAAAGAGATCGCAGAGTAGGGCGTTGCATCCCCGGAAGAATCATACATATATAAGAGGTGTTTGTGCGTATTGACATCACATTTTATTTCCTATAAAATTAATGATACAGTACGTATCAAAAAGGAACATGGTAATGAACAAATCAGAGAAACAAAAAGCAAAAGAAAATGAACGACGACAGCGGATCCTGGATACTGCATTTCGAATCTTTGTAGAAAAGAAGATTGAAGCGGTAAGTATGGGCGAGATCGCAGAGGCGGTCGGTATCGGCAGGGCGACCTTATTCCGGTGTTATTCGAATAAGACAGAACTGGCGATCGCAGTCTGTATGGCACAGTGGAAATCATATCTGGATGAGCTCGATAGAAACAGACCGATTTCATCGGTTCAGGATATTCCGGCGATCGATCGATTCATATTCACGCTGGACAGTTATATTGAAATGTATCTGAACCATAAGGAACTGCTTCAGTACAATGATAACTTTAATCACTACGTCACACATGAGGGCGTAGATCCGGAACAGTTTGAGAATATTCATACGTCGGTGTATTCGGCTGATACCCGATTGCATATGATGTATGAGAAAGCAAAGGAAGATCATACCCTTCGCACGGATATACCGGAGGATGAATTTATCCGTGTGACCGTACATACGATGATGGCAGCATGTACCTACTACGCGGGAGGCTTTATATGGGGCGCAGAGGATAACAGGGATTATATGCCGGAGTTGATACGTTTAAAGGAAATGATCATAAACTATGCGACAGCATCCGTATAACAGGATGCAGGGGTACTAGGGATATAAGGGATACGTGCATGAATGAAAGGGAGGTAAATATGAGTAAATTAAAAACAAAGAGAAAAAAGCATTATCTGGCAGCCGCCATGCTTGCCATGCTTGCGATTGCGACGCCGATAACGCTTTATGGGTCTGTGACAACATATGCACAGACGGATGACGCGGCCGGGGCAGAATCTGGTGAAGATACTGGTGAAGTAACCAATGAAGAAACCGGATATCACTATCAGAAGACTGGTGAACCATTGGTGGAGGAAAAAGATAGCAACGGAAATATATGGCGGATCTATGCAGCTGCAGAAAATACAGCAGATACGGAAGCTACGGCAGACACAGCAGATGCAGTGGATACAGAAGATACATCAGTGAAAAAATATATTGCTACGATCACATATGGAGGCGTAGATACAAACAGCAGCAGGGCTGGTGAGTTTAGTGTATTCTCAGGTTATGCAGACGTATTTGCCAAGTACAATATCGTGCAGGTAGAAGTTGGAGAAGGACTGACATATTTTAATGTATATAGTCCACCAGAAAATCTCCAGTATGAATATATCTATCTTCCAAGTACGATGCAGAAATTAACAACAGCACTGGTGCAGCAACAGAAGAAGCTGAAGGAGATCACGATTCCGGCATCTGTTACAGAATTCAATTCAGGTTCGTTCGATCATGGCATGTTCTATATGGATGAGTCACTGGAGAAGATTACATTTGAGGAAGGATGCAAGCTTACTTCATTTGGAAAGAATGTTCAATATTTACTTTACGGTTGTAAGTCTTTAAAAGAATTTACGGTTCCGGCTTCCATTGAAACGATACCGGAGAGGTGCTTTTATAATTCACAGTATCTTGAGACAATCCGGTTCGAAAAAGGCTCAAAGGTTGAAAGCATAGGAAAGGAAGCTTTTTATGCCTGTTACGCTTTGAAAGATGTTGAATTAGCGGAAGGACTTACAACGATCGGAGAATCAGCATTCCGAAATCTGGATCAGATAGAGAAGCTTGTGATTCCTGGCACAGTCACAACGATCGGTATATGTGCATTTTATGACTGTGACGGATTACAGGAGATCGCAATTCCGGATTCCGTGACATTAATTGGAAAAGCAGCATTTGCATATTGCGGTAATGTTACCGATATACAACTTCCTGATCAGTTAGAGATGATTGAAGAGCAGGCTTTCATGGGATGCTCAAAGGTATCATCACTTCGGATTCCGGACAGTGTTAAGACAATTAAAGATGAAGCGTTCCGTTATATATATATAACCGAGCTGCCGTATATGCAGAACGTGACTACCATTGGAACTCGGGCATTTAGCATCAGTAATCTGCGAAGCCTTGAATATCCAAAATGCTTGACGGATTTTACAGCGACTTCATTGGATGGTGGCGGAAATGCAAAAATCAAGTACATAACATTTGAAGACGGATGTGCCTTGAATACCTTGCCGGAAGGCTTATTTTCTACATATAAAGAAAATAATACAAATCTGAAAGAACAACGTGAGATTAAGCTGCCTCTTTCTTTAAAAGAGTTAAATATGAATGTATTTTGTGGTTCGTGGAACAGAACGATAGTGGAGATTCCGCACACAGATAAGGATTCTTTGCAGTTAACTTTAACAGATTATGGAACTACATCGAAAGAGACGATAGGGAAAAGTTTAAAGATGATGTATTATACAGTACATTCATTTGAGGTTTACAGATGCCTGACAGAGACCTTTGGTGTGCCAAGAGATCACATCACTTTCCATGAGGAAAAGGTGGGTTGGAAATTGGCCGGTGTAAAGGATGGCATATATACCTATACGGCAGAATGTAGTACATGTGGAGAAGTCAGCAAGAGCCTGACCTATGATGAAAACGGATTTGCAACGGTGGATGGTTCTTATCAGCCGGCTGAGCAGGTCACGGCAGAGAATTGTAAGGCATTTGGATTAGACGAAAACTACATAGGATACTATGCAGTAAGCAATGCTGGACAGTTATACTGGTTTGCTGATTATGTAAATGGAAACGGAGATGATGCTACGGCACATCTGTCGGAGAATGTCGTTCTTTGCAATGATATCGAGATGAATGATACAAGTGAATGGGATGTATGGACAGATGAAACGACAAATGTGATCAACTGGCCATCTCTCGGATCTTATAATGTTAATTTTACGAAATATAACATTATGTATCAGGGAGTTTTTGACGGAAATCATAAGACGATCCGGGGCTTGTATCGGAAAAATCCGGGTTATGATAATCAGGGCGGACTGATCGGATATATTGGCAGATCGGGAGCTTTAAAGAATCTGACGATAGAGAAGTCTTATGTAACTGCATGTGCAGTATTTGCAGGTTTCAATAATGGATCCGTTACGAACTGTACAGCCGGAAGACTGCGCACAAAATATTGTGGGCATGGCGGTGCTGTTTTTGTATATAAGAATTATGGAATTATGGATGCCTGTGTGAATACAGCAGATGTAGAATGGATCGATAAACAGCGTGAAAATTGCTTTGGCATAGTAGATATGAATTATGGCATTGTAAAAAACTGTGTCAATCGTGGAGCAATCGACAATACCGGAGGACGCATTAGCGGAGATGTGGGAGGAATTTGTGATTGGAATAAGGGCAAAATCCTGAACTGTTATAATGAAGCGCCAATTACATCAACCGGTCAGGCAGCCGGTATTGTAAGAGATAACAAGGGATATGTTGCTAACTGCTATAATAAAGGAGCACTTACAGGAACATATGTCGGAGGTATTGCAGCAGGAACCGGTGTGGCAGAAGGCGGTGATGTAATAATCGTAAATCCATCCATTGGGGGGTGGGAAGATACATCCGGCGGATCTTCAGATGATTCGGGAAGCGGTTCTACGGAAGCGGAGGAATTGGTTCCGGTTTCTCTGTCACAGTATGGAATCTATTATTGTTATAATACAGGAGCTGTTACAGCTTCGGACAGTTGCGCCGGAGGTATTGCTGCTTATGCAATATGTAGTAAGGGTACGATCTACGGCTGTTATAATACAGGAGATGTTGAAGGTGGTTCCCATACCGGAGGAATTGTAGGAGGGGTAGAGAATGCTCTGATAAGAGACTGCTATAATTATTCCACGAATATAAAGACAACAAATGTTGCAACCAGCTTCCAGAATAATGAACCGCATGCATTTGCAGCGCCTATTGCAGGTTGTGTTTCATCTTATTTGGGAAATGCAGTGGTATCTGCCTGCTGTTATGTGGGAGATATTGATGTGGAAGCTTACGGATATTCCATGGATTTGAAGGGACATAAGGTGACATTTACTGATAATGAAGCTATGACAGTGAAAGATTTTGAATCCGGTAAGGCTGCCTGGAAGCTGCAGAATGGTATCAATGAAGATCTGAAGGCTTCCGGAGGAAAGCAGTTATTTGTATGGAAACAGATAATAAGCGGAGCAGAAATCGAACGATATCCGTATCTTGATTTAACAGAGGAAGAAACAAGTAGAAGCGTTATGCAGATGACCTTCCATTATACGACCGGTGGTAAAGATCTTGCAGGATATGGATATACGAATTACAACCATGCAGTTACCGAGACTCAGGCACCGACTGTAACAGGAAAGAATGATACGATTCATACATTCGACTGGTATGAAGATAAGGAACTTACGACCTTGTATGATTTCACGCATGTATTAACTACAGATAAGGATGTATATGCAGAAGCATATGACCTGTACACTCTGGAATTTAAATTGACGGAAGGTAGTTATGCATCGGCAAGCGTTGATAAGAAGAAAGTGAAAGAGCTTATCACCGAGACCGGTGAGACTGTTGTATTTACAGTAACACCGGATACAGGATGCATATTAGAAGGGGTAAGCTTAGAAGGCAAGACATTGACGCCGGATGAGGATGGCAATTATACGATATCCGATATCTCGGCAAATCTTACGGTAGAGATCACAACAAAGGAAACAGAGGTTACATTTACCTACAAGGCCGGCGAGCATGGAACAGTAAAATGGGTAGGTGACAAGACCGGTTCCGGTGAATTGACAGAGACGATCAAGGCAGTAAGTGGAACGCCAAAGGGAGTTCTTCCGGTAGCAGATCTTGGCTGGCATTTCGTGAAGTGGGTTGACAGCAAGGAGGGTAGTCCGTCCTATTCCATAACCGGACTCTATCCAACTGCGGTAAACGGTGTTTTTGAGGGTGAGACCTACACAGCAATCTTTGAAAAGAATATAGAGACCTATGCGATCTCCGGAACTGTTCGCGATCCGGAAGGCAATCCTGTGCCGGGTGTAACAGTTAAATTAAAAGGAAACGATGATACAAAAAAGACGACATCAGCAGAAGATGGCTCTTATCGGTTCGAGAAATTAGAAGAGGCAGAATATCAGTTAGCAGCCATAAAGTACTATGAGAATAACTGGAAGGCAGAGAGTGAAACAGTCGGTGTCAGATTAGAGGAATCGGATGTAACCGGTCGGGATCTTAAGCTTTCGATGAACAGAGCGACAAATACGAAACCTGACGGAATCATCGAGTATTACAGAGTTACACTTACAGAGAATGCGCGGGACTATCTGGAAGAGACAGGTGGCGACGTAGTTGAAGACTCAGACTATACATTATCGGCAAGAGATCGATACAGCAATGCCCATGCGGTTGTCTATGTGTACGAAGCGGTGAGGGGATTTGATGGCAACTATTATAAACTGTCTGATGAAGTGGCAGAGGCACTTAAGACAGATGGCAGATGCTATACCATTAAGAACATTGGAAAAGACTACATCATAGATGTGAAAGCAGAAGATGTGATCCCGAACCGGTATGAGGTTACAATCCCATCCGGTGGGGATGATTATACGATCCTTCCGGAGAAAGAGGGAGAAACGATCAGTTATGGCGAGGATTATTCCTTTACAGTTAAGGCTGCAGCCGGTCGATGTGTTCTTGTATCTGCAAATGGCACAAGGATAGAATTTGCAGATGGAAAGTATACGATCAAAAATGTGACAAAACCACAGAAGATCGTGGTTGAATTTGCGGATCAACATACCTGTGGAGAATGGAAGGTTGTTACACCTGCTACCTATGATGCGGCAGGAGAAGAAACAAGAACCTGTTCTGTATGTGGAGCGGTTGAGAGAAGAGAGCTGGCACAGCTTATCTGTGATCATGAGGCAAAACGTCTGATAACAGATAAGAAAGCAACCTGTACGGCGGCAGGAAGCGGACATTACGTTTGTGATACATGTGGAAAGACAGTGCAGACAAATGTCAGTATAGCAGCAAAGGGTCATACCTGGAGTGCATGGACAGTGACAGTGAAGCCGACTACCTCAAAGGCAGGGGAAGAAAGCAGAACCTGTTCCGTATGTAAACAGGCTGAGAAACGTCAGGTCAGCAAGTTGAGCCAGAAAAAATATAAGATTACTTATAAGTTAAATAAGGGTAAGAATAACAAGAAGAATCCGAAGACCTATACATCAGCGAAGAAGGTTGTATTAAAGAAACCGACCCGGAAAGGATATGCATTCAAGGGATGGTATACAAATAGTAATTATACGAAGAAGATAACCTCGATCAAGAAAGGTTCAAAGAAGAATTATACCGTATATGCGAAGTGGTCGAAGGTAAAGGTGAAGAAGACAACCGGACTTAAGGTTACGAATACGAAGGGCAAGAATCTGGTTGTGAAGTATTCCAAGGTATCCGGGGCAAAGGGATATCAGATCACATACGCGACCAATTCTAAGTTCACCAAGAGTAAGAAGGTCGTCAATACAACGAAGAGAACGAAGACCATAAAGAAGCTGAAAAAAGGAAAGACCTATTATGTACGGGTCCGTGCATATAAGAAGGATTCCACAGGCAGGAAAGTATATGGTAAATACAGTAAAGTAATGAAGGTCAAGATAACAAAATAAGATCAAGACAAAGGAGCATGATTAAGAATGCAATCAGGGGCAGGATAAAAAGTTTGCTTTTTATCCTGCCCCTGAATCTGATTATTTATTCTATTTATCAGCATCGATTACTGATTGGATCTGTTTCATAAGAGTGTCATAGTTATTCTGGTCATCGATACCGCCGAGCATAGGATCTCCGACGATATTACCATTCCTATCGACAAGTATGGTTGTAGGAAATGCCATGATGTCGGAGGCATATTTACCTATGTTTGAATCAGAGTCAATGGAAATATTGCGGTATTTGGCACCCTGACTGTCAAGAATGGCTGCGGCTTCCTTGATAGCATCTTCGTTTCCGTCAAAGGTCTCTGTGTTGATACCTACTACCTCGCCTCCCATCGATTTGATGGCATCGTTTAATTCATTAAGCTTGGATAATTCTGCGACACAAGGTTTGCAGCCGGTAAACCAGAAATTAACGACAGTTACTGCATTATTGGAAAACAGGCTTTCGTCAACAGAATTACCATCAAAATCCTTGCCGGAGAAACTTTTGAAAGGTGTGATTTCTTCGGAACTGTCGTTCTGGTCGGTGCTTTCTGATCCTGTATTATTATTTTCGATTTCGGATATCTGCTTTTCAATCTGTCTGATGGTTTCAATATCATCGTTAAGTGTTTTCAGTTCATCATCTGTAAAGGATTCCTTGTTTGATTCCACGGTGCCGGCCAGATAATCGGCATAATCTCCGCTTGGATCAGCGCTGCTTTTATTCATCATGCCAAATACCTTGTTCCATACATCCTGGTGATTTGCAAAGATCTGGTTCTCCTGCTGATATAAATCATCCAGCTTCGTGTTGGAATTGTCCGCAGCTTCAGTGGTGGCTTCTGTCTGGGTTTTTTGTGAACTCTCAGTTGTGGAAGCTCCTGATCCGTTACATGCTGTGAGAGATAATGCTGCACAGAGAGTGATAATAGATAGTAATGTTCTTTTTGTTTTCATAAATAATTGCTCCTTTAAATAATAGTAGTGTGGCTAATTGTTACTTGTTGATTTTGGATGATTGCTGATGTCCTTTTGGGAACATGGCTTTCCCATGAACTGGTAGTGGATTGCGTCTTTTGGACAGGCCTTTATACAGGCTCCGCATCGTATGCATTCAGGATGATTCGGAGTCTTACAGACATCGACGTCCATTTTGCATACCTTTGAACATTGGTTACATCCGACACATTTGCTGCTTTCAACCTTGATATTCATAAGGCTGACCTTGTTAAATAATGAATAGATTGCTCCAAGAGGACAAATCCATTTGCAGAAAGGTCTGTAGAACAAAATACTCAGTATAATAACCGTAATTAAAATAAGGCACTTAAAAGAAAAAAGCTTTCCGAGAGCAGACCGTATAGCGGTATTTCCAAGTGAAAGTGGTATAGCTCCCTCTAAAACACCCTGTGGGCAAATATACTTACAGAAGAACGGATCACCCATTCCTATGGAGTTCGTTACAAGCATCGGCAGAAGTATAACGAAAACGATCAGGATGATATATTTCAGGTATCTTAACGGTTTCAGTCTGGCTGTGGAAAATTTTTTCCCCGGTATTTTATGAAGCAGATCCTGAAACCATCCAAATGGGCACAAAAAACCACATATAAATCTTCCGAGGATCACACCGAGTAAAATGAAAAAACCGGTTATGTAGTACGAAAACTTAAATTTGAATGAGCCGACAACCGCTTGGAATGCCCCGATAGGACAGGCTCCGGTAGCAGCAGGACAGGAATAACAGTTTAATCCCGGCACGCATATTGTTTTCGCTTTGCCCTGATAGATTTTACCTTTAAATAAATTGGTAATATGAATATTGGTAAGCAGGGTGGCGGCTGCCTGTATCCACCCGCGCATTCTGGCTGTTTTTTTTGATAATGATTTCTTGATTTTATCCAATTCCGACACACTCCAGACATAATTTTACTGCTTTTCCGAGCACGGTGGCTGCTTCACCTCTGACAGCGCCATAGCTGATCATGGCTATTCCTGTGATGAGCAAAATGATCTGAGATATTTTTCTGCATTTCAAGATATTGTAGTTCCTTTCATTTGTTGTGTTTGTTGACCAACTGACCTGGGTATTATACAATAGCTGATGTAAAATTTTTGTTAAGAAACAGGTGAAAGATTTTTGAGATTATTAATAGTTGAAGATGAGAAACAAATATGTGATATGGTTGCGAAAAGTCTGTATGGTGTTGGGTATGAAGTGGATACCTGTTATGATGGGGAAGAAGCTCTTGAATGTATCCTTACGGAGGATTATGATCTGATCGTTTTGGATCTGAATCTGCCCGGTATGGATGGAATGGAAATCTTAAGAGAACTCAGACGGAAAAATGAGGAGACAAAGGTTATTATATTATCTGCAAGAGGACAGATCGCGGATAAGGTTGAGGGACTGGATGCAGGTGCAAATGATTATATGGAAAAACCATTTCATATAAAGGAACTTGAAGCACGTATCAGAAGTCTGACAAGAAGAAAATTTGTGCAGAAGGATGTATGTCTGGAAAGCGGCGAGATAAGCTTTGATACGATAAAACGTGAGGCATATGCAAAAGGGAAAAAGGTTTCCCTTACAAGAAAAGAAAATGGTATTTTAGAATATCTGCTTCTCAATCTGGGAAGACCGGTAAGTCAGGAAGAATTGATGGAGCATGTCTGGGATGCATCCGTGGACAGCTTTAGTGGAGCAATCAGAGTACATATGTCTTCGCTTAGAAGAAAGCTTAAGGCAGTGCTCGGATATGATCCGATTTTGAACAAGGTGGGAGAAGGGTATAAAATACGGGAGGAGGCCGATAGATGAAAAGAATGTCGCTACAGTGGAGGCTTACATGTATAATTACATTATATATTGCGCTTATATGTGGATGTCTGACTATGCTTATTTATAAAAACGGTGTGTACTATATTGATTCTCTGCAAGAGACTGTTGATGCCAGGGGAGATGATAACGGAAGCTCTTCGGATGAAATATATATCAGCATTCCGGAGGATAACTGGGATGATTTTGCAAATGATTTTTCCGTTCAGGTGTACAATAACAAGGCAGACTACAAAAAAAACAGCCTGATAATTTCAGCCTTGCTGGCGCTTCTGGGTGGTGTAGCTACGTATTTTATCAGTGGACATGCCCTAAAGCCGATTGGTAAGTTTTCTGATAAGATTGAAGAGGTACAGGCACAAAATCTGGCAGATTCACGAATAGAAGAAAACAATGTTAAAGAACTGAACCAACTGAGTGTTTCGTATAACAAGATGCTTGAACGTCTCTCAGATGCATTTGATATACAGAGACAATTTACCGCAAATGCGGCACATGAGCTTCGAACCCCATTATCTTTAATGCAGATACAGCTTGATTCATATAATTCCAATCCGCATCCGGGCAATGATGCAGATACCGAGCAAACGATAAAGATGGTTACGGAACAGAATGACAGACTCGGTAAAATGGTAAAAACCCTTCTGGATATGAGCGAGCTTCAAACTGTGGGGAGAGATGATGTAATAATGGTCAATGCTCTTGTTGATGAAGTATTGGCGGATCTGGAACCGCTTGCACAGGAAAAAAATATAAAACTTATTGGAAAATGCACGGATATAAAGATGATCGGAAGTGATATCCTTATTTACAGGATGGTATACAATCTTGTTGAGAATGCTATAAAATATAATCATTCTGGGGGACTGGTTACAGTGACCGCATATCAAAAGGAAAAACATATTTACCTGTCAATAGAGGATACCGGAAATGGAATCCCGGAGGAACTCAGGCAGCGTGTGTTTGAACCGTTCTTTCGTGTGGACAAATCCAGAAGCCGGGAACTTGGTGGTGTCGGACTTGGACTTGCGCTTGTTCATGAAATCGTAAGTGCGCATGATGGGACAATTACAGTCCGGTCTAATCCATCCGGAGGTACGATTTTTGATGTGAGTTTTACCCAGTGATCATTCCTGAAATGTGTGTGAAAAAATAAAATAAAAATAATTAGCACTCACCTCTTGACAGTGCTAACAAAAAGTGTTATGTTAACTACTGTAATGAAAGTGTATCTTGAATTACAGTAGTTTTTATATGTCAGGAGGTAAATGATTATGGATATGGACAAATATACAAGAAAGTCGCTTGAAGTAATAGAAAAAGCGAAAGATAAAGCCCTGGAATATGATAATCAGGAGCTTGCACAGATTCATTTACT
Source organism: Coprococcus sp. HCN-4056 (assembly GCF_037892645.1). Lineage (NCBI taxonomy): Bacteria > Bacillati > Bacillota > Clostridia > Lachnospirales > Lachnospiraceae > Coprococcus > Coprococcus sp. HCN-4056. The sequence continues at coordinate 123,045 of NZ_JBBKBL010000005.1, read as the reverse complement.
TGCAGGATTGCTTGAGATAGACGAAAGCCTTATTTCGAAGATTTTTGAAAAACTCGATATAGATGTAACAGCAGCGGTAAATAGGGTGGAAGATAAGCTTGCATCACTGCCAAAAGTAAGTGGCGGAAATCTGTATGCCGGAAATAATTTTTCAAAGGCGCTCATTCAGGCTGAAAAGGAAGCAAAGCAGATGGGAGACAGCTTTGTATCGGTTGAGCATCTGTTCCTTGGACTGATCGAAAAAGCCGATTCCGATGTGAAGCCATTGCTTAAAACATGGGCGATCGATCGGAACACATTTTTAAAGGCTCTGGCAGATATCAGAGGAAATAAAAAGGTAGACAGTGAGAATCCGGAAGATTCCTATGAAGCAATGGAGAAGTTCGGATACGATCTGGTGGAACGGGCAAGAGAGCAGAAGATCGATCCGGTTATCGGACGAGATGCTGAGATACGAAATGTGATCCGGATCCTTTCCCGTAAGACCAAGAATAACCCGGTTCTGATCGGTGAACCTGGTGTAGGTAAGACAGCGGTTGCAGAAGGTCTGGCACAGCGTATTGTCAGAGGTGATGTGCCGGAAGGCTTGAAGAATAAGAAGATATTCGCACTGGATATGGGTGCGCTGGTTGCCGGTGCCAAGTATCGTGGTGAATTTGAGGAACGTCTGAAGACAGTTCTGGATGAAGTAAAGAAATCAGAAGGTGAGATAATCCTCTTTATTGATGAGCTGCATACGATCGTTGGAGCCGGTAAGACAGATGGCGCAATGGATGCAGGCAATATGTTAAAGCCTATGCTTGCCCGTGGCGAACTGCATTGTATCGGTGCTACGACACTTGACGAATACAGACAGTACATTGAAAAGGATGCCGCTCTGGAACGTCGTTTCCAACCGGTACAGATCGATGAGCCGACGGTAGAAGATACGATCTCCATTCTTCGTGGTATCAAGGAAAGATATGAGGTGTTCCATGGAGTTAAGATCTCGGATGGTGCATTGGTAAGTGCAGCGGTACTTTCCAACCGGTACATTACAGATCGTTTCCTTCCGGATAAAGCGATCGACCTTGTCGATGAAGCCTGTGCGATGATCAAGACGGAGTTGGATTCCATGCCGACCGAAGTTGATGAGATCACAAGAAAGATCATGCAGCTTGAGATCGAGGAAGCCGCACTGAAGAAAGAGGAAGACCACCTGAGCAAGCAGAGACTGGCGGATATACAGTCAGAGCTTGCAGAGTTAAAGGATAAAGCAAATAATCTGAAAGCCAAATGGGAGAATGAAAAGGCAGGCGTTGAGAAGATCCGTAACCTGAAAGAGGAGATCGAGAAGATCAAGAATGATATTCAGGTTGCCCAGAGAAATTACGATCTGAACAAAGCAGCCGAATTGCAGTATGGCAAACTTCCGGCAGCTCAGAAAGAGCTGGAACTGGCAGAGCAGTCTGCATCGGAGAAAGAACGAAAGCTGGTACATGAGGTCGTATCAGAAGAAGAAATTTCGGAGATTGTATCTAAGTGGACCGGTATTCCGGTAGCCAAACTGACGGCGAGTGAAAAGAGTAAGACACTGAATCTTGCAGATGAACTTCATAAGAGGGTTGTCGGTCAGGATGAAGCTGTTGAATATGTCAGCGATGCGATCATCCGTTCCAAAGCAGGAATCAAGGATCCAAGCAAGCCGATCGGCTCATTCCTGTTCCTTGGACCAACCGGTGTAGGTAAGACAGAGCTTGCAAAGACACTGGCAGAAGCTTTATTTGATAATGAACAGAACATGGTTCGTATCGATATGAGTGAATATATGGAGAAATACAGTGTATCCAGACTGATCGGAGCGCCTCCTGGATATGTAGGCTACGATGAAGGCGGACAGCTTACCGAGGCAGTCCGTAGGAAACCATATTCGGTTGTCTTGTTCGACGAAGTAGAGAAGGCACACCCGGATGTATTCAATGTATTATTACAGGTATTGGATGATGGACGTATCACGGACTCACAGGGCAGAACGGTAGACTTTAAGAATACGATCATCATCATGACATCGAATATCGGTGGTGTGGATATCGCAGAAGGCGGTGGCGAGATCACGGATGAGATACGGGAGACAGTTATGAACAAACTGAAACAGCACTTCCGTCCGGAGTTCCTGAACCGTATCGATGAGACGATCATCTTCAAGTCATTAAGCAAAGAGAATATTGGCAGTATCGTTGATCTTATGGTCAAGGATCTGAACAAACGTCTGGCTGGACAGGAGATCACGATCAAGCTTACGGATGAGGCTAAGAGTGCGATCATCGATCAGGGCTATGATCCGGTCTATGGTGCAAGACCATTGAAGCGTTTTATTCAGAAGAATGTTGAGACACTGGTTGCCCGTATGATCCTTGCAGGTGAAGTATCCACCCAGTCAGCGATCATCATTGACTATGACGGTCAGAAATTGACAGCGAGAAATGAGAAGTAGTAATATAAACAGGTAGTAAATGCCTGGTGACAACTAAAATAAGCATGATAAAAGGGATTGGCATTGAAAATATTTTTCGGTGCCAGTCCCTTTAATCTTATTTTAATGATGGTATGCCATTGTATATTAAGATAGGGAGGTTGTGTCCATGCGCATTTTGGTTGTTGAAGATGAATTGGATCTGAATCATATAATATGTAATAAACTGACAAAAGAAGGATACAATGTAGATGCCTGTTTTGACGGGCAGGCAGCACTTGATTATCTGGAGATGGCAAGTTACGATGGAGTTATAATGGATATTATGATTCCGAAAAAAGATGGTATGTCGGTTTTAAAAACAATCCGGGCAGAAGGAATACAGGTTCCGGTGCTTTTTTTGACTGCAAAGTCCGAAACGCAGGATATTGTCAGGGGACTGGATGCAGGAGCCAGTGACTATATGACAAAACCGTTTGAGTTTTCGGAATTGCTCGCAAGGTTAAGGGTAATGCTTCGTACTGTACATATAAGTAATGACAGCATATTGAATTATGGGTCATTACAGATTGATACAAATAATCACCGGGTTGTCCGGGATGGTGTGACTGTCGATCTTACAGTCCGGGAATATGCAATCCTGGAATATCTGGTGCGTAACAGGAACATTGTTGTCACAAGAGAGCAGATCCGTGCAAATATATGGAGCATTGATGATGATATCAATTCAAATGTAGTTGATGTATATATTCGATATCTTCGCAGAAAAATCGATGATCCTTTTAAAGAAAAACTGATACATACGATCCGGGGAGTAGGTTATAGACTGGAATGTTAAAAAGGAAAATCTCATTTATTAATTTTACTGTTATTGTTTGTGGACTTATCATTGCAGCAGGAACGATATGTCTTTTGTTGATGCAGAAGAATCTGATCAAAGAGGATACTAAATATCTGGCTTATACAGAACTGGCGCAGGAAGTGAAACGTGCAAAAAAAAATATAGGATTTGATGAGAATGAGAATCCGTATATAAAAAGCGATTTTTACGATCCGGAAGAGAAAGATACTTATAACGAAAATGTATATGTGTTTTTACAGTCAAGAGACGGAAGTTTTCTTGATGGCAGAATGCCGGATGATTCCAGAACCGGGCTTGATATCGGATTACAGAGTCTTACAAAAGTAACCTTTCAGGGAGAGCGTTATTACGTAGCAACCAGACGAGGAAAAAGGAAGAATGGAACGGAGGATGACAGTTTTTATCTGGTATGTGCTATGATGTCGGAACAGGCGGTGAAAGAAAATTATCGCGGACTGTGGCATCAGTCATATTTGGTGATAGGAGTTGTTGGCGCATTTTTTATTTTATTTGCCCTTTTATTAAGATATCTGATCGCTGTACCAATGAGACAGTTGAATGAATCGATAAAAAAGAGCGGGGAGAATCTGGATTTTACGGATAGTCTGGAATACAAAGGATGTTTTAAAGAACTTCAGATGTTAACAGATGCAAATAATCATTTGTACCAGAGAGTGCAGCAGGAGTTGGAACGTCAGGAAGAATTTAATGCGAATGTATCCCATGAACTTCGTACGCCTATTGCTGTTATGCATGCACAATGCCAGGTGTCGAGAGAGGTGGCAGAAAAGAAGCAGGATAAAGAAGCAATAAAAAGTATAGAGGTATTTGAGCGACAGACAAACCGTATGAAGAATCTGGTTGATCAATTGCTTCAAATGACTGCAATAGATAGAAAGGGGACAACATTCAGTATGGAAGATATTGATGTTCGGGATGTAATTGAATCTGCATGTGATGATATAGCATATATTGATACGAAACAGATTACATTTGAATATTCCTTTCAGCCGACTATCATACATGCAAATATGAATCTTATCTATATTGTTATAAATAACTTGCTTTCAAATGCTGTAAAGTATAGTAATGAAGGAACTAAAATCTATGTGTCCTGTGGAGAGAAAGACGGAAAGTCGTATATTCGTATTCAGGATGAAGGCTGTGGAATAGAGAAAGAAAATATATCCAAAATATTTGAAAGCTTTTATCGGGAAGAAAAAGATCGTAATGCGGAAGGTTTTGGTCTGGGACTTTCACAGGCAATGAAGATTGCTGAGTTATATGGGGGAGGGATTTATGTTGAAAGTACAAAGAATAAAGGAAGTATTTTCACATTTTTTATTCCAAAACCTTAAAAATAAATAGAAGAATGTCGAATTTTTAATAGAGCTTTAATATTGGATTTTTATAATCCGATATTAGGGTTCTTTTTTTTATGTAGAAAGAACAATATATCGAGTAGGACTTGCTTGGAGGATTATATGAGAAATTATAAACGATTGATTCATTTGTTACTTGGACCGGTTCTATTCCTGTTGGCATGCTTTCTTTTACCGCATGCAGTTCTGCCGACATTTGCAGAACGGGCAGCAGTTGGAACGGTATTCTGGATGGCATACTGGTGGGTAACAGGTCCGGTAGATTATGCAGTAACGGCGTTTTTGCCGATTGCGATCAATGCAGTAGTTCCTATGGCGGAGATGAAGGCCATAATATCGAATTATGCGGACGAAACGATTCTGCTATTGCTTGGAGCTTCGATCATAACAGTATTATGGGAAAATACAGGACTGGACAAACGAATTGCAATCACGTTTCTGCGTCTGATCGGAAACAGTCTTAGAATGCAGCTTGTGTTCTGGTTTGCGTTGTCAATGGTATTATCTGCGGTGCTTCCGAATGCAGTAGTATGCGCAACGATCACGCCGATCGCAGTTTCTATGCTGAAATATATTGGAATGGATGATGTGAAAAATAGTAAGACGGCATCGAAAATCTTGCTGACGATCGCCTATGCGACAGGACTTGGTGGTCTGGCATCTCCACTTGGTGGTGCTATGAATCTGGTAACGGTGGAATATATCCAGCAGTTGACCGGAAAAGAATATATGTATTCCTCCTGGGTTATCCGGTTCCTTCCGGTTATGCTGATCCTAATGCTGATCAATGTAGTATTTATTCTTCGTGATGTAAAGAAGACAGATCTGTTAGGTGGTTCCAGTGAATATTTTGCGGAACAGTACCGGAAGCTTCCAAAGATGAGCTTTGAAGAAAAATCCGCACTTGTGCTGTTTGTAGTGGCAACAGGTCTGGCATTTACCAGACAGCTTTATCAGGATATATTGCCGGGATTAAAGCCTGCATATGTATTTATCATCTGTGCGATCATCGCCTTTCTTTTTACAAATAAAGAGGGAAAACGGATCATGGTCTGGAAACAGGTGCAGGGAAAGATCGTCTGGGATCTGATGTATATATTTGCCGGAGGTCTGGCACTTGGAAGCCTGATCAATGCAACAGGTGTTGCAAAAGCACTTGGAGAAGTGATTTCTTCCCTTGATATGAAGGGTGGTTTTGTAACGATCCTGATCATTCTGACTGCAACACTACTGTTGTCGGATGTGACCTCAAATACAGCTACGGCAGCGGTTGCGATTCCACTTGTGATCTCAATCACACAGGGATGTGGGCTGAATCCGATTCCGTATATATATGTAGCATCCATTGGTGTGAACCTGTCTTATATGCTGCCAACGTCGATCCGTGCGATTCCGGTGGGATATGGACTGGAACCAAAGTATATGTTCCGGGAAGGTTGGAAGATTTCCCTTATCATTATTCTTGTAATGTCGATCATATGCACATTGCTGTTAAAATACTGGAGCACATTCAGTACGGTGTAAAAAAAGCCATACAGAAACGGGCGTGAAACGAAGAGAAAGAAATGGAGAGAAGGCATGTCTGTCGTATCATACATATTTATAGTATTCTTTGCAGTTACAGTTTTGATATATTATATAGTACCAAAGAAAATCCAGTGGTGGGTGCTCCTTGCTGCAAGTGCGGTCTTCTATGCTTATAGTGGGATTGATGATCTGCTGATCGTAGTTGGAACTGCATTTCTGGTATATCCGTTGACAATGTTGATGGAGAAAAATCTGGAGGAACAGGACCGGCTGCTTCTGGATGCAGATAAGAGAGCTGCAAGAAAGATAAAAACAGCACAGAAAAAGAAACGAAAGAAATATCTGGTGCTGGCATTGCTGATCGTAATAGGTGCGCTTATTGTATTCAAGGTGACAGGATTTGCCATCGAGAACATCAAACGTTTTCTTCCATACGAAGCGATACAGCGGATTCCAGACTGGCATTTCCCTGCACCGCTTGGAGTTTCTTTTTATTCCTTTATGATGATCTCTTATCTGGTTGATGTCTATAACGGAAGGATCCATGCACAGAAGAATTTTCTGAAATATCTGTCGTATGTATTATATTTTCCACATATTACGCAGGGACCGATTGCGCGATATGAACTGGTTGCGCATCAACTATGGGAAAAGCATAAGTTTGATTATGATACGGTGATAAAAGGTACATGGTTGATTCTGTGGGGAGCACTTAAGAAAATGGTGATGGCAGACCGTATCAGTCCATTTGTGACAGAAGTATTTAAACATTCTGATCAGTATGAAGGTATGATCTTCTTTCTGGCGGCGGTTATGTATTCCATCCAGATTTACTGTGATTTCTCCGGATGCATGGATATCGTACGTGGTGCGTCGGAGTGCTTTGGCATTACGCTTGGAGAAAATTTCAGGCGGCCATATTTTTCCCAGACGTTGCCGGAGTTCTGGAGAAGATGGCATATTTCACTCGGAGCGTTCTTCAGAGAATATGTATTCTATCCGGTATCGACTTCAAAGATCCTGTTGAAATGGAATACCAAGGTGCGGAAATATCTGGGAAATGCCATAGGAACCGGATTTGCCTCTTGTGTACCAATCCTGTGCGTATGGATTCTGACCGGACTCTGGCATGGGGCAAAGTGGAATTATATCGGCTGGGGACTGTTTCACGGAATTCTGATCTGCTTATCGACATTATTTGAGCAGCCGGTTGCTAAATTAACAGAGAAACTGAATATACGGACAAACTGTATAAGCTGGAATATATTCCGGATGCTTCGGACATTTTTATTATGCGTGATCGGACGTATCATTTTTATGGGAAGTGGAATTCGTGCTTCCTTCCATATGATAGCTTCCTGTGTGGTTGACCGTGGTACATTTTATGACATTATAAATACATTTGCTTTGTCCCAGCGGGAATGGGGACTGATCCTGATTGGTTGTCTGATCCTGTTATGTGTATCAGTTGCACAGGAGATCCGGGAGCAGATGGGGATCAAAGAGGATATCAGAAGCTGGCTGCTACGTCAGAATCTCTGGCTGCGCTGGCTGGTTCTGATCGTTGGAATTTTATGTGTATTGACGTTTGGTGTATATGGTTCCGGCAGTCAGATCGCATTCATCTATGAACAGTTTTAAGGGTAGGAGAACAAAACATGAAAACAGGAAAGAAAAAGGTTTTGGCAATAATAAAAAAAGTAATTTCAATCCTACTGTTTTTTGTCATATTGTTATATTCTATATCGAAGGTCGGACAGTTTGCCAGACCGGATGAGAGTGACGCAGAGGCATGGGCAGAGTATTACGCGGAAGAAAAGGATACGGTCAATGCATTGATGATCGGATCCAGTGCGATATTCCGTTATTGGAATCCGCCACAGGCATATGAGGAACAGGATTTTACCTCGGCTATGCTGGCTAGCTCGATCCAGGATCTGAATATGGCACCATATATTATGGAAGAAGCGGTAAAAAGTCAGAACGTGGACGTGTTTGTTATCGAGGTCAGAACCATGATCGCCAGAAATACAAATGATGATCACAGCCAGGAAGAACGGGACTATTGGTTTGAATTGCTTATATCCGGCATGAATCCATCCATAACAAGGCTGCAGGCAATTCAGTCTATACATGGTGGAAGCTTTGTGAAGAAAGCAGAAATGATGGTTCAGATATTAAAATATCATAATAACCTGATGGAATTTGACCGGGAATTTATGATCAATCGTCTGAACAATCCGTCCAGTGATGATAAATTTGCAAGACCAAAATCAACGATCACAAATCTCAAAAACAAGAAACCGGATTATACAACGAATCAGAGTCTTGAACTGTCACAGGCATCTAAGGATACTCTGGATGCAATCGAGAAAAAGGCAAATGAACTGGGAAAAAAGGTGCTGTTTATAGCGACACCGTATGTACCGGATGAGAGTCAGATCCGGGAGCATCTGGCTGTGGATGCCTATTGTGAGAAACAGGGCTATGACTGCCTGGATCTAAATCAGTATGTTGATGAGATGGATATTGATTTTAAAACGGATTTCTATAATCCAAAGCATACGAATATAGCAGGAGCAAAAAAGGTGACAAGCTTTCTTGGAGCATATCTGAAGGAAAAGTATCAGTTGCAGGAAACTCTGACTGAGGATCAGAAGGTAAGCTGGGAAGATGCCTGTAAGGTATGGGATGAGGAAGACCGGAAATTTATGAAAAAATGGAAGAAAAATGTAAAAAAGATTACAAAGAAAAAGGAGAAATAACAGGATCAATATGGAAACCGTGCTTCATTATATAAAAAAATATGCAGAGACACAACCGGATACGCTGGCTGTCTGTGAGTTAAAAAAACATCTGACATATGCGGAGTATTGGACGGCAATCAGAAAGATGGCAAATGTCCTGCTTCAGAATGGTATAAAAAAGAACGCACATGTTATTTTACGATGCACACAGAACATTGAATATATGGTTTTGTTTTCAGCCTTGCAGTATATGCAGGCGCTTGTGATTCCTGTTGAGCGATCTACTTCACCTGAGCGCATGCAGGAAATCAGGGATAAGGTGGATGCAGAATGGCTGATCTCAAACAAAGAGTCAGATGGACTGCGCTGGTTATCCCCGAAGAAGCTGATGGAACAGATGGAGAATACAGAAGAACTGGATGTTCCGCTTCCAAATGCAGATTCACGTTCGATGCTGTTGTTCACAACGGGTACGACCGGCAGCTCAAAGGGTGTTGTCATGCATCATAAGAATGATGTGGCAATTGCTGGGAATGTTATGAAGGGAACACAGATGAAACCAGGAAATGTGGAGATCATACCGATGCCACTCAATCATTCCTTTGGTATAAGACGGTATCAGTCGGATATGATAAGTGGCGGAACTGTCTGTCTGATGAATGGTATGGCTATGATAGGCAATCTCTGGAAGATGCTTGAGCAGTACCATGCAACATCGATGGCAATTTCTCCTGCAACACTTGGAATGATCTTTCATTTGTCAGATGACAGGATTGCAGGATATGCCGATCAGATCGATTATATACAGGTGGGATCAGCCCCGCTTCCGGAAACGGACAAGGAAAAGCTGCTCCGGTATCTTCCACGTACAAGACTTTATAATTTTTATGGATCGTCGGAAGCTGGCTGCTCCTGTATTCTGGAATTCAGCCGTCAGAATAAGAATGGTTGTATCGGATATCCGACCGTCAATTCTCTAGTGCGGTTTATAGATGAAGAAGGGAATATTATAGAGAATGGATCTGAGAAACAGCCTGCTTTACTGGCCTGGGGTGGTCCGATTGTTATGGAGGGCTATTACAATGATCCGGAGCTTACTGCGAAAACGGTAGTGGATGGATATGTTATGACAAATGATCTTGGCTATATGGATGAAGATGGCAGTATTATTCTGGTTGGACGGGCAGATGATGTTATCAACTATGGTGGAAGCAAGATCTCGCCGGCAGAGGTAGAGACTGTTGCGATCCGGTATCCGGGTGTGGTAGATTGTGCTTACAGTTCCGTTCAGGATCCGATCACCGGAGAATTGCCGGTTATGCTGATCGTGCAAGAGGATGGATTTGACGAAACTGCATTCCAGAGCTATATGCAGCAACAGGTTGAAAGCTATAAGTTACCGCAGAAGATATTCTATATCGAGAAAGTTCCGAAGACATTTAAAGGCTCGCTTCTTCGAAAAGAAATAAAAAAGATAGCAGAATTAAAGAATAAAGGAGAATAAAACTATGAATGATTTTATTGCAATGTTAAAGAAGATCAAACCGAATGTTGATTTTGAAAATGAAGATGCACTGGTAGATGATGGAATACTGGAATCTCTGGATATCATAACGATCATTGCAGAGATTGCAGACAAATACGATGTTATCATTCCAAGTGATGAGATCACATCTGATAATTTCAATTCCGCAGAAGCTTTGTACGAACTGGTAGAAGACCTGAAATAATTTTATCGTAAATATGTGCCAATAGTAAAAAGTATAACAGGAAATAGAATGCCCTCAAAGAATGACAGGTCTGCCGTCAGACAGAGAAGATGTCAAACTTTGAGGGCGTTTTTGTTATAAATCTGTGAAGTGTGTCGTAAAAAGCAGAGCAGGATGATATACTGAACAGGTAGAAAAGGATGTTGTATGTATGAGAATCTGACAGGATGCATATCAGAAAATACACTATCTGGCAGGAAGAATAAAATTATGAATGTAATAGAGAAAAAGAAGAAAAAAAGGCATATTCACAGACCCCTTCTTTTTACAGGGATAATTCTGGTCATAGTGATAAATGCAGCAGCGTGGGCTGCTCCGTGGATCAGTGGAAAGATGGGATGGGAAAACTGGTGCGACTGGTATGCCGAACATGTGAATCCGGTTATCGTTGCAGTATTTGCAAGATTTGGCAATCTGTTTTCCTTTTCAATCGGGGAACTTATGATCGTTACGGCAATCCTGCTGATCCTTGCATGTCTGATTCTGAATATTCTGTTGATCTTTTTAAGAAAGCATAAGGGATATCGGAGATTTTGCAGGATCTATGACCTTGTTATTGCATATATAACGGTTGCGATCTGTCTTATTATGACCGGAAACTGTACGATCTATTATCACTGTTCCTCGCTTCCTGTAAATGAGGAAACAGAGGAACGGCAGTATAAGGTAGAAGAATTGCAGGCACTTCGCAATTATATCGTAAAGCAGTGTAACGAATACAGCACTAAAGTAGAGCGGGATGAAAACGGATACATAACATATGATGGAGATATGCAGGAACAGGCACGAAATGCTCTTCGGAAACTGTCCGGCCGGTATCCACGGTTGTCCGGCTACTATCCGGATGTCAAGCATATGATGTTCTCCGGGCTTATGAGCCAGAGTTATATGGCGGGATATTATTTCCCGTTTTCGATGGAAGCAAACTGTAATGCAAATATGTATATCACAAATTATCCTGCAACCTATTGCCATGAGCTGGCGCATCTGCATGGGTATATCTATGAGGATGAGGCAAACTTTATATCTTATCTTGCCTGTATCGACAGCGAAGATCCATTCTTTATTTATTCCGGGTATCTGAGTGTATTGTCCTATGTAGATAATGCCTATTATGAGGCTATCGGGGAGGATGCGGAGCTATATCTGGCAAATGAGAGGATTTCCGAACAGGTGCTTTCCGACGACATCTTTCTGCTCCCGGAGACTTGGGAAAAGGTAGAGGATAAGGCCATTCTATCAACGGATACCGTCAATCAGGCATCCAATACCTTCACTGAAACAAGCCTGAACCTGAACGGTGTCTCAGACGGTTTCGCAGCCTATGACCGCGTGACCGGACTGTTATTACGATACTACGATGGAGACTTGTATTAAATGTGTATGCTCATAAAAATTCAGCAATCTCTAACAGGATCATAGAAAAAGATTAACAGGTATCCGGTTTTATATACCTTTATGTAACAGACCTTTTTTCACGTCGGTCCTTAGCGAACTGCTAAAGGCAGTGAGGTTAGTACCGTTACGTGAAAAATAGAGCGCGAGCGTTCTGTGAAATAAAGGGTATATAAGACCGGATACCTGTTAATCTTTTTGCGAAATAGAACGAGAGTGATTTGCTAGCCTCCAGCTTCTTCCGTACGGTACATTATAATGCCAGCAGCTTCCTGCAGAGGGCAACATGTGCGTTTCCATCGGTCGTACAACTGTTATAAATCTCGACTGTACCCTGTTCAGCAGATTCTGACTTTAAGCCTGCGGCAATCAGGCGGCGACGCAGTTCTACGGCAGTTCCGTGGCTCCCGACAAAAATCTTGATATCCGGACCGACAACGGTTCGGATCATTTTTTCCACAAACGGATAGTGCGTACAGCCAAGCACGATCGCATCGATTCCCTTTTCCAGATAAGGCGAGAGAATCTCCTGCAGATAATCATGAAGCTCCGGACTGTCCAGATCTCCGTTTTCCACAAAGCCAACCAGCTTTGGACATGGTACACGGTAGATTACGGATCGGTCTTCGTATGTATGCATAAGCGATAGAAACTTATCCTGTTTTAATGTCATAGGGGTAGCCATAACTGCGATCCGGTCATGTTCCTTCCAGAGAACGGCTGGTTTTAATGCCGGCTCAATGCCGATCACAGGGATGTCCGGATAGTCTGCACGAAGCATGGCAGCAGCAGCACTGGTTGCAGTATTGCATGCGATCACAATCGCTTTCGCGCCATGTTCAAGCAGGAATTTCACACAGTTCCGGCTTAGATGCTGAATGTCAGTGATCTGGCGTGTGCCATATGGAGCATTCGCGGAATCACCATAATATATATAATTTTCCTCCGGCATCAGTGAAACGATTTCTTTTAAAACACTGATACCGCCAATACCGGAATCAAATACGCCGATTGGACGGGAATTATCTTTCATTTGTAAAACCTCCTAAAAAAACCTGCACTTGAAAATTATACTACTATATGAAAAGAAAAGACAACCTATAAGTGAAAACAATACAAAACAATCTGCAGAAGACGATAAGACATAAATATTGGATAAACAGGGCGTATAGGAAAAAAAGTTGCGTATTCTGTAGCAACCATATATAATCGGGGATGTGAGTACAGATAAAAACAAAAGAAAATAAGACAGAAATAGATCAGGTTAAATAAATATACTAAAACGGTCGGCAGACAGTCAGGAGGAAAGAAATGGAAACCGAGCAGAAACAGAGTACAGAAGCAGAGCAGAGTGAGAGATTGCAGCAGAATGTAGAAGATACGATTCCTGCAAGCCGGGAGCTGAAATCTCGGGTAAAAGAGAAGATGATCGAATATTATGCGGGAGATGCCAGACGGATCCATCATTTTCTGAAGGTTCATTCTTTTGCCAAGCTGATCGGGGAGATGGAAGGAGTCACAGGAGAAGAACTGGAGATTCTGGAAGTCGCTGCACTTGTGCATGATATAGGCATAAAGAACTCAGAAAAGAAATATGGATATAATACAGGAAAGACACAGGAAAAGGAAGGCCCGCCGGAAGCAGAAAAACTGCTTATTCCATTGACAGATGATGCCGCCTTTATTGAGCGGGTGTGTTATCTGGTCGGACATCACCATACCTATTCCAATATTGACGGAATGGATTATCAGATACTGGTAGAGGCAGATTTCCTTGTGAACCTGTATGAGGATAAAGAGCATATCAAAGCAGTCCGGTCTGCTTATGAGAAGATCTTCCGGACACAGTCGGGAAGAAAGCTATGTAAGGAGATTTTTGCACTTTCGTAAAAATAAGGAAATCTTAACGGATTTTTAATTTTTGTAGGAGTACATGTGCTTGCAGGAACGGGATAAATTTTATATAATGAATTGATGTGCTAAATGGTACATGAAAAGACAGGTATTTATACTGGAAATAATAATGGATATGAATACAGAAACTTGGAATAGATCATAAAACACAGAAGATATAGTTATCAGGAGGATGTAATGAGTAAATACAAGATTAATACAACATGTGTACAGGGAGGTTATGAACCGGGAAACGGAGAACCACGTCAGGTTCCGATCTATCAGAGTACAACATTCAAATATGCAACAAGTGAAGATATGGGTAAATTATTCGATCTGGAGGCAGATGGATATTTTTATTCCAGACTTCAGAATCCGACAAATGATCTGGTTGCAAAGAAGATCTGTCAGTTAGAGGGCGGTGCAGCGGCGATGCTTACCGGTTCCGGTCAGTCAGCAAACTTCTATGCAGTATTTAATATTGCAAATTGTGGTGACCATGTTGTAGCATCAAATTCCATCTATGGTGGAACCTATAACTTATTTGCGGTAACGATGAAGAAGATGGGAATCGATTTCACATTTGTTGATCCGGACGCATCTGAAGATGAGATCCGTGCAGCGTTCCGTCCGAATACCAAGGCATTATTTGGTGAGATCATTGCAAATCCGGCTCTGACCGTATTAGATATTGAGAAGTTTGCAAAGGTAGCGCATGAGCAGGGAGTACCGCTTATTGTAGATAATACATTCCCGACTCCGATCAACTGTCGCCCGATCGAATGGGGAGCAGATATCGTAACCCATTCCACAACCAAATACATGGACGGACATGGAGCAGCTATCGGTGGATGCATCGTAGATGCCGGAAAGTTTGACTGGATGAAATATGCAGACAAATTCCCGGGACTCACCACACCGGATGACAGCTATCATGGAATTACATATGCAGAGAAGTTCGGAAAAGAAGGCGCATTTATCACAAAGGCAACTGCACAGCTGATGCGTGATTTTGGTTCTGTACAGTCTCCGCAGAGTGCATTTATCCTGAATCTCGGACTGGAAAGTCTGCATGTCAGAGTAAAACGTCACTGCGAGAATGCACTCGCAGTTGCAAAATATCTGGAACAGAATGATAAGGTTACTTATGTGAATTACTGCGGGCTGGAAAATGACAAATATCATGCACTTGCAGAAAAATATCTGCCAAACGGCTCCTGTGGCGTTGTAAGCTTCGGTGTAAAGGGCGGAAGAAAAGCAGCGGAAGAATTCATGAAGCATTTAAAACTCGGTTCGATTGAGACACATGTAGCGGATGCGAGAACCTGTTGTCTGCATCCGGCAAGTGCAACACACAGGCAGATGAATGATGAAGAATTGACAGCATGCGGTGTATATCCTGATCTTGTCCGTTATTCATGTGGACTGGAAGATGCGGAAGATCTGATCGCGGATCTGGAACAGGCATTTGCACAGATCTAGGATCTGATCCGGTCTGAAAATAGAAAGAAGAAAGCCACAGCAGAGCTGTTATACAGAATAACAGATGGGATACTCTGTTGCGGATGGAGGAAGAGATGAAGTTAAGAATTGCCAAGGGCTGTATTGTAATTATGCCTGTGATCGGTACACTGGGACTGTTTATATTTACATTTGTCGGAAAGATCATATACGGATGGGGACTGTTTGTTATCATGCTGTTATTATCGGGTATTATCAATCAGTTATTTTTCCGTTGCCCGCACTGTGGAAAGTCAATTCCTGCAAATGCGACACTGAATCAGAAATATTGTCCGTTATGCGGGGCTGACCTTGGTCTTATTGATTCACCGTTCAGTTATTATTCAAAATGCAAAAAAAATAAGAATGGACAGTATCAGGCATATACTACAGTTGGGTATCTGGCATTTATTGTTGGTACAGCAATCGTATTATTTATCGTTGTAGCACTTCTGGGATTTGACAGTGTATTTAAAGGAACCGGACGGATCCTGATTCTTGCGGCACTGGCGCTTGGATTTTTGATCGGTATGATGTGCAGATGTATCGTAGGGTCAGCTGCGAAGCTTGATAAAGAACATCTGTATTACAGTAAGATCCCCGGAAGATGGAAATGTTATGATATTTCTGATATAAAGGAACAGGCAAAGCTGCATAAGCCGTTTTACCATGTGGTAAGAGGGTATGTTATGATGACCAATCAGGGTGTCGTGACCATTCCGGTAGCTACTTATAAAGGTGGAAAGGAATTCCTTCAGAAGCTGACAGAATATATTAACGAGCCGATGGTGGATATTATGCCTGAGATGGTGGCATCCAAGAGAAGCGAAGAAGGCAAGAAGGCAGAAGTTGAATACAGAGCCTATAAGGACAGTATAAAAGAGAAAGGTGAAAATTAAGTATGGAAAGCGGCAAGATAAAGAATGAAGCATTGTTGGAGGCAATTGAGGTTTTTAAGGCCGAAAATAATCAGCAGAATCTAAAGAATTTTATTGAGAAGTTATTACAGGCAAGATTTATCCTGCCGGCGACACTGGATCCCAAACCGGTAAAAGATGATCAGGGAAGGATCATGGGAGATGGAAAATTCAGAGTAAATTTCCGTGTTATCACAGATAATACAGGAAAGAACTTCTTCCCATGTTTTACAAATGACGAAGAATTCGAGCATGCGATCAAGGAAGTAGAAGTTGAGAAGATGGCACTTACTTATAAAGAGGTTGCCCCGCTGGTTCTGAATTCCAATGGTCAGATTCAGGGAATCGTGATCGATCCCTACACAGTTGGTATGCAGGTTCCAGATGCACTTATAAAGACAGTGGATGAGAGCAGAAAGAGTGTGCTTGAGGAGCATAAGAATACGAATATCAAGAAGCATACAATTCCGGCAAATACAAAGATCCGTTTAAGAAGTCCGAAATATATGCCGGTTGATATGTTGGATGAAGCAAAAAAATTCCTGGCTGAACGTCCAAATGTAAAGGCAGCTTATATCCAGATGATGGAAAAAGAAAATTCAGATGAAGAGTATCTGATCACAATTGATTTTGAAGGTGATGAAGAAGATTTATTTGATTCTCTTCTTCCAAAGATAAAACCGCTTGCGTTTGGTATTCCAATCGCACTTACAGGAACAGATAACGGACTTGGGAAAAAGGTTACAGAGAATACAGAACCATTCTATAAAAAAGAAATTGTAGGAGATAATAATGTTTAAAAAATATCTGATCATGTTTCTGATATCTATGGTTCCGATCGTGGAACTACGAGGTGCGATTCCATATGCAGCGGTATTCGGAATACCGACATTTCGTGCACTGATCATCTGTATAATCGGCAACATGCTTCCGGTTCCGGCGATTTACTGGTTCGCCAGACGGGTTCTGATGTGGGGAAAAGATAAGAAATATATAGGGAAATTTTTTACATGGTGTATTCAGAAGGGCGAAAAAGGCGGACAGAAGCTGCTTGAGAAAACAGGCGGCGGAGTCTATATCGCACTGATGTTGTTTGTCGGGGTTCCACTTCCGGGTACAGGAGCCTGGACGGGTACTCTGGCAGCCAGCTTCTTAGATCTTGACTGGAAGAAGAGTGCACTTGCCGTTATAGGTGGTGTTGTACTTGCAGGACTGATCGTGGGAGTTGTAAGCTACGGACTGCTTGGCGCGATTGCAGCATTATTCTGATATCATAAATATGGAATAATATTTTAATAAGAGATATGTCTGCAGGACGAGAGAAGCTGCAAAACTTGCAGGCGTATAAGGAGATAGATATGGTAAATCCGGCATCAATTTTTAAGATAAAATCCGCATGGGAGAAATTTGCATCCAATCATCCGAAGTTTCCGATGTTTTTACAGGCTGCGATGGCAAGCGGGATCAAAGAAGACTATATTATAGAAGTAAAGATCACGGATCCGGAGGGAAAGCAGATCTGTACAAATGTAAAACTGACAGAATCGGATATGGAATTATTCCATACCTTAAAGGATCTGAAAGGGTAAATACAGACAATCCAATAAATGCGGCATATTTCTTTATAAAATTAAAAAATAGAGAATATGTCTAAAAACAGAAAAAGATTTCTTGACTTGCACTGTATACTTGTGTTATTGTTAATCGTGCGATGAAAGAGGTCTTTTTTTTATGCCTTAAAATAAGTAATGGAGGTAGATGGAAGTGCGCGTTAAAATAACATTGGCATGTCAGGATTGTAAACAGCGTAATTACAATATGACAAAGGATAAGAAAACGCATCCAGACAGAATGGAAACAAAGAAGTACTGCAGATTCTGCAAGAAGCATACAGTACACAAGGAAACAAAATAGTTCCGGACCAGTGAAGGAGGATTGGTTTAATGGCAAAAAGTGAAGAAAAATCAACAGCTCTCAAGAAAAGCTGGACCCAGGAACTAAAGGGTGAATTCAAGAAAATCACATGGCTTGACAGAACAACCCTGTTTAAGCAGTCAGCCGTAGTAATCGTTTCAACGGTAATCCTCGGAGCTATTATTGCAGTCGTTGACTGGCTTATACAAATAGGCTTGAATTTCATAATATAATGAGTAAAGGTTGGTGAATTATATGGCAGATGCAGAAAGCGCAAAATGGTATGTAGTCCATACCTACTCAGGTTATGAAAATAAGGTTAAAGCTGATATTGAGAAAACAATTGAAAACAGAAAATTACAGGACCAGATATTAGAAGTGTCTGTACCCGTAGAAGAATCCATTGAGGTTAAGAACGGCGTACAGAAAGCTGTTACCAGAAAACTGTTTCCCGGCTATGTCCTGCTCAATATGATTATGAACGATGCTACATGGTATGTAGTTCGTAATACAAGAGGTGTTACAGGATTCGTAGGACCGGGATCAAAACCGGTTCCGTTATCAGATGATGAGATGAAGTACCTTGGAATCAACAAGGAGACAATCGTGATCGATGCGGAAGTAGGCGATATGGTTGAGGTTACAGCAGGTGCCTGGGAAGGTACCGTGGGTAGTATTAAGGCAATTAACCCAAGTAAACAGACCATTACCATCGATGTAGAAATATTTGGCCGTGCAACATCTGTAGAGATTGCATTCGCTGATATCAAGAAATTGTAAGAGTGAGTGGAAGGGTATCCCCCGTTATTACCACAATATTTTTGGAGGTGCGCTAAGATGGCGAAGAAAGTAGAAGGATATATCAAATTACAGATCCCTGCAGGAAAGGCAACACCTGCACCACCTGTTGGACCGGCTCTTGGTCAGCATGGTGTTAATATCGTTGCATTTACAAAAGAATTCAATGCTAGAACTGCTAACGAAGGAGATATGATCATTCCTGTTGTTATTACAGTTTATCAGGATAAGAGCTTTAGCTTTATCACTAAGACTCCTCCTGCAGCACTTCTGATCAAGAAGGCTTGTAATATCAAATCCGGTTCAGCTAACTCAAAGAAGACAAAGGTTGCAACTATCTCAAAGGCTAAGGTTCAGGAAATTGCCGAACTTAAGATGAAAGATTTAAATGCTGCAAGCCTTGAAACTGCTATGAGCATGATCGCTGGAACAGCTCGTTCAATGGGCGTTACAGTTGAAGAGTAATTAAGAATAAAAACATTTTGGTGGGAGGGTCGCTCCCGATAAGACCACAGGAGGTTTATAATGAAGAAGAGTAAGAAATATATAGATGCAAGCAAGCTCTATGACAAAACAGCCGTTTACGAATTCGAAGAGGCAGTTGCTTTGGTAAAGAAGATGGCTACAGCTAAATTTGATGAGACAATCGAAGCTCACTTAAGACTGGGCGTTGATGGACGTCACGCAGATCAGCAGGTACGTGGTGCAGTTGTATTACCTCATGGAACAGGTAAGACAGTTAAGGTTCTCGTATTCGCTAAGGGAGATAAGGTAGACGAAGCTCTTGCTGCCGGTGCTGATTACGCAGGTGGTGAGGAATTAGTTCCAAAGATCCAGAAAGACGGATGGTTAGATTTCGATGTTGTTGTAGCTACACCTGATATGATGGGTGTTGTTGGACGTCTTGGTCGTGTACTTGGACCTAAGGGCTTAATGCCAAACCCTAAGGCTGGTACAGTTACAATGGACGTAACAAAAGCAGTTAATGATATCAAAGCTGGTAAGATAGAGTACAGACTTGATAAAGCCAATATTATCCATGTGCCAGTGGGAAAAGCTTCCTTTACAGAGGAACAGTTAGACGAAAACTTCCAGACCTTAATGGATGCTATTGTAAAAGCAAAGCCATCAGCTGCTAAGGGACAGTACCTTAAGAGCGTTGTAATTGCTTCAACAATGGGTCCTGGTGTAAAGATTAACACAACAAGATTTGCGTAAATCTTATATACCAATATATTGACAGAACGACCATCATGCAGGACGCGCCTGTGTGGTGGTCGTTTTGTACTATATGGAAAAACTTTAAGGGAAGGTAAAAACTTCCTTGACATATACAGGCTGCTCAGCTAAAATTTTTATGGGTAAACGCTTTAGTGTGGAAAAACATAAAAGCGAAAAAGTAAAGCCAAGATCAGACATGGAGGATAGTCACATATGAGACAGAAGAAGATTCATTACATCTATAACGATGCAATGGAATGTATGGATTTTGATGAAAGAAAAAAGCTTCAGGGAGAGAGACTGAGAGCTACCGTAGAGTTGGAATATAATAATGTTCCGGCTTACAGAAAGAGAATGGATGAAGCCGGAGTAAAACCGGAAGATATTAATGGAATTGAAGATATCGTAAAGCTTCCATTTACGCAGAAAACCGATTTGAGAGATAATTTCCCATATGGACTATTTGCTGCAGATCTTAAAGATATTGTACGTATTCAGGGTTCTTCAGGAACAACCGGAAAGCCGATCGTATCAGGATATACGGAAAATGATATTAAGGTATGGACAGAGATGGTTGCCAGAGCACTGACTGCTGCAGGCGGTACAAAGGATGATATCATTCAGATTGCTTATGGTTATGGTTTATTTACCGGCGGACTGGGGGCACATCAGGGTGCAACAGAGATTGGGGCTACAGTAATTCCAATGTCATCCGGTAATACACAGAGACAGATTATAATGATGAAAGAGCTTGGTGCTACGATGCTTTGCTGTACACCATCTTATGCAACATATCTGGCAGAAACCATCCATGAAATGGGAATCAAGCCGGAAGAATTAAAACTGAAATCCGGTTGTTTTGGTGCAGAGCCATGGACAGAGGAAATGAGACAGCATCTGGAAGATCTGCTTGATTTTGATGCACTCGATATCTATGGACTTACGGAGATCGGTGGTCCCGGTGTTGCATTTGAATGCATGGAAAAGCATGGTATGCATATCAATGAAGATCATGTGCTTGCAGAGATCATCGATCCGGTAACAGAAGAACCGCTTCCGGATGATACACCGGGTGAACTGGTATTTACTACACTGACCAAGACAGGTGCGCCTATGATCCGTTACAGAACACATGATATCTGTACTTTACATCACGGAACATGTGCTTGTGGAAGAACAACAGTTAAGATGAGCCGTATCACAGGACGTACCGATGATATGCTTGTTGTTCGTGGCGTCAATGTATTCCCAAGTCAGATTGAAGCTGTACTGATGGGTGTGAAAGAAGCATCTGCACATTATATGCTGGTAGTTGATCGTGTGAATTCACAGGATAAGCTTACTGTTCAGGTGGAATTAAAGGATGATGTTGATATAAACGATGCGGATAAGCTTGAGAAGCTGGCTGCATATATCAAGACACAGATCAAGCAGACTCTACTGATCAGTGCCAAGGTAGAACTGCTTCCGCCGAAGTCTATTGCTCGTTCCGAGGGCAAGGCAAAGCGTATCACCGATAACCGAAACACCGGCTTCTAAAATGGTTGATGTAGCATGAGATTATTTCCTGCTATAGTTCTGTCATCATAAATGACTCGTTGCGGTTCCTATTCGCTGCATATGTCTGTTTCGTAAATGCTCCTGTGCCAACTCGTCCTTCGGACTCAGACAGGCACTCGCATTTACTGACAATATGCAGCTCATAACGGAAGCCTCACTTATGTCATTTTTTGATGACAGAGCTAATAGCAAGAAGTAATCTCATGCTTTTTAATTTCCGCATATGTCTGTTTCGTAAATGCTCCTTTGCCAACTCGCCTTTGGCTGAGCGGAGCACTTAGTGAAGACGAGCGTTAGCGCGAAGTCTGGGGTTAGTGTAGCTTACTCTAATGTACAATGTGCAACTCATAACGAAATCCTTGCGAATGTCATGTTATAGCGCAAATAATATCCTGAGATATTAAAATTTATTGTGGGTGCCTTTTTGTATAGTGCGTTACGGTAAGTACGATTAATTGTGTAGAACATTTCCCCGGTTTTTATATATCGTCAGAAGCCGGATGTGTTCGGTTGTCAGATTATTGTGACAGAGAGTGCTTGCAGATAGCTTCGGTTGTGCCTATAATATAGACTATGAGATTAAACAGGCAATTGCAGAAAGCATATTGTAGATTTTGTTTAAACATTTTGACTTACCAACTCAGAGGCATTTGAGTCCGCCGGTCCTTAGATGGCGTGTAAACGGCATCTTAGTACCGTTGCAGGACGAAACGAGCGGAAGCGTCCTCTGGTTGGTAATGTCAGAAATGTTTAAACAGAGCATAGAATATTCTGCAATGCCTGTTTTGAACAGACAACCAGGAGGCAGACAGATATGAAAGCGGAATATATGCTCCGGATCAGATATTTTCTGGCACATAATAAAATAAAGGTGGTACTATGTCAGCTTGCTTTTCTACTGGTTTCGTCGTTTATTCTGGTTCCGGTTGTATTTCGTGGATTCTATCTGGCGATCAAATTGTCCGGATACAGTTCGATCACGAAAGAGAACTTTCTGGATGTCCTGATCAAGCCGGGATCTATTATTTATATATTGCTTCTTATTGTGCTGCTCATGGTGTTTATGTTGTTGAACCTTACGATGTATATTGTATTGTTTGATGCATCACTCCGGCACAGCAGACATGGCTTGATTGAATATCTGGTACAGGTCGAGAAGCATTTCTTCCGTTTCTTTGGAAAAAGGAAAATTGTGCGTATTTTCTACATGCTTCCATTTGCGTTTGCAGTATACATGCCACCGTTTCTGATGGCGTTAAATAATAATACGGTCACAAAATACCTGTTGAAATTGTGTATTCGGGGAACCGGAAAGAAAGCATTTTGGATTGGATTTGCAGTGATCTATCTGATCTGTATCTGGGTTATGTCCATAAAGATTCCATATATCCGGTTGCTGATCCTTGGAAATGTCGATGCATCGAAAGCAAAAGAGCAGACCCGGCTGACACCACGGGAAAGATTTCATCATTTTATGTTCCAGATGTTATGGGAATTGTTTATTGCTTTATTCTGTGCGGTACTATATGCAGTATTTATTCTGGTAAGTGTTCTTGTTATCAAGGCGAAATCTGATGGCGACAATGTTCTGATACTGTTTTATGAAGTGTATAATCGTATAAACATCGTTGTCGGAGGGTTGTTGCTTTTTATCTGTGGTATGTTCAACATTTCTGCAGCATTACAGCTCGCACGACCAAAGATGCTTATGTATTATGTAGATAATGCTGATCTTAACAAGCAGACCCATTATGTACTGGTCAGTATGGTTGCTGTTGCCTGTGTATTGGCAATATATCTGAATGTCAGATTTTTGTCTGCAGGTACGACACCGACTTACGCTTCCCTTGGGGCAACGTTGATCACCGCACACAGAGGTTCTAGCAGTGAAGCTCCGGAGAATACGATCCCTGCATTTGAAAAGGCAATCGAAGAAGGGGCAGATTATGTGGAAATGGATGTCCGGCTGACTTCAGATGGGGAACTTGTGCTGATGCATGACCCATCAACCGAGCGGACGACAGGCGTTGATAAGCTGGTATGTGATACTACTTATGAGGAGCTACAGCAATTGGATGCCGGAGCAGAATTTTCAGATGAATATGCCGGAACAAAGATTCCGACCTTACAGGAAGCAATCGATACCTGTAAAGGCAAGGTCATGATGAACATAGAACTGAAAACGGTCCGGAATGACGGAGAACTGGAAGCAAAGGTTGCGCAGGAGCTCAAAGAGAATAACATGGAAGAGCAATGTATTGTCACATCCTTTAAGCAACGGTCTCTTGTACGGATCAAGAAAGATGATCCGGATATCGTGACGGGCTATATATACAGCTTCGGATACAGCAACCGGACAAATTATGAAGCAATGGATGTGTTAAGCATTGATGCCAGATACCTGACCAGGCAGGTGGTAACCGGAGCACATAAAAAAGGTATTATGGTCTGCGCATGGACGGTAAATACCAGCAGCGAGATGCGTCGTATGATGGCAATTGGCGTGGATAATATCATCACGGACCGCGTGCCGCTTGCGAAGAGAACCTTAAAGCATAAGGACAGTAATGCCGTATCAGATATGGTAAAATATATATTTGAACAGTAAAAAAATTATCAATACTATGGAAATTGAGAAAAGAATGTGCTATAACAGAAACTATGAATATTATTTTTTTGCGAAATAGAAACTGAAAGGATGAATAGTTATGGAGAAGAAAAATATTGACTGGTCAAGTATCGGTTTTGGTTATATCAAAACGGATAAAAGATATGTATCAAATTATAAGAATGGTGCATGGGATGAAGGAACATTAACAGATGATGCGAACGTTGTATTAAGTGAGTGCGCAGGTGTTCTTCAGTATGCCCAGACAGTATTTGAAGGATTAAAGGCATATACAACAGAAGATGGCAGAATCGTATGTTTCCGTCCTGATCTGAACGCAAGCAGAATGGCAGATTCAGCAAAGAGACTTGAGATGCCTGCATTCCCGGAAGATAGATTTGTAAAGGCAGTAGAAGAGACAGTAAGAGCAAATGCTGCTTATGTTCCACCTTATGGTTCAGGTGCAACTCTTTACATCAGACCATATATGTTTGGTTCAAATCCTGTAATCGGTGTTAAGCCGGCAGATGAGTATCAGTTCAGAATGTTCTGTACACCAGTAGGTCCTTACTTTAAGGGCGGTGCAAAGCCAATTACGATCAAGGTTTCAGATTTTGACCGTGCAGCACCTCATGGAACGGGTCATATCAAGGCTGGTTTGAACTATGCAATGAGCCTTCATGCAATTGTTACAGCTCATCAGGAAGGTTATGATGAGAACATGTACTTAGATGCAGCAACCAGAACAAAGGTAGAAGAGACAGGTGGAGCAAACTTCATCTTCGTAACAAAGGATGGAACAGTTGTAACCCCTAAGTCAAACAGTATCCTTCCATCAATCACGAGACGTTCACTTATGGTAGTTGCTGAGAAGTACCTCGGACTGAAAGTAGAGCACAGAGAAGTATACTTCGATGAGGTAAAAGATTTTGCAGAGTGTGGTCTGTGTGGTACAGCAGCCGTTATCTCACCGGTAGGTAAGATTGTTGATCATGGCAAAGAGATCTGCTTCCCAAGTGGAATGGAGAAGATGGGACCGGTTATCCAGAAGCTCTATGATACATTAACAGGTATCCAGATGGGTAGGATCGAAGCTCCGGAAGGATGGATCAAAGAGATCAAAGTAGACTAATTATTAAAATAGTTTCTATAAAGAAAGAAAAAATATATGGCGTAAATTCCCTTGGTGGGATTTGCGCCATATATTTTATGTATATTCCCATAAAATATAAATTAGATATAAAATAACATATGATATTAAAAATATGACATCATATCTAATTGAAAGTAAAAAATCTGTTTTGAGAATGCATTTCTAAAACTCAAATTGGATAACAGGTAAAAATGCAAAAATGTATGTTTTTTTGTGAAATGCGTTTGCTTTATGTGCATTTGTACGAAAATAAAATATATTGCAGTATAACACTTGATATTTATAAAGTGACAATATATACTTGAAAATTGCTAAAAGTAATATTGTACATAACAAAAACCGGCCGATAAAACCGGGAACCAACATGAGATTGCCGTCAGAGAATGGGCAATCTGCAAAGAAATGGAGGAAAACGATGAAAAAGGGATTTTTCAAGAAGGGAACAGCACTTGCGATAAGTGCAGCGATGGCTGTCAGTATGTTGCCAACACTCAACCCAATTGAAAAGGTTGATGCTGCGACTACCTCAGAAAGTACAAAGACGATCACCGGTCTCAGAATAGCAGGGATCACGAATCCAAGAGGTTCCAATGGCGAAACATTAAGTGACACGGAAAAATGGACAGGAAGCTATGTTTACTACGGTGAATATAACGATAAACCAATTAGATTCCGGGTATTGGACAACAATTCCGGTAAGACATTTGGTATTGACAATGGCAGTATGTTGTTAGACTGTGCGACTATTTTAACAGCAGATGAATCAGATCCATCAAAAAGTATATATTTTCAAACAACCGACCGAACAGACTGGAATCAATCTAATATTTATCAATGGCTGAACAGTGGAGCAGAAGGCGAAAAGATTAATAATGGTATGGGAAGAGAAACGACCGGTTTTCTGACCCAGTTTACGAATGCAGACAGGGAAGCAATTGCTTCCAGTACAAAAAAGTCAAAAAATGTCAGAGATGGTGGTTTAAAGACGGCGGCAGGTTATAGTCTGATATTTACACCTCTTACAGATACTAAGGTATTTGTTCTGGATTCTTGTGAGCTGAGAAATAAATCATATGGATATCCGGATAAAGCAACTGCAGTAACTCAGAGATTAAAAATCGGAAAAACAGTTGTCAGTAATTACTATTGGACAAGATCCGGACATTATTCAACCACCAATCAGGGATGGGGTGAGGCAATGATCAACAGCAAAGGAGCTGTTGATACCATGCAGTATGGTGGAGAAATCTCACCGGCATTTAACGTGGATGTCTCCAAAATACTGTTTACTTCACTGGTATCCGGTACACGGGGAAAGAATAATGCGGAATATAAACTGACTCTGTTAGACAAGAACATGAGATTGGATATTACAACCAATGAATTAACGAAGAGTGGAGATTCGATTGCTGTACCATATGTATTGAGCGGAACTGACAGAGCCAAAGCAACTCAGGTTTCTTATATGGTTACCAATAAAGGTTATACGGCTGATGATGCAAAAGTCCTTGCATATGGAAAACTTGCCAATGCAAAGCAAAAAGGCAGTGTAACGATTAATCTTGCATCTTTGGCAAGAAAAGTAGGAGGCAGATGTACCGTTGATAATATCTTAAAGGATTATCAGGTGTATGTATTTGCAGAAGATATTCAGACAGATGACGCAAAGACTGCAAATGTAAACGAAGGACTGTTTTCTGACTATGCAAGTACACCGGTCAATGTTGCAGAATATAAATTTGATAATGACAGCAGTAATTCAGGCAACAACAATGGCAAGAAGCCGACTGGTACCGGTAACGGAGAGAATGGAATCAAAAATCCATATGGTTCACATGATGGAGAAACATTAAATACAGAAGATGTCTGGACAGGAAACTATGTATATTATGGTAAATATAATGGACAGCCAATCAAGTTCCGTATGCTGGATAATGATTCTGCATCAGATTTTGGTACAGATGGAAGTATTCTGTTAGATTGCGATGATGCATTAGATGAGCTCAATGTTCCAGTAGGTTATAATAATTATGAAACATGGTTAAATAGCCAGACTGGATTTTTAGAGGAATTTTCAGAAGATGAGGTTACATCTATTGCTAAAAGTTCAAAGAGTACAGCATCCAAGGAAGATGGAAAAGGAGTAGTAGCAACATATCAGGGTTCAGTTGTTGAGAATAGCAAGGTTATGACGAATCAGAAAGTATTTGTATTAACCAGTGGAGAAGCAACAAATACGACATATGGTTATCCGGATTCTATTGAAGAAGCAGGACAGAGAGAAAAAGGTTCAGGCTGGATGCTCAGAGATTTATATAAAACAGGAAGAATTACTATAGGAGCAGCTGTAGAGGCAACAGGAAAGATTGAGAGTGCATATGATTCACCTTATGCAATGTCGCCGGTACTTAATGTTAAGAAATCAGCAATCCTTTTTACATCACAGGTAAAGAAGGCTGATGCTGATGGATATAATGCGGAGTATAAACTGACATTATTAGACAGAGACATTAAGACAACACTTGGTGCTATGACACGGACGGGAAATGTAGTAAGAATTCCTTATAGTGTAACAGGTGAGAAAAAGAATAATGTTAATGCGATCACATATGTGGTTACAGATAAGGCTTACGATGCAAATGGATCAAAAATCCTTGCATATGGTAAGTTAGATGCTGTTGACTCAACGAAATTAACAGGCGCTGCAGATCTGGATCTTGCAGCAGTAGTTAACAAGATCGGCAAGAGTGGAATTACAACAGATAACATATTAGAAAAATACAACATATATGTTGTAGCAGAAATTCAGAATAAAGATGATCTGGATACAGTAGATGTTAATGAAGCATTGTTTACAGATTATGCAAGTGCTCCGGTGAAAATTGAGAAATCAGATATTACTAATACAGATGACTCCAAACTGGAGCGTGTCAAGGACCCAACAGCTAAGAAGTCAAGCGACGGAAATACGGTTATTGTTTCTACAGAGACCAAGGGTGCGGATATTTATTATACAACAGATGGAACAACACCAAGTAGAAGCAATGGAACAAAGTATACAGGCCCTATCCCAACAACAAAAGATGGTAAGCCAGTTGATAAGATCAAAGTTATCGCAGTGAAAGATGGAATGAAAGACAGTAATGTGATCGACTTTGATGTTAAGAATATAACTTCTGATGATAACAAGGGTAAGATCGCACAGGTTGATAAGCCAACTGCAAGTCTGACTGAGGATAAAAAGTCTGTTCTCCTTTCAACAAAGACAGAGGGCGCAGATATCTACTATACAACAGATGGAACTACGCCAGGTAAGACAAATGGAAAGAAATATACCGGACCAATCCAGATCACCGGTACAGACGGTAAGACGATCAAGGCGGTTGCTGTTAAGTCAAATATGAAAGACAGTGACGTTATGGAGTTTGATGTAAGTGCATTAAAGCCTGGAACAGAAGATAAAGGTGATAAAGCTCAGGTTGGAAAGCCATCCGTTAAGGCTTCCGATGATGGTACATCACTGATCATCACAGCAGATCCGAAGGATGCAGATATTTACTACACAACAAACGGATCAACACCAAGCAAGAAGAACGGAACCAAATATACAGGACCAATTCCTGCAACAGATAAGAATGGAAAGACGATTGATACGATCAAGGTTATTGGTGTAAAAGATAACATGAAGGACAGTGATATTGCAACTGTCAAGGTAGCAGATCTGAAGACCCAGAAGCCAACGATCGCAGCAAGCGGTGACAAAAAGACAATTACTGTTTCAGCAGTAAAGGGTGCAACGATCTACTACACAACAGATGGAAGCACACCGACCAAGAAGAATGGCAAGAAGTATACAGGACCGATTGATGCGGCTTCTGTTGCCGGTAAGACAATTAAGGCAATTGCAACTCTTCCGGGTAAGTTAAACAGTGATGTGGTATCGGCAGAAGTAAGCAAACTGATTCCGTCTACACCTGTAAATCCTGTTAAGGGACAGGTTGCAGCACCAACCGGAACACGTTCTAAGGATAACAATGCATTTACCCTTGCAACAAAGACAGCAGGTGCAACGATCTACTATACAACAAATGGAAGTTACCCAACAACCAAGTATGGTACAAAGTATACAAAGCCACTTACAATTAAGAAGAATTCCACAACTACGATCACAGCGATCGCAGTTAAGAATGGTATGGAAGACAGTGATGCAGTACAGTTTGTTGTAATCCGTCTTTCAGATGGAAAAGTAACCGTTAAGAAAGAAGAAGTAACACAGCCGGGACCAAAGCCAGGTACAAAAGAAGCCGATAAGTGGGTTTCAAGCGATAAGGTAGACAAGTATACCAAGGGACAGCTTACAGGCAGAGCTTCTGCTACAACAAGCAAGGTGACCTTACGTTGGGAACGTCTGAAAGAGGCTGATGGATATATCATCTACGGTAACTATTGCAATAAGAAGAATAAGATTTACAAATATAAGAAGATCAAGACTGTTTCTGCAAGTAAGTTAAAGGGTAAGAAGAACATTAGCTATACACTTACAAAGCTTGCAGGCGGTAAGAAGTTCAAGAAGAATACATTCTATAAATTTAAGGTTATTGCTTATAAGAATGTAAGAAATTCCAAGACTGGAAAGATAGAAAAGAGAATGATCGGCAAGTCCTTCCAGTTACATACAATAACTGCAACAAAGAAATACAAGTACAACAACCCGATCGGTGTTACTGTAAAGAACACAAAGGGTAAGACGGTTTCAAAGGTTACAGTTAAAAAGCGCAAATCCGTTTATCTTGATGCAACAGTCAAGATGGCTAAGAATAAGAAACTGAAAGTTCACTGTGAGAAGGTTCGTTGGATCTCAACAAATAGCAAGATCGCAACTGTTTCACAGGGAGGCAGAATCAAGGGTAAGAAGAAAGGTAAATGTTATGTATATGCACTTGCTCAGAATGGTGCCCGTAAGAAACTGAAGATTACAGTAAAATAAAGCCCCCAATATATTACGTATTAAATATACAAGGAGACTCGTCTGTCCTAGTTGGCAGGCGGGTCTTTTTTCATTCATTTTTTATGGGAATTTAATTGACTTTTATATAGGTAGTGATAAAATACCTCTACATGCGAAAATTATAGAGAGGTGAAACTATGCAGATAATTAAGAATTTGAAGCCATATTGGAAATCGGTTCTGATCATTGTTCTGTTATTGATCGTTCAGGCATATTGTGATCTGGCATTGCCGGATTATACGTCGAAGCTGATCGATACCGGTATCCAGAATTACGGCATTGATCATTGTAGTCCGTTGCAGATCCCGGAAAAAGCGTATACCATTATTAAAGGGTTTATGGATGAAGATGATGTGACGGTGTGGGAAAAGTATTATGAGCAGTCGGATGATGGCATATACCGTATGACAGATGACGGCAAGGATCATATAGATGAGATCGATCAGGCGTGTATGGAGCCGATGATGATGTATTATTATCCATATACGATGGTGGATTCGGATGAAGATAATCAGTTAAAGCAGATGCTTGCAGCAAGCGGTATGACATTGGACGAGCTGCCGCCTGAGATGTGGAGTCAGATGGGAACGCAGATGAAGCAGATGATCGATTCCATGCGTGACAGTATGGGGGATGATATGATGATGTCATCTGCCATTACCTGTACAAGAACCTGTTATGACAGTATGGATTATAATTATAAGGATATCCAGATGTCCTATCTGAAACGTGTCGGTGTAGAGATGATCCTTATGACATTGTTAATGGTTGCATCGGCGGTACTTACCGGTCTGGTAGCCGCAAGAGTAGCTGCAGGTGTGGGCTGTGATCTGCGAGAAAGCATTTTCAAACGGGTTATTTCATTCTCAGATGCAGAGATCAATCGGTTCTCGACTGCATCCCTGATCACGCGTTCGACAAATGACGTTCAACAGATCCAGATGGTTACGGTTATGTTGCTCCGCATGGTTTTATATGCACCGGTTCTGGCAGTTGGCGGTATCATAAAGGTTGTAGAGAGCGGCGCCAGCATGGGATGGGTGATCGTAGTTGCGGTAGCAGGCATCCTGGTTGTTCTCGGAGTGTTAATGGCGATTGCACTTCCAAAGTTCAAGATCATGCAGGATCTGGTTGACCGTGTTAATCTTGTGTCCAGAGAGATCCTGACCGGTATTCCGGTTATCCGGGCATTTGGCAGAGAGAAGTTCGAAGAAGAACGTTTTGATAAGGCGAATAAGGATCTGACAAAGACATCATTATTTGTAAACCGTGTAATGACATTTATGATGCCGGTTCTGATGTTTATTATGTATGCGGTTACGATCCTGATCGAGTGGGTTGCGGCTCACAGAATCGATTCGGGTGAGCTTCAGGTTGGATCCATGACAGCGTTTATTACTTATACGATGATGATCATTATGTCCTTCTTAATGATCGGTATGTTATCCGTTATGCTTCCAAGGGCAGGCGTGGCAGCAGACCGAATCAAGGAAGTTATTGATACAGAGAGTACGATCTGTGACAAGCCGGATTGTAAGAAGTTAGAAGCTGTAAAGGGTGTTGTCCGTTACGAACATGTAAGCTTCGCATATCCGGGAGCGGATGAAGATGTTCTGACAGATCTTGATTTTGAAGCAAGACCAGGCGAGACGACAGCGATTATAGGAAGTACCGGCTGCGGTAAATCTTCCCTGGTGCAGCTTATGCCAAGATTCTATGATGTCACAGGTGGTAAGATCACGATCGACGGAACGGATATCCGGGATGTATCAATTGAGAGCCTTCGGGAGAATATCGGTTATGTGCCGCAGAAGGGTGTGCTGTTCTCCGGCACGATCGCATCTAATATCCGGTTTGGTGCAGAGGATGCAAGCGATGAACAGATGAAGAAAGCGGCAGCGATCGCACAGGCAACAGATTTCATCGAGGAAAAGGATAAACAGTATGACAGCAGCATTTCACAGGGTGGTACAAATGTTTCCGGCGGTCAGAAGCAGAGACTTGCGATTGCCAGAGCAGTAGCCCGGAATGCAAAGATCTATATATTTGACGACAGCTTCTCCGCTCTTGATTTCAAGACGGATGTAGCAGTCAGAAAAGCACTACGTGAAGACATGACAGACAGTACGGTATTCATCGTTGCCCAGCGTGTCAGCACGATCTTACATGCAGACCAGATTCTGGTACTGGATGAAGGAAAGATCGTAGGCAAGGGTACACACAAAGAGCTGATGGAGAATTGTCCGGTATATGAGCAGATTGCCCGTTCGCAGTTATCTGAAAAAGAGATTGCGGCGAGCATAGCGTAAGAACTCAGGAAAGGAAGGTAACAGACATGGAAGAAAACAGACCAAGACGTGGTGGACGACATATGGGACCTCCTGGAATGGGAGGCGGCGAGAAAGCAAAGGATTTTAAAGGAACCATATCGAAGCTGGTTCGTTATTCAAGAAAATATCTGCCGGCAGTGATCGTGGTCATGGTCATTGCGGTGTTCAGTACAGTATTCAATGTTGTCTGCCCGAAGGTACTCGGTAAGGCAACGACAGCATTATCAGAAGGCATTATGCGGAAGATAAATGGAATCGGCGGAATCGATTTCACCTATATCGGTAAGATTCTCCTGTTCTGTATGGGATTGTATCTGTTAAGTGTATTATTTAACTTTACACAGGGTATCATCATGACAGGTGTAACCCAGAAGCTATGTTACAAGATGCGTAAGGATGTATCTGAGAAGATCAACCGTATGCCACTTAAGTATTTTGAATCCAGAACCTATGGTGAGGTATTATCCCGTATTACAAATGATATTGATACGATGGGAAACGGATTAAATCAGAGTATCACACAGCTTATTACTTCGGTATCGACTGTTATCGGTGTATTTATCATGATGCTTACGATCAGCCCGCTTATGACGATGATCGCAATTATCATCCTGCCGATCAGTGTGGCATTAATGGGTATCATCATTAAGAAGTCACAGCGTTTCTTCAAACAGCAGCAGGAGTATGTCGGACATATCAACGGACAGGTTGAAGAAGTTTATGGCGGACATACGGTAATCAAAGCATTTAACAAAGAGGAAACAACCTTAAAGGAATTCCATGAGACAAATGAAGTCTTATACAAATCCGCATGGAAAGCCCAGTTCTTTTCCGGTCTGATGCAGCCGGTTATGATGTTTGTCGGTAATCTCGGATATGTAGGCGTAGCTATTTCTGGTGCGGCTCTTGCCATTCGTGGTACGATCACGATCGGTGATATTCAGGCATTTATCCAGTATGTGAAGAATTTTACACAGCCGATCCAGCAGGTAGCACAGGTTACAAATATGATGCAGCAGATGGCAGCAGCGGCGGAACGTGTATTTGAACTGTTAGAGGAAGAAGAGGAGGTTCAGGTTGTTGAGCATCCTGCTTCTGTCGAGGATATAAAGGGTGAAGTGGATTTCCGTCATGTGAAGTTCGGATACGATCCTGAGAAGATCATTATTCATGATTTCAGTGTTCATGTTGATCCGGGCAAACAGGTAGCGATCGTTGGTCCGACCGGAGCAGGTAAGACCACTATGGTTAAGCTTCTGATGCGGTTCTATGATGTAAATGAAGGAGCCATCCTGTTAGATGGTCACAATGTTAAAGAATATAATCGAAGAGAGCTTCGTGATGCTCTCGGTATGGTTCTTCAGGAAACATGGCTGTTTAAGGGGACGATCATGGAGAATATCCGTTATGGAAGACTGGATGCGACGGATGAGGAAGTAATTGCGGCAGCAAAGGCAGCTCATGCACATCGATTTATCTCGGCACTTCCGGGTGGTTATCAGATGGAACTGAATGAGGAAGTGACGAATATTTCACAGGGACAGAAACAGCTTCTTACGATTGCAAGAGCAATTCTTGCAAATAATCCGGTTCTGATCCTGGATGAAGCGACATCTTCCGTTGATACCAGAACAGAACACAGCATTCAGCGTGCAATGGATAATCTGATGAAGGGCAGAACAAGCTTTGTTATTGCTCACCGGTTATCGACGATCAAAAATGCAGATATCATTCTGGTCATGAAGGATGGCGATATCATTGAACAGGGTAACCATGAGGAACTGATGGCACAGAACGGATTTTATGCAGAGCTATATAATTCACAGTTTGAACAGGTATCTTAGCGCAGTATATAAGATATAAAAAAACAAAATATGAACAAGTACAGAACAGTCCTGCTTTTCTTATTTGATTACAAGAACTTCTCTTATTCGAATAAGAACAGGACTGTTTTTTCTTTACAGGACTGTTATTTATAATATGACAAATAATATTTTTTTATGTGATACTATGTCGAAATTGTATAAAATGTACAGAAAATAACGCGATATAAACTTTTTTTAGTCATTTTTATATACTTTTCTGCTTAATTATGCTAAACTGAAAAAGGATTTTGTATTTTAGAGGGGAGCATATATGGAGCGCAGAAAAATTGGAGTTATTATCGCGCAGGCAGAAGAGAATTCACAGAGCCTGTTTATGAAAGGATTAATGGAGGAGGCATATGTCTATGGATACGATATATGTGTATTTTCCATGTACTTAAGATTTCAGGATACGCTGTATAGACAGATTGGGGATTCGAATATTTATAATCTGATTCAATGGGATGCATTTGATGCGATCATTGTTCTTCCGGATACCATTCAGGCAACCGATATAGCAACCCGGTTAGAAGACAAAATTCACGAGGCATTCTCAGGAGTTGTTCTTTTCGTAGATAAGGACAGTCGTTATTTCCCGACTGTAAAGATAAATCATTATAAACCATATAAGAAATTGATCGATCATTTGATCGAGGTTCATCACTATTCCGATATTATGTTTTTAGACGGGTGGAAGAATCATATTCATTCCATACAGAGAGAACAGGCATATAGAGACAGTCTGACGGAGCATGGAATTCCGGTTGATCCGAATAATATTTATTATGGCAATTACTGGTATGATTCCGGCAAAGAGGTTGTGAAGCTGATTCTGGATTCCAGAGAGAAACTTCCGGAGGCGATCGCATGTGCAAATGACTGTATGGCAATCGGGGTAGCGGCGGAATTATTCAGTAATCATATTCATGTACCGGAGCAGGTAGCAGTGATTGGTTACGATTCTACCGAAGAAGGGAAAAACCTGAAATGCAAGTTAACATCCGCTGATATTCCGGCCAGAGAATGCGGCAGATATTGTGCGAAATATATCCATGCATCCTTTGAGAAAGAACCGATACCGGAATTTGAATCAGAATCCGTGATCTTTCAGGGGACAAGCTGCGGATGCGAAGGGAAAATGCAGCCGGAAAAATATTTTGATGAAAAAGAGAATTTCTGGAATACGGATCATGCGAAGATGGGATACTCATCTTATTATAACAAGTTTATGGAGGATTTGTTATCTGAACGGGATCACAGAAGTTTTTTCAATACGATATTTCAGCATGTATATCAGGTGCGGCCATTCCATTCGCTTAGTATATGCATGAATGATTACTGGAATTCATCGGAGGTTATGATCAGTGAGGATGCAATGCGTTCTAACGGATATACGGACAAGATATATCGTATCATAAAATGTGGACCGAGTGAACACACAGACAATCGTATCAGCTTTGATGACATATTTGAAATGAAAGAGATGATACCGGAACTATCTGAGCAAAGAGAGTGTCCGGAGACATTTTTCTTTACACCATTGTATTTTGATAACCGAAGCTTTGGTTATGCAGTTATTGGTTTTACAGATACAGAAGCACAGTTTACAGAGGTTTACATAAACTGGTTAAAGAGTATTATGCAGAGTATGGAAGCGTTTTATCGTCAGAATGGTCTGCGGGAGTTGTTGCGTCAGATGGAAGCAACACAGATTCGTGATGCAATGACCGGCTTGTATAATTATAAGGGCTTCTTACAGAAGGGAAATGAGCTTTGCGAAAATGCGACATTTGATGGTAAATCAATAGCAGTGATCGCGATTGATATTAATAAATTAAAGGATATCAATGCAAGCTATGGAAGAAAAGCAGGGGATGCTGCTATTTTGAAATTGGCACAGTTGATATCGGAAAGTCAGGATGATGATGCTATATGTGCCCGTATCAGTAATGATGAATTCGTTGTTGCATTCCCGGTTGAAGCATCTGATGAAACATGCGGAGAGGGATTTATCAAAAGTCTGTCGGATAAGATAAAGCAGTATAATGAATTGCGTAAAGAGGCCTATGAGCTTGAAATCTGCACGGGTATCCGTTGTGATATGATCTCCGGTTCGGAAGCCCTGGATCATCTGATCAATGAAACTATCAATGTGAAGAACAATAAGAAAGCCATAGAGCAAGGAAAAGAGGAAAGGGCAGGTGTTCTGACGGATAAACAGAAAGCGGATGATCATTTGATGGAATTTATTCTGGATAATAACCGGTTTGTTTATCATTTCCAGCCAATTATCAATGCCAGAACAGGAGATGTTTATGCATATGAGGCTCTAATGCGTGCGGACACAGAGCGTAAGATTTCGCCGCTTGATATGCTGGAAAGTGCAGATCGTCTGAATCGTTTATATGATATAGAAAAAGCGACATTTTTTAATGTGGTTGATTACATAGAGGAACACTCTCAGGATTTTGAGGGTAAGAAAGTATTTATTAACAGTATTCCGGGGTATCAGCTGACAGGTAAGGATAAGAAGAAATTAACTGAGATTATGGAACAGCATGCAGGAGAGCTTGTTGTTGAATTTACAGAAGAAACTGAGATGGGGGATGATCAGTTAAAGGAACTGAAGAACTCCTTTGCAAAGATGAACATTGAGACAGCTATTGATGATTATGGTTCCGGTTATTCCAATGTAAATAATCTGCTTCGGTATATGCCTCGGTTTGTAAAAATCGATCGTATGCTTATGACAGATATACACAAAGATATCCAGAAACAGCATTTTGTAAAGGATATTATAGAATTTGCGCATGATAATGATATTCTGACGCTGGCAGAGGGAATTGAATTGACACAGGAGCTGCGGGAGGTTATTAAGTTGGGCGTTGATCTGATTCAGGGTTATTATACATCAAGGCCGCAGCCGTATGTTGTGCGTTCAATCGATGAGCGTGTGATGAATGAAATTGTTCAATATAATCAGAGCCTGAATGCCAGACTGTATAAGAAAAAATATGAGACGGATTATAATGATACGGTTTCCATGGTACAGCTTGCCGCTAATAAATATACAAGCATTAAGGTTAAAAAAGCGCGGGGAATTAATAAAAAGATCATAATCAAAGGTTCTGTTGGTTTCCAGCCAAATATACTGATGTCTGTAGAAGATGGATTCCGTGGCACCATCATACTTGAGAATGTCAGTCTTGCGGGAGAACGCGGAATTCCGTGTATTGATATCGGTAAGAAGTGTAATGTAAATCTTCAGATTACTGGAGAAAACGAACTACGTACAGGAGGTATCAGAGTTCCGGACAGTTCAGTGCTTACGGTTGTAGGAGACGGTAATCTGACGATCAATCTGAATTCGGGAAGATACTTTGGTATTGGTAATTCATTGGATGAATATCATGGCGAACTCAACTTCTATCAGGATGGTGGAATCATCATCAATGCAAATGGTATGAAGGGCATTGGTATTGGTTCCGGACTTGGCGGTGTTATCAATATCAAACGCGGACATTATGAGTTTGATATGAAAGGTCAGGAAGGAGCCTGTATCGGATCTGTAAACGGTGATTCCGAATTGTTTATAGAATACTGCGACATGGATATTTATTCCGGTATATCAAACGGTACGATCATTGGATCTGTAAATGGTGATGCAGATATTAAGCTTGAGAATATATCGGCAAAGCTTCAGGGGGCAGGTAATGTTATAACCGGTATCGGAACGATTGCCGGTAACAGCTGTATGGTTCGTCTGGAAAATGTAAATATCTCGTCGAATATCCGTGCAAAGGAATGTTATGGCATTGGATGCCGTGCAGGAAAAACGGATATCTATATCGGATATGCAGCAGTTAAAAGCGTGGTACAGGGCAAGTCAGCGGTTGCCTTTGGTAATTCGGTCATGTCTGCCAAGCTGTACTGTTCCAATGCTGATGTTGGAACGAATGCCGTTACAGAGTTCAATTCAGATATCGGAGCACTTGAAAAGAATATACAACTGGAGAACGGTCGTGCAGAGTTTATCCTGAATGGACAGGAGGTCAAACGTCAGATTCTCGCAGCAAGATTATAAATAATTCCCGGCAGACTATTTCTGACAGATGGAATTGCCCCACGACAAATGACGAATTAAGATTTCGTTGTGAGCAGTTTCATCTGTCAGGGAAAGATTGCCGGGGCTTTTTGAATTATAAAAAGGCTGTTCGTAGGTGACGGTGTTGGAATAAAAAAACAGGTTTGCTTTTTTGAAGCAAACCTGTTTCAGTTTACGTGCATGAGAGGATTCGAACCCCCGACACCTTGGTCCGTAGCCAAGTGCTCTATCCAGCTGAGCTACATACACATGTTGTTCAACAACAGATAGTATTCTATACCAGTTCTATAAATTTGTCAAACAAAATCTAAGATTTTCTTAAAAATTTTCTGTATTTTTTTCAAGACACAATTTGATCTGTGGCTGAGCACCATCTCCATAGATCATATTTTTAATCTCCTGCATTTCGAGGTCTGTTTGAGAGATAACATCAGCACAATGTTTTAAGCGACCGGAGATAAGTTCGGGATCGGCGACATCCTTTTTATAACGGAGCTGGTGGTCAAGACTTGCCCAGAAGTCCATCGCGATGGTACGGATCTGAACTTCTACCCGCATATTTCTCGTATGGTCGGCAAAGAAGACAGGAACTTCTATGATCAGATGAAGACTACGGTAACCATTTGGCTTTGGATGGCTGATATAGTCTTTTGCCTCAATCAGAGTAATGTCATTCTGACTGATGAGCTTCTCTGCAACGGCGTAGATGTCATCGATAAAGGAACAGATAACACGGAGTCCCGCAACATCATTCAAATTATATACGATATTTTCTACAGATACCTGACATCCTTTTGAAGACAGTTTTGTTGCGATACTGACCGGTTTCTTGATGCGCGATTGGATAAATTCAATCGGATTTCGGTTGTAGCGAACGCTGAAATCTGTATTTAATACATCCAGCTTGGTCTGAACTTCCTTGATCGCACAGGAGTACATCATCATAAGCTCCTCGAATCGTTTCATGTCTTCTATAAAAGGATTCTGCTCCGGATATAGAAGTGCATCGATATAGCTTCTGTATATATTTGTATTTGTATTATTATCTTTAGCAGACATATTCATAATCTCCGTTTCTGTTTTAGGCAATCTTTATTTAATCAATTTGCATGAATAGACAAAATAATATCATCCATATTATTCTACTACATTTTAAAGGTAGAGTATACTATAAAAACGTGATAAAATGAGCATTGCGACGGAATGTGCTTGCACAAGCCGGCATAATGCGAGAAAGAAGTGAATTATATGAGATATTTGGATCGGCTGATTGCATCAGAGGTTCTTCCGAATGCTTATAAAGAGTGGCGGGGATACCGACAGAAGCTGACAGACTTTATAGAAGAAAATTGTGTGGCCGAAGGAGGGGGTAAGCCTGTTCTTGCTATATGGGGAGCAGGACGGTCAAATGACATCGATCTGGCAAGACTTGCAGAGAGATTTAAGCTGGTTTTGATCGATCGGGATGCAGAGGGACTTGTACAGGCGTGTAAGACCTATGGATTGGAGGGAACAGATGTTATTTGT
This sequence comes from Coprococcus sp. HCN-4056, assembly GCF_037892645.1. Classification (NCBI taxonomy): domain Bacteria; kingdom Bacillati; phylum Bacillota; class Clostridia; order Lachnospirales; family Lachnospiraceae; genus Coprococcus; species Coprococcus sp. HCN-4056. Next base: position 82,512 of record NZ_JBBKBL010000005.1, on the reverse strand, counting down.
GTGGATCTTCCTTTCTGGAATGTAGAGCTTGAGACTTATGAAATGTTTGAAGCATTGCTTGCAGAGGGTGAAGAGGCAGAGATCGTGATCGAGCATTTGAAACAGGTTGCATTTGACAACAGCCACAGGGTATTGCCGGATATTGGACGAAGGTTTGACTACAGCGTCTGCGTAGGACTTCACAGCCAGTTGAATGCGAGATTTGCAGGCCTGTTATATATGTATCGGGAGAATTATGACGAGGAAGAATTGCAGATGATCGAGAATGCGATCCGGGCATTAAACGAAGCCGCGGTTACCCGGACAAATGATGTAATCTATATGCTGACGGAGAAATTAATGGTGTTCGGGTTAGAATGGGCAGTTGTAAATGAATCCGCTATGGATCAGTGGGAGAAGTTTGTTCCGGAGGATATTGAAGGTGCGTTGCAGCTTCGTCATGACATCGGAATGCATAAGGATTTTGATATCCGGATCGAAGCGGAGCGGCGGTTGTTCTGGCCTTTTGCATGGAAGGAACGAAAGAAGGGGTACGTGATGGAACTGCTGGCAGTACAGCCTCTTGAATAATAGAGAATTGGGTATATATGAAGCCGGACAGAATATTAGCAAATTGAAGTGGGATGAACAGTAATAGAAAATCGGAAAAATTCCATAAAAAACAGGGGTAAAAACGTATAGCGGTTATAGGGAGAGACAAATGACAGACAGAGAATTTGGAAAATATATGTCTGCGATCGCACAGGGAGACAGGGAGAGCCTTCGGGCAGTGTATGACGAATATTTGAAGCTGATCTTTGCGGTGGTCTATGATACGATCCGGCAGAGAGAGGAAGCGGAGGATGTGACATCGGAGTTCTTCATCAAGCTTTATCGGATCGCAGACAGTTATAAGAAGGGAACCGGTCATAAGAGATGGCTTGTGACGATCGCAAAGAATATGGCGATCGACCGGATACGAAAGATCGATCGTGAAATGCTGGTGGATGAAATGCCGGAGCGAGACGAAGGAAAGACGATGGAGAGTCAGGTAGTGGAGAATCTGACATTGAAGCAGGCAGTTGCCACGTTAAAGCCGGAGGAGCAGGAGATTCTGGATCTGAAGGTAGTCGGAGGATTTACATTTAAAGAGATCGCGGAAATGAAAGGGCGACCGATCGGAACGATCACATGGATCTATAATCAGGCAATACAAAAATTAAGGAGGTGCAGGCTGTGAGAGATGAACAGAATAAGAACAGACAGACGGAAGAAGACAGATTCATAGAAGCTTATCTGAACCGAATCGATGCAGAAGCACCGGATCTGTGGGATCGGATCGAAGCAGGACTTGACCGTGAAGCAAAGGATGTAGAAGAAAAACAAAAGAAAACCTCAAAGGTAAAATATGTAATTCCGGTTCTTGCAATCGCAGCGGTTCTTCTGGCAGCAGTGATCGTGACACCGTTGCTGTCTGATTCTAAGCGACATTCGAAAGAAATAAATGCGGGTAGGACAACAGATGTTTCAAATGATGGGCTGGATGCAGCTGAGAATTCAAATATATCCGATCAGGCGGAAGATTATGTGGATGAAACAGCGGATTCCATACCGGAGACAGTACAGAATGAAACTGCCAACAGACCGACACAGAATACAACAGAAGATATACAGATGAATGGAGCCGGTGGAGATTCGTCCGGTGTTCAGGCGGAAGCAGGCCATACAACGAGTCAGACAGATGCACTGCAAAATGCTGGATGTACAGATCTTCAGGTGACGGAATCAGCTGATATGGATGCATGGCAGGAAATGAGTAATATAGCAGTTACACTTCAGATCACAGAGATTGTAACAGCAGAGCCGGATGCGGTACAAAAATATGTCGCAAAACTCTTGCAGGTATCTGATGCATCCGGGGAATTAATAACCGGTCAGGACATCGTATTGCAGCCGAAAGAAGCAGAGACATTTTCGGTAGGGGAAGAAGTAACAGGTACACTTCTCCGATATGATTCTGAACGACAGGCATGGATCTTAAGCAGACAGTAGTTGATCTGTAAGAAAAAATTCCATAAAAAGAGGATACCCATCCGTATCTTAGTCATAAAGAGAATAGATAGCTGTAAAATTTTGTTTTCACATTCGACGATTGATAACGGCGGAGGTGGTCAGAGCAGAAATTATGCAGATATCGGATAGTGACTAAGATAAGGAGGGTATTTTTTATGAGAAAAATCAGGCGGATGGTAAGTGTGGTTATGATCTCCTGCATGATGGCGGGCTGTCTTGCAGGCTGCGGAAGCGGGAAAGAAACAGGAGGCACGCATGGAGAACGACAGGGAACGGAAAGCCGGTCAGGTACGGAGCGGGAGAGCATCGCAGAAAGATACAGACAGAAAGCCATAAAAGAGGAATTTGAAGAAAATATAGCGGAATCCGGACAGTCACAGCAAAATATGGCTGTGTCGGAAGGTATAGAAGAAGGGGCTTATGATAGTGCAGTTTCGGCTGCCGATACATATAATTCCGTAACGGACAGTGCATCAAATTCTGAATATGCAAAAATCGGATATGGAGAATCCGGTTATGATACCAGAGAGTATGACTATCAGGAAGAACACCGTTTTGTGTCTACGAAAGATTCCCCGCTTTCAACATTTGCGGCAGACTGTGATACAGCTTCCTACAGCAATATCAGAAGTTATATCGAAGAAGGAATGCTGCCGCCTGCAGGAGCAGTCCGGGTCGAAGAAATGATTAATTATTTTGATTATGACTATGTATCAGGCCCGGAGGCTGGGAAGAAGTTTGCAGTATATACGGAATATGCGGATTGTCCATGGAATAAAGATACAAAGCTGATGATGGTAGGACTGAATACGGCCGCGATCGATATGAGTGAGAAGAAAGCATCCAATCTGGTATTCCTGATCGATACATCCGGTTCTATGTATGAGGAAAATAAACTGCCGCTGGCACAGAAAGCATTTAAAATGCTGGCAGAGAATCTGGATGAGAACGACAGGATCAGTATTGTTACATATGCGGGTTCGGATACGGTTGTTCTAAATGGCGTGGCAGGTTCGGAGGCCTATACGATATGCGAGGCACTGGATTCGCTGGAAGCATCCGGCAGCACAAATGGAAGTGCGGGACTGATCACGGCATATGAGATCGCAGAGCAGCAGTTTATAAAAGACGGAAATAATCGGGTGATCCTTGCGACGGATGGGGATCTGAATGTCGGGCTGACAAGCGAGAGTGATCTGGTAGGATTGATCACTGAGGAGAAGGACAGCGGTATATTCTTGAGCGTTCTGGGATTTGGCTCTGATAATCTGAAGGATAACAAATTAGAAGCACTGGCAGATCACGGAAACGGTAATTACTCGTATCTGGATTCTGTCTATGAAGCAAAGAAGGATCTGGTTGACGAAATGGGTGGAACCTTATATACGGTTGCAAAGGATGTCAAAATGCAGATTGAATTCAATCCGGAGCAGGTGAAAGGTTATCGGCAGATCGGATATGAGAACCGTACGCTTTCTGCAGAAGATTTTGCAGATGATACGGTGGATGGCGGCGAGATCGGAGCCGGTCATGTGGTGACTGCACTCTATGAGGTGGTTCCGGTCGATTCGGAATTTGACGTGCCGGAGGCAGAGACAAAATATACATCGAAAAAGCAGAGTACAAATTATTCCGGCGAACTGGCAACCGTGAATATCCGTTACAAAGAACCGGATAGAGATAAGAGCACACTGGAAACAGCCGTTATAAAGGAAGAAAGCGGTCAAAAGGGAATGTCTCATGACCTGAGCTTTGCATCGGCGGTTGCGGTATATGGAATGCTGCTTACGGACAGCGCATATAAAGGAATAGCGACGTATAAGATGGTGGAAGAACTTGCGGAAGCAGGAATCACGGTTCAGACGGATGAAAGAAACATGGCTCAGGCAAGCAACGACCAGTTATACCGGAGTCAGTTTCTTGAACTGGTGCGGAAGACGGAGAAAATACCTCAACGTGAACCGGCAGCACAGATGTGGCAGTGCGATTAACGGACGGCCGGTTGTTTATACTCGAAATTCATAATAAATATAAGCCGTAAAAGGTGTTTTTTTCTCTGATATATGCTAACATATATAAGATCATTGCAGTATATAATCGATTTACTGTTTACTATTATGAGTAGGAGAGCATACAGGAGGAAAAGAAAATGAAAAAATGTCTGAAATGCGGAGCTGAACTGGATGATGATGCAAATTTTTGCAGATATTGTGGAAGTTCACAGAAGGTTGACAGCGCAGAAGCAATAGCACAGGGCTATTATGCGCCAAACGGAATGTCTCAGGATTACTATGACCCAAATGGCACAGCACAGGGGTATTATGCTCCAAATGACATGGCACAGGGCTACTATGCTCCAAATGACATGGCACAGGGCTACTATGACCCAAATGGCACAGCACAGGGGTATTATGCTCCAAATGACATGGCACAGGGTTACTATGATCCAAATGGCACAGCACAGGGCTATTATGATCCAAATGGTATGCCCCAGGGTTACTATGACCAAAATAGTATGAATCCGGGAGTAGAGCAGCCTGTTTCCAAAATGCCGAAATCCGGGAAATCCAGAGAGAAGAAATCGAAAAAATCTATAATGTTGATTGTCGGTATAGCAGCGGCGGTCGTATTGGCAGCAGTTTTATTTTTCCTGTTTTTTGGAAGAGGAATGATCGCCAAGAGCAAAATTAAAAGTGCGGCTAAGGATTATGCAGGGTATATTGAAAAACTGAAGGTCAAAGAACTTGTGAAAGCTACAGCGCCAAAGGGGCTGATCGAAGATATCGCTGTCGATGCTATGAGAGCGGATGGAGCAGATTTCGATGACCTTAAGGAGTTCAGAGATGATTTTGACGATGAGTACGATGATATGATCGATGATGCCTATGATGAGGCAGACGATGCAGGAGTTAAGATCAGTCTGGATGATTTCAAGGTTGAAAAGGTTAAGAAGGTTGACGTTAAAGATGTGATTCAGTATGTATATGATGAACTGGGCGAAAAAGAGATAGAAGGATATGATGTTGACAAGGTTTACGCTCTCGTAAAAGAAAAAGCAGAAGATTACAATCTGGATCTGAAAAAGATTTACAGAGTAGATATTTCTTATGATCTGTCTGTAAGAGGAGATTATTTTGACTGGAAGGATGTAAAAGACGCATTAAAGGGTGAAGGAATTAATGTAAATGATATGTGTGATCATCTTTATGCATATGAATATGAAGGAGAGTATTATCTGATTCCCGGTGTTGAGGATGCATTGATACCATCATTTAAGAAATATATGGAAAAGGTAAATAGATCCAGAGATATTTCAAATGCGGATAGCATTCGTACCGCATTACAGACAGCATTATCTGATATAGATGCTTATGAAAGCTTTTATAAGAGTGATGTTGATAATGAATATGTCATATTATCCGAAACCGGTATGGCAAAGGTTCCTGCAGCTTTCCGTAAAGAGTTTGACGCTGTGCTCGGCGAGTATCCGGAAGTGAAATATATAAAAGACGGTTATGATAAATTTGCATTTAAATTGGATGTTGAAAGTAACACATGCACGGTTTATGTTACAAATGGTTCTGATTTTGTGGAGATTTCTCCGGATATAGATTACGATTTTTATTTTTAAGCGTATAGAAGCACTTCCCTTTTATTGATAATTCTTGTATAATAAAGCATTAGAGTTGCCAAAAGGCAAATATGAGAAATGACAGGAAGGATAAATTAATGGGTGAAAAAAAGATAATGCTCGGTAATGCAGCGATCGCCAGAGGCGCGTATGAAGCCGGTGTAAAGGTATCAGCAGCATATCCGGGTACTCCAAGTACAGAGATCAGTGAGAATATTGTAAAATATCCTGAGATATATGCAGAATGGTCTCCAAATGAAAAAGTAGCAACAGAGGTTGCGATCGGAGCATCATTTGCCGGTGTCCGTTCAATCGTATCAATGAAGCATGTAGGTGTGAATGTAGCTTCAGATCCATTATTTACAGCAGCATATACCGGTGTAAAGGGTGGTATGGTTTTAGTAGCAGCCGATGATCCGGGTATGTATTCATCGCAGAATGAACAGGATTCCAGACTGGTAGCAAGGACAGCGATGATTCCGGTGTTTGAACCATCTGACAGTATGGAAGCAAAGGAGTTCACAAAGTATGCATTTGAATGCAGCGAGAAGTACGATACTCCGATCATGCTCCGTACAACAACCAGACTGGCACATTCACAGGGCGTTGTTGAATTAAATGACAGAGTAGAAGTAGAAGACAAGCCATACGAGAGAGACATTAAGAAGATGGTTATGATGCCGGGTAATGCGATCCCTCGTCATGTATTTGTAGAACAGAGATTAAAGGACATGGCAGCAGACGGTGCGGATATGCCGATCAATCGTGTAGAGATGAATGATACCAGCGTTGGTGTTATCACCAGTGGTATTCCATATCAGTACGTAAAGGAAGCAATGCCAAATGCCTCCGTATTAAAGCTTGGTATGGTAAATCCGCTTCCTAGAAAGTTGATCGAAGACTTTGCGGCAAAGGTTGATAAGCTGTATGTTATTGAGGAGTTAGAGCCTCATATCGAGACACAGGTAAGAGCCTGGGGCATCGATGCAGTAGGTAAGGAGCTTTTGACCGTTCAGGGTGAATACAGTGCAAATATGTTAAGAGAGAAGATCCTCGGCGAGAAGGTTGAGCAGGAAGAACCTGCCAAGGTTGCACCTAGACCACCTATCCTTTGTCCGGGATGCCCGCATAGAAGTGTATTTTCAGTATTAAACGAACTGAAGATCCACGCAGCAGGAGATATCGGATGCTATACACTGGGAGCAGTTGCGCCGCTTAGCGTAATTGATACAACCGTATGTATGGGATCTTCCATTTCCACCTTACATGGTATGGAAAAGGCAAAAGGAAAAGATTATATTAAGAATTGGGTTGCGGTTATCGGTGATTCCACATTCATGCATACAGGTGTAAACTCTCTGATGAATATGGTTTACAACAAGGGCACAGGAACCGTTATCATCCTTGATAATTCAACAACCGGTATGACAGGTCATCAGGATCATGCAGCGACCGGTAAGACCTTGCAGGGTGAACCTACATATGCGATCAACATTTATAAATTGTGCAAGGCGATCGGTATTGACAGTGTACATGAGATCAATGCATTTGACATTGACGGTTTAAAGAAGCTGATCAAAGAGGAAGTTGCAAAGGATGAGATCTCTGTTATTATCACCAAGTCTCCTTGTGTTCTTTTAAAGACAACCAAGGCAACAGGTGTATGCAGAGCTATCCCGGAGAAATGTAAGAAGTGTGGTATGTGCTTAAAGCCGGGATGTCCGGCAGTTATCAAGCAGCCGGATGGAACGATCCAGATCGATGAGACCATGTGTAATGGTTGCGGACTGTGTATGAAGCGTTGTAAGTTTGATGCAATCGAAAAGGAGGAATTCTAATGGCTGTAAAGAATATTATGATAGTTGGTGTCGGTGGACAGGGAACTCTTCTTACAAGCCGTATCCTCGGTGGTATCACGACAGCAGCAGGTTATGATGTAAAGCTCTCCGAGGTTCATGGTATGAGCCAGAGAGGCGGTAGTGTTGTTACATATGTAAGATATGGTGAGAAGGTTGCGGAACCAATCGTAGAAGAAGGTCATGCAGATGTTCTGATCGCATTTGAGAAGCTGGAAGCTATGCGTTATGCTCATTTTCTGAAGAAGGACGGCGTAATTATTGCAAATGATCAGAGAATCGATCCGATCACAGTTGTAACCGGTCAGGCAGAATATCCGGAACACATCTTAGAGACATTGTCAGAGAAGCATAAGGTGATCTCCATCGATGCGATGGCAGAGGCGAAGAAGCTTGGCAATCCAAAAGTATTTAATACGATCATTATCGGTGTTGCTGCAAAACATATGGATTTTGACCATGACAAATGGGTAGAGGTTATCAAAGCAACGGTTCCTCCAAAGACAGTTGAGATGAACCTGAAGGCATTTGAAGTCGGATATGCATTATAAAGATTAAAATTAAATAAATGGTTTATTACAGAAGCATCTGTGAAAACCGTCAGGGAAAATACCTTTTGTACATAAGAAACAGTTCATGCAGATATGTACAGGAGGTATTTTTACATTATGTATAATAATTGGAACAAAAAATGTCGATTTTTAGGTACTTTTGACAAAAAATTGTGGACGATATGGCTTATATAGTGTAAAATCAAAAAAGTGGGTGCGTTCATGCGAAAAGAAAATTGGTGGAAACGTATAAGGAGAATTCGTAATGAATAATGATACAATAAATGTTGATATCAGTAAAAAATGGCAGTTGTTGTTGTGGAAGGTATTTCTGTCGGTTGCGATCATGTTCATGGTTGTGGAAGTAATCATATGTCTGGTAAAAAAAGATTTGGGAATGGCGCGGGGAGCGTATATGGGGTTATATGTAGCAATTCCACTTGTCATATATGCAGGGGTGTTGTCCGGAACCTTATATGTTTTGAAAAAAAACAAACTGACCGAGAACGGAGCTGACTGGCTGGTATCCATGATGATGTTTGTGATCTTTATTGTTCCGGCATTTGAACATTATGATGCGATCGTACTGGCGCTGTTGCCTATGGTTTCAATCGTGATCACAGCCGTATTTGCGAATCAGAATATTACACTGGTGATGACGCTTCTGACATTCTGCAGTCTGATCATTAATGATATCCGTCTGTATAGCCTGTTTGAGTGGAAGGAGATTAGCTTTGGGGCGTATGTAACAGCTTCATTTGGGCTGGTTTTAGTTTTGAGCGTGGTAACCTTCCTGTTGAATATGCATACGAAAGAGCTGATGGAATCCATCGGTAACTTCACAGTTCGTCAGATGAATCTTATGACAGAGCTTCGTAAAGATCCGCTGACGGGATTATATAACAGACGTTCCTTTGAGGAGAGCCTGGAGAAAGAAATCCGGCGTACAGAAGAAAACGGAGAGAAAGCATATATTGCGATTTTTGATATCGATCATTTCAAGAATGTAAATGATACATACGGACATAGCAATGGTGATGTGGTTATCAAGGCACTTTGTAAGATGCTAAAGGAGAAATCCAAAGACTATGGTCTTGCATTCCGTTACGGTGGAGAGGAATTTGTTATACTGTTCAATAATATTGAACTGCCGAAGGTTATCAATGTAGTAGAGGATGTAAGAACAGAATTCCGATGCTACTACTTCCAGTTCATGAATAACAGTGGAATCACCTGTAGCTGTGGTGTTGCGGAATATTCCAAAGGAGAGAGTGCAAAGGCATGGTTCAATCGGGCAGATAATTCGCTGTATCAGGCGAAGGAAGCCGGACGTAACCGAACCGTTGTGAGCGAATAAGATAATTAAAAAAAAGAAATCAGTAATTTAAAAACAGTGATATCTAAAAAACAGAGAAATTGGTACTACAAGTATGCCAATTTCTCTGTTTTTTATATATTTTCAAATTGGTATAAAAAAATATAAAACTGGTATTGCAAAACCAGTTGATAGGTGGTATATTATGTTTACAAAGTGGTTCACAAAAAGAACCACAAAAGGAGATGAAAATGGAGAAGGATATGGAATATTATATTCAGGTTTCCGGTCGTATCATGAAAGATAATCTTGATAAAAGAAAGTCTCTTACCCAAAAGATATGCGACTGGTATCTGGATCAGGACAAAGAAGATATATGTCTGATCGCATCCGGATCGTCCCTGAATGCAGCATATGCAGCTCGACCATTTCTTTTAAAATACAGTAAATTTGATATCAGTGTATTAAGTACAGTGGAATATCTGGATGTTTACCGGGAGAGAGAAAAGAACCGGTTTACGATTTTAATATCCCAGAGTGGATGCAGTACAAACATAATTGAAATTATGAAGGAGCTGGATAAAGAGCATCAACCATTTGTTTTGTTAACAGGGAATGAGAATGGCAGTGCAAGCAGATACACGGATCGTCTTGTGGAGTATGGAGTTGGGAATGAAACGATTGATTATGTAACTCTTGGATATTCTACTTTGATCGAGTTTCTGATGCTTATGATACTGGAGATAGGTTTTCAAAAAAAAGAAATCAGTGATCAGGAATATGAAACTGTAGTAAGCCAGATCCGGAAAGCTTGTGAAATGCAGGAGCTTTGCCTGATACAGGCGAAAGAATTGGTACAAAAACGATATCAGGATCTGTTGTGTATGGAAAAAGCAATACTGGTCGGCGATGGAGCCAATCTGGCAACGGTCAGAGAGGGAGCGTTGAAATTTCAGGAAACTCTAAAAGTCCCGACGGTATATTATGAGAGCGAAGAATTTATACATGGACCGGATATGCAGCTAACTCCGGATTATTCGGTTTTCTTTATAGACTGTGGTAAAGCCTCTGATCGACTGTATGATATTTATAAAGCAACATCGTTGATCACGGAACGTTGCTATATGATTACGGATCAGGTTCACGATAAACGAGATGGACAGATTCGGATGCCATGCCGGCTTCCGGCAGAGATCACGCCGTTATATACAGCTGCATTGTTTCAATATATAGCGGCTCATGTAACAAAAGAAAAAAATAATTTTACTTGTCATCCGCTGTTTTCCCGGATGGAACAGGCTGTTTCGCCAAAAACAGAAGACTATGACAGGATTATGAAAGAAAAGCTTGAAAGGAGCAGAAGGGAGGAAAACGGATGAGAAAATATGTCTTAGCAACACACGGAAAGATGGCCGAAGGAATGTTGACAACGATTGAAATGCTGGCAGGTACACAGGAAAATCTGACCTGTATCAATGCTTATACAGATGAATGCCCGGATCCGCTTCCGGAATTAAAGAGAATTGTTGAAGCGAATTCAGAGGCAGAGATTGTGATAATGACAGATCTTTTAGGCGGAAGTGTGAATAATAATGCATCCGCATTATTGTCTGATCCAAGGATACATGTTGTTGCCGGTGTGAATCTGGCTGCAGTGATCGGTATCCTGTTGAGTGCAGAGGATCAGGATACAGCATCTGTAATTGAAAGTGCGGTTGCAGAGGCTAAAGATATGATGGTTTATTGTAATACAGTAAATGCAACGTATGATGATGATGATTTTTAATCTGTGTATTAACAGAAAAGAAAGGAGAAGGTTTATATGATTAAATCAATTCGTGTTGATTATCGTCTCTTACATGGACAGGTAGCAGTGTCATGGACAGCATCATTAGGGGCAGATTGCCTGCTGCTGGTCAGTGACACGGTTAAAAATGATCCACTGAGATTAAATGCACTAAAGATGGCGAAACCATCCGGAACAAAGGTTGTAGTAAAAAATACAGCGGAAGCTGTAGAGGCATTGAAAAGCGGGATAACTGATAAATATAAATTATTTATCATCTGTGAAACGGTAGAAATAGCCAAAGCAATCATTGAAGCTACAGGAGAAAAGACATTAAATATCGGCAACATTGCATACCATGAAAATGCAAAATTATATGGTAGAAGCGCATATATGGATGCAGCCGAGCTGGCTCTGGTAAAAGAGATGGTTGATGATAGCGTTGATGTATTTATTCAGATGATCCCGGCTGATAAAGTAATTAAATGCAAATCGCTGTTTTAACGGATGAATGGAGGGACAGATTATGATATTAAAAACAATACTTATTTTTCTGATCGGCCTGCTTGGTTATTCAGAATGGCTGCTTGGTACAAGCTGCCTGCAGCGACCGATCGTTCTTGGACCGTTAGTAGGTCTGGTAATGGGAAATCTTCCGGCCGGTATTATTATGGGTGCAACTATGGAACTTGCACTTGTAGGAGCCGTATCGATCGGTGCATATAATCCGCCGGATCTGATCGCAGGCACTGTGCTCGGTGTTTCACTTGCGATTCAGTCAGGAGCCGGAGCGGAAACAGCTTTAGTACTTGGTATTCCGATCGCAACCGTAATGCTTGCGGCAAATACCGGTATCTGCCAGCCGTTGATGCTTGTTATGATCCACAAATGTGACCGTGATGCTGAAAAAGGTAATATACGGGCATTTAACAGAGATTATCTGATCGCAGGATATCTTCAGAATCTTTTTGGTATTGTCTGCATCCCACTTGCATTTTATTTTGGCAGTGATGCAGTAACAGCACTTCTTGGTAAAATACCTGAATTTGTTCAGTCCGGTATGGATATAACAGCAGCACTGCTTCCTGCACTTGGTTTTGCAATGCTTGCACAGCAGATGATGAATCGCAAGGTTGCACCATTTTTCTTCCTTGGCTTTTTCCTGGTATCATACCTTGGAATATCCACAACAGGAGTTGCGATTTTTGCCGTACTTATTGTGATAATCGGAGTAACATTCGGCATATTCGGAGACAAGCAACAGGGGGCAGCACCGGTAGTTGAAACCGCAGATAACGGAGGTGATTTTGATGAGTTCTAAGATACATGCAGACTACGATAAGGTAGTTACGAAAAAAGATCTCACAAAGGTGTTTTTAAGAGAGATCACATATGAACATACATGGAATTATGAACGAATGGGAAATGTAGGATTTTGTTTTTCCATGTATCCGGTTTTAAAGAAACTGTATCCGGATAAGAAGGATCTGGCAGCTGCTATGAAGCGTCATCTGACGTTATATCAGACCAGCCATTATCTTGCAACATTTCAGATGGGTATCACAGCCGCAATGGAAGAGGAAAATGCACAGGATGCAGATTTTGATACAGATTCGATTGGCGCAGTAAAAACAGCATTAATGGGACCTATAGCAGGAATCGGCGATTCTCTGTTCTGGGGCACGATCAAGGTAATCGCAACAGGAATCGGATGTTCACTTGCCTTGCAGGGGAACATTCTCGGACCTATTCTCTTCCTTTTGATCTTTAACATTCCGGCATATCTCTGCAGATGGTTTGGAGTATTCCTTGGATATAAAATGGGTCGTGAATCCATGGCAAAGATTGTTGAATCCGGTTTGATGAAAGTAGTTATGGAAGTAGCCTCTATCATGGGTATTATGGTAGTTGGCGGCATGACGATGGATATGACGTCGATTAATTTTGTAACGCAGATCGGAAGCGGCGAAGAAGCAAGTACAATTCAGGATCTGTTAAATGGCATTGTCCCGGGCCTTCCGGTGCTGTTGCTATTTGGAGTTACTTACTGGTTATTGAAGAAGAAAGTTAATCCGTTGCTTATTATGTTGATCATGCTTGTACTTGGAATAGCAGGAGCATTCTTTGGCTTCCTTGGTTAAAAAGGAGGTAGTAGTAAGGTGAAAAAAATAGTAATTGATATGCATGTACATCCTGCATTTTTAGAGCCGGTATGCAAAACGGAATATCAGAATGAATTTGCAAAAAAGATGTATGGCTTATACAAGACGGATCAGATCCCGGTTGATGCACTGTTAACCTTGATGGATTGTTCCGGAGTGGATAAAGCGGTTTTGCTTCCACTGGATCTGACTACGGAATATGGAGGCATACTTGGAACAAATGACCAGGTAAAGGAATTGACAGCAACATATCCGGATCGTTTTATCGGATTTGCCAGTGTAGATCCTCACAGGCCGGATGCGACAGAGATACTTGAAACAGCATTTGCAGAGCATCATCTGGCAGGCCTGAAGCTTCATCCGTCAAAGCAGAAGTTCTATCCGGGAGATGAATACATGGAGCCGATATATCAGATATGCGAGAAGTATAATAAACCGATCGTGTTTCATTGCGGAATGTCGGTAGAGCCGGATACCTTATCTAAATATGCGAGGCCGGTTGAGTTTGAAGAAACAGCATACAGACATCCAAAGCTTCGAATCTGTCTTGCACATTGCGGATGGCCATGGGTGCAGGAAACTTGTATGCTGATGCTCAAATACAGAAATGTTTATGCGGATACAGCATTCCTGTATTTTGATACAGCCCCGGAGTTTTATCACAAGGTATTCGAAGTGGATATGGGACCGCACTGGATCGATCGAAGCTTCAGACATCAGATCATGTTTGGCTCTGATGATCCGCGGTTAGAGATGCGGAGAATGAAAAAGGCTATAGAAGCTATGGATATAAGAGAATCTACCAAGGATCTGATATTTGGACAGAACGCGATTGAGTTTCTGGGATTGGAGGTATGATGGTAACACATGGCAGTATAGAGGTGCTGACAAAAGAATATAACTGTCTGGTGAAAATTACAGATGATATCAGGCAGGTTGTAGAAAAAAGCAAAATCAGAAATGGTGTTGTATATGTTATAACAGCACATACGACAACAGGAATTGCAGTTAATGAAGGACTGGAGTGCCTGGAATATGATATTGGGCATCTGATGGAAAGACTTGTTCCTGAGGATGGAGAATATGCACATGGGAGGTTATTAGATTCCTACGGTGCGATGGCAGGCAATCCGACCGGACATTTAAAGGCCCATCTGACCGGAAATCATTGTGTATTCCCGGTTATAGATGGAAAGCTGAAAAGCGGAAGTGCACAGGACATATATCTGTGTGAATATGATGGACCGCAATATAGAACAATTTATATAACAATCATAGGAGAATAAAAAATAATAGGAGGAAAGAACTATGGCATTAAAAAAATTTGACGCAGAAAAATATTTAAAGGACGGAGCAAAGACATACTCATTAAGAGGAGAGGTTGAGGCATTAGTTGACCGGATCACGGCAAAGGAATATGACAGCGTATGTATGCTTGGTATCGGTGGAACATGGGCAGAATGGTATCCGGTTGTAGAAGTAGCCAAGAAATATACAGATCTTCCGATCTATCTTGAAAATGCAGGTGAATTTCTGGTAAAAAATAAAAAACATATTACAGATAAGACTCTTGTATTTACCTCTTCTGCATCAGGCAATACTATGGAGATCTTGAAGGCAGTAAAATATTGTAAGGATCAGGGAATCAATGTATATGGATTTACAAAGGATGAGACAACTCCTTTAGCAAATCTGTTGACAGACCCGATTTATAATGCATGTGGTGACTGTGAGCATTCTTACTTATTATACTATTTTGTAATGCTCCGTATCTTAAAGAACAGAGGAGAATTTCCACATTATGACAGATGGGCAGATCAGATGGAAAATCTGTTTAAGGATCTCCTTGCGGCAAGAGAAAAATTTGAGCCAAGAGCGATCGAGATTGCAAAGACATATGCACATGAACCATATACAATGTTTACAGGCTCCGGTGTCCTTTGGGGTGAGACCTATCTCTTTACAATGTGTATCTTAGAGGAGATGCAGTGGGTTCGTACAAAGACTGTTTCATCTGCTGATTTCTTCCATGGGCCATTGGAGTTAGTTGATGACAGAGTTCCGGTATTTGTAATAAAAGGTGAGGACGAATATCGACCATTAGATGAAAGAGTAGAACGATTTGTAAAAGAACATACAAAGAAAGCTGTTATTATTGATACCAAGGATTACATTCTGGATGGTATCGATGATGAGTTCCGTGTAATCTGCTCTCCGATGATTATTACCGCGATATTAACAGAACGACTTGCTATTCATTATGAGCAGAATACAGGACATAGTCTGGAATTCAGACGTTACTATCGTCAGTTTGAATATTAAAAAGGTCAGGCGGTTATTATGGTTGAATTCACATATGTAATTACAGATGAGCAGGGACTTCATGCCAGACCGGCTTCACAGTTTGTTATGGCTGCTGCAAAATGTAAGAGCACAGTATCCGTAACATTTGGATCCAGAACCGTAAACGCAAAAGGAGTTATGGCAGTTATGAGTCTGGGAGCAAAAAAAGGTCAGGAGATCCTGATAAAAGTAGAAGGTGAAAACGAGGCAGAAGATGCAGCAAACCTGAAAGCGTTCGTTCAGGAACATCTGTAAAAGGATCGGATTTTAAAGAGGTGACAATATGGTAATATTACAGGGTAAAAGTGTATTTGGCGGAGTTGCTATCGGGAAGATACAATTCTTTAAAAGGGACGAAATCCAGATAAAACGACGTCATGTCGATGATCCGGAGGCGGAAATACGCCGCTTCCGGACTGCAAAGGAAAAAGCACTTTCTGAATTGCAGCAGTTATATGACAAGGCACTTACTGATGTGGGAGAAGCAAATGCCATGATCTTTGAAGCACATCAGTTAATGCTTGAGGATCCGGATTATAATGATTCTGTAGAGAATATTATAAATACACAAAAGGTAAATGCTGAATATGCAATAGGTGTCACATCTGATAATTATGCAGCAATCTTTGAAGCGATGGATGATGCCTATATGCAGGGAAGGGCAGCAGATGTAAAGGATGTATCGAACAGGCTCCTTTCCCAGTTTGCAAAAAAACAGAATGCTTCATTTGAAATGACGGAGCAGGTAATCATCGCGGCAGATGATCTGGCACCAAGCGAGACTGTTCAGCTTGATAAAGATAAGGTGCTGGCATTTATTACAGTGGAAGGCTCGGCAAATTCCCATACAGCGATTCTTGCCAGAACCATGAATATTCCGGCTGTTATAGGAATCGGTGATACATTAACACCGAAATATGACGGAAAACTTGCAATCGTAGACGGTCAGGAAGGAAAGATCTATATTGATCCGGATGAAGAAATCCTTGTTGCTATGAGAAAAAAGCAAGCTGTCGAACAGGAACAGCGTGAGCTTCTGGAGACATTGAAGGGCAAAGAAAATGTAACCAGATCCGGGCAGAAGATTAACCTTTATGCCAATATTGCCAATGTATCAGATGTAGGAGCGGCACTCCGAAATGATGCCGGTGGTATCGGGTTATTCAGAAGCGAATTCTTATATCTGGAAAATGAAACTTATCCAACAGAGGAACAGCAGTTTGCAGCTTATAGACAGGTAGCGGAAATGATGGCCGGAAAAAGGGTGATCATCCGTACGTTGGATATCGGAGCAGATAAACAGGTTGGATATTTTAATCTGGAAAAAGAGGATAATCCGGCAATGGGGTTCCGTGCGATCAGGATATGTCTGACCAGACCCGAATTATTTAAGACCCAGCTTAGAGCTATTTTCAGAGCATCCGCGTATGGCCAAATTGCGATCATGTTTCCGATGATCATTTCGGTATCAGAGGTTCGTCGTATTAAAGAGATAATGGACGAGGTGAAGACCGGACTTCGTGCAGATGGAATAGCATTTTCCGATCAGATTGAAACCGGTATAATGATTGAGACTCCGGCTGCGGTTATGATCAGCAGAGAGTTGGCAAAGGAAGTGGATTTCTTTAGTGTCGGAACAAATGATCTGACGCAGTACACTCTGGCAATTGATCGCCAGAACCGGAATCTGGATTCCTTCTATGATTCACACCATCCGGCGGTGTTATCTATGATCCAAATGGCAGCAGAGAATGCTCATGCAGAAGGAAAGTGGATTGGAATATGCGGTGAACTTGCAGCCGATCTAAGTCTGACAGAAAGGTTTTTACAGATGAACATTGATGAGTTATCAGTTGCACCGGGTATGATACTTCCGTTAAGGAAAAAAATAAGAGAGTTATAAAAAGTATACAGAGACAGATCCGCACATGTACGGGTCTGTTTTTGGTCTTATAAACTGACATTTCCTGCTTGTTTGCGTTTGGAAAAGTTGCTATACTTAATAGAGTACAGGAGGGAGTTTGCCATGAAATTGATGAATAAAGATGAGTTTATTGCGTATGAATTAAAATTTTACTTTATGAAAAATAAACTGAAAGAAGGAGATAAACTCCCATCTGAACGGGATCTGGCTGAACAGTTTGGGGTACAGAGAGCTACCGTCAGATCTGCATATAAATTATTAGAGGATGAAGGGATCATAGAATGCAGGGAACGGAGCGGCAACTACATAGCCCACAGAAGAATGATATCCAATCTTGACCGAATTCGATCATTCAGTGAAAAGCTGGAAAAGATGGGGGCACAAACAAGAAGCAGACTGTTGGCGTTTGAGCGTGTGGAAGTAGATAAGGAACTGAATAAAAGTATTAAGCTTCCGTTAGGAACTCCGTTATTCAAAATTACCCGTATCCGTATGGTCGTAGAAGAAGACAGGGCTGTTCCGATCACCATAGAATATTCATATATACCGGAAAGCAAGGCTCCTAAGCTGATGCGGTTTGATCTGGAAGATAATTCGTTATTTGATATTTTGATTCAGGAATATCATCATATTCCCAAAAAACAGGAATTAACAGTCGGAATTGTATATGCTGATGAAAATGAAGCCAAAGCCTTGAATGTTGACAAGCTGACTGCTCTTGTAAAAAAAGAGGGAATCACATATGACGAGAAAGGTGAGGTTATGGAATATCTGCAATCGGTGATCAATAAAGAATGGGTCGCATTTGAAAAAGAAGATCCTGTCATTAAGCAAAAGATGGAGGAGGTGCTCCATGGATTATAGAATGCCATTATATATTCAATTACAGGATTCTATTATCAAGAAAATAGATGAAAAAAAATATCTGCCGGGTGAAGCAATACCAAGTGAGAGAAAAATGGCGGAAGCCTATGGTGTGAACCGTATGACCGTAAAACGTGCGATCAGTAAGCTTGTAGAAGAAGGATATCTGGTTTGTAAACCGGGTTCTGGAACGTATGTTGCACAAAGAGATAAGAAAAAGATCGATCTGGATAATTCAAATGAAGCAGGAAATACCGGCATCACAGCGACGCTTCGTAAGGGTGGAATGGAGGTAAAAAACCGCCTTCTCGGGACCGGTGAGATCACAGGAAGTAAATATCTGGGATATAAGCTTGGAATTTCGGATGATGAGATGATATATGGAATTTACCGGGTACGATCAGAGGGTGATATACCATTTGCAGTGGAGTATACATATGTACCGAAAAAATATTTTGATGATTTGGATGAATTTGATTTCGCCAAAGTGTCTTTATATGATTATATGGAAGCAAAAGGACATATGCCATGCCATTTTGTACAGAAGCTGGTCATATGTGAGGCAAATGAACGGCTCGCAGAGCTGCTGCAGGTGGAACGTGGAACTGCGATTTATAAGATCAATTATCAGGGTGCGGATGCAGATTATAATATTGTAGAGTTTACCATGAGTTATCTGAATCCTGCTTATACAAAATTCCGATTTGATGTTGAGGTTTCTTAAAGGAAAGACATAAGCGTTTCTGTTACGGATCATATGGATCTTGTTATGCCGGCTTCGGTTTATAATATTAGTACTCGAAAGGTGTTATTTGAAAATGCAATTCAAAAAAGTAGAAAAGAAATGCGAAGGTAAATTTATTACCCGCTATGATATAACATATGAGACAGTGGATCATCAGGAGAAGGTATATGAGATGATCAGCCGGAATGGTGACATTACGGATTTTGAAGGACTGCATGGCAAAATGGCAGATGCAGTTGTGATCATTGCTACGGATGAGACCGGCGAGAAGATACTGATCGATAAGGAATTCCGTCTTGCTCCGGGAGAATGGGTATATAACTTCCCGGCAGGTCTGATCGATCCGGGTGAGACACCGCAGGAGAGTGCGAAACGTGAGCTTCGTGAGGAGACAGGGCTGGAATTATATGAGATCGATGATTTCATCGGAACCAGCTACAGTGCGGTCGGTTTTTCAAATGAAACAAATGTCTGCGTTGTTGGAAAGGCACGGGGAGAGTTCCATAAGAGTACCTCTACATTAGAAGAGATCGAAGCCGGCTGGTATACAAAGGCAGAAGTCAGAGAACTTCTTAAGAAAGCGAAATTTGCAGCGAGAACACAGGCATACTGCTATGTGTGGAGCAGAGAATAGAGGATAAAAAATATAATAGCGAGGCAGTATGTTTTTATATATAAAATGTACTGCCTCGCTATTATATTTATTCATCTTCAAACGCTGTGTTATTCATTTCAGGAAAATCTAATAATTCAGAAACAGTCATATCAAGACCTATCGCTAGTCTATGGAGAGTTTTTAGTTTAGGATTTTTTGTTTTGCCAGACATTATATTTTCAACAGTACTTTGGGTTAAGCCACTTCTAGTTGCTAATTTATTAACAGTAGTATTAATCGATATACATTTAGCTCAGACTATACACAGTTAAATATAGACTATGCTGGTTTAACAGATCAGTTGGACAAGATAATAAAAGCGTTAGCTGAAAACTATGAGATTAAAATTGAAGATATAACATTGGAAGACGATACAGAGCAGATTGATTCGGAGGTGAAATAAAAGTGATATGTAAAAAATGTGGTGCAGAAGTAATGGATAATGCTGTATATTGTCCGAAATGTGGTGAAAACAGAAAAAATATAATAAAAAAGCAACGATAATGGTTATAGCCATCATTTCGGTAATATTCATTATAGTAATGGATCAATTCAGATAAGATGTGTACCACAGAATGATGGAACTGTAAAATTGCAGGGCGAGGGAACAATATACATATATACGAATTATTCAACAATTACCAGTATGTTACATACAGATAAATATAAATTTTCATTTAATAAGCAAGTTAAGGATCTAGGTACTATAAAGATAGATGATTATATAACCATGACTATTAGTTCAAATAATATAAAGGTTACATATGAAAAAAGTGTAAATGAAGTATCAGGATTTACATATAAATATGTAACTAATTGCGAGTATGAAAGGAATAAAGAATATTAAAATATATAGACATATATAGTATGAAATTTTAGGAAAGAAGTTGCTTGGAAATAGTATATAAGATGATTTTAAAAGGACATCAAGGAATGTCCTTTTATTTATGTAAACATTAATTAGATTTATAAAAAACTATAGTATTTTAGTGTTAATGTGATATACTTTTGTTAGTTTAAACTAACAGGAAAGGGAGAGATACATACATGGAAGCACAGCAGAATTTACAGTGTACATTAGAAAAGGAAGGATTTCTTGGAACCTTTTTTCCGGGAACAAAGTATGCAGATAAAGCAGTTATATTTGTCGGTGGAAGTGCAGAGAAACGGGATTTTGTAGAAGCACGCGCGAAGCTTCTCGCAGAGGAAGGATTTAGTGTGTTATCGGTTGGATTCTATCTGTGGCCGCCGCTTTCAAAGGATACGGTATTTATTCCGGTTGATTATGCAGAGCGGGCGGTTCATTGGTTAAAGAATAACTGTCCGGTCGAGATTACCGGCATCGGAATGACAGGCTTATCTCTTGGGGCGGCATATACGTTATTGTGTGCGTCTATGCTCCCGGATATTTCCTGTGTGGTATCGGTATCGGGATTTGATTTTGTAGTTGAGGGCTGCAAACATATGGTAGTCAGACAGCATAAATCATATTTCAGTTATCATGGGAAAGATATACCATATGAGCAAGCAGAGGCATTGTCTCATTTAGGTTCGACCTTACGGGCATGGAAAAAGAATCCGAATTACGGATCGAAAGCGATGAACCGTTTTTACTATAATGAATGTTTTAAAGACCGTACGGATGCCAGCCGGATCAAGGTGGAAAATATACAGGGCGATGTGTTGTTGCTTGCACCGGAATATGATGATACATGGCCGTCGGATGAAGCATTTCCAAGAATCATGAGAAAGTTAGAAGAGGTTCATTTCCCTTACAGATACGAATGTGTGATTTATCCGGAAGCAGGTCATTGTCTGACGATGCCGGAGAAAGCGTTGTCGGGAATTGGTGGAGAAGAGAAGATGAACCGGATGTTGGCACACTTTATGACAATGGAAGCCAAATATCCGGAGGGTTGCCGGAAGGCAAGAGCGAAAAGCTGGAATAAGATGGTATCATTTTTTAAAGAAAGTTTCAGTGTGGAATGATTTGCATTGACGATTGCATCGGGGAGGGATTAAAATCAGAATAGAATAGATGCTATAAATAAAGCATTTGAGCAGGCAGAGGGACGGAACTTGAAGTGAAAGCCGACACAACGGTTCATACAGCCTGCAGCAACCGTATCGTTTGCAGATAAGGGTTGTAAATATCTGGACAGAAAGGAAAAATACGATGTTTCACAAAGATTATGAAAGAAAGATCAATCAGTTAGTAAATGAACTGACATTAGAAGAAAAAATAAAGATGATCCATGGTGCGGGTCTGTTCCGCACCGGGGCAGTAGAAAGACTTGGAATCCCCCCAATCGTGATGTCGGATGGTCCGACCGGGGTGCGGTTCGAATTTTTTAATGATAATTGGGGCAGAGCTGGACATAATGATGATGGCGTTACATACTGTCCGAGCAACAGTGCGATTGCAGCAACATGGAACCGGGAGCTGGCAGAAAAATCAGGAACGGTACTTGGTGAAGAAGCCAGAGGACGTGGCAAGGATATCATACTTGCGCCGGGTGTTAATGTTATGCGGACGCCGCTTTGCGGGAGAAATTTTGAGTATTTCAGTGAAGATCCATTTCTGATATCGGAGATGGCAGTTCCGGTGATCAAGGGGATCGAGAGTTCTGACGTGGGTGCCTGTGTAAAACATTTTGCTGTTAATAATCAGGAAACAGAACGGAACTGGGTAAATGTCGAGATCGATGAACGGACGCTCCGTGAGATCTATCTGCCTGCGTTTGAAGCTGCAGTAAAGAAAGCAAATGTAAGATCTATTATGGGTGCTTATAATCTGTTCCGTGGAGTCCATTGTTGTGAAAATAATGAACTGCTCGGTGAGATACTGCGGAAAGAATGGAATTATGACGGTCTGATTGTTTCTGATTGGGGCGGCATCCACGATACAAAGGCTGCCGCAGAAAGCCCGATCGATGTAGAGATGTCGATCTATGCAAATTTCGATGAATACTGCATGGCAGATCCATTGTTAAATGCGGTAAGGAATGGCGAGATCGAAGAGGAAAGAGTTGATGAAAAGGTAAAGAGTATTCTTCGATTCATGCTCCGTGTCAAGATGATCGATATTGTAGAAGCCCAAAGTGGGTACAATGAACAGACGGCTACATATGCTGGCTGCACGGAACAGAAGCCGGCCGTCTATGCGGTTCGTGACTGGAGCCGGAAGAAAGGAAGTTATGATACTTCAGCACATCAGGATGCAGTGTTAGAGACAGCCAGAGAATCAATTGTACTGTTAAAGAATGAAGAACAGAGACTGCCGCTTGCACCTGAGAAGACACATCGGCTTCTGGTGATCGGACATAATGCAGCAAAGCTTCATTCAAATGGTGGCGGAAGTGCGGAGATTGCGGCACTTTATGAGATCAATCCACTGCTTGGCATTAAGATGGAGCTTGGCGGTAACTGCGAAGTGACCTATGCAGAAGGTTATTATGTACCGGATAAGAACAGACAGCAGGTACTGAACTGGCAGGAGGTAAGTCTGGATGAACTGGCATCGGAGCAGGGTGCTTATGAAGGAAATGATCCGGAAGGACAGAAGATCCAGAAGGCACTTCGTGAAGAAGCAGTTGCACTTGCTTCTGAATATGATGATGTGCTCTTTGTTGGCGGTTTAAATCATGATACAGATGAAGAAGGATACGACAGACCGGATCTTACACTTCCATATCATCAAGATGAATTGATTACGGAGCTTTTAAAAGTGAATCCGAATATGGTCATTGTTATGATGGCAGGGAATCCGGTTGATATGAGTGCATGGATCGATGATGCAAAGTCAATTGTATGGATGAGTTATGCAGGAATGGAAGGCGGCAGAGCACTTGGTGAAATCCTGTTTGGTGAAGTAAATCCATCCGGTAAACTTGTGATGACCATGCCGAAATCTCTTGATCAGGTATCGGCGATGGTTTTTGGAGATTTCCCCGGAAGAACCTTAACGGAAGAAGAACATGAAAGAATGAATGCAAAATTGACGGAAACATACAGAGAAGGTGTATTTGTCGGATATCGGTATTATGACAAATATCAGATCCCGGTACAGTTCCCATTTGGCCATGGATTATCTTATACGACATTTTCCTATGGAGATATGCAGGTAAAAGAGCCGGATGGTCAGACATTCAAGGTACAGATCCCGGTAACAAATACCGGAAAGCTTGCCGGAAAAGAGACGGTAGAGCTGTATGTCGGAGAAACGGAAGTAAGTCCGGAGAATCCTGTGAAGGAGTTGAAGGGCTTCTGCAAGTTATCACTTGCACCGGGAGAAACAAAGTATGCGGAATTTGAATTGACAGCCGATGCATTCCGTCATTTTGATGAGAAGACGGATGCGTGGAAGGTCATAGCAGGAAGTTATACGATCTATATCGGAAGTTCTGTTTCTGATATTCGGTCGGTAACAACCATAACAATAAAATAATTAATAGATAAAATGCCGGTATGAACGGTCTGTCTGCCGGTACTATGAACATCACGTTTGCCTACCTTCTTTCATACAATTTTATATGCACATGTCTCCGCTGCGATAAAGTCGTTTGCAGCTCCGACATAGCACAAAATTGTATGAAAATCAGTCGGCTTCTCTATGGATGTTTCATAGTACCAGCAGACAGACCGTTTATACCGGCATTTATATACATATTGTTTTATTGATATTCGTTGAGCCATTCTATTATGCCGTTTGCGATCGCGGCGGCGTAATCGTCCATGTTATTATCGTAAAGTTCTACGTCTTTTTCGTTGCTGATAAAGCCCATCTCGATGATCAGACTTGTCATATTTGTCTGTTTGATAACGATGTAATCGTTGTCACTGTCAAACTGTGTTCCGGTACGGACACCACGGTTATCGGAGATTCCGACCTTTTCCAGATTGGACAGGATGGTTTCTGCGATCGCATGGTTCTTTTCGGAACCGGAACTATAGATCCATGTTTCTACACCACAGGCCTCAGGGTTTGCTGCGTAGTTCCTGTGGAGTGCCAGATAGAGATCTGCGTTGCAGTCATTTGCAATCGCAGCACGATCTTCGGAAGAAACAGTAGAATCATCATCACGCGTCATAACGACCTTTACTCCGTTTTTCTTTAATAGTTTTGCAACCTTTAAGGAAAGCTTCAGATTTCCGTCTTTTTCATGAATATTATTAATTCCGGTTGCACCGATATCAGAACCGCCATGTCCCGGATCCAGACAGACTGTGTATTTTCCGTCCGGTTTTATGATCGAGACAGCATCCTTGCTGCTTTTTGACCGACTGACCGCCAACAGGACGGACAGAACGATAACGGCGATGAGCAGGACGATGTTGACACCGATCAGGAATTTTATGACAGACCGCATCTGTGTAACGGTCAGTTTCTTTTTTGTTTTTCCAGCCATAATGTATAAAACTGCCGGAGCAGCCCTTTCTGTTTCTAGTTTATTCTCAACTAAGATACTCTAAAATGACCGGATTTTCAATATGATGGAAAAGATTTAATATTTGTGTATATGGGCAATATACGAAGAAAGATGGAACGACAGGTGACATAATACAGCAATTTATATAGAAAAAACCAAAAGAAACCGATAAATTTCTAAAGATTTCAATATTGTCAAATGAAAATATGAGTGTTACCCTAATATAGGGTGGCAGGGAGAAGATAAGAAAAGGAATAAAAGATGATCGTAGATTTTCATACTCACACATATCCGGATAAAATAGCTTCAAAGACACTTGAACTGTTAGTAAGTAGATCAAAGACAAAGCCGGCATCAGATGGTACACTTGCAGGCTTGCAGCATTCAATGGCGCAAAGCGGCGTTGATATCTCTGTTGTCCTTCCTGTTGTAACCGCACCTCATCAGGTGGAGCGGATCAATACCGTGGCAAAGACAGTAACAGCCCAGTTTACGGGTAGTGGTGTCTGGTCATTTGGCGGAATCCATCCCGGAAATGATAACTATAAAGAGATTTTAAATGGTATCAAGTCTGCCGGATTAAAGGGAATTAAGCTGCATCCGGATTATCAGGATGCCATGTTCAATGATATCCGTTATAAACGGATTATCAGTTACGCAACAGAGCTTGGCTTGGTCGTTGTGGTTCATGCCGGAGTAGATATCGGACTTCCCTCTGTAACACATTGTACACCGGACATGGTGTGTGAAGTATTAGATGAGGTTCAGCCGGAGCGGCTCGTTCTTGCACACATGGGTGGCTGGAATCTCTGGGACGAGGTACTTGCGAAGCTGTGCGGAAGAAATGTATATATGGATACAGCATTTTCCTATGGAGAGATTGCATGGCTTTCGGGTGCTGAACATCGTTGGAAGCTGGCATCAGAGGAGATGTTCCTGAAACTGATCAGAGCACATGGAGCAGACCGGATCGTATTTGGAACAGACAGTCCGTGGACAGATCAGAAGCGGGCCATAAAGGACATACAGGCACTTCCGTTATCAGATGAAGACAAGAAAAAGATCCTTGGAGAAAACGCATTGCAGCTTTTGGGACTGCCGGATGCAGAATAGAAAATATAAAGAGAACTATACAATATATTTGAAAGCATTAGAGGATTCATATATAAAAGTAAAATAAATTTCCGATAAATTAGTAAAAATAGACATTGCACAAAAATTAAAAATGTGTTACAATTTTGTTACAATAAGAAAGGGAGAGAAGATAGCTTCTGAGACATCCGAAATTTAAGTCGTTGTTTTTTTCACAAAAAAATATTCATAAATACAAGGGACTGCCTGTAAGATGGCGGTCCCTTTCCCTTTCTTGTGCAATCAGGTTCCTCTCGTCTAACGACTCGATGAACATTGACCATCATATAGAAATTTGTGCTCTTGCGTTGCAAGCACAATTTCTGCATGATGGTTGATTGCACAAAAAAAGAACCAGATCACATCTGGTTCTTAAGAGCTGGGCTACAAGGATTCGAACCTTGAAAATGCTGGAGTCAGAGTCCAGTGCCTTACCATTTGGCGATAGCCCATTGCTGTCAACAGATGATATTATATTATAACAGTTTGAAAAAAGCAAGCACTTTTTTAAAAAAATTACAAAAAGTTATTTATACGCAATGAACACGAAAAATTTGAGAATAAAAATCAATGGAAATAGAAAATCCAGGTAGAAATAATAGCCCGGCTGTTGTATAATGGGAGCACTTGTGGAGATGACATTATAATAGGAAATGGAGAATACATATGTACAGTTTTGATGCGATCGTAAGATACAGCGAAACGCATGGAAGACAGGAAGCAAATGCGGCAACGATAGCAAATTACTTTCAGGATTGTGCGATCTTCGATTCAGAACAGGCAGGAATTGGAATTGAATATCTGAAGGACCATAACCGGGCATGGTTTCTGATCTCGTGGCAGATCGATGTGGAGCGGTATCCGGTATTACAGGAGAAGATCAGGGTTGGAACCTGGGCATATGATTTTAAAGGTTCCATGGGATATCGTAATATAGTTATTCGGGATGAGAATGGAGCGAATATTGTACAGGCAGCTTCCCAGTGGAGTTATATTGATACTGATACGCTTCGTCCTGTAAGAATTGAGCCTGAAGTAGGAGCAGCATATCCTCTTGCAGAAAAGCTTCCGATGGAATATGCTCCGAGAAAGATCCGGCTGATCGAAGGCATGGAAGAGACAGACAGAAGGGTTGTTCTGCCTTATCAGATTGATTCGAATAACCACATGAATAATGAAGCATATATTGCGCTGGCGTTGGAATATATCGATTCGGATGACATGATCTGTCAGATCAGAAGCGAGTATAAGCGGCAGTTTGTAAAAGATGAATGTATCGTAATAAAGAAAGCAGAAAGAGATGATCTGATACAGTTTGTATTTGCAGATGAAGAAGATCAGACCAGATGTATAGTAGAATTTAAAACAAAGAGAACGGGGAGACAGACAGCATGATCAAGATTGGCGAATGGAACCATTTAGAGGTTGTAAAAGAGAAAGATTTCGGCATTTACCTTGCCGAGAAAAAATACGATGACGAGGAAGTTCTGCTTCCGAAGAAACAGGTACCTGCGGGAACAAGAATGGGAGATCAGTTAGATGTATTTATCTATCGTGATTCCGCAGATCGTCTGATCGCAACAACAAATCATCCGATTATAACGATGGGAGAACTTGCAGTATTAAAATGTGTCAATGTGACAGGCATCGGTGCATTTATGGACTGGGGACTGGAAAAAGATATCCTGCTTCCTTTTAAAGAGCAGACAAGCAAGGTAAGGGAAGGTCAGTCGTATCTGGTCCGGATGTATGAGGATCGTTCCAAGCGTTTGTGCGTCAGCATGAAGGTATATGCCTATCTGGAGACACAGTCCCCATATAAGGCAGGGGATTTCGTAAGTGGAACGGTATTTGAATTTAATCAGAATCTGGGAGCATTTGTTGCGGTTGATAATCGTTATTCAGCCCTGATCCCGATGAAGGAGATCCATTCCCGGATCAATGTGGGTGAGACGGTAGAAGCCCGTGTGGCAAATGTCAGAGAAGACGGCAAACTCAATCTGAGTTTACAGAAGCCGATCCGTGAACAGATCAACAATGACAGCGAGATGGTATACAATATCATTGAAAGCTATGGAGGAACCTTACCATTTAATGACAAGGCAGATAAAGAAGTGATCGAGAAAGAGTTCGGACTTAGCAAGAATGCATTTAAGCGTGCGGTTGGACATCTGTTAAAAGAGGGTAAGATCCAGATCACAGAGAAAAACATTATCATCAAATAATGTATTCATAAATGAGCAGGAATGTTCAGGAGAAACAAAAAGACAGCTGTGCATGTTATATGGCTGAAAAGTACCAGGAAATGAAAGGATGAATATGAGTAATTTCAAGGTTGAATTAAAAAAAGTAGTAGACGACAGCTATGAGATCGAGATTGGATATGAGCTGGAACAGAAGCTGATCGATGATCTGAAAGCCGGTCTGGTTGGAAAAATATCCAAATTTGTAGTAGTTACAGACAGCAATGTAAAAGAGCTGTATGCGGACAAGATTTATAAGATGCTTGAAGAAGCAGGATACAAGGCAGATCTTATAAGTTTTCCGGCAGGAGAACTGAGCAAGACCAGAGCGACAAAGGAGTATGTAGAAGATACCATGCTTGCAAAGGGATATCGGAGAGATTGCTGCATTATCGCCGTTGGCGGTGGCGTGGTGACAGACCTTGCAGGATTTGTAGCCGGAACCTACGGCAGAGGGATTCCATTTATCAATTATGCAACGACATTACTTGCGGCAGCGGATGCATCCGTGGGAGGAAAGACAGCGGTCGATACACCGCTTGCAACCAATCTGATCGGACTGTTTAATCAGCCGCAGAAAGTATATCTGGATATCGCAACATGGAAGACACTTCCACAGCGACAGTTATCTTCAGGTCTTGCAGAGACGATCAAGCATGCCTGCCTTGCAGACAGGGGATTCTTCGATTATCTGTCAGAGCATATCAAAGATGTGCTTGCAGTAAAGGACGAGGTATGCAGACATATCGCGGAGAAGAACTGCGAGATCAAATATCAGGTCGTTATGAAGGACGAGCGGGAAAGCGGTTTGCGTGAGGTTTTGAACCTTGGACATACGGTTGGAAGAGCCATCGAGACAGTCAGTGATTATAAGCTGCTGCATGGAGAAGCCGTTGCGATCGGTCTGGTTGCAGAGGTGAAGATGGCAGAATATTTTGGCTACTGTACAGCAGAGGATGAAGCAGCTATGGTTGCCATGTTGAAGCAGGCAGATCTTCCAACGGAGATTCCGGATTATATTGACCGTGACGCTCTGGTTAAGAAGCTGTATACCGATAAGAAGGTCAGAGACGGACATTTGCGTTTCGTTTTACAGCATGGAATCGGCGCGATCGAGGTATTTGATGGTGACCAGTACGCAAAAGCCATACCGGAGAGTCTGGCAAGAGAGATTATTATGGAGATGTAGGCATTAAATTTCAGGAGGATATAAAAATGGATAAGAAGATAATCAGCACAGAGAAAGCACCACAGGCAATCGGACCATATTCACAGGCAATCGTTGCTAACGGATTTTTATTTACATCAGGAATGGTTCCGATCGATCCTGCAACGAATCAGTTAGTAGAAGGAGATATCACAGTTCAGGCAAAACAGGCAATCTCAAATCTGAAGAATCTGATCGAGGCATCCGGTTCATCCTGTGACAAGGTTGTAAAGACTACAGTATTTATTAAGGATATGAACCAGTTCTCAATTATCAACGATATTTACAAAGAATATTTCAACAAAGATTTCCCTGCACGTTCTTGTGTAGAAGTTGCAAGACTTCCAAAAGACGTACTGATTGAGATCGAAGCAGTAGCAGTTGTATAAATAAAGATTATAAAATGATGGTGTGGCAGATGTATGAATGATATCTGCCACATTATTATAAGAGGGTATATGGAGACAAGAAAGAAAATTTTTGGAGCTGAATGTTTGTTTACAGCATTGATCGCAGTTTACGAGGTCGTAACGGTGCTGGCGTTATTTACAGATCTGTTTTCCGGCATCACGATAAAACAAAACATATTATTCAGTCAGAGTCTGATATTTGTACCAACAGTGTTATATCTGTTCATCATGAGAAAGCATGTAAAGGATATCATCTGGTTTCGGAGATTTCATCCGTTGACACTCCTGCTGCTTCCACCACTGGTTCTGTTTATGGAGCCGCTTATTACATTGTTAAATGCAATCTCAATGTTATTTGTGCGAAATGAGATCAGCAATGCAGCTTCAGCACTGGTTGATCATAATACACTTGGGACTTCGCTTTTTTTCATGGCATTTTTGCCGTGTGTGATAGAAGAACTGGCGTATCGTGGTGTCATGTTCGGAAGCTTTCATGAAGCCGGCAGATTAAAGGCCATATTGATGTCAGGTTTTTTATTTGGACTGATGCATATGAATTTTAATCAGATGGCATATGCGGTTGTGATCGGTCTGATCTTTGGATTTGTTGTAGAAGCAACCGGAAGCATTATTCCAACAATGATCATGCATTTTCTGATCAATGGTTTTTCTGTTGTTATAAAGCATATTGCAAATATCATTCCGGCGTTAAAAGATCAGGCAGAAAATACAGAAGTAACACAGACGATGCTGCTCAGTACCATCCGGGTATATATACCTATGGCACTGGTTGGCACTGTAATATCAGCAGGAATTATTTATCTGCTTGCAGTCATAAATGGCAGAAAGGAGAGCTTCGCCGCTGTATTCACCGAACCTTTTAACCGGTACGATGAAAATGGCAAAAAGCTTCGACTGCTTACCCCGCTTATGATCGTGGTCATCCTCTACTGCCTGATCCGCTGCGTTGTCGAAGAATTTTTATTTTAACTATAGAAAAACGCCTACCAAATGAATCTGATCTGATACCTACCCTATTATAAATGACTTGCTGCGGTTTCTATTCATTGCACATGTCTTATCCGCTCATGCTCTTGTGCTAACTCGTCCTTCGGACTCAGACAAGCACCCGCATTCGCTGACAATGTGCAATTCATCAAGAAATCCTCGCTAATGTCATATTATAATAGAGCAGGTACCAGATCAGATTTGTTTGGTGGGCGTTTTGTTGCTATATGTAAATGAGTAATAAAAAGATAAACAGAAAAATACACCATTCGATATACAGGGATTTATCCAGTTTCGAGTGTTGGTGTTTTCACTATGAAAAACATTCGCGAGTTTATCATAGTGGAAATATCAATAGCAGAAAAAATCTCCCATTGTGGATCGTAAATCCCTCTTTGTATGCTGGTTCTTCCACTAAAATATGACATATGCGAGGCTTTCGTTGTATGGTGCACATTGCCAGTAAATACGGGTGCCTGTCTGAGCCGAAGGCGAGTTGGCACAGGAGTATTTACGGATCAGGCATGTGCAACATACAGAAAACGCAGCAGGTCATTGTTAGTGGAAGAACCAGCATATGAAGAGGGCACACAACCATAAGGGGGATTTTTTGCGTGTTCGGCTAGTCCTCGTTGCAGATCAGACCGTAGAAGGAGATCAGGTACAGTCCGGCGATACCAACGAGTGTGTAGATGATTCTGGAAAAGGCGGAGCCGGTTCCGAATAAAGCATCTACAAGATTAAAATTAAAGATTCCGATGATACCCCAAACGATCGCCCCAACGATCACAAGAGTAAGACAAATAACATTAAATACTTTCATGGCATTCCTCTCTGATTTCTAGTTATTTGGACATTAGTTTTTGGCAAGGTGTCGCAAAATTAATGGTTCCATATCTCTAGTCTGTGCGAACATGAAAAAAATATACTGCCATTATAAGGGAAAAATGTATACACAGGATGAAATCATAAAATGAAAAAATATAACATAATGAATCTGGCGACAAAAATTTATTTGAAGCAAATATAAAAATCAGTTGACAGGGTACAAACATAATGTTATATTAAAAACAACATATGAACAGATATTCAAATGTTCAATAAAAACAACGAGAGGAGGAACAGAATGAATACGGACAGCAGGGAAGCATGTGAATGCAAAGAGAACGATATTGCTGAGATCACCGCTGAGATTAATGAGATGATGCCGGACGAAGAGAATCTGTATGATCTGGCCGAGTTGTTTAAAGTATTTGGCGATTCTACCAGAATCCAGATCTTATACACACTGCTGGATCATGAAAAAAGTGTTGGTGACATCGCAGAAGAGCTTGGAATGAATGCATCTGCCATTTCTCATCAATTAAGAGTGTTAAAACAGGCGAAGCTGATCAAGAACCGCAGAGCCGGAAAGAATATGTTTTATGAGCTTGCCGATGACCATGTAGCAGTGATCATGCGAATGGGACTTGAGCATATATTTGAATAATAAGAAAGGTTAAAGGTAGATATTATGAAGAAGAGATATAATTTAAGTGATGTAGATTGCGCAAATTGTGCAGCAAAGATGGAGGAGCAGATCAGCAAGTTACCGGGAGTTAACAGCGCATCTATCAGCTTCATGGCACAGAAACTTACATTAGACGCAGACGAAGATAAATTAGACGAAATTTTAAAGCAGGCAGAAAAGATCATCAAGAGCATTGATGAGGAAGCTACGATCGAATATTAGAAATAATGCAGATCTGAACATTAAGACGTTACAGATTTACATAAGCTGAAAGAGAAGATAAAATAAGAAAATTATCGCAGATAGCAGAAAAAAGGTGATGGATTATGAGTAAGAAGCAGAAAAAGATGTTAATTCGAATCATCGTTGCACTGGTGGTATTTATCGCATGCGAGATTGCAGAGAAGCTCATCCATTTGAATGGAGTGTGGGATACAGTTGTAAAGGCTGCGATGTTCGCAGTACCATATCTGATGGCAGGATATGATGTCCTTTTAAAGGCAATCAAGAATATCAGCAAAGGTCATGTATTTGACGAAAACTTCCTGATGGCAGTTGCAACTGTAGGCGCATACGGAACCGGAGAATTTGGCGAGGCGGCAGCCGTTATGCTGTTCTATCAGGTCGGAGAATGGTTCCAGAAATATGCAGTCAACAGATCAAGAGCCAGTATCACAGATTTGATGAACATTATGCCGGAATATGCAAATATTGAAAAAGATGGACAGATCGTTCAGGTAGAACCGGAGACAGTTGCGATCGGTGATATCATCATCGTGCAGCCGGGTGAAAAAGTTCCTCTCGATGGTACTGTTATCGAAGGTGAAACATTTGTAGATACAGCAGCGCTTACCGGTGAATCCGTACCTAGAAAGCTGTCTGTTGGTGACGAAGTGTTAAGTGGCGTGATTAACCAGAACGGTGTGATCCGTGTCAAGGTATCAAAGGAATTTGACGATTCGACCGTATCGAAGATTTTGGAACTGGTGGAAAATGCAAGTACGAGAAAAGCACAGTACGAGCAGTTCATTACCAGATTTGCAAAATACTATACACCGGTCGTATGTTTCCTTGCACTTGCAGTAGCGATCATTCCGCCGATTTTTGTAGGTGAATTTGGTAAATGGTTCCACCGTGCACTGATCTTTCTGGTAGTATCCTGTCCATGTGCATTGGTCATCTCCATTCCACTTAGTTTCTTCAGTGGAATCGGTGGAGCATCCAAGGCAGGTATCCTTGTAAAAGGAAGTAACTATCTGGAACTTCTGGGTAAAGCAAAGATTGCCGTATTTGATAAGACCGGAACTCTGACAAAGGGTGTATTCAAGGTTGTAGAGACATGTGCAAATGGAATCAGTGAGGATGATCTTCTGGAGCTTGCAGCATATGGCGAATATTACTCCAACCATCCGATCGCAGCATCGATCAAGGCTGCATATAAGGGAACGGTACAGATCGACCGCCTCGATGGATATGAGGAAATCTCCGGAATGGGTATCAAGGTCTTAAAAGATGGAAAAGAAGTGTTAGTCGGAAATAAGAAGCTTTTGGATTCCAGAAAGATATCCATGGCAGGAGCAAAACAGCCATCCAAGGTTGGAACAGTCCTTTTCGTAGCGGAAAATGGTGCATATAAGGGATGTATCACGATCGCTGATGAGATCAAGGATGGCGTTAAGGATGCGATCGCATCAATCAAGAAATGTGGAATTGATAATGTTGTTATGCTGACCGGTGATAAGAAAGAGGTTGCTGACAGTGTAGCAAAAGAGCTTGGCATTGATACTGTATGTGCAGAGCTGATGCCGGGTGATAAGGTAGATAAAGTAGAACAGCTTCTCCGCGAGAAGGATGAAGACAGTACATTGATCTTCACCGGTGACGGAATCAATGATGCGCCTGTTTTAATGCGTGCCGATGTCGGTATCGCAATGGGAGCTATGGGTCAGGATGCTGCGATTGAAGCAGCAGACATCGTTTTGATCGATGATGATCCGGGCAAGATTGCCGTAGCATATGCAATTGCCAGAAAGACGGTTCGTATCGTGCAGCAGAATATTGTGTTTGCACTTGCTGTCAAGATCATTGTTATGGTACTCGGTGCCCTTGGTTTTGCAAATATGTGGGCAGCGGTATTCGCCGATGTCGGTGTTGCCTTCCTCGCGATCATCAACGCAACCCGCGCACTGAAGCCATGATGTAAAAAGATAGGGGTGCGTAGAGATATATAGCCTCCGCCATACAGATTACCCTGCGATAATGACTTGTTGCGATTTCTGTTCGTTACACATGTCTGATTCGCTTATGCTCCTGCGCAAACTCGTCCTACGGACTCAAACATGCGCCCGCATTCGCTGACAATGTGTAACTCGCGACGAAATTCTCACAATGTCATTATGACACAGGGTAACCTGTATGGCGGAGGCTATACGACTCTACGCGCCCTTTTTACTTCGAATAGGACATATAAAAATGCAGGGTATGGCGGTCTGTATATTTTATGAAGCAAGCCTGTTCACTCTGTGTAACTTCGAACTAACCTCGGCGAGCCTCGCTAAGGTCTCAGTTACCAACGCCGGTTCTTAGTGAGTCGCCGCAGGCGAAGAGCTTAGCACCGTTGCGTTGGAATAGAGTGAAAACGTCTTGCGTAATAAAGATATACAGACCACCATACCCTGCATTTTTATTATACTGGATATGTTTAGGCTTCTTCGTGGGCGAGTGCCGCAGCAACAAAGCCTTTGAAAAGCGGATGCGCTTTATTTGGTCTGGACTTGAATTCCGGATGTGCCTGAGTTCCGATGAACCAAGGATGATCCGGAATCTCGATCATCTCAACGATATGACCGTCAGGAGAGAGACCAACCAGTTCCATACCATTATCTGTTAAAGCCTTACGGTAGTCATTGTTGACTTCATATCTATGTCTGTGACGCTCATGGATGTATTCTGTGCCATAGAGCTCATAGGATTTGGAATCTTTGCTGAGTACACATGGGTAAGAACCAAGTCTTAATGTTCCACCGAGGTCTGTTACATCATGCTGATTCGGCATGATATGAATAACCTGATGGAAAGAGTTCGGATTGAATTCTGAACTGTGGGCATCTGCATAACCAAGGACATGTCTTGCAAATTCAACGATCGTGAGCTGCATACCGAGACACAGACCAAGGTAAGGAACCTTTTTCTCTCTTGCATACCGGATCGCTGTGATCATGCCTTCGATACCTCTGTCACCAAAACCGCCCGGAACAAGGATTCCATCGACGTCACCCAGTGTTTCTTCCACATTTTCAGGAGTTACAAGTTCGGAATCTACCCATTTGATCTCGACCTCGGCATCGTTTGCAACACCGGCATGCTTTAAGGATTCAACAACGGAAATGTATGCATCATGCAGTGAGACATATTTGCCGACGAGAGCAACACGAACCTTTTTTTTCGGATTCTTCCAGGCAGTGATCATATCATTCCATTCCTTCCATGCATGTGGTTCCGGAGCAGGACAATCCATATGTAAGCATTTGCATACAACATCAGCGAGATGCTCTTTCTCCATAGCGAGAGGAACTTCATATAATACATCAACATCCAGATTCTGGATGACATTCTGGCTAGGTACATTACAGAATAATGCAATCTTATCCTTTAAGCCCTGGTCCAGTGGATAATCAGAACGGCAGACCAGAATATCCGGCTGGATACCCATTCCCTGCAGGTTCTTAACACTCGCCTGCGTTGGCTTTGTCTTTAATTCACCGGAAGCTTTCAGATAAGGAATCAGAGTAACGTGGATCATAATGCAATTCTCATGTCCGACATCATGTGTGAACTGACGGATCGCCTCTAAGAAAGGCTGGCTCTCGATATCACCGACTGTACCGCCAATTTCGATGATCGCAACCTCGGTATCCTTTGCATCCGGATTCCGATAGAAGCGCTCTTTGATTTCATTTGTTATATGTGGAACTACCTGTACGGTGTGTCCGCCGAAGTCGCCGTGGCGTTCTTTCTGTAAGATACTCCAGTAGATCTTACCGGTCGTAACATTCGAATTCTTATTCAGACTTTCATCGATAAAACGCTCATAATGACCAAGATCCAGATCAGTCTCCGCACCATCATCGGTTACGAATACTTCACCATGCTGGATCGGGTTCATAGTACCCGGATCCATGTTGATGTATGGATCGAATTTCTGGCTGGTAACCTTGTAGCCTCTCATTTTGAGCAGACGACCAAGGGAGGCAGCAGTGATACCTTTACCAAGACCGGATACGACACCGCCTGTGACAAACACGTACTTAATAGGCATAATAATTTCCTCCTGATATATTCTAAAAACGCATAGACATACGCTCTCATTAAAAAAACACTCATTATTATACGAGAGCATTTTTCAAAA
This sequence comes from Coprococcus sp. HCN-4056, assembly GCF_037892645.1. Taxonomy (NCBI): domain Bacteria; kingdom Bacillati; phylum Bacillota; class Clostridia; order Lachnospirales; family Lachnospiraceae; genus Coprococcus; species Coprococcus sp. HCN-4056. Next base: position 45,282 of record NZ_JBBKBL010000005.1, on the reverse strand, counting down.
GTCAATCAGCCGTATCGAAAAACAGGATGTATCCGGCATAAAAATATGGTATGATAGTATATAAGAAGTCAAACTTAATAAAATTATGGAAAATTATTTACAAACTTTAGAAAATAAAGTGAAAAATATACATTTGACAGGAAAATGAAGTTAGAAGACGGGAGATCTCGATGGGAGCAATTCAGTTTATCCATATCAGTGATGTGAATATCGGACGAAAAGCAGACAAATTACTGTTCGGACAGACCTGTGAAAAGGACGGGATAACGACCTTGAAACAGGTTGTTTCTGATGCAGGAAAATTACAGGCTGATTTTGTATTTATCACAGGGGATCTCTTTGACCATCCGGCAACAGAAGAAGATCTTGCGTGGATTGATGAGATATTTCTGCCGCTTGATAAGACGGCAGTCATTTATTGTCAGGGAGATCATGATTACATGAAATCAGATGGGGTGCTTGCAAACTATTCTTTCCGGTCAAATATTTATGTGGCAGGCTGCAGCGAGTATCGGAATCCGGTTCCGGCAGACTCTGCAATATATGGAGTAAAGCATGAAAATGCAACTGCCATGATCGATGTTATCCGGTTTCCGAAAAAAAATGCGGTACTTTATTGTGCCGGCTATTATAGTGCCGGAGCGCAGATGGCAGTTTTAGATGAACTGACACCGGCGGATGATGAGATGACAAATATTCTGCTGGCTCATGCCGGAAATCATGGCGCGATACCGATCGATTATCCGACAATCCGGAAAGCAGGATTTGATTATATCGGATTAGGACATGAAGCTTCCTATAAAAATATGTACAATGGCAGGATTTGTTATCCGGGTGTATTGGAACCGGACAATAACAGGGAGACCGGACCGCATGGCTATGTGCAGGGAAAGTTATCAGATGGCGTGGTATCGGTACGGCTTGTGCCTGCATCACAAAAAGAATATAAGACGATCCGCTATCCGGTCAGTAATTATATGTCAGATGAAGAACTGGCAGATGAATTGCATCGTATTATTGCAAGAGAGGGAGAAAAAAATATTTATTCGATCTATCTGGTACGACCGGAAAAATGTGAGAAGTCCTTTCATTTGCAGGAGGCACTGGCCACTTACCGGATTGCCGCGCTGAGCGGAGAAGTGTATCAGCGTGAGGATTATGATGAATACAGAAAAGCAAACCGGGGAAATGCATTTGGACGATTGCTTGATAAACTGGATGCCGACTCTCCGATCCGGGAGGATGGGGCGAAGCTGGCAGTTGACCTCGTTATAGAACGATCAAAGATATACACCAGAAGCAGCCGGAAAATGAATGACCGGCTTTATGAGGAAACGATCCGGGTAGTGCTTGAGAATCTGAAACAGGATATGGATAAACTCCGTACCTCAAAGGATATTCAGGCATATGAACAGGCAAAGGAACGGCTGGCAGAAAGTCCGGATGTACTGGAACGCTTAAATGAAGCATGGGCAATGGAACGGAAGAACAAACTGGAACTTCTGACTGTCCGGAACAATCAGGCGCAGATCGTACCAAGACACAGAAGCAAATGGATACGAACCGGTATCCGTGCCGCCATTGTTCCATTTGTCATATTCTGTATCATGGCATTGTTCCTGATGCCACGGGCGTACATTCAAATGTCAGAGCGTATGAATGGTACAGATGTGGTTCGTTTTCTGGTTACATCAATACTTGCGATCGTGCTCTGCTTTGTGATCGGTTACGTATTTGCGCGACTGATCGATCAGAATAAGGCAGACGGAATACGAAAAGAACGCGCAGATGCAGAACGGCTTGAACGCGAGTTGGCTGCAAAAGGCGAGCAGCTTCACGAAGTCAGAACCGGATATCAGTTACAGGACACGAAGCGGCGGGAGATCCAGTCGGATGTGAATGCAAGAGAAGATCTTGTAGCGCAGACGATCTACAAGCTTCAGGTGATGGAAGAAGCGATGCGGATGTTAGAATAAAAAGAAAAAGGGCACTTGAAAAACAGGTGCCCTAGGATACTAACATATTTGCCAGCAGGATACTTACGACGATCCCTGCACCGAGAGACAACAGGGCGCAGGGAATGATATATCGGGATTTGCGGACTTTGGCAGCCATCAGATATACAGACATCGTATAGAATAAAGATTCCGTACAGCTAAGGATAATGGCAGCGGTGAGTCCTTCTCTGGAATCAGGTCCATAGTCGTTAAAGATATTTAGCATCAGACTGGTAGCAGATCCGGAGGAGAACAGCTTCGTTATAATGACGGGGATCACACAATCCGGGGTATGTATGAGAGAAGCAATCGGCTTCAGAGCGGTTGTGATCAGGCCAAGGGCGCCGGAATCATTCAGGATTCGCACAGCCACAAATAGGCCGATCAATGTTGGAACTAATTCGACTACGATCTTCATTCCGTCAAATGCTCCGTCAATAAAATCTTCATAGACATTCGTCTTTTTAATACAGCCGTATAACACAACAGCAAATATGACCATCGGGATGATACTGTTTGAGATTGTTGTCAGCATGACAAGCCTCCATTAAGATTCTGTGTATGTTTATTTCGTTTTGGCAGGTTATTTAGCAGACATGTCGATTTTGAAAGTCAACTGCGCTGTCTATTATGAGTTTTCTACGCGAACTCGCCTGTAAACAGGCTCAAACATGCTTCGAAAACTCAAACGATGCTCGTTGACTTTTCCAAAATCAGACATACGTCTGCGATAAATAACCTGCCAAACCGAAATATATACACAGATATATTCTGTATTATGAAAGTCAACTGCGCTGCTTATTAAAGATTTCTAAGTGAACTCGCCGCTTCATTTTCCTCGTTTGTTAATAATGACGGCCAGCAGGACGGCGACGGCGGTGGAGCAGACCGTTGCGATGATGCCGGGCAGGATAATGGCGGTAGGATGTTCAGAACCATAGGTTGCACGATAGGCAATGATATTTACCGGGATCAGTTGCAACGAAGAAATATTCAGGATCAGGAAGACGCACATTTCTCGACTGGCAGATTTGCTTCCCTTGTTGTCCTTAGCCAGTTCCTGCATCGCCTTTAGTGCCGGCGGTGTTGCAGCCCACCCAAGCCCTACAATATTTGCAATGATGTTCGTACACATATATTCATATGCCGGATGCTCCGGTGAAAGTCTCGGAAATAAGAATCTCATGACAGGGGACATTTTCGATGACCATTTCTTCATCAGACCGGTGCGTTCTGCAATCTTCATAATTCCACACCACATCGTAACAATTCCAAGCATGGTGATACAGAGTGAAACGGCGTCACTCCCGGCATCAATGATACCTGCATTCACATCTTCCATATGCCCGGTCATAAGTGCGGTGATAATACCGACTAAGATCATGGCAGCCCAGATCAGATTAATCATAGAATCCCCTTTGATTTTGCTGTTACATAATGAATATATGCGGGGAGATGGGGAAGATATGCTATAGTATTATTAGTTTAAAATCTATATAAAACAAATTTTGCCTATTTTATTATTGCAATAATATTAAAATTAAGATAAAATAACGATAAGTTATTAGCTCCAAGGAGCATCGAACAAAAAGGAGTGATAAAAATGATACAGATTAGACCGGTTTCAGATCTTAGAAATAAGTTCCCTGAAATTGAAACAATTGTGAATAGTGGAAAGCCTGTATATTTAACGAAAAATGGATATGGGGCGATGGTTGTTTTAAGTATGGAAGAGTATGCTAATCTTACAGAGAATGTTGAAATGAAACTTGATGAAGCTGACAGACAGGCAAAAGCGACAGATAAAAGACTTTCACATGAAGAAGTATTTAGCAAAGCAAGGAGTGTGATAGATGCAAGATAAAATCTACAAGTTAAGATATTTGCCACTTTTTGAACAGGATTTGCTTGATACAGTGAATTATATTTCGAAGGTTTTAAAAAATGAAGAAGCGGCAATGCGACTGATAAATGATGTTGAAACAGCAATATTAGCCAGATTAAACAATCCGGTAGCGTTTGAACCATATCATTCCAGAAAAAAACGTGAATATCCATATTACCGGATCTATGTAAGAAATTATGTGATTTATTATGTGGTAATTGATGATGTTATGGAAGTACGACGGTTATTGTATGGTGCAAGAAATATAGAAAATTTGTTAAATTAATACATATAAAAAGAGCAGTAAAATTATCAGATTTACTGCTCTTTTTATATGTATTCGTCTCAATCATCCTGTAATATGTCACATTTTTACATTTTCCCCATAAAGTATAGAGAGATGAATAATATGCAAATTCAGGAGGTATATTCATTTGGAACAGTATAGAAACTGCAACAGAAATGGCGGCAGATATCCTGCTCAGCCAAATCTCATGATGCAATATGCAAATAACCGCAATGCCTCTTCCTGCAATGGAAACCGTCAGGGCACAGGCGGCTGTCCTTCCAGACAGGATCATTGCGAAACAACAAGAAAGGATGTAGAGACCTGTGGCAGATTCAGTCCGCATCCGATTGGTATGGCGTATGTGCCAAGTCAGGAATTTGGGGAACTCTATGATGCGAAAAAGGGTCTGTGCGAAGGAACCATGTTCCCGGATCTGAATCTGATCTTTTGTGGTGTAAGGGGGAAATAGGCAATGAATAATATGAACAAACAGCAGCTCTTTGCCTTTATAACAGAAGTGTCCTTCGCGTTGGATGACATTTCCCTGTATCTGGACACTCACCCGGAATGTCCGAAGGCACTGGCAGCATACAGCAATTATAAAGCAATGCGGCAGCAGGCAGTCCGCGAATACACGACCGCCTATGGTCCATTGAACCGATATCAGGTAAATGATGACAATTATTTTGACTGGGTTGACAAACCTTGGCCATGGGAAAGGGAGTGTGGTTGTTAAATGTGGATCTATGAAAAAAGATTACAGTTTCCGGTAAATATCAAAGAGACAAATGCACAGCTTGCACAGGCGATAATCTCACAATACGGCGGACCGGATGGTGAAATGGGTGCATCTATGCGGTACCTGTCCCAGCGTTATGCGATGCCGGACAATAAGGTGAAAGCAATTCTTACCGATATCGGTACAGAGGAGCTGGGACATCTGGAGATCGTTGCCACGATCATCTACCAGCTTACCTGCCGGTTATCGATCGAGGAGATTAAGGCATCGGGATTTGACAAATATTACATCGATCACACCTTAGGAATCTGGCCGCAGGCAGCAGGCGGCATTCCATTTAACGCCTGCGAATTCCAGAGCAAGGGTGATCCGATCACGGATCTTTTCGAAGATATGGCAGCAGAGCAGAAAGCCCGGTCGACTTATGACAATATCCTGCGTCTCTGCAAGGACTATCCGGATGTATATGAGCCGATCAAATTCCTTCGCGAACGTGAGGTCGCACATTTCCAGCGCTTCGGTGAAAGCCTTGGCATTGTCCGCGACAAGATGGATACAAAGAACTTCTATGCATTTAACTCAGCATTTGATACAAGTGCTCCATGCGTGGAGAAATGTGGGAAGTAAGAGATAGTCGCTACCGGTTGTTTATTATTATATAGTAGTGACAGAAGCAGGAAAATCAGGCAGCAATCCTGAATCGGGGATATCAAGCTGCCTGATTTTTTCACAATGTATATTATTGAGAATAATTCTTGAAAAGAATTATAAATTTATTCGGTTTGTGGTATAATGAGTATAAAATCACTTGCTTGCAAGGATGAAAAAACAAATCGTATTTTGTAAAAGGGAGGTACAAGCATATGGACAAAAAAGCAATCTATAAATTATCCTATGGTGTATTCATGTTATCCACCAGATCAGGGGAGAAGGTAAATGGCTGCATCACAAATACATGTATGCAGGTGGCAGGTAATCCGGTTCGGGTTGCAATATCTGTATTAAACACGAATTATACATGTGACCTGTTGAAAGAGAGCGGGATATTCGCTTTGAGTATTCTGGATCAGACCTGCTCATTTGCAACGATAAAACATTTCGGGTTCCAGTCCGGCAGAGATGTGGACAAATTCGCAGATCTGCAGATGCCGAAGGACTGCAACGACATTCCGTATATGGGCTGGAATGCCTGTGCCGTGATCAGCGGAAAAGTAGTAGAACAGCATGACCTCGGCACACATACGTTATTTATTGCAGAAGTCGTAGATGCCAAGCTGATCAATGAAAATGCACCACTGACTTATGCGGATTATCAGACAAAGGTAAAACCAAAAGCAGAACCGAAAGCCCAGGACAAGAAGATCGTAGGCTGGCGCTGCCGTATCTGTAATTATGTATATGAAGGAAGCGAGCTGCCGGCAGATTTCACCTGCCCGATATGTGGACATGGGGTAGAGGATTTTGAGCCGGTGTATGAGGCGTAAGCTATTAAAAAGCTTATAAACAGGAGGACAATGCTATGGAACGAGTAGCAAAATTTCTAAAAGACGCAGAAACTTATTATTTAGCAACTGTAGAGGGTGACCAGCCAAGAGTCAGACCATTTGGAACTGCCCATATTTTTGAAGGCAAGTTATACATACAGACAGGCAAAGTAAAAGATGTATCAAAGCAGATCCATGCAAATCCGAAGGTTGAGATCTGTGCTTTTATGAATGGAGAATGGCTTCGTGTAGCAGGAGAACTGGTGGAAGATGACCGCAGAGAAGCAAGACAGTCTATGCTGGATGCATACCCTTCATTACAGAAGATGTATTCCACAGATGATGGTAATACCGAGGTATTTTATTTTAAGAATGCCACAGCAACATTCTCATCATTTACACACGAACCGGAAGTTGTGAAGTTCTAAATGTATTACATGGTTTGCAAAACGCCCTCGCTTGTATAAGCGGGGGCGTTTGCAATAGGTTATTGGTATTTGAAAGTGTATTTTCTAAAATTTGACAAAATATGCGTATATTATTGCACATTATGACAAATAAAGGTATAATATTCCCATAATAAAAGGGGGGCGGGTCTGAGATAGAGGCTTTTTAGTTTTCTATTTTCTCTAATAAGAAATCCCTATAATTATGAAGTGAAATTGATATGATGGACGATTTTTTGTACATGGTATAGATTAGTATATTCATATTAATGATTGATTGTAATAAAAAATACATTGTGGAATATAAGGCACGTTCCAATATGTGGCTATTACTAAATATCTTAATAATAAATTAGTATTTACATTCCACAATGTATTTAAAATTATATATGGAATGATAGAAAATTACAACAGGATGATTTTTACAAAAAACAATACCAATTAAATTATTTTTAAGTTATTGGTATTGACTGAGAATAAATATATGCTATTTTGATAATACAAAGAAAAATAAATTAACAAGGAGGTGAAAAAATGTATCAGATTAAGCTTTGTTTTAAATTGGAATACTCGTTTCTTCCGAAAGAGATGGATCGATTGTTTACAAGTTTTTTAAAGGCTGCGACGAAGAATATTTCCGAAGATTTGTATCAGCGTTTATATGATAAGAGCAGATCAATCATGAAGACGTTTACTTATTCGTATTATTTGCCTGGAGCTAAGTTTACAGCTGATAAGATACTTCTTGATAAGGACGAATTCATGGTATTTTTTACGGATGCTGATGATAAGGAATTTTTATATTTGTTTAATGCGTTTCAGACTATGAAATTCAGACATTATTCGATGAATAAAAATTCCATGCAATTAATGTCTGTGTATATTCAGAATATAAATGATATTACAGACGATGAAATCATCATAAAAATGCAGAGCCCATTATTGGCAAGATATCATGATAATGATACGAATTCAGATACTTATTATACGTTTGATAAGAATGAGTTTGCAGACGTTGTGAAAGAGAATGTTAAGATCTTTATTGAAAGAATGAATATTCCGGTTGAGACAGATGATTTTTCTATTCAGGCAATCAAAGGGAAAAAGGTTGTAATACCAGTGTTTGGAAGAAATACAGATGCGTCGCTTGGCATTTTCAAATTGAAAGGTTCTGTTGCTTTATTAAATGTTTTGCAGAGATCCGGAATTGGAGCGCGCAGGTCGACGGGAAATGGAAAGTTTGAAGTATTAGGTTAGAAGAAAGGAGGATTATAAGTTTGGGTAGAATCTATATACCAATGGGTGATTTTCTGAAAAATGCGGGAATCGTAGGTATGCATTATATACTGGACGAAATTGCTGATGCATCGGAAGATTTGGATTATGGCTATACGGAGGATAATCAGCAATTATGGCTTGATACAGATTTCTGTCAGAAAACGGACTGGACGGATTTATACTTCCGTGGGATCACGACATATTACAGGTCACATAGTGTATATCAAACAATATTGGATAAGATTAAGAATTTGTTAGCTGTACTGGATTTGCCGGAATGGGATGGTAAAAAGTGGAAAGATGATATCAAATTCATTAACGATAAACTTTTGTCTAACAGTTATAAATCGGGCATTGCCAGTATAAAGGATGAGGTTGATACCACAGAAGCATATGAGCTGCTTAAGGCGGTAAAACTGAAAGAATCTATGGAACCGGAACTGTTGCGGGATCGATTGGTTCAGTTATATGAATTTCTTATTCAGCCCATTTGTGCAGAAACCTTGATCATGAAAAGTGCTATATACAATTACATCAATCGTTTCTGGGATGGAAAATGTTTTCTATTACGTGCAAATGCAGCGAAAAATATGCGAGAGGTTTTTGAAAATGATTTTTCAGAACCATTTCGGACTTATATAGCAATTGATCAAAAGAAGGCAAAGGAGATATGCATTGATTGTAGTGCAATGATTGATTCGAAGACGAAAGTATCACTTGCATTTATGAAGGATCAGGCAGATGATCTGGCAAGAAAACAATCAGCTTTCTGGAATTGTAAGGTAGATGCTTTCCTGTGTCCGGTGTGTGCATTTGTATATGCGTTATCTCCGCTTGGTTTTTATCTGATGGAAAATCGATTTTTGTTTATTAATACGGATCAGAACATTCAGGAATTATTAGAAGCAAATCGTAAGGATGGCGTCATGCAGGATGCGGAAAGGGAAGATGAAGAACGATATACTTCATGGATTTCCAGAACATTGAATCTGTTATTGAAGATGAAGACAGAAGAACTTGGTAATATTCAGGTTATAACCAGAGGCAGAGATGAAAGCGAACGTTATACATTTGATATTATTAATAAAAATATCCTTGCAATATTAAATGATGAGAAAGTAAGGGCTGGACTTGATGTATTAAGTAAATACCCATATATAAAAAAGGGGACTGAATATATAAATATACATGAAACAGTAATATTGAATATTCTTCGGTATAGAAATCAATATCCATTATTAAATATCTTGTTAAGGCAGTCTTTGGATACAAAGACATATTTGGTAGATGCATACTGGGTATATGACATTCAGATTCGTGTAAGTTTATTGAAGAAAGACAATGTAGATAAGAATAGGATAGGAGGTGCGATAGTGAATCGATACAAAGTTAGAGAGTGTGGATATGAATTAAGAAATAAACTGTTGGCTGCGAAAGGCACAAGCGATGATTCAAGAATCAGAGGTACTGTATATCGATTACTGAATGCAGTTGCAGTTGGAGATGTTTCTCATTTTATGGAAATTATAATGCGTATCTATTGTTCTGTAAATCTGACAGTTCCGGATGCATTCATAGAGTGTCTGGATAATCGAGAGAAGTTTAGAGAGTATGGATATGCATTCCTTATGGGATTAGAAGGAAGTCATTATGAAAAGAAGGAGGAAAAGGTTAATGATTAGGAATGGTTTAACACTTACAATGGTATTTCTTGCAGAAAGTGCAAATTATGGAGAGGGCGTAGGTAATATTACGACACTCAAAAAATTATCACGAGGAACATATGAGCAGTATTCTTATATATCAAGACAGGCATTAAGATACAATATTATTCAGCAGTTAGGCTGGGATACAACACCTGTTGATGGTAAGAGTGGAGTGGTTCAGTTTGCACCAACTGCCAATATAAAAGATTACCCGGAAATTGACTTTTTTGGTTATATGAAGACCAGCGCAAAAGGAGAGGATAAAAAAGGCGGAGCAGATACCAGAAGTGCAGTTGTTCGACTGAGTAATGCGGTATCATTAGAGCCTTATCAGAGCGATCTGGAATTTTTAACCAATATTGGCTTGGCAAAACGTCAGGATCTTGATAATGCGATCGCACAGAGTGAGATACAGAAATCATTTTATTCATATACGATCACGATAGATCTTGATCGTATTGGTGTGGATGGAGATCTTGAGATATCTGTAGAAGAAAAAGCAGATCGAGTAAAGAAATTCCTTGATACGATCCAGTATTTATATCGTGATATAAAGGGAAGAAGAGAGAACCTTAGTCCTGTATTTGCAATCGGTGGTCGATATATAAGAAAAAATCCGTTCTTTGAAAATAGAGTATCTTTGGAAAATGGTGCGATAAACACGAAGATGCTTGAAGAGATTATTGAAAGTGATGAGGATATAAAGAACAATACCTGTGTTGGAGTTGTGACAGGTATTTTCCAGAATGATGCAGAATTAAAAGATACATTGCATGCAAAGACCGTTGCGGATGTATTTAAACAGTTGAAAAAGGAAGTTGATGAATATTATGGAGCGAGCAATTAGAATTGATTGTTTTCAAAACCTTGCGAACTACAGAAAACCAAGTAGTTTCATTATAAAAGAATCTTATCCGTTGCCACCATATTCAACTGTTATTGGTATGATTCATGCAATTAGTGGATTTGACAGTTATCACAAGATGCAGGTAAGTATCCAGGGAGAAAACGCAGGTTCTGTATCAGAATTATACACAAGATATTCATTCAAATTCGATACAAAGTATGAAGAAGGAAGACATCAGCTCTGTATCAAAGGTGAAGACAAAGATTATGGTGTGTTTAAGGGGATTGCACATGTAGAACTGATCTGTGATAATCGGATGGTTTTACATATTATACCTGAGGAGGAAGATTTTGATAAGATTTATCAGGCACTGAAGTGTCCGATTATTTATCCATCATTAGGGCGGTATGAAGATTTGCTGGATATTCAAAATGTAGAAATTGTTGAATTACAGAAAGTTGAATCAGCAACGATTCGAAATAATATCTATATTCCATTTCAATCAGAACTGGATATTGGACGACGTACAAGCACGACTTACATGTTAACAAAGGAATACGAGATAACACCGCAGGGATATCGCAGATGGAAACCGGATGGTGGAAAGATAAAAGCGCATTATATGCCGAAGGATACTTCAGTAGTGAATGCATATATCGATACCTATGGGGATGTTGTTGCGTTCGCATAACAAGATAAGAGAGGGATTGACAATACGATATGGAATATTATGCAAAGTCAAATGACACCAAGAAAGAGGTTAAAAATGTAAATGACATCAGAAACATATTGATTTATCTTTTGGACAACCAGATGGATAAATTGAATGAAAACGAGTCGAAGATGATCATTTCTTACTTGGATTCTTTGAAACAGCAAACTGTTCAGGAGCAAAAAACTTTAAGAGAACATGAGAAGGATATTGTTAACTGTGCAGGAAAATTCTTTGAGATTTTTTATATGTATTTTACAGAAAAGGAAAAGAATCTGGTTTTAGAGGCATGCCGAGTGCATGACCTTGGAAAAGCTAATTATATTTTCCAGACAATTGTCAATCCCCAACTTACAAGGATGGCTGAAAGGCAGATACCACATGGTTTTCTTAGTGCACTTAGTTTATCAGAGAAACAGGTTAAGCAGGAAATACCAGAATGTACAGGCGATGACTTTTCTGTGTTATTGACAGCCGTCTATTATCATCATGATCGGAAGGATAGTTTTTCTGATAAGGATTTTTATGACTATTACGATAAATGGTATAAAAAATATTTGCAGGAATATTTGGGAAAGGAAGATGTGAAATTTTCTGCCGCAAATCGTAATCAACTGTTGTATTCGAATAATCCTACAATGAAATTGAGAAGTGTAGATGAGCAAACATGGTGTGAATATATGTTGATAAAGGGCTTGTTGAATAAGTTTGACTGGACGGTAAGTGCAGGATATGAAGAAGCAGAATTACACAGTGACATTGCTGAGAAAAAATTATGCAGCACGATTCGCGATTACTTTTCAAATTCATTGCGTGAGTTGCAGGTTTTTATGCAGGAACATAGTGATGATAATGTTGTAGTTATAGCACCTACTGGATCAGGAAAAACAGAGGCAGCTTTATTATGGGCAAATGGCGAGAAAGGTTTTTATACATTACCGTTAAAAGTTTCTTCTAATGCCATATATAGCAGAATAAAGGACAGGTATATGTATAAGGATGTAGCATTGCTTCATTCTGATAGCTTAAGCAGTTATTTTGATGGAACAGATGGGAAATTTACAGATGGGAATACCAGATATGAGCAGGCAAAATTGTTCTCGTATCCACTTACTGTCTGCACGGTAGATCAATTATTTAAATTTGTTTATAAAGCCCCGGGAACTGAGATTTTTGCAGCAACACTGAAATATTCAAAATTAATTATAGACGAGATTCAGTCATATTCTCCTAAGATAGTAGCAGCATTAATTTACGGCTTGTCAGAACTAAAACAAATGGAAGGAAAATTCGCAATCATAACAGCAACATTTCCGCCGGTTTTAGAATTTTTTATGCGAAAATATCGGTTGATAAAGGATCGTGATTATATTTTTAGAGATTTTTCCGATACAATGGGAACAGACAGGCATACGATCGCATTATTTCATGAAGAATTTGATTTTGACAGAATTGCGGAAGATGGATACAAGAAAAAAGTTTTGGTCATGTGCAATACAGTATCAAAGGCACAGAAGGTATATGAAGAATTATCCCAAAGAACAGACGAGGTATTCCTGCTTCATTCCAGATATATTCGGAAACATCGAGATCAGTTGGAAAAGATGATAATGGATTTTTCCGATAATGATGAGATGACAGGTATATGGGTAACAACCCAGATTGTAGAAGCAAGTCTGGATATTGATTTTGATGTTCTTTATACGGAGATGTGTACGGCTGACAGTTTATTGCAAAGAATGGGACGGTGTAATAGAGCAGGAAAAAAGGATATAACTGATGCAAATGTATTAATTTATGTTAATTATTCAGGATGTATGAAGAATGGAAAAGGAATATATGACAGTGATATATATGATAGATCTGTACGGTTATTAGAGGAATATAATGGAATGCTTTTTTCCGAAAAAGATAAAGTTCAGTATATGAATAAAGTTTATGATGTAGACGCATTAAAGAATACGGCTTACTTCCAAACGATAAAAAGAAATCTGGCTAAATTTAAATCGTTGCAGCCGTTAGATTATACATCTAAGAAAGATATCGATGAGGATTTTCGTGGAATAAAAAGTATTACAGTAATCCCAGATAGAATATATCAGGAAAATCAGGAGCTGATCGAGGCAATAACGGGTGTTTTAGATACACCATATGTTGACAGTAATATACGAAGGATATTGAAAGCAAAACTGGCAGATATAACTCTTAATCTGAATCTGTATTCGGATCGGAGAAAATTAGATGGTGTGGATTTGAATTGTATAAATGACAGATTAGATATTCACAGGACATGCTTATTATATGATTTTGATGAAATGACAGGACGGGGTATGGGCTTATCGTTAACGAAGTATGATGATGAGTGGAATTTCATATAAGGAGGAATTGTGGAAAATCGAGTTACTGGTGTAATGATTTATTATTATTTTGTGTGTAAAAGAAAATTATGGTATTTCATAAATGAAATAAACATGGAATCCGATAATGAAAATGTTATGTTGGGTAAATTACTTGATGAGAACAGTTACCGGCGTGATGATAAACACATTAATATCGATAATGTAATAAATATTGATTTTATAAAAGAGCATCAGGAATTACATGAGATAAAAAAGAGCAAGGCAATAGAAGAAGCAGGAATCTGGCAGGTTAAATATTATCTATATTATTTGAAACAACGAGGAGTTAAGGGCTTAACGGCAAAGATTGATTATCCATTGATCAAGAAAAATATTGTTGTTGAACTGTCAGAGGATGATGAAGTACAGTTGCAGAAGACAGTTGCAGATATAGAAAAGTTAAAAATGCAGGAACAACCACCAGCATTTGAAAAACAAAAAATATGTGGAAAGTGCGCATATCATGATTTGTGTTTTATCTAACATGGAGGGATAATGGGACAAAGTTTTTATATTTACAATAGTGGAGATTTAAAAAGAAAAGATAATACACTTCAATTTATATCTACAGGTGGAGAAAAAAGAGATATTCCGATTGAACGAATTGATGATATTTATGTCATGTCAGAAATGTCATTTAATACAACATTTTTGAGTTACATTTCTCAATATGGAATCCCGATACATTTCTTCAATTATTATAATTTTTATACAGGTAGCTTTTATCCAAAAGAAAAGCTGTTGGCAGGTCAATTATTGGTAAAACAGGTTGAACATTATACTGATTATGGCAAGAGATTGACCATTGCAAAAAAAATTATAGAAGCGGCTGCCGATAATATTTACCGAAATCTCCGGTATTATAACGGGCGAGGTAAGGATGTGTCTTCCTATATGTCAGAAATTGATTCGTTGAGAAAAGAATTACCCAAAACATCAACGATTCAAGAGTTAATGGGAATAGAAGGAAATATACGAAGACATTATTATGCAGCGTGGAATGTTATCATTGATCAGGAAATAGAGTTTGATAAAAGAGTTATGCATCCGCCTGATAACATGATTAATTCGTTGATTTCTTTTGTTAATTCTCTGATTTATTCAAAGGTTCTTAGTGAGGTATATCATACACAATTGAATCCGACGATAAGTTATCTCCATGAACCTGGTGTCAGAAGATTTTCGCTATGTCTGGATGTAGCAGAAATTTTCAAACCGTTGATAGGAGATCGACTTCTTTTTTCTTTATTAAACCGTAATCAGATAACAGAAAAAAGTTTTACGAAGGAGTTGAACTATTTGCATTTGAATAGGGATGCATCCAGATTGATTGCACAGGAGTTGGAGAAAAAATTACAGCAGACAATTATGCATAAAGATTTAGGTCGCCCTGTTACATATCAGTATCTGATGCGTTTAGAGTTATACAAGTTGATCAAGCATCTGATCGGTGAAAAAGAATATGAAGGATTCAGAATATGGTGGTGAAATATGTATGTAGTATTGGTATATGACATAAATAAAGAAAACAATGGACAAAAACGATGGAATCATATTTTTAAGATTTGTAAAAGGTATTTGTCCCATATACAAAATTCTGTTTTTGAGGGAGATATCACAAAAGTACAACTTGTGAAGCTGAAACAGGAGCTGGATGAATATATTGATCATGAATTGGATTCCGTTATTATATTTAAAAGCAGGCATGAAAAATGGTTGAATAAAGAATTTTGGGGTAAGGAAGATGACAAAGCCAGTTTCTTTATTTGAAATTGTCGACCATAAATATTGCAAAAACTGCCGTCAGTCGACAATGTGATGAAATATAGAAAAATGGAATATACAATTAAAAAATAGAATGTGTATTCCCAGTATTGAAGCAAGGTCGACAGAAAGAGGATATGAAAGCATTGTAAAATATTGCTTTTTTATAGTGTTGGTTTTAATAGATACATGGTGGAATGTGAATCATTTAGAAGAAATAAACCGGCACGATTTGGAAGTGTTTTAATAGATACATGGTGGAATGTGAATTAAAGATTTAAACAAACGAGTTAGACTGTTAGTAAAAGTTTTAATAGATACATGGTGGAATGTGAATGCAGGTGTATGGACTATAGGTTACGGACATACCGGAGTTTTAATAGATACATGGTGGAATGTGAATGTTTTTAGATGAAATCAAAAGGTTCATTGACAGTAACGTTTTAATAGATACATGGTGGAATGTGAATGCTTCTATCAACCTTGGAAATGTAAATACGGAAATATCGTTTTAATAGATACATGGTGGAATGTGAATATCATATGATATGCAATATCTAATGATGCAACTACGGTTTTAATAGATACATGGTGGAATGTGAATGTATTACCGAAAACATTCGCAAAGATTTTTGATGGTTTTAATAGATACATGGTGGAATGTGAATGTTGACCGGTCGGAAACGTAAGTGTTCCATACACAGTTTTAATAGATACATGGTGGAATGTGAATATGCTGATGGTGACACGAACGAAAGCGGTGCTACCGGTTTTAATAGATACATGGTGGAATGTGAATCTTGAAGTTGTTTTATTTCCTAACGCAATGGAAGCTGTTTTAATAGATACATGGTGGAATGTGAATACTATCTTTGATTCAGCAGGAACTCCTTCTTTTGGTTTTAATAGATACATGGTGGAATGTGAATATTAATGGGATAACGAATTACACGGTACCGGAATGGTTTTAATAGATACATGGTGGAATGTGAATCCGTCACTTGAGATATACTTTTTACCGCTTAAATCGTTTTAATAGATACATGGTGGAATGTGAATTATGAAGCAATCAAGGTTATTGATGCATGGGGACTTGAGTTTTAATAGATACATGGTGGAATGTGAATGTTCAATGATATGCCCGTCCTCATCACATAAACATAGTTTTAATAGATACATGGTGGAATGTGAATGTTATTGAATGACTGTTCGGTTGTGTCAGCATCACCGTTTTAATAGATACATGGTGGAATGTGAATTCTGAATCAACTGCATCTTTTGTAACTACGTCTGAGTTTTAATAGATACATGGTGGAATGTGAATATGTTGGCTGGCTTTTTATGGATGCAGGAGAACCAGTTTTAATAGATACATGGTGGAATGTGAATTGCTATACCGGGGATATAACTCTTGTTTTGGCTTCGTTTTAATAGATACATGGTGGAATGTGAATAATGCTACACATGGTATAAAGTCGGTTACATCACGGGTTTTAATAGATACATGGTGGAATGTGAATTCTGAAAATGGTGGATTCATAATGATGAGATCGTGTTTTAATAGATACATGGTGGAATGTGAATTATTTTCCGTCATTCTTTCGTGCTGTGACTGTTTTCTGTTTTAATAGATACATGGTGGAATGTGAATTCTATTTGTGGATTTGGTATGAATTTTCAGAAATGTGTTTTAATAGATACATGGTGGAATGTGAATATCGATGGCACTAATAAATCACTTGAAAGTGTCAGTGTTTTAATAGATACATGGTGGAATGTGAATAGGATAGTTACAGGTATATCAAGTCTTGCACAGAAAGTTTTAATAGATACATGGTGGAATGTGAATACATCAATTTAGGTAATGTAAACAGTGGAATATCCGCGTTTTAATAGATACATGGTGGAATGTGAATGACAAAGACGATGCATATATATACTCGATTGATCGGTTTTAATAGATACATGGTGGAATGTGAATCTTTTAAATGTGACCTTAACAGAACTACCGGAATGGGTTTTAATAGATACATGGTGGAATGTGAATGCAACCGGAACGGATAGCAATAAAAATTTATCAGCAGTTTTAATAGATACATGGTGGAATGTGAATGCAGAAGATTGTCATACATTGATCTTAACTGACACGTTTTAATAGATACATGGTGGAATGTGAATGTGTACCGTTCGCGTATGGAATTTGGTGGGTATTTGGTTTTAATAGATACATGGTGGAATGTGAATTTTACAATGATACACTCATGGAATCAATGAAAGATTGGTTTTAATAGATACATGGTGGAATGTGAATTCGGATGGTAGTATATGTTCACAATTTGTCATACGAGTTTTAATAGATACATGGTGGAATGTGAATACCTTTAAAATTTATAATTCTTCCGTTGTCGTGTCCGTTTTAATAGATACATGGTGGAATGTGAATACCTTTAAAATTTATAATTCTTCCGTTGTCGTGTCCGTTTTAATAGATACATGGTGGAATGTGAATGAAATTCTGTCCGTATCCGTTCTGGTAACTCATTAGTTTTAATAGATACATGGTGGAATGTGAATTTGAAAATTTCGGTAAATTTATAGGCTTGGAAAATGTTTTAATAGATACATGGTGGAATGTGAATATGATCTCAGCCGGAAAAATCGCAAATATGTACGGGTTTTAATAGATACATGGTGGAATGTGAATGAAAGAGAGGAATTTATTTTTGAAAAAAACAAATGGTTTTAATAGATACATGGTGGAATGTGAATAGCAAATGTTTTGCGAGTTTTTCGGGAGCAGTTGATGTTTTAATAGATACATGGTGGAATGTGAATTGAGATTGACGTGTTGACTACATATAAAGACGATTTTTGTTTTAATAGATACATGGTGGAATGTGAATAAGCGACGCTTTGCATCGCTTTATGTGGTCAACTGAGTTTTAATAGATACATGGTGGAATGTGAATCGCATCTAAAGACATATTCGAAAGTAGATAAGTGCGTTTTAATAGATACATGGTGGAATGTGAATTTAGCATTTGGAAGTGAAGTATCAACAGAAGTCCCTGTTTTAATAGATACATGGTGGAATGTGAATGATGATACAGTTAAGATTTGCTACGGAAATGAAAATGTTTTAATAGATACATGGTGGAATGTGAATCAATATAAAAATATATCAAGAGGATGGAGTGTATATGTTTTAATAGATACATGGTGGAATGTGAATAAAACAACAGATACAAAGAACTGTAGGTGGTGTAAATGTTTTAATAGATACATGGTGGAATGTGAATAATAAGGATGATGCTTATATCTACTCGATAGATCGTGTTTTAATAGATACATGGTGGAATGTGAATGAAGAATTTACAAATTATCTTAGAGAAGCCGGTTTTGTTTTAATAGATACATGGTGGAATGTGAATGTGGATCTATTGCTATAAGTAAAAGTTATAGCAAACCGTTTTAATAGATACATGGTGGAATGTGAATTTTATACGCAAGTCGGGTAATTATAAAAATGGCAATGTTTTAATAGATACATGGTGGAATGTGAATTCTTAAACTTGATATCTCCACGGAGATTAACCTCTTGTTTTAATAGATACATGGTGGAATGTGAATCCGTTCCGGTGATCGAAGCCAATCGTGGATTTTTAAGTTTTAATAGATACATGGTGGAATGTGAATTTGCACAGACGATGGGAGCAAATTACTATCCTACAACGTTTTAATAGATACATGGTGGAATGTGAATCTTATAAAATCTGATTGGCGTTATATGATACACGAGTTTTAATAGATACATGGTGGAATGTGAATAACTCATATGTTTCATAGTCTAATGCTGTTTTTTCGTTTTAATAGATACATGGTGGAATGTGAATTTGATATATCCAACCGACCGGATTTTCAAGATCATGGTTTTAATAGATACATGGTGGAATGTGAATGACATCTCTACCGGATCATATATATCATATGCTGCGTTTTAATAGATACATGGTGGAATGTGAATTCAGAAAGGCAAGGTTGTAGCTTATGAAAGAATTAAGTTTTAATAGATACATGGTGGAATGTGAATAAAAGCTTTAAAACATGTGAAATAGTACAACAGCTGTTTTAATAGATACATGGTGGAATGTGAATGTATTAAGCAAGGTTTCAATCGTCACACGATCATACGTTTTAATAGATACATGGTGGAATGTGAATTATATGATAAGGTTACTGTGATTGTTTTAATAGATACATGGTGGAATGTGAATACTTGAATGCGTGGGAGCCACCTGCAAGAGGGATTAAGTTTTAATAGATACATGGTGGAATGTGAATGAGCGTATCAGCTCTATGATCTCTTCTTTCCGTTCGTTTTAATAGATACATGGTGGAATGTGAATGTGTCTGCCGCCGGGCAGGCAGGTGAATGGGAAGATACGTTTTAATAGATACATGGTGGAATGTGAATTTGACACGCTCCAGCAAGAAAAAGGATGGGAACTCAGTTTTAATAGATACATGGTGGAATGTGAATATCATTGATACATCAAAGATGACACTCAACGACATTGTTTTAATAGATACATGGTGGAATGTGAATGAAGATGCTAGGCTTCTCTTACATAACGCAAGAGAGTTTTAATAGATACATGGTGGAATGTGAATTTAAAAAGGGAAGACAATGCCTTGTTGCTGAGCTCCGTTTTAATAGATACATGGTGGAATGTGAATAGAATTAAGTCGCTAATCTCGGAATCCATAGAGGAGTTTTAATAGATACATGGTGGAATGTGAATATATTTGACACAATCTAGTAGTGTATCTCTAACCGCGTTTTAATAGATACATGGTGGAATGTGAATGAGGAAACAAAGGTTAGAATGTGGGATGATTGAGGGTTTTAATAGATACATGGTGGAATGTGAATAGTAAATTTGCCTTATTCATCTTTGACCTCCTGTTGTTTTAATAGATACATGGTGGAATGTGAATTAGGGTGGATATTTCGCTGTGAGTGAATATTGAACGGTTTTAATAGATACATGGTGGAATGTGAATTTAAAAGGCAGCGGATTCAAAACCTTAAATGAATTGGGTTTTAATAGATACATGGTGGAATGTGAATGCAGTTGATGGATGTAGAACAACCAAAACAGGATGGTTTTAATAGATACATGGTGGAATGTGAATCATTCATAGTTAGTAGCGGCACGCCCCGGCATCAAAGTTTTAATAGATACATGGTGGAATGTGAATGATTCACTGCCATCTAATAAGACATTCAATGACTCGTTTTAATAGATACATGGTGGAATGTGAATAAGTTTAGTCGCCCCAAATTAAAGGGAAAGGTCAGGTTTTAATAGATACATGGTGGAATGTGAATTATGTATATACATGTCATATTTCTATCCATGTGCATAAGTTTTAATAGATACATGGTGGAATGTGAATCATATCTTTTTTCATAATCAATTCCAGTGTATTCCACGTTTTAATAGATACATGGTGGAATGTGAATATGAAATGGGCTATTGAGCTTGATGATTCAATGTTGTTTTAATAGATACATGGTGGAATGTGAATGTTGCTATTACAATTCTGGTCATTTGGTACTTATCGTTTTAATAGATACATGGTGGAATGTGAATCAAGCACTGCCATGCTTTCTGAATTTGTGAATTTTGTTTTAATAGATACATGGTGGAATGTGAATCAGCTTGCAGAAGGTGGTGTACTTAAGAAAGGTCAGGGTTTTAATAGATACATGGTGGAATGTGAATGTATTACCATATACCTCAGCATCACCGGATACTTCAGTTTTAATAGATACATGGTGGAATGTGAATCTGTCTTTTAATGGAATCAACCGGATTGTGAATTTGGTTTTAATAGATACATGGTGGAATGTGAATGTATTTACAAAAGCAGATGCCGCAAAGCAGTATATTGTTTTAATAGATACATGGTGGAATGTGAATTCTTCTCCAGCGCATCTATCAGCTCGTCTGCTCCGGTTTTAATAGATACATGGTGGAATGTGAATGACACTATCTGCGGTCCTGCTTCAATCAATCCTGCTGTTTTAATAGATACATGGTGGAATGTGAATACTAACAAACTTGGCGCAGGTGTTGAAGAAGTATCAGTTTTAATAGATACATGGTGGAATGTGAATAAGAGCTGGCGGTCGTGTGAGATCGTCAATCAGCTTGTTTTAATAGATACATGGTGGAATGTGAATGAGCATGTGTCTTGCTTTGAATCAGAGTGTTTACAAGTTTTAATAGATACATGGTGGAAGGTGAATACAGAGAGCTTGTGTACTTGGTTTAATATAAAACCGTTTTAATAGATACATGGTGGAATGTGAATATGTATTTAAAGAAAGAGCTGCGCTTGAACGCCGGAGTTTTAATAGATACATGGTGGAATGTGAATGTAGATGCAGCAATCATCAGTTATCTTCTTGCACAGTTTTAATAGATACATGGTGGAATGTGAATAATATTCTCAACTTGCGATTTCAATGCATAAAGGTAGTTTTAATAGATACATGGTGGAATGTGAATGAAAATACGATAGTACAGGAAATAGATTTATCTATTGTTTTAATAGATACATGGTGGAATGTGAATGTCTATCGTACAAAGCGGAGTTCAAGCAATTTCCGTTTTAATAGATACATGGTGGAATGTGAATTTGGAAGAAGAACGCTGGAAGTCAACGGGCGTTACAGTTTTAATAGATACATGGTGGAATGTGAATGAGGTTATTGCGGCGTTGGTCGTATCGTTGCCCGATGTTTTAATAGATACATGGTGGAATGTGAATTCAATAGCCTTTACTTTTGCATTTTTAAAGCCGAAGTTTTAATAGATACATGGTGGAATGTGAATTTCTTCATTTACATTAAATTCCCGACATATCGAAGTTTTAATAGATACATGGTGGAATGTGAATCGATCAGCCGGCGGGTTTGGAATTGAGGAAAACGGGTTTTAATAGATACATGGTGGAATGTGAATTAGCATGATAAAAGTCGTAAAATGTTTTTCGATCTTCGTTTTAATAGATACATGGTGGAATGTGAATACGAACAAACTCGGCGCAGGTGTTGAGGAAGTTTCAGTTTTAATAGATACATGGTGGAATGTGAATGTGTTTATATTATATATAATCACACGAAGAAAATAGTTTTAATAGATACATGGTGGAATGTGAATGGCAAAGAAGCCAGCCTGTCAGACCTGGGATTCAAGGTTTTAATAGATACATGGTGGAATGTGAATACACCATCTCTGAAGTAATCCGGATTGAGCTCACATCCGTTTTAATAGATACATGGTGGAATGTGAATATGCGTGTTGTTATTCTCATTCCGGCATAAAATCGGGTTTTAATAGATACATGGTGGAATGTGAATTTTGGAGCATGACGACGGATAAGGCGGTTATTGTTGTTTTAATAGATACATAGTGGAATGTGAATACTGCATTTTGTATAACTATTGCAGGCCTTATGCCAGTTTTAATAGATACATGGTGGAATGTGAATTTATAGAGGACGAAATAGACCGGAGCCGGGATCTTTGTTTTAATAGATACGTAGTGGAATGTGAATTGGCGCAAGGATTGGTCGGCTGTATCGGATATGCCGGGTTTTAATAGACACATGGTGGAATGTGGATTATGGACATTTTACATAGTATTGAGCTTGAGTTACGTTTTAATAGATACATAGTGTGGAATGATAACAAAGAAAATATAATTAACATAAAAGGGGAAAAAATAAAATGAAGCAAGGAGAACAGGAAGCAAAGGAGATTTTACAATTAAAAGGCTATATATTTGACAATCAATATTATGATGATAATTCAAGTAAGAGTATGCCTGATCTAAAATTTCAAGGAGGGAATTATTTAGAAGTAACACATACGCAACATAATAATAAAATAGCAAAATCTCCAACACAATTTGATAGATTATCTATTAGAGAGAAAACGGAGAAATTACAGGAAATGAGTGAAGCACAAATGCGTTTTATTGCATTGGATTATGAAAGAAATATCGATGGTTCATTTACAGAAGAAGGAAAATGTCAATTCGATAAAGATAAACGACTTCTTGCGAAAAGTTTAATTACAAAGATGGGCAGCCCTCAGAATTTAAATCGGATATACCAGTGATAGAAGCTGATATAGATAATATTATTGCGGGAATAAGGGAAAAAGAGAAATTACATCCTAAAGGGGATACGGACTTGTTTATATTTGTTTTAGATGATGAATTTGATTGTATGGAACATTTGTTAAAAACAAAAGGAAGAAACGGTGTTACGGATTATTTTCTTAGGGTTATAGAGAAATCACCATTTGAAAAGGTGTTTATATGTGAATGGGATTTTGAGAATCAGTGCTATATAAAGCAGAACCCCAGATTGGTTTGCTATACAACCATAAAAGAACAAGAAGTAAGCTATATAGATATATGCAGTTATAAATTATAAGAGAATTTGATAAGGCCATATAGATACAAATGTAACACTGAGACCGAAAAGTGGCACATGTACATATCTCCCCCCCACCACAGCCTTGCTTACCACATCCCCTATATGCGATTCGGCTCCTGCGGCGGGGGAGAACTTTGTTCTGGTTCCTTTTTATTACATGCTAGAATGTCTTCTGCAGAAATTCTGCATGCGATTTATAGTAGCGATAGTATTCGGTACCCTTTTCCTGACCATATTTGGTCACGAAGAGGTTGTGAATTTCCCGAAGGTTTGCTTTATGCGGGTATAGTTTTTTATAGAAATCATCAGTGAGAGCAATACCGGCATTAGAGTAAACAATCGATAAGAATTTTCGGTATTTTGTTTTCTTTTGCCAGTTGACCTTTGGTATCTCGTAGGATGAACTCTTTACTATACCATAGATATAACTTCCTTTTTCCTGACCGTAGATTGATATAAGTATGTTGTGGATGGCGGATAGATTACTTTTCCCGACACAGGAAAGTAATGTATCGACCTGTTCCTTATCATACAGCGGCGTAGATACAGCTTCTGGAATAGCAGCCTGTTTATCAATCTTAGCAGAAACAGCAATTTTGACAGGATTCGCAGCGGGAGTGGCTTCTACGATCACGTCCGGCTTTGGATTTTCTGCCTTTATTACTGAATCATCAATACTTTCCGGTACTGCAGTAAAAGCTGGAATTGCAGGAAGCATTGGCTTTTGTACAGATAGTTCATTTGCCAGTGTGTGGAAAATGGAGGGAGCCTTACGGCATACATGGTATCCGCGTTCCGTCCAGAAATGTACCACGCTGTCAAAACCTTTATCTTTTGAAACAATGATGAGGTTGTCGTCCGGATTTTTAACTGTATACGAACCAAGGTAGGTTACAAGTTGAAAATCTAAGGCATTATCAGTTCCGTTTTCACAGAGGATGAACTCAGGTTCAAAAGGGGACTGTTTCAATGCGACAACATTTGCATAGGACATGTTAGGAGATTTATCGGTGTAGAATACAAGGATACAGTCATCGTCATTCAGATAATCAAATAGTTGTATCCAGGAATCACCGACGTTCTCACTATCTACAAAAAATATATTTCTCATGATCACCTCGTTTAACCAGAACAAAATAAGTATAGCATATAATTTTATCGAACTGAACAAGAAAATATCAACATAAATGTCGGCAAAAAACAACACCTCCACCCCATAGTAGTTTCATATGCAATACATTTCAGAAATTCTGTCTTGTATCATATAACCACCATGGAGCAGAGGTACTTTATATTATGCGGTTATTTAATGGATCGCTTCTGAATTCATAACAGTCTTAGCTGTACCGGCATAAGGGTAAGCCCAGAGAAAACTGCTTATTTTACTATAAGTAACATCCATATTCAGTTCATAGGACTGTACATTTTTGAGATTCTTAATCTTTACATCTTGTGTAGCACGAACCTTGAGCCGGAGTGTTTCATTTGCCTTAAGAGTCAGGCTCTGGTTGCTTTTGTATTTCTTCCAAGGGCCATCACCTTTGCGATAGGAAATGATATCAACACCTGTTTCAATGGTCGAACCATTATCCAGTTCAATCGTCAGTACAGCATTGTCATATAATTTCAATGTGTCATTATAGGCTTTGCTGGTAATCTTATATACTGTTTCGTTATCAGCACATTTTACACTGTTGTCAAATTTGAACGTATATTTACCGCTTCGGTTTGTTGCAGATATCTGTTCGTAGTCTGTAAATGCACTGTAATATTTCTTCTTGCCGACCTTAATATAAGTTCTGACCTTATAGCGGTATGTCTTGCCGGCTTTTACCGTCTTGTCTTTATAGTTCAGACTGTCTACACTTTTCTTGACTGTTGCAATCTTCTTGTAGCCCACGATACCCATTTCTTTCCGGTAGATTTCATATCCGGTTGGAAGTACGCCGCCTGAACTGTATAATTTCAGCGTGATCGACTTTGTACTTCTTGGGGCTTCTGCAAACTGGTATTCGTCAAATGAACATGTCAGTCCGGTATAGGCAGATTCCGGAACTCCGGTTTTAATTACACATTTTTTATTCTTATAGCCACGAACCATGTAGCTGTAAGTTTTCTCTGTTTTTAATTTCTTGTCGGTGTAACTTTTCTTATTGCCGGAGATGGTTGCTACCACCTTATATTTGCCGACATTTCCGTTTTTGTTTTCTGTGGCACGATAGATTTTATACTGAGTAACTCCTTTTTGTGCTTTCCATGTTATTTTTACCGAGGTCATCGATGTAGCGGTTGCCTTTATTTCAAGATAGCCACTGGCTTTTGCTGTCGGCATGCTTGTAAACATGAGCTCCCCGATCATAATAAACATGAGTATGAGACTGATAATCTTTTTGTTCATAACCTTCAACTCCTTTCTTCGTCCGATATATACGGCTCCATAACCCTAAATTCCAACATATCATCAGATTGATATGCTTATATAAATTATACCATATACATATGCACATCCGGTACTGAAAAAGTATCGTCAAAATGACGAAAAAATCAAGAAAATAGGCGGTTTGCGGCTATATCTGGCAGATTATACATTCTATCAAAATCTCCCTTATAAAGTCCATTGACGACCTGCGATAGATAAATCAAAGTAGTAAGCCGAAAGTATTAATAAATATCCTGTTCCATATCAGCCTGCCTGAGATAAATGTTGAGATTGGATGATGGGTAGATGCGTTCAAATACAGTCCTTGCTTATGGTGTTTGTATCGACCAAGGCATAGCATGATATGACATTAGCGAGGCTTTCGTAATAGAATGCATATTGTCAGTAAATACGAGTGCCTGTTTGAGCCGAAGGCGAGTTGGCACAGGAGTATTTACGAATTAGACATATGCATTCTATAGAAAACGGAGCGAGTCATATGTGCTATGTCGGGGTCGATACAAACACCATAAGCAAGGTTACGCTATCACATCACCCCTCCATCAGCCGGATAAGATCTTTTGCGGCATTTGACAGATAATGCCCGTTCATATAGCCGATGCCAAGTGTATAGCTGGCGCTTGGATAGTTAAGCTGGATCACATTGAGGTTGTCGGCCAGCTTCCGGTCAGACAGAAAATTGCCGGGATAAATCGTGCATCCATAGTGGTTGATACACAGATTATATAAGGTTTCCAGATTGTTGGATTCCACACCAACCTTGACAGCCATTTTTTCAGACTGGAAGATGCTGTTCATGGCACTCCGAATCGTATTGCCGGTTTTATTGAGAAGAAAATTGCAAGGTTCCAGAACCTGGATCCTTCCGGTGCTGATCAGGATGCTCTTGACGTGACTGAAGTCCGGTCCGAAACAATTTTTTAGATATTCATCCGTAACCAGCAGGTACAGATGATCTTCCCCCTAAGGTATAGTATGCAATATTATCGGCAAACGGAAGCTGTTCTAACATCAGGTCGATATCATCTTTTACCAACATGTTCTGCAGCTCGATCGAATTATCTTCGATAACCTGGATGTTGATATCCGGGTAGTCGGTCTGGAACTTCGTTAAGATCGTTGGAAGCAGAAGTGCACCCCAGTTAAACCGCAGAAAATCCTCTGCGATATCCGATCCGTTATGGGTAAGGAGGATATTCTGGTATCTGATGTTGGAGCCCATAAGATGTGGATATCCAGACATTATAACTGCTATGAGCCAAATACCTGTCTGATCTCAAATGGTTTTGCAACGATGGGTATAGCGGTTCCCGGTTAAACCGCAGCGAAGATGTTATATCCGGAAAGAAAGGTACTTGCTGTTACAGGTGATGGTGGTTTCATGATGAATTGTCAGGAGATTGAAACAGCTGTTCGGATGAATGTTCCGATCGTCGTTCTGGTCATGCGGGATGACAGCTATGGTTTGATCAAATGGAAACAGGATGACCGGTTTGGCGATCACTGTTTTGTAGATTTTACAAATCCGGATTTTGTAAAAATGGCAGAGAGCATGCATGCAGTCGGACTTCGTGTAGATAAAACAGAAGATTTGAAGGATGTTCTGGAACAGGCATTTGCATCTGGTAAAGTCTGTATCATTGACTGCCCGGTTGACTATGCAGAGAATACAAAACTGACGGGACACTTAAAACAGATGATCGCAGAATTGGAATGATAAATGTATGAAATGCGCGAAGCACATCATGCAGCTATTTAGCAATAAAAAATCTCATAGTATCCTCTTACCATCTATGATAAAATAGAACCAGTATAAAAGGTACGGAATACAGTATAAAACAAGAGGGTGCACAGACTGGATGCACAGCAGATTGATACAGGGGTGATGCTATGAGAAGATATAGGAAACTGAAAATATTTGTGGCAGGGCTTGCCATGATCGCAGCGGCGGCAACGGGCGGCGGAACCGTATTTGCAGCGGGAACAACAACGGCAGAGATAACAACAACGGCAGAGATAACAACGAATAAAACGCACGATACTCTGTCAGAAACGGAAGAACAGACAGAGGAAGAAGCGGATACATCTACACAGGTTGAAGATCGACAAGAAGAAACAGATAAAGATGAGATTTTGGCTGCGGAGCCGGAAGAGGATGAGTATGGCTGGGAAGAAGTCCTGGGTGACGTAAATGCGGTCACGATGGGAAATGGAATATCCGCCTATAATCTTCGGGAAGACAGGACAGCAACGGACCGGTATTATGATCAGTTGGATGATGTGTCAAAAGAAATCTATAATATCTTATATGATGCCTATAAAGATGGCTCTACAACGAGTACGATCACGTTGAATTATTCCAGCGTGTGGAAGGATCAGAAGATTACGATCACATCGGATAATAAGATGGTCATGCCGGACACCTTTCATCCACAGGTGCTGAGCTGGGAACGTGACATGCTGACTCCGGCATTTCTTGCCCTGATCTATGACCATCCGGAGCTTAGCTGGCTGTCGGGTGCAACCTATTACATGTCATACAAAATAAATGGAATTTCATATAATCCGTCGGAACTGGATGAAGATAACAGTATGGTAAAAGATATAACAGTTCCATATATTACGACTTATATCAAAGAACCGTCGGTGGATGCTACAAAGGCGGAGATGGATACGATCGTGTCGGAAGCAACGGAATCGATCAATAAGAAGCTCGGGGGAAGTACATCCAGATATCAGACCACAAAAGAGATTCATGATTATATCTGTAACAGTACATCCTATGCAAAATCTAATACGACAAGCAGTGAATATCAATCGGCTTACAGTGCATTTCGTGACACGAATGGTGATGGAACGGTGGAGACGGTCTGTGCAGGATATTCCAGAGGCTTTAAGCTGTTGTGCGATGCATATGGAATACCATGTGTGCTTGTGACCGGAGTGACAGATACCGGCGGAGCCCATATGTGGGATCTGGTTCAAATGGAGGACGGTATCTGGTATGGAGTAGATGCGACCTGGGATGACCAGACCAGCCGGACCTATTATGATTTCTTTTTGGTTGGATCTGCAACGAAGCCGGATCATTTTGCAAAGACCGATTTCGGAAGCTGTCATATAGCAGAAGGCGCCTGGGATGCAAATGGCGCATATGAATTTGTCTATCCGGAGCTGAGTACAGACCTGTATCATGAAGATCAGGATGGAGATGGAATCTGTGATCTGTGTAATGCAATGTTAGATGGTATGAGCGCATTACTTGCCGGATATTCGCTCCGGCTGGAGGAGGAGACGGGAATCTGCTTTTATCTGCGGTTTACAAATATAGTTTTAAATGACAGCGGTGCATATATGGAATTTACGATGCCGGATGGAAGCACAAAGCAGCAGAAGGTGACGGATGCAGAGAAGCAGACAGTAAATGGAAAACAGTATTATGTATTTACCTGTTATGTGGCAGCAAAGGAGATGGCGGATGATATCCGGGCACAGGTATTTCTGTCCGATGGAACTGCCTGTGGAACAATATATCGGTATTCGGTTCAGGATTATGCGGGATATATGTTAGACCGGAGTAGTACCTATACAGCAGAACTTCCGGTCGTGAAGGCAATGCTGAATTACGGAACTGCCGCACAGGAATTGTTTGGTTATCATACCGGTGATCTGGCAAATGCAATTCTGCCGGAGACGGAACGTCAGATAGGAAGCATGGATCTGACTGCACTTGCATCCTATCAGTCCGTGCAGGCAGGAAATATGCCGGATGGAATTTCCTATTATGGAAGCTCCTTGGTGCTACGTTCAGGAACACTGATCCGTCATTATTTTACAAAAGCAGGTGATGTGGAGCTGAGTGATATAACATTTACCTTAAATGGAAATGCAGTAACTCCGGTATCCGTCGGATCCAATATGTTTTATATAGAAATTCCTGCCGTGCATATTCAGAACATTACACAGATGAATACATTGGCAGCAGGAGAGAGTGGAGCGATAACATATGGTGTTTTAAGTTATGCGTATACGGTGTTGTCGGCTCAGACATATGGAAGCACACTGGAACAGGTTATGAAAGCTATGGTTATATATCAGCAGACAGCACAGACCTATCTTGCCAGATGACACATGCTTGTTCAGAATATAAACGAGGGCAAAGAACCGACAAAATAAAAAAGAATCAAAAAATAGAAATAAAGACGAATTAAAACAGGAGACAGTATACAAGCATGAGTTGTACACGGTCTCCTGTGTTTCTATCCGATAAAATCCGGGTCATTATTTATTTTTTACGAGCCTGTACCATATATTCTTTGAAAGAGGCACGCAGGCTTCGCTCGATATTCGGAATAATATGTCCGTTTTCATTATTTTGCCATACCGCCTGCAGGAAGAATGAATTTCCGGTCAGGAAACGATTCCTTGTAAAGGCATCCGTCTGTTCCTGATCCTGAAAACGACATAATTCGATATCATCATGATATAGAATCTCGGCTGCGGTGTGGAACTGTCCGTCCGTACAGTACCATTTGTAGATACCGTGAAAAGTTGTACGGCAATACCATCCAAGGAAGGTAAAGCCTTTATAACGGAATGGATTCTTTGCCAGTTTTACAACTGCGTTGCCGTCATATTTCTCATTTGGACGGAATTCAATCGATTTTTCCCGGATCGATTTGTTCAATCCAAAAGTAAATAACCGACAGACAAGATTTTTATTCTTAGCAGAGGAAGCATAGATCAGGTTAAATGGTTCCTTCTTAAAATGCGTATCTGCCAGATTGTATTTCTTTTCAACAGAATGGATCGCATTCAGTATGAAATCACCGGAGGCTTTTCGTTTTTCCTCCAGAAGCTGACCAACTTTGCTATAATCGATCGGTTTTGCTGATTTTGTACTGTCATAGGTTTTTGTAAAACGGCGATCCTCTAAATCAAAGGTCTTTAAGATTGTATCAACTTTATCGCCATGTCTTGCACCAACATAAAACTGCTTTTCAAATAAGATCGAGAATGCACAGGCATGGAATGAATTTGTAAAGATGTATTCTGCCTGTTCTATATATCCAAGCCATTCATCCGGACCAACATTATAGATGACTTTGTAATCGCCTTCTTTTGGCAGATGGACATTGCTTTCATAGGAGGACAGAATGATAAGTTCCAGACCTTTTTCCTTTGCAAATGCCAGAGCCTTCTGGATGGAGTCGATCGCACGCTCCATTACAGCGTAGAGCAGGACATATTTGCGTTCCTGATTTCTGGGCGGGATCGCAATATCGTGCCAGAATTTTTTATCCTTTAAGAATACAGGATCCAGTACAACCGGAACATCTTTCCCCGTCAGTTCATGAATGTGTTCGGCAAAGCTTGACTCTCTCGCAGCAATTGCCTCGAATGGCGTTGTATATTCGATAAATTCTTTTTCCTGTTCTTTTGTCCAGCCGTTAAAGACACCACGACTGACAGCATATCCGATCTTCGGAGCGTTTTTCATAGGCTCGGCAGCCAGAAAAAATCCACGGTCAAAGCCTTTATCCGGATTGTACTGCCAGATAACATCCGTAGCACAGATGTAGCAGTCAAAATCCAGTTTCTGATCATCCAGATCGTCATGGTGATAGGTTTCTTTGGTGCGGATATAATGAGCATTGATAAAGTTCTCAAATTTCTGATACCGCTTTGGCCATATCGTGTACAACTTGGCAAATTTATTGATCGTAAGTATTTTCAGGTTATGCTTATGTGTCCAGACCTTTTGTTCATCTTTTGTAAGGCCTTCCGGCATTATTTCTGTCAGAGCTTTGTTGTAGCCATGTTGCAGATAAAAATGCAGAGGATAGACCGGATCGTATTCTTTGTTATTGTAGATAGGCATATAGTCAATGACTGTACTTTCGATGCCATGATCTGATAAAAATTGCTGGAAAGCATATGTGTGTAAAGGACACGCAAAATTAAGTGCTTTCGTATGTGTATTTATTGAAATAATCCCTATCTTCAAAACGATAGTTCCTCCCTGAACTTTACAAGTAATTTATAAACCTTAACAGGCCACATATAGTTTTATTTTATCTTATAATTATATATAAATCAAGCGTAAAAGACAGAATCAGACATTTGTCGTGGGAAATCGATCAGTTAATTCCTTTCATTGTAAGCTGGATCCGTTTCTTGGCAAGATCCACGCTCATAACCTTAACCGTTACGATGTCACCGACGCTGACGACATCCAATGGATGCTTGATGAATTTATCGGACATCTGGGAGATATGCACCAGACCATCCTGATGAACACCGATATCGACAAATGCACCAAAATCGATTACGTTGCGGACGGTTCCCTTTAAGATCATGCCTTCCTTCAGATCCTTCATTTCAAGGATATCACCACGCAGGATCGGCTGTGGCATTTCGCTTCTAGGATCTCTGGCTGGTTTTTCCAGTTCTTTTACAAGGTCGGTGACGGTTACTGTTCCGACACCCAGTTCTTTTGCGAGTGCTTTGATATCACCGGCTGCTTTTGTAATGCCCTTTAACTGACCGGATGCAAGATCATCCATGGAATAACCGAGATGCTGGATCAGTGTTTCAGTAACCTCATAGCTTTCCGGGTGGACAGAGGTTGCGTCCAGTGGATTTGTACCACCAGTGATCCTCATAAATCCGGCACACTGTTCAAATGCTTTCGGGCCAAGTTTAGCAACCTTTAACAGTTCTTTTCTGTTCTTAAAACGGCCGTTTGCTTCTCTGTATTCTACGATATTTTTTGCCAGGGTTTTGTTGATACCGGAAATATGTTCCATCAGAGGAGCGGAAGCGGTATTTAGATCGACACCGACCTGGTTTACGGAATCTTCTACAACAGCGTCTAATGCTTCTGTCAGCTTCTTTTGATTCATATCGTGCTGATACTGACCGACACCGATCGCTTTTGGATCGATCTTGACCAGCTCAGCAAGCGGATCCTGAAGTCTTCTTGCGATTGAAGCAGCACTACGCTGGCCTACATCAAAGTTCGGGAATTCTTCTGTTGCAAGTTTACTTGCAGAGTAGACGGATGCGCCGGCTTCGTTTACGATCACATATTGAATCTTTGTATCCAGCTCATGGATAAGATCTGCAATGATCGCTTCGGATTCACGGGAAGCAGTACCGTTTCCAACTGAGATAAGGGAAATATGATATTTCTTGATCAGATCTTTTAAGATCTTCTTGGATTCTTCCACTTTGTTCTGAGGGGCAGTTGGGTAAATAACCTTAGTGGCGAGCACCTTTCCGGTTGCATCAACGACTGCCAGCTTACATCCGGTACGGAAAGCAGGATCCCAGCCGAGAACCACATGACCATTGATCGGTGGCTGCATTAAAAGCTGCTTTAAGTTGCTGCCAAATACCTTGATCGCGCCATCTTCAGCAGCTTCTGTCAGACTGCTTCGAATATCGCGCTCAATAGAAGGTGCGATCAGACGTTCATAACTGTCAGTTATAGTGTTCCTTAAAATGTCATTTGTATTTGGATTGTCGCGTACGATCACCTGACGGATCAGATAACCGGTGATCTCATCAACTGGTGCTTCAATCTTAACAGAGAGAAATTTTTCCTTTTCTCCACGGTTGATCGCAAGTGTACGGTATCCGGTCATTTTGCGTACGGGTGTGCTGAAATCATAATACATTTCATATACGGATTCTGCTTCCGGGTCCTTGGCAGTTGTCATTAAAATACCCTTGTCCATTGTAAGGCTTCGGATTTCTGTACGATATTCAGCATTATCTGAAATAGATTCTGCAATAATGTCCATAGCTCCGGCGATGGCTTCTTCTGCAGAGTGGACTTCTTTCTCCTCGGATACATAAGCCAGTGCTTCCTCCAGAATCGGCTTATTTGTCATCTGAAGGGAGATGATGTTGGCAAGTCCGGTAAGACCTTTGCTCTGTGCGATTGTCGCACGCGTTTTTCTCTTTGGTTTATAAGGACGATACAGATCTTCCACTGCAACGAGTGTTTCAGCAGCCAGAATTGACTTCTTTAGTTCATCGGTCAGCATGCCCTGTTCTTCGATCGAAGCGAGGACCTTTTCCTTCCGGTCTTCCAGTCCTCTGAGATAAGTGAGCCGTTCATCCAGAGTACGAAGCTGTTCATCGTTTAAAGAACCGGTAGCTTCCTTTCTGTATCTTGCAATAAAAGGGATCGTGCATCCCTCATCTATCAATTTAACGGCAGCAGCTACCTGCTCCTGCCGGCACATAAGTTCCTGACTGATTTTCAAAATAATATCCATAATCGTGAAACCTCTTTCTTAATTTGTATCATTCACCGTAACAGGCAATGACATATATATTGTGCGTTCAAGTCCGCTTGTTGCAACCCGCACGGACAGGTTGGAACATTATATAGTTGAATATTACGGGAAAGCAGAATCTAGTATATGCGAAATTCCGGCAGGATTCAAGCTTGGAGACAGACAAATTATGGAAAAGTACAAGACAGAAAAACGAAGCAGATGAAAAAATGAAGTATCTATAAAATGACAGATTTGCTGGAAAGATATGGGCGGCTGTGTTATACTGAAATAGATACAAGGTGCGGGTGGACATGTCCGGTTATATCATATTAAATACCAGTTAAGGTACAGAATGGAGCAGAACATGCAGGGTTTTACAAATACAGCAGACAGGAATGAAACAATTTCTTATATAGAAGAATGTGGCTGTCAGACAGAAGCAGCAGAAGCAGATTGCGTGAAGACTGCAATGGCATTTGCCAGGCAATGTCATCAGGGGCAGACACGTCTTGGAAGAGATGGCAAAGTGCCGTATTATGATGAACATATTCTTGGCGTTTACCATATATTAAAGGACGAATGCCATGTAGAGGATGAAACTGTACTTGTAGTTGCGTTATTGCATGATACGGTAGAAGATACGGACTGTACATTTGAAGATATTGAAAAGATCTTTGGTACGGATATCAGGGATCATGTATATTTATTAAGTAAACTTGAAGGAGAGACCTTCTCTGACTATTCAAAACGTCTATTTGACCACGCCCCGGCACAGGTGGTCATGATCAAACTTGCAGACAGACTGCATAATCTAAGAACTATCCTTTTTGTATCCAATCGCAAATGGATCCAGAGAAAAGTAAATCAGACTTATACCGATATCCTTGACCGGTTAGAACAGGTAAAAGACAATCTGGGAGAGAACTATGCTTCCGAGATATCTATGTTAAAAGATAAAATTATCGAACAACTTGCTGTTGTTCAGGCAGAACTGGACAAGAAGCGGGAGACAATTCAATAATACCGATTTCTCTGTCCGTCGGACTTTCGAAATCGTACAGCTATTCGCCCTTCTTGCGCATATCTGTTTATCTGCCAAATAAATAAGCAGCGTTGTCTTTATACAGACACGTTGCTTATTTGCTTGGCAGATTTATTGTCATATGTTTTCAATCTGCCAGTCGATCGGTTCAACACCGTGCTCGGTCAGGAAGTTGTTCGTTTTGCTGAAAGGCTTGCTTCCCCAGAAACCACGATAGACAGATAACGGACTTGGATGCGGAGCTTTTAAGATCAGATGATTCGGATTGTTTAACATCGAAGCTTTTTTTTGTGCATACGATCCCCATAAGATGAATACGATCGGACGATCCTGGCGGTTTAAGATCTCCATACAGGCATCTGTAAATTGTTCCCAGCCATGTCCCTGATGGGAATTTGCCTGATGCGCCCGGACGGTCAGAACAGCATTTAACATCAGGACACCCTGCTCTGCCCATTTGACAAGATAACCATTATTGGGTATATAGCAGCCAAGGTCATCGTGAAGCTCCTGATAGATATTAGCAAGAGAAGGCGGGATGTCGACACCCGGCTTTACGCTGAAACTCAGACCATGCGCCTGCCCTACGTTGTGGTAAGGATCCTGACCGATGATAACACATTTGACCTTTGATAATGGTGTCAGATGGAACGCATTGAATATATCATCGGCAGGAGGAAAGATCTCTCTTGTGGCATATTCATGTCCGACAAAATTAAACAGTTCTTTATAATATTTTTTTTTATATTCGGGCTTCAGTTCCGCAGCCCAGTCATTTGAAATAGCTGGCATAATTCAGACTCCTTATCTATAGTGTATAGGATACGTTTTTCATTTCGAGACGACATTCTGCATTCTGAAAATAAAAAGAATAGCATATGTGTTCATTTTTAAAAATAGTGTAACATAAAGAATATTTAATGTAAATTTTAAGGTGTAATTTTACTCTGAAACATTGTCAGGTGAGAGACTTTGTGGTATCATCTTTTCAAATGAAATTTTTGCAGAAGGGGTGCTGAAAATGGAGAAAGCATATAAGACAATGAAAACTTCAGGCGCAATAAATATTGCATTAGGCGTAGTGGTTCTGGTGCTTGGACTTGCATCCGGTATATTGATGATCGCATCAGGCGGTTGTCTCTTGAAGAACAAACGTCATATTGTATGGTAGGAATGACAATCCTATGCACGCGGATACAGGAAGAACAGTTGCCGCGTGCATATTTTTTGCAGATCTTTTCATGACGGAGTTTTTCTGTAAAAATGGGGTTGACAGACAGCGAGACACTGTGTTAAAGTCGATACAGATAATACGATGAAGAGGAATAGTAGAATCTATGAAGCATTCAGAGAGTTGTCGGTTGGTGTGAGACAACAGTGGAACAGATTTGAACTCGCCTCAGAGTAGCCCGCTGAAAGGAAGTAGGATGGGATGGAACCTGACCATTATAGCAGGAGGATATAAGAGATTCTATCTGTATCTGTAACGAGAGCATACAACATGTATGAAATAGAGTGGTACCGCGTATAACTTACGTCTCTATAGGTGATGAGATGTAGGTTTTTTTATTGCCATATTTTATGTAATATATGAATCGGAGAACAAAAGCCGTTACAGGAGCTTATACAGAAAACAGAAACAGGAGGTTAAACATGAAGAATTTTGAGCATTACAAAAGAGGCTACTATATGCCGCCGGAAAAGTCTACAAAATGGGTAGAAAAGGAATACGTTGATAAGGCACCGATCTGGTGTAGTGTAGATTTAAGAGATGGAAATCAGGCACTGATCGTTCCGATGAATCTGGATGAGAAACTGGAGTTCTTCAAGGAACTTGTACGAATCGGTTTCAAAGAGATCGAGATCGGTTTCCCTGCAGCATCAGAAACAGAATATGAGTTCTGCCGTACCCTGATCGAGAAGGATATGATACCGGATGATGTAACCATTCAGGTACTGACACAGGCAAGACCACATATTATTAAGAAGACATTTGAAGCAATTGACGGCGCAAAGAATGCAATCGTTCACCTGTATAATTCAACATCTTATGCACAGAGAACACAGGTATTTAAGAAATCCCAAGAAGAGATTTTACAGCTTGCTGTCGATGGAGCAAAACTTTTGAATCAGATGGCAGAAGAACATGGAGTGAACTATCCATTTGAATATTCACCGGAGAGCTTTACCGGAACAGAGATCGATTATGCACTGGAAGTATGTAATGCAGTTATTAAAGAATGGAAGCCTACCCCGGATCGTAAGGTTATCATCAACCTTCCTGCAACCGTAGAGATGTCACTGCCACATGTATATGCAAGTCAGATCGAGTACATGAGCGAACATCTGATTGACAGAGAAAATGTTATCCTGTCCTTACATCCGCACAATGACCGTGGCTGTGGCGTAGCAGATGCGGAGCTTGGTATTCTTGCAGGTGCAGACAGAATCGAGGGAACTTTATTTGGAAATGGTGAAAGAACCGGTAATGTAGATATCATCACACTTGCGATGAACATGTTCACACATGGAGTAGATCCTGAACTGGATCTGTCCGACATTCCAAAGCTGACAGAATTATATGAGCGCGTGACAAATATGCATGTATACGAGCGTTCTCCATATACAGGTAAATTAGTCTTTGCGGCATTCTCAGGATCTCATCAGGATGCGATC
The DNA here is from genome assembly GCF_037892645.1 of Coprococcus sp. HCN-4056. Lineage (NCBI taxonomy): Bacteria > Bacillati > Bacillota > Clostridia > Lachnospirales > Lachnospiraceae > Coprococcus > Coprococcus sp. HCN-4056. Next base: position 6,770 of record NZ_JBBKBL010000005.1, on the reverse strand, counting down.
GCAAAGGGTATGAAGTACAGAGAAGATCAGGGAGACGGCATGTGGACAGTACCATACCTGCCTCTGAATCCGGAAGACATCGGAAGAAAGTACGACGGAGATGTTATCCGTATCAACAGTCAGTCAGGAAAGGGTGGAATCGGTTATATTCTTCAGTCCAAGTATGGCTTTGATCTTCCGGCCAAATTCCGTGAAGACCTTGGATACACAGTTAAAGATGTATCCGATAAGGCACATAAAGAATTATCCGCTGCAGAAGTACTGGATATTTTCCAGCGTACATATGTCAATATTGAAGGCCCGGTTCAGATGTTAGAATGCCATTTTGTGCAGGGCGATGGAATCTCAACGGAGATCACGATCATGAAATATGGTGAGAAGAAAGTATATCATGGTAAAGGAAATGGACGTCTGGATGCTGTCAGCAATGCAATTAAAAAGCATTTTGACATTGACTTCAAGATCATCTGCTATGAGGAGCATGCATTACAGGTTGGCTCTAACTCACAGGCAGTCGCTTATGTAGGTCTGGAAGGAAAAGATGGAACAGTTACCTGGGGTGCAGGCATTAAGGATGATATTATTGATGCATCTGTATATGCCTTAATCTCAGCAATCAACAGAACAGGCGTGTTATAATAAATAAAAAGCCATTCAGCCGGTATAATAATAGTATCGGTTGGATGGCTTTTTAATTTTTTTGAAAAAAGACTATGAAGTCTGGCTCAGCTTTTTATAGCAGTAGCCGATAATATCTTTTCGGGTTACGATACCGATGAACTTGTTGTGGTCGTCGACTACCGGAACAAAGTTCTGTGCCATTGCACGGGCAATCAGATCTTCCATGTTTGAGTTGATTGATACGGAGGCATATTCGAATTTTTTCGGAATGTCGGACAGATGGATATCTTCAGATTCGGACAGATGGTTTAATCCGGCTTTCTTGCAGAACCAGAGAATATCACCCTCGGTGATTGTTCCGACATATTCGCCGTTACCCGACAGAATCGGGATTGCTGAATATCGATGGATCTCCATCTTTTCAAGAATCTGTCTTAAAGTAAATGTATTTTCTATAAATGCAACCTCGCTCTTGGGAGTCAGAAAAAATAAAATATTCATAGGTCAGGTTAAATCCTCCTTTATGTAAAATATATGCTGTTTAAAAGTCATATCTGCCGGTATTGTTTTTGTTGTACCGGTAGTTGTTTTTTCTATTATAGAAGAAGTGGACACGGTTTGCAATTTACATTCTCTTAATTTTGTTTGAAAAAAGTGTGACAGATTACAGAGAAACCAGAGAAAAAACTTCTGGTTGTTTAATAAGGGGTTATTTGTTAAAATAAATATAGTGCAGGCTTGTGCGTGTACATTTACAGACAGGAGGAAAACTATGGCTGCGGATAACGTATATGATGAAGATCAGGAATACCTGATCGAAGCACGTGATACAATCTCCGAATTAGAAGATTTAAAAGATAAGCTGGAGGAGATCAAACTGCTCCAGAAGAAGAATAAACGGGCAATCGTCCGGGAAGAACGGGCGACCGGCGATGAGATCAGTGCCACGTTAAAGAAAAGAAAAGAACAGATCGCTGCAAGCTATGACAGACAGATCGATGTAAATAATTCCAAGATCCGTCAAGTGCAGACGAAGAAGGATAAAAAGAAAAGCCAGAGAATGGAAGATAGGATCAATAAGGAGACGGCAGATATCCGGGAGGAGAATCGTCAGCTGAATGCGACTATCAAGACCTTATTCAAAAAGAACCATGTTCCGCCGTTTTGTAATACGAAGATGTATTATTGTCTGTTTTCCCCAAAAGGCATGAGCGAATTTCTGGAGCTGTTTGTAATTCTTTTGGTTGCATGTGGAGGAATTCCTGCAGCAGTGATAGCGGTTTTGATGAATACAAAGTTTAAGACAGGAAGTCATACTGCAATGTGCGTATTGATTGCAGCATTGATCATAATTGCTGAGTTTATTATTTATTTTATTGTATTTAACCTGACAAAGGTGAAACATAGGGATTTGATCCGGGAGGGAAGAAGAACCCGCGATAAGATCATAGCCAATGAGAAGGCTGTAAAAGCGATCAAGAATTCAATTGCAAAGGATAAGGATGAGAGTATTTACAGATTGGGTAAATATGATAAAAAGATTCAGGAATTAGAGGATGCAGGTGGAGTGATCAGTGATGAAAAACTGGATGCGCTTCGTACATTCGAGAAAGAAACCAAGCAGTTGATTACGGATGAGATTACCGGACGCAGAAAAGAGAAACTGGACCGGTTGAAATCCGAACGTGATACACTGGAAAATGATTTCGGTGATACGCAGAAGAAGATATCTGAATACGAGCTTATGATCACGAACAAATATGAAACATATCTCGGAAAGGATTTTTGTACAGAAGAGAAATTATCTGATCTGATCTCAATTATGGAAGAAGGATCAGCAAGTACAGTATCTGAGGCTATCAAAGTTTATAAGGGAGATGACAGATGATGATCGGCATAGATCAAAGCCTTTCCGATGTATTCTGCCATTTGTTTAACTGTATATAATCTGGTATTCTGGAGAAGATTTGCTCCGGTATGACCAGACAGATTCACAATTCCGGTAATGGACATATCGCCTATTGCCGGAAGTTTTTTATTTACGCCTTTTCCGGGAAAAAGGTGGGAGTTGGTGAGCGTGACCAGTCCCATGTCCTTTGACATGCCAAGAGAGGCATCGACAGCAATTACAAAAGGATTGTCAAAGTCCGCATAAATGTGTTCGATGGTATCCTTGATATTTAAAGCATGGACAGGGTATTGCAGCGTGCCTGCAACCTGATAGGTTGTGTTGTGAGCCAGGATATAATCACCGACCAGAGGACCAAGGGCATCTCCGGTTGCGCGGTCTGTGCCGATGCAGATAACGATGATATCCTTGGAAGCACCATCCATTTCATATATCATTTCTATGATCTTATCCCCAAGTGCTTTACAGGTATGGCTACGGCTGGGATCAAAATATTCAGTTTTTCGTTTCGTTTGTTTTTTGCTGATATTCATAAACACCTTCCAGAAAATGTATCTTACTATAAAGTATTACCAGGATTGATAAAGTTTACACAAAGCTGAAAAATAAAATGTCGAAATAATAAAAAAGAAAAAATATGGATTGAAGGATCTGTTGACAAAATTTGATAAGTACAGGCTATCTGGAATGCTATTATCAGAATTAATCTCAAAATAGAGAACTTTCGATAGAACGAAAGTAAATAAAAGAATGGGGAGTGTTATCATGATAGAGATTGTATATGACAAGGCGACAGCAGAAAAAAATGCAAAAAATGATGGTCACTACAGAATGCCAAAGAATATCAGACAGATAGGAAATGCCCCGGATAAAAAGAAGATATACATAGAAGATTATGTAATGACATTTCTTCGCAAGATTGCAGAGCCGGGAAATACAACCTCCCGCGGTGCGATCCTGCTTGGGGAATATTTTAAAGACGGGGATACAGAGACCTTGTTCATCAGTGGAGCGGTAGAAGCACAGAATCTGGAGTTTGATGTAGAACAGATTAAATTTGATGATCATATCTGGAGCAAGCTCTATGCGGATATCAATAAATATTTTGAAAATCTGTCAGTTGTGGGATGGTTTTTATCCAGGATGGGATTTTCAACAGAAATCAATGACAAGATTACCAGACTTCATCTGGAAAATTTTCGGGGAAGAGATAAGGTACTGTTTGTTATGGATTCTCTGGAATGTGATGATGCCTTTTATGTATGTGAGAAGAACCGGCTGATGCGGCAACGTGGATACTATATTTATTATGTCAGAAATGAAGCAATGCAGAGCTACATTATCAGCCGTAAGAATATGTCCTGTGAGGACAAGCAGAACGCAGCAGTACGGAAGGATGCGGAGCTTGTAAAGAATTTCCGCGCCATGCGCGGTGACACACCTGAAAAACCAAAAAAGAACCGCACCTATGTCCGGTATGCAGTAGCCTCTTTTGCAGCTTTATTTGTACTATCCATGGGAGTTGCTGTATCCGGAAACTATGATAAAATGAAGAACATCGAATCTACGATCCGAAAAATGGAACTGGAAAATGGAGATTCCGAGGTACAAGTATTTTCAAACAGCAACACAGAACAGACAATATATACAAAAGATATAGACAGTACGACTGCCGGAACATCGGCTGTTACGGAAACGCAGACAGAGTCTGCCGGCACAGATAAAGCAGGAGTAACAGGATCAAATGGGGCACAGAACAAAACGCAGGTAGATCAACCGGATACAGAGAGTCTGATAACAACGGAACAGACAACTTCACAGGACAATACTCAGGAAAATACCCAGGAGACAATGGCAGAGGGAATTCTGCAGTATTATACGATTAAAGAAGGAGATACATTGATGAGTATTTCGATCAAGATGTACAAGTCTCCGGAATATGTGGATGCCCTGATGAATGCAAATGGAATTAAAGAAGGAGATACAATCTATCCGGGGGAAAAAATAGCTATTCCATCTGTAAACTAAAAATGATATACTGTCCACATGTGAAAAGAAAAACTCTTATTTAAAATTGCAGATAATATAGAGGTATAGTATGACAAAAGAAACAACTGAAGAACTGAATAAAAAAAGAAAACCTGCTTTTGGGAAACGTCGTTTTGAAAAACAGGACAGGACACAGGATACAGACAGCAACATAATAGAAGTAACACCAGGAATGTCAGGAAGATTAAAGCTGCTGATCCTTTTACTTGTGATATTAATTGCAGCGGTAACGATCGTATCCGTGCGCAGATACATCAGCACAAGAGAATATAGAGCATATGACGTGGTGACATCTACCGAGACATCCGGAGATAATATAGCCAATTATGTATTGTTCAGTGATAATGTCCTGAAGGTAACAAAGGATGGAGTATCCTATATTGATCAGAGTGGTAATACTGTCTGGGACTGCAGCTATTCCATGAAGATGCCGCAGGTAGTTGTAAATGGAGACTATGCTGCAGTTGCAGATCTGAATGGCAGAGATGTGTATGTATTTAATAAATCCGGTAAGGTCAGTAACCAGACACTGAACTATGATATTACCAATATCGACGTGGCAGCACAGGGCGTTTATGTAGTGATCCTGTCGGGAGAAAAAGAAAATTATATCAATGCTTACGATAAAGACAGCAAGAGTATATATGAGATGAAGACATCGATCGAGAACAGTGGGTATCCGCTGGATATTGCAATATCAGATGACGGAGCCAAGTTATTTACCAGTTATGTGAAGGTAGACGGGACTTCTGTGCCGGATTATCTTGCAGCCTATAATTTCGGATCTGTGGGACAGAATGAGAATGCGGATCGTCTGATGGGTGGCTTTACCTTTGATGACACCATATTTCCATACATAGATTTTGTAGACAATGACACAGTTGTCTGTTTTGGTGATAATAAGATCGTTGTATACGCCATGTCTGAAAAACCAAGTGAAAAAGCGGAGATCGATCTGGAGAACCGTGAGATGCTTGGTGTATTTGCAAATACAAAATATCTGGGTTATATCACGGCAGATAACGAAGATAGTGACAACAGATACCATATCTATATCTATGATATGAGTGGTAAGCTGACAGCAGAAACGGATTATAACAATTCATTTTCCAATATATATGCAACAGATGATGAACTTATCATTTCGGGGGAATTCGACTGCAGTATTTATTATCTGAATGGAGCAAGAAAGTTTGCAACGACCTTTAATAAGAATCTGATCAATATTGTGCCATCCAAAAATAAGCTGGAGTATATTGCGATATTTGAAAATGAAACCCAGGTGATCAAATTAAAGTTAAAGAACGAAAAGGAGAAAAAATGAATCTGTTAGTTCTCGGAATTCTGGCATTTATTTTGCTACTGGTATTTCGTGGATATAGAAAAGGCTTTTTTAAAAGTGCTGCCAGCGCGATAGGAATTGTGCTGGCAGTTCTTCTTACTGCTATATTATATCCTGGCGTGAATAAACTGTTGTGTCAGTATACCGTTCTGGATGATGTCATAGAACAGAAAATCATAGAAAAATTTGAACTGCCGGAAGAAACAAAGACGGCAACAAGAAATGAAGAGATTGATACGATAGAAAATCTGGACCTTCCGGATAATGTGAAAGGCTGGCTGATTGCAAACTGCAACGGAGAAACGTTCCTGGAGAGTGGGGTGGATAATGTATGCAGTTATATTGCAAAGTCTTTAACAGCGATGGTAATGCGGGGAATTTCCTATGTGCTTACACTCCTGGTGTTGTTGCTTCTTCTTCATATATTGATTATGGTGCTTGATGTTGCAAACTATATACCAATCGTAAAAAGCATTAACAAAGCCGGAGGTGCAATATTTGGTGCCGGACAGGGAATCCTGATTGTCTGGATCTTTATGGGGATTGTGACGCTGTTGTCAACATTTAGCTGGGCATATCAGGTCATACAGATGATCGATGAAAGTCCGCTTTTGGCATGGCTTTACAAAAAAGATATTTTTTTGAAAATAATAGTTGACATCTTGGAAAAGATTTAGTATAGTATCACTTGCTGGTCGCGAGAACAGCTTGAGCAACAAAAAAAGATTGAAAATAATCGAAAAAAGTTGTTGACAAACATTAACGATATGTGTTAGTATATCAGAGTTGCTGTTCGAGACAGCAACAAACAACGACAAATGATTTCATGATGATTCTCATCTGGAAAGT
>NZ_JBBKBL010000004.1:0-366976 GCF_037892645.1 Coprococcus sp. HCN-4056 | reverse complement strand
AGGGAAGGATGCAAAACCGATAAAAAAGCAACTGGAAGTCGATTTTATCTGTAATAAGGGTTCTAAAAAATATTATATCCAATCAGCGTATATGCTGGAGACGGAAACAAAAATGGCACAAGAAATTCGCCCTTTTTTGAAAATAAATGATTCATTTAAGAAGATTGTAATTACATCTGATATACCAAAACCCTTTTATAACGATCAGGGAATTTTAATCATGAATGTATATGATTTCTTATTGAATGCAGATTCGTTGGAACTATAAGAAGTAACTGGTAAATCGGAATTGACCGAATAAGTTAATCGTGCCATATGGCTTGATTATAAATACAAAGATAAAAACGCAATGTACATTAAAAATGTACTAGAGCTGGTAGGTAGCCCAGCCGTCCTATGCAAATAGGGTAAGTAACCTGCCCCTCCGGGTTGTCCATTCTTTGTTCAATTCATTTTAGGAGGGATTCTTATGGAAAAAGCAAGTGAAAAACTGACGGTATATTTTGAAGAAACATTTTGGGTAGGCGTATTTGAACGTATTGAAGATGGTAAACTATCTGTGGCGAAGGTAACATTTGGTGCAGAACCAAAGGATTACGAAGTGCAGGAATATATTCAAAAATACTATTTTAGTTTGAAATTCAGTCCGGCTGTTGAAACTGTTGTAAAGGATATAAAAAGAAATCCAAAGCGTATGCAACGAGAAGCAAAAAAGCAGACGATGGAAACAGGCATCGGCACAAAATCGCAGCAGGCATTAAAATTACAACAGGAACAGAACAATCAGGAGCGTAAAGAGAGAAACCGCAAGAAAAAAGAGGCGGAAGAACAGCGAATGTTTGAGTTGAAACAGCAAAAGAAAAGAAAAAAGCATAAGGGGCATTAAAGTCCCTTGGGCTTTTGCACAATTCGATATTTAGCGGAGAAATCATTATGTGTGGAATGACAACTGATTTATAAATAAAAATAAATCGGAGGTTTATATGAATTATTCAATAAGAGAATTAAAACGAGATGAAAATAAGATATTAGATACTTTTTTGTACGAGGCGATTTTTATTCCTGAAGGTGTTCCTGTACCGTCCAAAGATATCATTAACAAACCAGATTTGCAGGTATATGTAAAAGACTTTGGTGAGAACAAGGGAGACTTATGTTTGGTTGCTCAAGTTGCGGATGAGATTGTTGGTGCTGTATGGGTTCGGATTATGAATGATTACGGGCATATAGATAATGAAACACCGTCTTTTGCAATTTCACTTCTTAAAGAGTATAGAAACTATGGTATCGGAACAGAATTAATGAAACAGATGCTAATGAAATTAAAACTAGAAGGATATAAACAGGCATCATTAGCTGTTCAGAAGATGAATTATGCTGTCCGTATGTATAGGAAGGTAGGATTTGAAATCGTTGATGAAAATGATGAAGAATATATTATGATTTGTAAATTATAGGAACTTTCAACTTCCAGTTTATCTTTTGTTTGGAGGTGTTTATTTTGAACAATGTAATCAAAAAAATATGCTTGGATATTTTATTATGTTCGCATGGTTAGCCATAATGATAACCGCAATGATTCTGCTTCGAAAAAATAAGGCAAATTTTCTATCTTTTATATTACCTTGGTTCATGGGATTAGTTGCATGTTTGGTAGCAGTGTTTGTAATACTTTGATTTTAACGACTGTGAAATCGGAATTTGTCGACTTGTTAATTTCCAATTTTTAGTGATAGGGAGATACACAATGAATGGTTTGATTATAAAGGTACTCAGCATAAGTATTGCGGTAGTAACCGTAGTATACTTGATTATTTATAAAGGAAATACCATGATTACAAAGATATTTAGCGTGTGTATTATAGCAGCAATGGTAATATACTGGATTGTTTATGAAAGAAATACAAGAAAGCGAAAAAAACAGGAATTACAGCGTGATGACTATTTATTTGCGAAAGAAAACGATTTGCCGTTACAGATAAATTGGAATGAGATAAATGACTTTTTGTCAGATTCCGGATATGGTGTAAATATGCCAATGGAGAATTGGTTTATGATGGATTGGGCGAGACAGCCCTGTGTGGAGAATGGTATAAAAGAAGGAAAGTTTTCTATGAAAGGGTTTCGAGTGTTACAAGCTTTAAGTAACGATATGAAACACATTTTTTATGATGTGAGGTTTAATTATGACCGTGGACCGGATATAGAAGATAAAAATAGGAAGTACGAAGCCGTAAAAAAGGTGTTGGATACAAAATACGCCGGTTTGTCAGAAGAAGTACGGAAGAATATATATGACCAATTTGTTAAGATATATGAAAGAAAAATCTAATTACAATACAAAGGAGGAAGCCGTTAAGTTTTTAATGAATGAAACTAATCTTACATATGAAGAATGTTCTAAAGCCAACGATTTCCATATTAGACTAAATAAGAAAAATTAATATATAATTCAAGTTTATAAAATTAAAAAAATGGAATTTAAGGAGGAGTATGTAAATGAAATTAGCAGATTTAGCAACAGGCTCTGATTGGATAGTGTGGATTGTCTTTGCGATATTTGCTGTACTTTCTATTATTTTACTTTCTGGACATGGAAGCTGGTTCATTTCTGGATATAATACAGCTTCAAATGAAGAAAAGAAAAAATATGATGAAAAGAAGTTATGCAGAACAATGGGAATTGGAATGTCTATTATAGCAATTCTTGCATTAACTATGGGCTTGTTTGAAAATATTTTGCCTGCATTTTTTGTATATATTGCATTGGGGATTATTTTGGTTGATGCCGTGGTAATTATCATTTTAGGAAACACACTATGCAGAAAGTAATAACTTCAAGTTTGGAGAATTGAGAAAATCGGAATTTTCGCGAGAGATGATTTGCTATAACGGAGGTTACTTATGAGTCTATTTGATGTATTGAGTAAGGGTTTTTGTTCAAAAAAAAGGCAATCAAATGAAATATTATCACAAGAAGAGTATAAAGATAAGTTTTTACATGGTGAGGACTATATCAAAAGAGAACTTTATGACGAATACATATCTCGAAGGTTGTCAGAAGAATTCGGGTTGAAATATAATGAAAAGATAAAAAAATGGCACTCTGAATGGAGTGATAATCGGCGTTTGGTGGTTGAATTATGTTATCCAAGAGGAAATCACATATACTTACGCTGGGGATATAATTATGATTTTATCCCTGATATCAATAGTAAAAATAAGTTGACATGGCATCGGACAGAAAGTTCTGTAAAAATACACATTGCTGATGCTTGGTATAATCACATAGAGGATGAAAGAGAACAAGACTGTGGATATACAAAGGAAGAATTTTATAATCCAAGGAAATGCACAAGTTTTCAATATCAAATACCTACCTACACGTCCGATATGGAATTTGCATTGGAATATATAAAAAGTGTGATAGATAAAAATATCCCACTGATAAGAGAGTGGGTAAATAATGTACAAACGGTTGATGATGCCATTGGTGTTCTTAATCAGAGAATAGTAACTTTACACCATATATATGTTCCGTATATGTGTCATATCAGAGCGTTTTTGTATGCAAAAAATAGAGATATAGAAAAAGCAATTTATTCTATTGAGCAAGGTTACGCAGAAGATGATAGACAACAAGTTTTAAAAGATAAATTAAATCAGTTGTCTAACGAGTAAGAGATTAATTTTAGTCTACTGAAAATGTTGAAAGCACCTGTTTATTTGAAGTTGTGGAGGTATAGTATGGAATTCATAAGTAAAGAGAAGATAGTTGAATTATCAAATCCAGGAGTTGTTTCAAGACAACTATTAAATCCTGAAAATTCATCAAGTGAAAGAGTGACAATTACAGAGGTTCATCTTGAAATAGGTGCTTGCCAACCAAGACATACACATGATGTGTCAGAACAAATTTGGTATGCAACAAAAGGAACGGGTAAACTATTACTTGCAGATGAACAAGAAAAAGTGTTTACTGCTGGGGATGTTGTAAGATTTGCAGATAAAGATGTTCATGGTTTATTGAATGATGGTAATGAAGAATTTGTGTATGTATCAGTGACTGCACCACCAATAAACTTTGGATATGCATATAAGGATGAAAAATAGACAAATTCCAGTTTATGAGGATAAAAGATGGAACTTAGAGAATACAAGTCAACTGACTGTGAGCAGATAGCGCAATTGTTCTACAATACGGTATATAGCGTAAATGTAAAGAATTATACAGAAGAACAGTTAAATGCATGGGCAACCGGTAGCGTAGATTTACAAGAATGGAACCACTCTTTTTTAAATCATAAAACAGTGGTTGCAGTGGAGGATGATGAGGTTGTTGGATTTGGAGATATTGATCAATCTGGCTATCTGGCTAGGCTGTATGTCCATATAAATTATCAGGGGATGGGAATTACACTTAAAAACTATGTGATGGAGAAGAAAACTTCTAGCGGCTTTTCTGATAAAAGTTCAGGAGGTAATGAATAAAGGGATTTAATATGATAAAAATTGTGTGGTCAATAAACGATATAAATAAATATCAAACAGGAAATTTGCTGGATGGTGCAGTAAAGATAGAAACACCGCAGAGTGTTGGTGAACTGATGAAAAAAGCAGTGCCAATTGCTGTAATTTTATGTGTTATCCTTTTTATTGCTATGCTTTGTAAAACGATAATATGCAAGACCGTTGTAATCTCGCCAATATTTATTCTGGTCGGATTTGCTTTCGGTTTTTTACTGTTGATAATTCATGAGTGGTTACATGGAATTGTTTATCCTAAGGAAGCAGATGTAACAATAGGCAGAATAAAAGGAAAGGCAACATTTGTTGCATTAGCATCATATCCATTGAGGCGAGATCGGTTTATATTGATGTGCCTGTTGCCATTTGTTCTTGGGTTAGTTCCATTTATATTATTTGTAATTAGTCCTGCTGAATTTAGAGTATTAAATGGATTGAATTTTGGCATGGCATGTATGGGGATGATTTCGCCATTCCCAGATGTGTTTAATGTCCTTGTCGTTCTAAGAAATTCTGAAAAAAGCGATTTAATAATGTTCTACAAGAATGATATGTATAAGATTTCTTAAATTTTTGTTTGGAAAAATGCTTAATTATTCAAGTGAAAACATATAGCAATTAATACGGGAAAGAAAAATCGAAATTTGGAGAGGTATTGTTTATGAAGATTGAATATAGAAAAGCAGATATTACGGATTCAGAATTGCTAATAGATATTTATAATTTTGCATTTTATAGTGATTATATTAAATATGGTGAATGTCCGGCGTATGGAAAGACTAAAGAGATGATGGAAAAATCTATAATAGAATATCCAAAATTTATAATTTTATATAATGGTGAACCGGTCGGTTGTGTTTCTTGTAAAAAAGTGGAAATGGGAATATATGAAGTTGGGTGTTTGTGTGTTGTCCCAGAGTTTCAAGGAAAAGGAATTGGAACGCAGGCAATTAGATTTGTAACATCACACTATAGGGATTGGGATAAAATTACCTTAGTTACACCCATAGATAAAAAGGAAAATGTAAAGTTTTATACAGAAAAATGTGGATTTAATATAGTGTCTATGGAAATGGATGGAAATGTTAAAGTAGCACGATTTGTTTTAGAAAAATGAATATGACAGCTATATATTGATTGATGTTTCAAGAGCATCAAAAGAAACCAAAGAACTTATTGCAGAACTAAAAGATTCAAACTATTTTTAAATGATACAGGTCTGTTTGTAACTTTGATGTTTAAGGATAAGGATTTTATTTATGGAAATTTAAGGCTGATAATGAATATAAGGAGTGGATTGCCGGAATATCCACTGATTTTAAACAGCCTTGTAAGGGGCGTAAGAATCATCAAAGTTATTCGCTTTTGCATAGGATTTAAGCTGCTTAATGATGCGGTTGGCATATTGGAGAAAGATCAGCAAAAGAGAATCTGTTGGAATCGAAAAGAGGCGTTGAATAATCAAAGACCAAAGCATGGCATTCAAAGGATATTTATGATTTCTGCCCGTGGATGCATAGTAGTGACGGCGAAAAGAAATCGGAACAATTTCATCAAGTTCAATGTGATTTTCGAGCAGAGTAAGGAATTGAGGTTTGTCAGATTCATAAATATTTTGACAATCTTCAAAAATATCGTCCAAAGTGAGTTGCTTTCTGTGGGATCATAAATATGTATCCTTTCGGGGCGTGGTTAATTGTTTTTTGAGCAACTCCATTATATCACAAGCCGTGAAAACAATATGACAGCCAAAGGCATGGTTATGATACAGAACAAGGTAGTAAATACATTTAAAAGACCGGAGTATGCAGCATCTTTGTTATATACCTGAGCCATCTGGGTGATTGTTGAAGCGGATGGTGTGATGGAGGCAAGGAATACTATGAGGAGTAAAGTTCTTCCTTCTGGAATAAGGGCATATACATGACTTACATACATTATAAGCAGTAAAACAGCAGGCCAGATGGCGAGCCTGATGGCAGAGAAAATGTATAGTTTTGCGTTTTTCAGGCTGTCGCGGATCGGCGAATCAGCCATCAGCATGCCAGTTACTATCATGCTGAGAGGTGCAAGCATATTTCCTATGTCTTTTACCGGTGTGAGTATGACAGATGGCAGTTTTATCTGGCAGAAAAAGAGCAGGAGTCCGGCTATTATGGCTATTACATTTATATTGGTTATTATCTTTTTCCATTCCATATGTGGCTTTTCGGCGAGCATGGTGCTGCAGTGTGTCCAGAGAAATATCAGCTGTACAGACATAAATGCACATGAATACAGTACATAGTCGGTACCCAGCATAGCATTTACAAGTGGGATTATCATATTTCCCGAGTTGGAATACATGACAGTGGCACATTCAACTGTATTCCAGTGCCAGAGTTTCCTTCCGATATTTATAAAAATCAATAGAAGAATATGTATAATGGTTGCAAGAACAGCGGAAAATAATAGTCCCTGCAGTTTTTCTTTTGTAAAGCCAATTTCAAATGAATTTATTATGGCGCAGGGCATCACCAGATATACTACAATGATAGACAGGATCCTGCTGTCAGAAGCATTTAATATATGTTTGTTGACAAGAATAAAACCAAGTAGGATCATAATAAAAAAGTTAACAAGTTTTCCGAGCAAAATTATACTTATCTGCATATTGATTACCTCTTTTCGATCCTGTATTATAATCCCATTTTACAAAAAAAGGAATATCCAACAATGGGTGGCTTGTCAAAAATAAAAGAATGCGATAGAAAGTGTCAGTTATACAGAAAAATATAAGAATCCCATTTGGTGTATGCCGGGCGGGATTCTTGTGGTATAATAAGCATAAGATTTGGAAAAAGACTGTTGTTTGAATAATTCAAACAGCAGTTTTTTCGATTTTAAAATAGTCGAAAAAACGATATAAATATCGTTTTTATTATATTATAAAAATCGTATTCATACTATCATACATTTAGAGTAAAAGAACGAGAATAGAATTTGCTGAAAGGCAGAAAAGAAGAATATTCATATGCAGAGAGACGGAAAAAGCAACTGCATAAATGAGATAAAACAAACGAACGAATAAAATCAGGAAAAGGAGTATGATGGATATGAAGAATCAGGTAGTATTGGATTGGAATCAGTATGTAGCACTTGCAAGACAGACGGTAGCAGAAGGCTGTGTTCTGCTTGAGAATAAAGATCAGGCACTTCCACTTGTAAAAGATGAGAAGGTGGCAGTATTTGGAAGAATCCAGAATCACTATTATAAGAGCGGAACCGGTTCAGGAGGAATGGTAAATGTATCAAAGGTCTATGGAATCGTAGATGGTCTGCGTGAGAGTGGTCAGGTCATCCTGGATGAGGAGCTGATCAGGATCTATCAGGACTGGGAAAAGACACATCCATTTAATGAAGGCGAAGGCTGGGGAAATGAACCGTGGTGTCAGGAAGAAATGGAGCTGACCGATGAGGTTGTGGAAGCAGCCGGCAAGCGATCAGAGACAGCTATCGTGATCATCGGACGTACAGCAGGCGAGGATAAGGATGCAAGTGATACCAAGGGCTCTTATCAGCTTACAGATGTGGAAGAAGATCTGCTCACAAAAGTAAGAAAGAACTTTGATAAGATGATAGTTTTATTAAATGTCGGCGGCCTGCTCGATATGAGTTTTACAGACCGTTACCAGCCGGAAGCCGTTATGTATGTATGGCAGGGCGGCATGGTCGGCGGACTTGGAACGGCAGATGTATTAACAGGAGCTGTTTCACCATCCGGTCATCTGACAGACACGATCGCATATAAAGTTGCTGATTATCCTTCTACACCATATTTTGGTGATCCGGATAAGAATTATTACAGTGAAGATATCTATGTCGGATATCGTTATTTTGAGACTTTCGCAAAGGACAGCGTCAGATATCCGTTTGGATATGGTCTGTCCTACACAACATTTGAAAAGGCAGTCGTTGTATTTGCAAATGAGCCGGAGAAACAGCAGTTTACACTTCATGTAACTGTTTCAAATGTCGGTTTAAAGAAAGGAAAAGATGTTGTTCAGGTCTATGTGGAAGCTCCGCAGGGTAAGCTTGGAAAAGCAGATAAGGTTCTTGTCGGATTTGCAAAGACGAAGGAGCTTGCACCGGGTGAATCAGAAGAACTGGATATTACCGTTCCATACAGCCGCTTTGCTTCCTATGACGACTCCGGTATTACAGGACATGCTTATGCATTTGTATTAGAAGCAGGCACATATCATGTATTTGCCGGCGAAAATGTCAGAAGTGCAGAATGTGCAGGCGCGTTTGAGCTTGCAGATGATCTTGTGATCGAACAGCTTTGCTCTGCACTTGCTCCGGTAGAAGCATTTGACAGAATGAAGGCAGCAGAGACAGAGAACGGATATCAGGTCATGATGGAAGCAGCACCACAGCATGCATCAAACGAGAAGCAGAGAAGACAGGATCATCTTCCACAGGAGATCCGTCAGACGATGGGTACTCATACATTATCCGATGTGGCAGATGGTTCGATCGGAATGGATAAATTTATTTCAGAATTGACAGACGATGACCTTACTTGTATCATTCGAGGAGAAGGCATGGGAAGTTCACTTGTAACACCGGGAACGGCAGCAGCATTTGGCGGTGTATCCAAGTCACTGATCAACCGTCATGGAATCCCTTCGGTATGTTGCAGTGATGGACCGTCCGGTATGCGGTTAGACTGTGGCGTGAAAGCATTCAGTCTGCCAAACGGAACGATCATCGGATGTACATTTAATACAGAGCTTGTAAAAGAGCTTTACACCTGTACCGGTTATGAGATGATCTCACAGAGGGTTGACTGTTTACTGGGACCCGGTATGAATATTCACCGTCATCCGTTAAATGGAAGAAACTTTGAATATTTCTCGGAAGACCCATATGTGACAGGATGCTTTGCCGGTGCGGTGTTAGAAGGTCTGCATGCAGCAGGTGTAACAGGGGCAGCGAAGCATTTCTGTGCAAATAATCAGGAGATGAGACGACATTTTGCAGATCCTGTTGTATCAGAACGTGCACTTCGGGAGATCTATCTGAAAGGCTTTGAGATGATCGTAAAAAGTGGTGTCTGCGATGCGATCATGACGACATACGGACCGGTAAACGGAGTATGGACAGCCGGAAATTATGATCTCTGTACGACAATCCTCAGAGAAGAATGGGGATTTAAAGGTATCGTCATGACTGACTGGTGGGCATCCATCAATGAGCGTGGACAGGAGCCGGATAAGATTAATTTTGCGGCAATGGCACGTGCGCAGAATGATATCTATATGGTATGTCCGGATGGATCAACAAATGCCAGCGGAGACAATACAGTCGCAGCACTCGTAGATGGACGGCTGAAGCGCGCGGAGCTTCAGAGAAATGCAGCGAACATCTGTGGCTTTGTACTTGATACAGAAGCAATGCGCAGAGCAATGGGCTGCCCGACAGAGGTATCGATCATCAATCGTCCGGCGGAACCAGATGATGTTGATCTGTCAGAGGTTGAATTCGTCAGATTAGATGGCGACTATGAATTACGACTTGATACCAAGGAGTCGAAAGCCGGTGTAAATTATGTACTTCCGTTTGATGTACAAAAAAAAGGAATTTATGAGATCGAACTGATCGGAAGTTCCGATCTCTCAGAACTTGCCCAAATGCCATGTACGTTGTATTATACCAATATACCGAGCCTCAGTTTCACATTCCATGGAACAAATGGGGAAGACATGGTTATCAAAAAAGAATTTGATCTGCATACCAGATTTTCAGTTATGCGTCTGAATGTCGGTAAAAATGGTCTTCATTTAAAACAGATCAGATTCAGATATTTAAGGGAGGGCAAAATTTGGAATTAAATATTTTACTGAAGATAGCAATTATCTTTCTGTTTTTTACAGTCGTTGATATATGCGGACATTTCATCTTTAAGACAAAGAGAAATGTCCCGGAATGGCTGCTCACGATAGGGGTAGTTCTGGCTTTTGCCGGGACTACCTTTCTTGGCGTCCGGGCATATTTTACGGACGCAGATACAAATGATCAGAATATCTATATGGCGTATTGTTATATGAAAGAGGGCAATATCGATCAGGCGGCAATCCTTCTTGACGACATTGCAGGTTCTTTTGAAGAAAAAGAACTGCTCAGTGTGGCATGTGATGTCATGAACGGAGATTATATTAACGGCCATTTTAAACTTCAGGAGTTATCAGAACAAAACGGGCTCAGTAAGGCAGGAAAGGCATATCTGACGGCTCTTGATGACTATTGCTCCGGGAAACTAGGAATGATCTCCGGAGGAGAAAAGGCATATACAGATTATGAATCTTATCTGTCTGATCTGGAAAAAGAAGATGGAGTTCAGGAGACTGCATGGAGTGGGGAGTCAGATGACACGGGGAATGCATCAAATGGAACACTGACGGATTCACTGACTGCTTATATCGAAGATCTAGATTTTACCAGAAAAGAACAGCGGGAGTTTGAAGAAGCGTATGAGCTTGACAATAAGATTCATGGCGTGGCAGTTGCTGATCTTACAGAGGATGATATCAGGGATCTGAAGCATACATACGGTGAGACAGAAGAAGTACTCCGGCGGGAGATCAGTTATTATGTATATCAGAATGATTTTGATAAGGCAAAGGATATAGCTTCTGAACTGAACAAGAATTTTAAAAGTCCGGAGAATACGGTTATATATACGGATGTAATAGTCGAAGAAGTATATCGAAATACCAGAGATCAGAACTATACGGAAGACTCATTTGATATGAAGGATGATGAGATCAAGAGTCTGGTGAAGAAGGCGGAGCGCGCGAAAGAGAAGGCACAGAAGCTGATTGATGATGAAGGTTATGATGGAGCACATGCAGATGAGATAAATGAATTGCTGGAGGAAGCGGATTCCTATTATAAGGATGCAAGTTATGTACCGGTCAAGCGTGCAGTTAATTATGTTCTTGTACAGGAACCGTATCGTGGAGACGATACGGGATTTTATGAACTGCAGTTGTCCAAATTGTATCTGGCAATGGATGACAGAGATACAGCAAACGAGCATCTGCATAATGTCATTGATAACAGTGCCAAGATCAGTGATTCATCATTATTAAAAGATGCAATTGATGAAGTTGTGACACAGTACAATCAGATCTCCGATGACAGTTATAATGCAGAACTGAATGCTGCCGTTAACGATATGGTAGATAAACAGAGCAGTCAGGTTGTTCCTGTATCGGAAGAAACCATAAATGGTTCATTTAATTCGTACGTTGCAACCACATTAAAATACGACAGGATCAACATTCATATCAGCCGTATCGATACTTCGGCATATCCATCCATTCAGGCATACATTAATATCAATGGAACAAAGGACTCCAAAGAAGAACTGGCAGATCAGTTTACAAAGGAAGATTTTACGGTGATCGATACGCAGTATGAGATCACGGATTTTACACTGAACAGCGGGGCAGAGAGTGAAGCTGTCAGTATCGGTATCGTAATGGATAAGAGCGGCAGTATGGAAGGTGCGGCGATTGCAAACGCAAAGCAGGCCGCAACAGAAGCGGTAGAGCATATAACCTCAGAGAAAATGATGATTGTTTCATATGATAATGAGGCATATCTGGAGCAATCGTTGACATCCAGAAGCGGAACGCTGAAGAACTCTATAGCAGCTATTTCAGATGGTGGTGGAACCAACATATCTGCGGGTCTAAATCTTGCACTTGATAATCTGGAAGCGGAAAAAGGCAGCAGAGCAGTTATCCTGATGTCTGACGGACAGGACGGAGGTTCGGAAGAAGATATGCAGGCTGCAACTGACCGGGCAGCAAGACTTGGAATCAGTGTATATACGGTTGGATTTGGCGAATGTGATGACGCATATATGCAGGCAATCGCAGAAGCAACCGGTGGTAAATTCGTAAAGGCATCTGCATCAACGGAGCTGTCGGATATCTATTTGTATCTTCAGAAATATATCGTAAATAATTACAGCATATCATATACGGTAACAAAGAATCCGGATGTAGATCCTAGATTTCTTACTGTTGATATCGCAGAATATAATGCAACAGCGACAAAGAATTACTATTTAAAAGAAGAGAATAAACCGGAGGATTCAGATGATGCAGGATTTATCCGGAAGGTAGATGAGAATACACTCGGAGTATCTTCGGTAACGCCGGGAAATGTATCTGTAAAGGATGTACAGAATGGTATCACCTTGACTGTAAATGGCGGGGGATTTTCTGATATTGCGAGTGTGACGGTTGGCAATCTGGCATTAACAGATATACAGGTAGCAGATAAAACAAGTCTTACAGGCAAATTAAATGGCGAACTGACTGCCGGTATCTATGATGTCAAAGTAAAGACAACAGATGGTCGTCTGGTTGTAGGAAAATCTCTGTTTAAGGTATTCAAAGCAGGAACAACAACCTCAATCCGACTTGGTGATATGACGATCACGGCGGATGCCATTGGTCAGACAGCAGATGATCGCCTGGCGGCCAGTGGAAATGTCATGATCAACGGATTTGTTCACAGCTCAGGTGATATGGAGATCATTGTGGACGACATGGATCCGGATCTTTCCCTTGTGGCAAATAAGACGATCAAGGTCGGTGATTCCGGTAAGGTTCAGGGAGATGGAAAACTCTATGTCAGTTACGCAGAGATGGAACAGGCCAATGGCAGCTTCGCCGGTCTGGTCATGGGAAATAAAGATTATGTAATTGGTAAAAATGGATATTATGTAACGGTCAGCGGATCTGATATATCATTTGATCAGACGATTGCCAGTCTGAATCTTTCCGTGCCGTTTATCATGGATATCGATGTTGCAGAGGTAAATCTGCACAGTAACCGGTTACAGGTAGATATTTCATCATTCCGGCTGGATGAAATTATTGATTCAACAAAGAAATCACTTCAACATAAAACCGGAGCGAATAAGGAGTCGGAGCCTGTCACGAAACGGAGCAGCTTAAAGCAGTTTGGAGCAAAAGAATTCTTTGGAGGCTTAGATGGATCCTTATCAATGGCGATCACACCGGATGGCATTCAGTTTGGTGGAGAAGTAACATTATCTGTAGATGATAAGATTAATTTTGGAACCTTTGGGATCAATGAATTGTCACTAAAATTAAATTCCCTGGATCCTGATTACGAGTATTGGAAGATCGGTGGAAAGATCGATCTGGCAACATCCATACCGGGATTCTTTGACAGTCGGATCGCCGGATTTGATGGCTCGTTTTCTTCCTATTACTGGCTGCCGGATAAAGTAACGATCGGAGCAGCATTAGATCCGGGAATAACGGTTTATAAAGTCATTGACATCAATCAGGTTGGCGGAGAATTGCAGGGTATGAGTACGATCGCCTTAAATCTGTACGAATCAGTGATCCCGGAGAAAACATATAATATTATCGGTACCGGTCTTGATAATACTTTATATGATAAGCAGGATATTATACTTGCAGGAACTGCGGGTGCAGATATCAACCTGTTTGCTTCGTTTAACGGTAATAATGCCCTGATGAAGAAGTTCAAGTCATGGGGTGAGATCGGTGAAGCAAATGGTAAGGTAGAGATTAATTTCAGTGATCCAGAATTTGCAATCTCGGCTGATCTGTCACTGCTTGGATCAGAAAAGGCGAAGGCAGCAGCAAAGATAAATAAAGATGGTCTGGATGTATCTGCTTCTGTAGAACTTGGAATCTCAGGCTTTGGCTGTGAGGTAAACGGAAGTGCTGATGCAAATCTTGGTGGCAATCTGACCGGTGGATATATCAAGCTTGGTGTAAATGGTAACGTGGATATGGCACCTGCTAATGTTCATGCAAAGGGAGCTTCGAAGCTTGCCGTTGACTGGGATTGGGACTTTAATAAAGCCAAGGTAACATTGAATTATAGTGGGAATAACGGCAAAGAGAAAGAAGCATCTATCTGGTATGAAGATAATGGAGAACTCTTCCTGTGGGATAAAGTTCATGCATCATCCAACTAAGGGGGTAACAGAAGCATATGAAAAGAGAGACAAGAATAGTAAGTAGAATATGTATATGGCTGTTAATGGTGGCTATTGTGGCAGGATGGCTGGTACTTCCGGTTCATGCAGCAGAGACAGAGGTAACGATTGATCTGGGTCGTGAATATACAGAAGCGGTCTTCTATGTGACATGGGAAAACTATGAACAGGCAGGAACCGTAAAGCTGACATCACCATCCGGTAAAGTCTACAGTAAGGATAAGACACCGGATCAGGTATATGAGGCAAATGGAGAAGCAATCGTCAATGTAGGAAAAGGAGAAGAAGGAACCTGGACGGTTGTGGTGAGCGGCGACAATATAGGAACTGTAGATGTAACAGTCGGTGAACTTCCGAATTCTTTAGTGATCAGCAAATTTGCGGTAACACAGAATACAGATGGAAGCGTTACCGCAGACTATAAGATCACGGACAGTCCGGATGAGATCTATGTAGAAATATTTGCAGATACAGATTCTGAGGGATTTGACGGAACCTGTGTTTATAGTGAATATATGGATAAGAAGGGGACTGCTTCTTTTGATCTGAACAGCCTTTCCAGTGGTGAATATCATTTTTATATCCGTGTATCTGTGGATGGAATCTATCAGCGGGCTTACGGTGATGGATTTGTCAGCTATCAGAATCCAAATGATTCACAGAAGGTAAATGGCGTAAAAGGCGGAACCTATAACGATGGTTATTATATTTCATGGACGGCAGCAGAGAATGAAGCTTATACAGTCCTTGTCTGGGATGAGAACCATAACCTGATAAAGGAAGAAGATGTTGGAACAGCAGAAACGTTTTATGGAGATTTTTCAGAAGATGCTTCCAAAGTATATCTGGCAGTTGTGAGAACAAATGAGAGCTGTATGTATGATCTGATCACTGCAGATTCTGCAGTAAAAGTATCGGCAGATGTAGCCTTTGATACGGATTCGGATACGACAAAAAACAGTTTCATAAATGCAACGATGACATTAGATACTAACAGCACATTTGATGTATATCTGGGAGAACGGAAAATTCTGGAGGGAGAAAAAGAATCCGGCATGTATCGTGTGAATCTGGAAGATGGTGATAACACGGTCTCATTTGTAGTGACAGATGAAACAGGAAATGCAGCCGAATTTTCAAAAGATATTTATGTAGATACGGTTCCTCCGCAATTATCTGTATCCGAAGATATAAATGGAAAAGTAGTAACAGAAGGAAGTATCTATTTGAACGGATATACAGAGGCCGGTGCTGTTCTTACATTAAACGGAGAACCGGTTGAATTGACACAGAATTATTTTAATAAGAAGATAACACTGGCAGGTGGTGAGAATACGATAACTTTAATTGCTGAAGATGCTGTTGGAAATCAGTCGGTATATTCAGCGACAATCACCTATGAATCGGCAAAAACAGTAAAGCGGATATTTGAATATATCGCACTTGGCGGATTAGTTCTTGTACTGTTGATCCTTTATATCATTGTATTCGCAAAGGGCAGGAAAAGGAGGAAGCAGTCATGATCGTATATACTATTATTCAGATCCTTCTTACACTTGCAGGTGCGGGTGTGATCGGTTACAGCATCTATCTGACAATACAGGTATCGGGAGATAAGCTGCTGACGCTTGACAGTGAGCTTGGTTATCGTTATGCGACGTCTTATCATCGGTGGCAGTTATATGCCGGGATCGCGATCGTTTCCCTGCTTATCTTATGGATCGTATATATTCTGATCGTTCGGGCATACAGGGTAAAACACAGAGAAGAACGTCTGGCGAAGAAAGCCGAGAAGAAAAATGAGAAGAAGATTGCCAGAGAACAGAAGAAGCAGAAAAAAACTACATCAGAATATATACAGCCTGTAAATGCTCAGAATATGCAGCAACCATATGCACAAGGCTATTATCCGGATGGCTATGCGGCAAATGTGCAGGGCTATGCTCAAAACGGCTACGAAGCAAGTGGGCAGGGCTATGTTCCGAACGGCTACGAAGCAAGTGCGCAGGGCTATGCTTTGAACGATTATGAAGCAAGTGCACAAGGCTGTTATCCGAGCGGTTACGAAGCAAATACGCAAGGTTATTATCCAAATAGCTATAATGCGGATGCGGGCTATTATCCGAATGGATATGAGGCAAATGCACAGGGCTATTATCCGAATGGCTATAATGCGGATGAACAGGGCTATGCTTCAAATGCCTATGATGTAAATACACAGATATATGATCAGATGGCTAATAGTCAAGATATATCAACAGACAAAGCAGATTCTCAAGAGATGAAACAGGAATGGAATGGGAAAGAATAGATTTAAGAGTTGCAACCAAGGATATACCCCAAAAATGCAGTCGTAGTCAGCAACCCTGCCCGAATTCTCAGGATAGTAAATAAAGAAGAAAGATAGAAAAGCGATTGTTCGATAATTAGTGGTGTTATTTTTAAGACAAAAAGGAAGATAGCATGTCTGTTATGAAGTAAACCTTATCCGAGGCCGGTACTTTGGCTGCGCCCTTTGCAGCCTTATGTACCGCTGCACGAGGATTAGAGCGAAAGCGTCTTACGGAATAACAGAGCATGCTATCTTCCTTTTTGTCCTAACAATATATTGTCTAGCCGATCTCGCCATGCTTTTCATAGCTGGTGATACGGGAGATGGAATTGTCTTCGTTTACAAAGACTACCGTTGGTCGGTATTCTTTGGCTTCTTCAGGTGTCATAGAAGCATAACACATCAGAATGATATGGTCGCCTACCTGAACCTGTCTGGCAGCGGCACCATTTAAACACATAACACCGGATCCCGGTTCTCCGGCAATCGTGTATGTCTCAAAACGATTTCCATTTTCAATATCAACAATTTGCACCATTTCATATTCAAGAATTCCTGCTTCCTTCAAAAGCTCAGAGTCTACGGTGATACTGCCGACATAATTCAGTTCAGCCTGTGTAACAACGGCTCTGTGGATCTTACTTTTTAACATGGTAATATTCATTAGAATGACACCTCTTTATTCTTTCTCACCGCACATACTATAACATAAAAAGAAAAAATGCAATATAGAAATACAAGAAAATGTAGAAAAAGGATGCAAAAAGGATGCAACTATATTGCATAAAATATGTAGTGGTCATGTACATTTAATATGTCGGGAAAAATGAAAAGAAAGCTTAAGAAAGTTTAATAAAAAAATAGACCCGTATTAATGAACAAAATCGATGGTTTGTGTTAATATTTTTACAGCGCTGAAAAAATATACATATTAATTTTGTTTGTTAAAATGTAGGATCACAGCAGGAGGTAATTATTTTGAAGAAAATAAGAAAAGAAACAGCAGGTAATAAGACAACACAGGTAAGCAGAAAAATGCACTATAAAAAGATGGCAGCACTTGCCATTGTAGGAGTTTTGGCAACAGGAACTGCACTTACAGGCTGTGGAAAGAAGAATATAGATTACAGTGTAGACGGTGAATCAGGAAACGGAGGCAGCTCGGACAGTGGAAGCCTTCAGGGTAAGTACGGAATACCGGAATCCTGTGATACTACACTGGACGCTGGAAGCAGCGGGATCAGCAAACTTGCAATAGAAGCAGATGAGGTAACAGTGCCGGATACGGTAGATCTTCCGACCGTATATGTAAAAAGAAAAGAATCATCAAATGATACCAGAAAACAGATCGTAGAAGCTGTACTTGAAAAAGACAAAGGTATTTATACATATGATTATAACAATATGACAAAAGCAGATATTCAGGACCAGATCGATGAGTATGAAAAGGAAAAGAAGGATTCTGCAGCAAATGGAGATAATTCCAGTGCATCCTGGTTTGATTCCATGATCTCCGACCTGAAAGATCAGCTTCAGAATGCACCGGATGAATATCCGGCGGCTGATGATTATTCCGGTAGTGCCTTTATCGGAGAGATCAACGGAAGAAAATATATTATGTATATGGACGATCAGGAAGGCGGAAGTGGTTCCGTAGGTCTGAAGGATTCATTGATCACCTACCGTCCAAAAGATGGAATGAACGGAGTATATTATTCAACTCCGGATAGCGGGGATGATCTGTCAGATGCAGATGTGTCAGCCTCAAATGTATGTACATTTACAAAGGAAGAGGCACAGTCCATTGCAGATGATTTTATCAGTAAGGTCGGTATTTCAGATGCTTCCCTGAATGATACACAGGATCTTTACTGGTATTACTATGGAACAGATGGGAATACCGAGGCTGTTGATGTCGATGGATATGTATTTACATACAGCAGAGCGATCAATAATCAGACTACCGATGTTCCGGAAGCCTGGAATGTTGATAATATTACGCAGGATGATGGATCGGTAAGCATTCCTGCCGAAACCTGTACGGTATATGTTGATTCTAATGGTATTATATCTGCAAGCTGGGTATCCTATCTGGAAACAACCGGAAAAACAGAGTCAAATGAACTCTTATCATTTAAGGAGCTGTTAGAAAAAGCAAATAAGAATATTGCAGAATACTATACCACATATCCAACCAGATATAAAAAAGTGGAGTTTAATTCTATGAAGCTTGGATATTATCTGGAGAAGACAGATGAAGAAGGAACATTCAAATATGTACCTGCATGGATATTGACACAGTATGAGGATATGACCGATTCAACAAATGAGACATATCCAACCCAGATGGTTGTCCTTGATGCTACAGATGGTACGGTGATCGATCTGATGGAACTATCCAAGGCACTTGGCACATATCAGAGTTATGAAACCGATACAACCGCAAGAGATGTATCTGATGACGGCAGTTCATCGATATCTACTATAGATGATGATACCAACACTTCCGGAGATTCCACAGGCAGTGAAGGAGATTCCACAGAGGGTGATGCAGATACAACCGGTGATACGACTGAAGAGTAATCGGTCGCGGAACATGGCGCAAAATAATATGTCATTTACTGGATCGGATCCAGAAGCTATAATAAATGAGAGAAGAAAAGAGGAGGTTCTTATATGCAGAACAAAACAAAGAATAATAAAGAAAGATTTCGCGTATATCGTAAAAAAATGGCAGCCTGCCTGTTAGTTGGTATGCTGGCAGTCAGCACAGCAGTTACCGGCTGTGGCAAGAAGGATATTGATTATGATGTAGAAGGAAATGGTGGTTCTGGAAGCAATGCGGACAGTGGCAGCCTGCAGGGTAAATATGGAATACCTGAAAGCTGTGATACCGAGATCGCAACAGGAGATTCCGGTATTCAGAAGATTGCAATCGATGCAGAAGAAGTGATCGTACCGGATACAGGAGATCTGTATGTTGCATCGTTTAAGAAGAAGGAAACAACAAATGATAGTAAAAAAGAAACAGTAGAGGCAGTTCTGGACAAAGATAAGGGTATCTATGAATATGATTATGATAAGCGTACCAAAGAAGATATTCAGACTGAGATCGATATGTATGAAGCCGAAAAGAAAAAAGGTGACAGTGACATGGCATCTTATTATGATTCCTGGATCAATGATCTGAAGGATGAGCTTGCGACTGCACCGGATGAATATCCTGCAGCAGGCGATTATACAGGAGATACTTTTATTGGTTCGATCGGAGATACAAGGTTTACGGTATCCACTCCGAGCGAGAAAAATGGTACAACCGGATATTCCCTGTATCTTGCGGATGATTTCTTAAAATATCGTCCAAAGGATGGAGCAAGCGGATGTTATTCAACTTCCATGGACGATTACATGCAGTATAGTGCAGACGAGTCAGACTCTGTAGATGCAAATACAAATCAGTGTACATTTTCAGAAGATGAAGCAAGACAGATGGCAGATGATTTCCTTGCAAAAGTCGGATGTACGGATGTTACCTTAAAGAATACATCAGCACTTTGCTGGGTTTATTATGATGATAATGGTGACAACCAGTCAACAGATGTGGATGGATATACATTCACATATTCAAGAGCGATCAATAACCAGCCAACCGCAACAGTAAATGCATGGAATGTCGATAACATCCAGCAGGACAATGCATCCATTGATATTCCAAAGGAGGAATGCTCCATCAGCATTGATTCCAAGGGTATCAATAGTGCAAGCTGGAGCGAATATCTGGAAGCAGATGGAGAACCACAGGCAACACAGATTCTTTCCTATAAGGATCTGTTAGATAAAATGAATGAAACCGTTCCTGAATATTACAGCAAGTACACATCTCATTACAAGAAGATTGAATTTAACGGTATGGAGCTGACCTATTTCCTGAAAGCAGGAGACAAAGAAGGAACCTTTGAATATATTCCGGCATGGATATTATCCCAGTATGAGGAATATCAGGATTATACAGATAAGGACAGCCCGACACAGATGGTTGTAGTCGATGCAAGAGACGGATCAGTGATCGATCTTCTGGAACTGGCCAAGTCACTTGGCACATATTATACATATGATGACAAAGACGATTCCGATACAGAAGACGTAGACGATACGGATACAGACACAGATACATCTTCTGAAGATACATCCGCTGAGGACACTTCTGCCGAAGATACATCTTCTGAAGAATAAAAATATTAATATAAAAGATATGCTCATGTACTGTTTCATGTAATAAGCAGTACATGAGCATTTTTAATTATTCAGAAAATATACAGCTATGATGCGAAAATGATTTTTCCCTGTGTTTTAATTAGAAAGTCGTAAGATAATTTGGAGAAAAAATACAAAAATTGGAGAAGATACGGATACTTCAGATAGTGCAGAGAAGTGACCGGGATCGGGAAAGAAATAAAATATATTTACGATATGAGGAGGAAGGAAGATGAGAAAACAGATCAGGAGAAGAGGAACCGCCTGGCTGATGTTTGGAACAATGATGATGGCGGCGGTATTTACCGGATGCGGGAAAAAAGATATCGACTATGATATCGATGGATCTGGCGGAAAAAAGGACAGCGGAAGTATTCAGGATAAGTACGATATTCCAAAGTCATATGATGACAGTATAGCAGTAGGGGATTCGGGTTTGAGTGAGATCACATTGAAGGTGGATGAGATCTCGGTTCCTGATACATCAATCATGTATACTGAGAAGTTAACAAAGAATGATACCGCAGGAGAGGCACTTAAAAAAATAGCGGAAGCGATATTTGATAAGAGCAAAGAAATCTATGCTTATGATGAGAACAATCAGACAAAGGCAGATATAGAAGAACAGATCGCATCCTATGAACAACTGAAAAAAGAGCTGGGAACCGATGCGGAACGTATTAAGGAGATAAATGATACGCTTACAGAGCTTCAGGATGAGCTGGAAAAAGCACCGGAAGATTATCCGGCTGCCGGAGATTATTCTGCAACAAAGTACCTTGGAACATGTGGTCAATATGAATTTGTTCTGAGGACACCGGATGATATGATTTTAAGCTATGATTTATCATTGAAGGAGGATGCCATGGTATATAGACCTGCAGACGGAACAGAGGATGGAACGGAGATGATCGATCATGGCGGCTATGTGTCATTAAATGACAGTATAAAATATGGTTCCGAAGGTGCAGAGGAGGCACTGAACGATAAAAACCAGTGTAAATATTCAGAAGAGGAAGCATTGGAGATAGCAGAAGAATTTCTGAAGAAGATCGACTGTAATGATATGACACTTGGAGAGTCCTCCGCACTGGCATGGACCTATGATGATGCTTTATCAACGCTTATAGAGCGTGATATTGATGGGTATTATTTTACATTTAACCGGATGATAAAGGATCAGTCTCTTGGAGAGGGCTTACAGGCATTGAATGTTGACAATATGGTGCAGCAGGAAGCAGGTGTGGATATACCTACAGATTACTGTAAGATTGCGGTGGATGATAATGGAGTGATCGGAGCTGTCTGGACGAATAATCTGTCTGTCGAAGGTGAGGCAGAGGAAACAGAACTGCTTTCTTTTAAAGAACTGATGAAGCGGGCGGATTCATCTGTTTCTGAATATTATGCAAAGTATAATACACAGTACAAGTCGATCGAATTTAATCGTATGCAGCTTACCTATTGTCTGAAACCGGGAGCACAGGACGGTGAATTTGAATATGTGCCGGCATGGATCATATCGCAGGTTGAAGTATATGAATTTGATGAAGTTACATATGAAGATCCTCAACAGATGGTCGTGCTGGATGCAACCGACGGATCCTATATTGATATCCTTGAGGTATCGAAGGCACTGGGAACATGCAGTGTAATACAGGATTAAACGGAGGCGGTATAAGGATAATAAAAGAAGTCATTTTTATCTGATATATGAGGGAAAACGGGAAAATCTTTAAGTAAGAAGGGATACAAATGATGAAAATGGACATTACAAAAAGAAGAAAAATGATGGCACTGTTTCTTGCAGGAACTCTTACAGTATCTGCGGCTGTTACAGGATGCGGAAGGAAAAATGTAGACTACAATGTAGATAATACCCAGCCGAAACAAACAGAGGCGGATCTGGGACAGACGGAGACATCTGCATCCGGAGAAGATCTGGATAGTGGAAGTCTGTGGAGTAAGTATAAGATTCCATTTACCTGTGATACGGAGATTGCGGTTGGAGATACCGGCTTATCAAAGATCCATGTAACGGATGATGATATCAGTGTTCCGGATACCTCTGACCTTCAGATCGCACAGTATAAGAAGAAAGATCCGGAGAGTAATGAAGTGAAGAAGCAGGTGGCAGAGAATCTGTTTGATAAGGATGAGGGAATCTATGTATATGATTCCATGCATCGGATAAAAAAGGACATTCAGGCAGAGATCACACAGTATCAGACAGCAAAGGAGAATTATCCGGATCCTGTATTTGCGGATTCCTATGATTCATGGATCAGCGATCTGGAAACGGAACTGGCAGATGCCCCGGACAGTTATCCGGCTGCCGGAGATTATTCCGCGGATGATTATGTTGGTACTGTGGATGGGAAGGAATATGAATTGTATTACAAAACCGACAGCGTTTATCGTTCCTTTAATATGCGGGAAGATTTTATGATGTATCGTCCGAAAGAAAAGGCAACGTATGTCACGCCATATTCAAAGGCTGACTATGAAAGAGAGACAGGAACAGAAGCGGATCAGGAGAATACAGTTCAGAATGCCTGCAGCTATTCCAAAGAGGAAGCACAGATGAAGGCAGAAGAATTTCTGTCGAAGATCGGTGCGAAGGATGTAGCCTTACAGGACAGTTCTGATCTTTACTGGGTATATACAGATGCGACAAATTCGGTTGTTGCTACGGATGTGGATGGGTATTCGTTCACCTACGTAAGAGCTGTTGATAAGCAGCCGGTGTCAACGATGGCATTTAATCAGGTTGAAAATCTGCAGAAGCAGGTGGAATATTATGATGTGCCGGTTGAACGCTATGAGATCACAATGGATTCCAATGGAATCATCAATGCGAACTGGTGTGATTATCTGGAGTCCACCGGAGAAAGTGCAAAGACTGAGATCCTTTCATTTCCGGAGCTGCTTGAAAAGGCAAATGAAACCATACCGGAATATTACAAAACCTATCCATGTAAATATAACGCGATCAATTTTAATGATGTGACCCTGACCTATTACCTGACAGCAGGCGCAGCAGATGGACAATTTGAATATAAACCTGTCTGGATCTTTTCTTCCTGTGATGATAAATCGGATCCGGATTATCCAAGTGAGATGGTGGTATTAGATGCAGCCGATGGATCTGTGATCGATATGTTGAATGTAGCAATGAAGATATCAGCAGATTAAAATTAGACTTGATATTCAATCCCGGTTATGTGAAAATGGTAGCAGGTAAAAATGGTTACATATGTATATTAAGGGATACATTATATGAGTACACAAAACAGTCTTGTTATCATAAAAGAGAAAATTGCAGGTGTCATGCTGGATGATAAGCGCATGAAAGCGGATGATATTGCTAAAAAAGTCCTGAAGGGAAGAAAACGGGAATGCAGCACGCCTCCAAAGTGGATGCAGGATGCATTTCATATTACAAAGGCAGAGTCAGAGAATGGATTATGCTATTATGTGAAACCAAAGAAGAA
Organism: Coprococcus sp. HCN-4056; assembly: GCF_037892645.1. Taxonomy (NCBI): domain Bacteria; kingdom Bacillati; phylum Bacillota; class Clostridia; order Lachnospirales; family Lachnospiraceae; genus Coprococcus; species Coprococcus sp. HCN-4056. The sequence continues at coordinate 342,306 of NZ_JBBKBL010000004.1, read as the reverse complement.
AGAGGTAAAGAATTTCTTCTTTTATATCCATGGCGGCGGTCATTGTATGGAAATCAACAAAAACCAGTGGGAATTTGTTGCGACTGTGGTCGAGGAAAATGGATATGGTGCGGCTGTTCCGATCTATCCGCTGGCGCCAGAGCATAATGCACAGGATACTTTTGATATGCTGATCGGGACATACAGACATCTGACCAGGCAGGAGACGATCGACCGTCTGGTTGTTGTTGGAGATTCCACAGGCGGTGGACTGGCGTTATCACTGGCAGTTCTGGCATGGAAGGAAGGTGTTCGCAGACCGGATAAGCTGGTGTTGTTATCACCTTCATTAGATACAGAATTTATGGATGGAAATCTCGCCAATCATATGCTTGATCGCAAGAAAGAGGTACGGAAGTATTATTACCGGCTGGGCATTAAGGAATTTCTTAGCAGGTACTGGATTCAGGATCTGTATCATCAGAATGAATATACCTGCCCGATCTATGCGGATCTGACTGATATCTGTGATGAGATCGCCATATTCACAGTAGAAAATGATCTGCTGAACAGCTATGCAAGATTATTATATGATAAGCTTAAGAAAGAGCAGATCCGGATTCACTATTTTGAATATTTTGGAATGCCTCATGATTATATTGAGCATCAGCATGTGCCGGAATGCCGTATGATCATCAATCGTATCAGCGACAGTATCAAGGATGAAGCAAAGCTTGTAAATCCTGAGATCAAGCGTGCAGTATGGGCACGGTCAATGGTAGCGGAACGATATCCGAAGCTGTTTCAGGATGATGAGTCGATTAAGATTGCAGCCAAATTAAATGTGTCACATAAGGATTTCAATGCGATGTATCAGGAATATGATCGCCTTGTTAAGATTGGACGGATCGTAGAGATTGACAAACGGGTAAAACAGTTTATTATGAGGTATGCAGATGGCGTTATTGTAAATGTCGGAGCTGAGTTAGATACCATGTTTTCCCGCATGGATAATGGCAGGATCCGATGGTACAATGTAGATATGCCTGAGACCATGGAACTGCGGCGCAAGATGGTGGAGAGCAGGGACCGGGAGCAGAATATCGGCAAATCAATCCTTGATTTTTCATGGCTTGACAGTGTGAAGAAGAAACCGGGTGAAGCAATCTTATTTGTATGCTGTGATGTAACGAAGTATTTTACGGATAAGAAGCTGCAGGCGTTTCTGAATGCGATATGGGAGCGGTTTCCGGGTGCTGAGGTACTGTTTGATGTCAAGAACTCCGTTGGCAGAAAACGGGCAAATCTGAAAGTATTAACAGGAAAGAAGAAAGGTTCGTTTATAAAAGTAAGTATCGATAACTGTACCAGCCTGATGTATGACTGGAATATTAAGTACAGAGTACTGTATGACAGGGCAATCCTGAATCAGGAGGATATCACAGAGATGTTTTCTTCTGATATAGCAAGAAAATATCGTCATGCGATCAGACGAAAATATGATAAGATCATACAGCTTCGGTTAGGTACGGAACGAATTGCAATATAAACGGCTTGTGATTGACATGAGAGAAGCAGACAGAAGAAAACAATTAGCAAAAAGAATGAAATATGCAGTGTGCATCGGCGCAGGAATTGTAATTGGAATCATTGCAGGAATCTGTATTGGTATTGATTATAATAAGACAACCAGATCGACACCTGCCTTGTACACGGAAATGGAACATGGTCTAGAACTGACACCGGGAGAACTGGCAAATCTGATCTATGACAATTACTGGAATTATATCAAGAAGAGTTACATCATTGTAGGAGATGATAAAGAAACTGCACAGCTTTATAAGATCAGTAGTAAGGTAGCCAGACATAATTATGATTTGGAACGGTTTCAACTGGATGATAATGGCTATATGAGTTATTCGGATGATAAAATCAAGCATGCAAAGCTTGGAATCGATGTATCCAGTCATCAGGGATCAATCGACTGGGAGACAGTTAAAGAAGCTGGTATTAAGTTTGCAATGATCCGTTTGGGATATCGTGGATATACACAGGGTGGTCTGGCACTGGATGACAGCTATGTGACGAATATAGAAACAGCTCTGGAAGCGGAAATGCCGGTTGGGGTATATTTCTATACACAGGCAGTAAGCTATGATGAAGGAGTAGAAGAAGCACAGTATGTACTTCAGAATATCGCAGATTATAAGATCAGTTATCCGGTTGTAATTGATACGGAGAAGATGGAAGCAGAAGGTGCCCGCGCAAATGATATTTCAAATGAAGAGCGTACCGATGCCATCGTTGGTTTTTGTGAGACGATAAAAGATGCCGGATATACACCGATGATCTATGCAAATAGAAACTGGTATGCGCAGAATCTGGATATGGATCGATTGGGTGATTATCAGCTCTGGCTGGCACAATATTCCAATGTACCCGATTTTCCATATCTGTTTACCGGCTGGCAGTATACCAGTGAGGGAAGCGTGCCGGGAATCTCCGGTTCAGTGGATATCGATGTCTGGATGAAATAGAAAACATTAAGAATATGATTATAGTACAGAATCCATCTGCTTTATAACAATACAGAGCAGATGGATTCTGTACTATGATAAAAAGATAAAATTATAAAATTAAAACATCCATATTTTATAATACAGATAAATGCTGTAAATAAAGGTATGGATGTTTTTTATGTTATAAATCGTCTTATTTAATTGTAAAGGTTACGTTCTGAACCTTGCCGTTCTTTGACCAGATGGTCAGGGTATGTGTTCCCTTTTTCTTAATGACTGCGTTCTTCTTAACTACCTTGCCGTCCAGTTTCATCTTTACAAGGCTCTTGCTGTTGGATACTGTGATCTTCTTGCCGGCTTTGTAGGACTTGTTGTTCTTAACGGCTGTTGTCTTTGCTGTTTTTGTAACCTTACTGGTAGATGCGTAGAAGTTTTTCTTCTTGCTGGCATCCCTGATCGTCCATGAAACGGTCTTTGATTTGTTTGAAAGCTTACCGTTTGTGGTCTTAACCTTATTCTTAAATGAAACCTTTACATTCATGTAGAATGACAGGCTGTCAGTAAGATCGTTTTTCTGAAGCTGTGCAGCGTCGGCAAGTTTTGCAATTGTAAGATTACTGCCTGCTGTAGAAGGATCAAGTGTAGCATAGAAGAAATTCTTTGTCAGACATACATTTGTGTAACCTGCAGATGAAAGTAAATCTTCGATATCACTGAGTTTCTTGTTTTTTACAGTCATGGAGAACATATGGTAGGTAACACCATCGATCTTCTTTTTTGAATATTTGGCACCGGATCCCTTAAGTTCATTAATGAGTTCTTTTTTTGTCATTTCAGACATGCTGGCAAGTCCATCCAACATTTCATCATCATAACCCTGTTCAATCGTACAGGTTGCTTTGGTGGCAGAGGTGAGTTTTACGGTTGTGTTAATAGCAGAACCGCAGCCGGTCATCATCAGACCAAAGATGCAGACACACAATGCCAAAAGTACGTGTTTCATTTTTTTGTTCATAGATACCCTCCTATAATAAAATTTTGTCTACAGACTCAGTCTATCATCCGCGTTTCCTAAAGTAAAGGCAAATACCGGATTTTGTAGCTTAATAAATCTTATCTGTGGTATAATCCTTGAAATGAATAAATAATTTCATATATCAGAAACATGAAAAAGAGATTATTATGAATAAGCCTGCAAAGATACAGAAAATCATATAGTAGGAGGTTGTGAATTCCTTGAAGTTTTTACTGGCAGCATTAAATACAAAATATATTCATTCGAATCCAGGGATTTATTCCCTGTATTCTTATTCGGTAAAGAAACAGCCGTCTCTTGCAGAATATATTGAGATTGCAGAATATACGATCAACAATCAAAAAGGAGAGATTCTTGCGGATATCTATAAGAGAAGGCCGGATGCGATTGGATTTTCCTGTTATATATGGAATATCGAGATGATCCGTGAGCTCATTACAGAATTAAAGAAGCTCCTTCCGGATACAGATATCTGGGTTGGCGGACCGGAAGTAACCTACGATGCCGATCAGCTTCTTGCGGAGATGCCGGAGCTTACAGGAGTTATGGTTGGAGAAGGAGAGGCAACCTTTTATGATGTGCTGAGAAGATATCTTGATATTGGAAATATTCATAATACTGGGAAGTCCTATGATATTGGGAACGCCTGTAATACTGGGAATTCCTGTGGTATTGAAAATTTCCGTGATACCGGGGGTTTTCGGGATATTGACGGCCTGGTGCTTCGGGAAGGAAAAGATATTCTTTGTACGAAGCCAAGAGGACTTACCGATCTGTCGGAGCTTCCCTTTCTGTATTATGACTTGGACACTTTTAAAAATAAGATCATTTATTATGAGAGCAGCAGAGGCTGTCCGTTCCGGTGCAGTTATTGTCTGTCATCGATTGACAAACGGGTTCGGTTCCGCAATCTTGATCTGGTGAAGAAGGAGCTGCAGTTTTTCCTGGATCATCAAGTAAAACAGGTGAAGTTTGTAGACCGGACATTTAACTGTTCCCATGAACATGCGATGGCGATCTGGAGGTATATTAAAGAACATGACAATGGAATCACGAATTTTCATTTTGAGATTGCTGCAGATATTTTAAATGAGGAAGAATTGGAGTTGGTCAACAGTCTGCGGCCAGGTGCGATACAGATGGAGATCGGAGTGCAGTCGACAAATCTGCAGACGATAGAGGAGATCGATCGTGTAATGGATGTCGATAAGCTTGCAAAGATTGTTGAAAGGATCCATCAGGGACATAATGTGCATGTGCATCTGGATCTGATCGCGGGGCTTCCGTATGAGGACTATGAATCATTTGCACATTCTTTTAATGACGTGTATGCAATGAAGCCGGAGCAGCTTCAGCTAGGTTTTTTAAAGGTGCTAAAGGGTTCGAAGATGCATGATAATGCAGAACGATATGGTTTACAGTATACAAGCTGTCCGCCGTATGAAGTATTATTTACAAAGTGGATATCTTATGATGAGATCCTGCGGTTAAAGCAGATCGAAGAAATGGTAGAGATTTATTATAACAGCTGTCAGTTTGAGAACACGCTGCCATTCCTGGTGGAAGAATTTGATTCCCCGTTTGATTTTTATGCAAGCCTTGCTTCTTATTATGATGAAAAGGGATATTTTATCCAGACACCGGCGAGAATCTATCGGTATCATGTACTGCTTCATTTTGCAGAAGAACACTTCCCTGAGAAGACAGAACTGATTCGGGAAATGTTAGTATTTGACTTATATCTTCGTGAGAATATGAAGACCCGACCGGATTTCGCCCCGGAACAGGAGGGTGTGAGAGATTTGTTCCGGGACTTCTACATCCGTGAGGCCAACGACCACAGATACCTTCGGGAAGAAGACTATCATGGCTGTGACTGGAAATCTATGTCCAGAATGACACACATAGAAAAGATTTATTACAACAGAGAGACGGGAAATCGTCTGTCTGAAGTATGCTATATATTATTCGATTACAAACGCCGTGATCCGCTGACCGGGGATGCAAGGTATATGATAGTAACACCTGTCGCATCCATGTGATATAAAGTTTGGCTGTCTCATGTTGCTTGGGATACTGCTATTTTACGGATGTGTATGTGTTCGGCCTCATGTTGTCCGGGATACTGCCGGTATACTTTGTATGTCTTGTTTTTTTCTATTCGTTGCAAATGTCTGATTCGCTCATGCTCCTGTGCCAACTCGCCTTTCAGGCTCAAACAGGCACCCGCATTCGCTGACAATTTGCATCTCATAACGAAAAAAAGCAAACGACAGTACAAAGTGTACCGGCAGTCGCTCGGACAACATGAGGCCGAACACATATACACCCGCAGAATAACAGTAGCTCAGACAACATGAGACAGGTTACATATATACCCGCGGAACAGCGCTGTTGACGAAAATCGGGTTGATCGGAAATGTAACCATATCGCCTACCGAGATATTACATCCGGTTGTATCCACGATCACGGAGTTCATACTGATTTGACCTAACACCGGGAGTCGGCAGTCTTTAAAGCTGGCAGTCGGTGATTTTTTATGGAAAGTGCCTTTTAATTTATAATAAATACGGATCGGAGAGAAGAAATTTGTCCGGAAATCGGTGTGACGCTCCATGCCAAGCCCGTGGTAATATCCGGCGGAGATAACGGCTGTCTTTGCGTCATGTGACAGCTTGAAGCTGTGGCCGTAGCCGATGTTGTGACCGGCCGGCAGTTCATAGATATCGTCCACACAGGCGGACAGATTGCAGACCTCATGAAAACCATAATCATTTGGAACCGCAAGTCTGCCAAGAAAGGCAGAGCCGATGCGGATGGCATCTAAGTTCATGGATGGATATTTTATCATCGAGGTTGAAGATGAGATATGACGGATGCCTACCGGAATGCCGTCTTTCTGGAGTGTGTCACAGAGGTGAGTGAAATCCTGATACTGTTTCTTTACATAGTATTCATTTCTGCATGCAGCTGCATGGAAATGAGAGAAGATACCGGTGATCCGCACATGCCTTAGCGACTGTACGGTATCGGCAATCTGTTTTTCTTCGGAACATAAGAAGCCGTATCTACCAAATCCGGTGTCAATGCAGAGATGTGCATGGACTGTCGGATGGTTCATGTAGGCGGCTGTTTCATCGATCACATGCGCACAGTCGGTACTGGTGATGCTGAGCGTGATATCGTGATCGATCGCAGTCGTGATATCTTCTGAGTTATATAAAGGAGTCATCAACAGGATATTTCCCGTGATGCCGTTTCTGCGTAAGGTGACAGCATCTGACAGTTCGGTTACACCATAGTTATCAATACCCTTTGATTGTAAGAACGATGCAAATTTTGTAAGTCCAAGCCCATAAGCGTTTCCCTTTAATACTGCTATGACCTTTGCGCCGTTTGCCAGGCGTTTGATGATCCGTATATTGTTATCCAGTGCATTTGTTTTGATTGTAAGAGTTGTCATGTCCTCAAGTTCCTCCGGTTTCATGTAAGTATTTATCTCATTGGTCATCTACAGACACATGGTCTGTTGTCGAAACTCGTTGCCCGGGCATGAGCGGTTGTTCATTTATTTGATGTATCTAGCATATATTCGAAATGCATCATTTTTGTATAAAAACCGACACAGAAATGCAATATCTTTGAACTTTTTTTGCATCGTTTGTATGCAATCCGGAAAAGTGGATGTTGTATAAGAGTAAAATGTGATAAACTATTTAGAAATAAAGACAGGATGGAAACCGTTTATGCATACACTGATAACAGAGATTCGCGATAAACAGAATATTACAAAGGAACAGCTTCAGCTTCTGCTGGAAACAGACAATCAGGAAATGATTGAAGAATTGATGGTATGTGCCAGAACGGAAGCGCAGAAGGTATACGGAAATAAAGTCTATATGCGTGGACTGATCGAGTTCACAAATTATTGTAAAAATAACTGCATTTATTGTGGGATAAGAAGAGATAACTGCCATGTTGATCGATACCGGCTGACCAAAGATCAGATCCTTGACTGTTGTCAGAGTGGATACCGGCTCGGGTTCCGGACATTTGTGTTACAGGGAGGCGAAGATCCGTTTTATACAGATGACCTAATCTGTGAGATCGTATCAGAGATTAAACATCAGCATCCGGACTGTGCGATCACATTGTCAATCGGAGAGAAAAGCAGGCAAGCCTATGAACGGTATTTTTCTGCCGGGGCGGAACGTTATCTGCTTCGCCATGAGACTGCGGATAAGGTACATTATGAGAAGCTTCATCCGAAAGAAATGTCATTTGACAACCGGATTCGGTGTCTGCATGACCTGAAAGAGATCGGTTATCAGACTGGGTGTGGTTTTATGGTCGGTTCACCATATCAGACGGTCGATACGTTATATGAGGATCTCTGTCTGATCAAAGAATTGGAACCGGAAATGTGCGGAATTGGACCTTTTATTCCGCAGGCAGATACACCATTTGGAAAAGAGGCTGCCGGAACACTTGAGATGACCTTACGGCTGCTGTCAATTATCCGTCTGATCCATCCTACTGTGCTGCTTCCTGCGACAACAGCACTTGGCACGATCCATCCGCTTGGCAGGGAGAAGGGGATTCTTGCCGGGGCAAATGTTGTGATGCCGAATCTGTCGCCGGTCGGTGTCAGGAAAAAATATTTGTTATATGACAATAAGATCTGCACCGGGGAAGAAGCCTCGGAGTGCTGTGGCTGTATGATGCGGAGAATGCAGGGAATCGGATACGAGGTTGTGGTTGATCGCGGCGACCATCCATTGTATGATAAGAAAAGATGAATGCATATATTGGAGAAATGCAAACATGGGAGAGGCTTTTTAGCTGAAGGTGAAAATATCTTTGTTATTGCAGATTTTATGAAAGAAAGATGTTGGAAAACATTCTGATTATATTAAGAACTGCATGTTTTACATTCTGCTATACGACAGCAAATAAAATGGGCGGTTTTCTGTCACTGACTAACTATATATTGACATTAGCGAAGATTTCGTCACGCGATGCACATTGCCAGTAAATACGGGTGCCTGTCTGAGCCGAAGGCGAGTTGGAGTACATTCTGCAATAAGATAGCAAATAAAATGGGCGCTATGTTATTGTCGGTTGCTAAATTTTCGTCAGCAGAATACACATTGTCAACGAATGCGGGTGCCTGTTTGAGTCCGAAGGACGAGTTGGTACAGAAGCATGAGTGAATCAGACATGTGTATTCTGGTAGAAAATTTAGTTGCGATAATACATAGTGCCCATTATATTTGCATTCGTACTACAGAATGTCGATGTACTCATCGGCGAGAGCCTTGTTCATACTGCGGACAGCACAGAACTTGCCGCACATACTACAGGTGTCGGAGTGGTCATCCTCTGGCATACGACTGTCGCGGATCGCTTTGGCTGTAGCAGGATCAAGTGCGCAGGCATACTGTGCATCCCAGTCCAGGACACGTCTGGCATCCGCCATCTTATCATCGATATCTCTGGCACCCGGAATACCCTTTGCAATGTCGGCTGCATGAGCAGCGATTTTCGATGCGATGATACCCTGTTTTACATCATCTACATTTGGAAGTGCAAGATGCTCGGCTGGGGTAACGTAGCATAAGAAAGCAGCTCCGTTCATAGCAGCAACAGCACCACCGATCGCGCTGGTGATATGATCGTAACCGGGAGCAATATCTGTAACCAGAGGCCCGAGAACATAGAATGGTGCGCCCATGCATAAGGTCTTCTGAACTTCCATATTTGCAGCGATCTGGTTAAGTGGTACATGACCGGGACCTTCCACCATAACCTGTACATTGTGTGCCCAGGCACGCTTTGTTAGCTCGCCCAGACGTACCAGTTCTTCAATCTGGCATACGTCAGTCGCATCTGCCAGACAGCCCGGACGACATGCATCTCCGAGGGAGATCGTAACATCATATTCCTCACAGATATCTAAGATCTCATCGAAATATTCATAGAACGGGTTTTCCTGACCGGTCATACTCATCCATGCAAATACAAGGCTTCCGCCCCGGCTTACGATGTTCATTTTACGTTTATGTTTTTTGATCTGATCAATCGTTTTTCTTGTGATTCCACAGTGTAAGGTTACAAAGTCAACACCATCTTCTGCATGAAGACGGACAACATCGATGAAATCCTTTGCTGTCAGCTCTGCAAGATCACGCTGATAGTGGATGACACTGTCATAGATCGGAACCGTACCGATCATGGCAGGACATTCGCTTGTCAGCTTCTGACGGAATGGCTGTGTATTTCCATGACTGGACAGATCCATGATCGCCTCAGCGCCCATATTAACTGCACTCATTACTTTTTCCATCTCAATGTTATAGTCCTTGCAGTCTCTGGATACTCCAAGGTTTACGTTAATTTTGGTACGCAGCATACTGCCGACACCTTCAGGATTCAGACAGGTGTGTTTCTTATTAGCACAGATGGCAACCTGTCCCTTTGCAACTAAATCCCTGAGCGCCTCGACAGCCATATGTTCCTTTTTCGCTACGATCTTCATCTGCGGAGTGTTGATCCCTTTTCTGGCTGCGTCCATTTGTGTTGTGTAATTTTCCATATTATCCTCCTACTACAACCAATGTTATTTTACGTGGCAGAAAGTGGTGCTCCCGATCTGCCACAGAGCAATAAAAAAAGATGCCGCAGGGCACCTCTAATACACATCCCTACGTTAGCATTACCTAAATCAGGTTCACAGGTCGAGAACTTCATTCTCCTCTCAGCCGGCTAATTTGTCAGCTCCCTGAATATATAAATATCTGGAAACATTATATGCCAGAATACGACATTATTCAATGATAATTTTTTAACATAAAAGATAAATAAGGGCTTGCGTCCGATACATGAATCAGGTGCAGTACCGGAAAGTACGATCTGTCAGGATTCTTGCAAATATCAGACCGAGGGGCAGGGTAACAATGATCATGATCGCAGATGAAAACCATAAAACAGCCTCTGTTAGGGACATGATACCAAGATTATAGAAAGCACGATAAAGGTAAAGTCCCGGAACCATGATAACGATGGACGGAACGGTCAGAGAGATTCTTGGATATCCGTTATTCCTTTTTATAATGGAGGCAAGAATACCTGCGGTTAATGCGCCTGCGAATGCGGCAGCAGCCGGAGGAGTGCTTGTGTAATCGACAAGCTCCAGCCGGAGAGTATTTGCAACTGCGCCGATACAGGCAGCAGTTGCAGCCATCGGAATCGAGCTGTTAAACATAATGGAGAAACCGAAGACTCCGCAGAAGCTAGTAATGATCCGCAGGATAAGCTTTGTACCTACAGCCAGATTCAAAGCGGAGAAATCCTGAGGATGAAAATGTAACAGCAATGCCATGATCCAGGCGAACATAGTGGCTACTAAAACTATGATGACAGAGTAGCTCAGACGTTCAAGCCCGGACCGAAGATCCAGTTTAGCCAGGTCAATGCCGCTTGTTATGAATGGAAATCCGGGAATGATAAACAGCATTGAGCAGATATAGCCAGCTTCATGGAGTGCAGATACGTGGAAGAAGATTTCTGCAAGGTGAAAGCAGATGGCATATGTCATGCATGCGGCTGATATGGATACTGCTATGTTAAAGAAAAGGGTAAAATGGTGCTTGATCATTTTGGTACGGATGACATTTCCAACACCGGCTGCAATAAAAGCAAGGATCATTTCAACAGGACCGCCGCCTAATAGGAAGGTAAATGCACAGCAGGCAAGGGCTGAAGCCAGACCCAGTTTTGCAGGTGAATAAAGTGTATGGATCTTCTCAATCTGATCAAGACGCCGGTGAATCTCTTCGCCCGTCAGATGGGCTTCTTCTTTTGGGAAATTGTCAACGAATTGTTCCATCCGATAGAGCTTCGAGGTGTTTACACCGGTATTCGCAATGCTCAGAGACTGTGAAACGCAGTCGGTTCCATCAAAACAGTTGAATTCAATGGACATCAATCCGACATCAACGGTGCAGGTTACGCCCAGTTCTTTGGACAGGCGGTTCATGGAAGTACGAACACGCCAGGCACCTGTTCCACAGGAGAGCATAATTAACCCGACCCTTCCAATAACAGAGGCTTTTTCTATCAGCCCCGCCTTGGCGATCAGGACATTGCTATCGTTTTTTACATAATCATGCCATGGAATTTCCATATGGTTTTTTTCCATGATATCTGTATAATTACTGTTCTTTGGCATAGATGATCTCCTCCGCTTTTTCAATATGATGTTCCAGATTCGTCAGGAATAATGAATTTGGAAGGAATATGCCGATTTCATCATATCGGTAATTATTTTTCACCAGAGAATCCTGCCCGTAGAAAATGTAGGACATAGGAAGCTCCTTTTCCAGTGCGATCATAAGATCCCATACAGCAGAATATGCTTCTGCTTCTGTCTCCTTTTGCTTTACAGTATCGGGAAGCTCGCAAATCAACAGTACACCGTCACTTTTTTCCAGAATCTTCTGTTCCGGTTTCATGTCATTTGCGGCATAATCGTGACTGTATCTGTATGCGCGGGCTAGATAGATATTTTTATTGTTTCTAAGTGTCTGATAGATCTTATGAAAATGACGATATTCTTTTTCCCGGATCGAAGTTTTGTATTCAGGAAGCAACTGACCATTGTCATCTGTCATAATGACAGGATTTGTTTTGCCATCTGCGTTGAATCGATATGGGATCAGAAAGGAATTGCGCAGAAGATCAAACAGGGTATTGTTGCAGATCGCCATAAGAAATGCAGACAGATCCCGGTTATGATAGGAATTGAATAGTACCTGTGCAAATTCTTCTGCCGGAAGTGGTGCGTCGTAAGCATCATCGTTATAGCACAGGTAATTTGCAAATGTTTCCTGTAATTTCTCACATGCCCATGGATCATTCAGGATTTTTTCAAATAAGAAATCTGCTTTTTTTTCTCGTGGAAAAATTGTAGTTTCGTTCATGCTTAACCGACTTCCTTTCTTTTTCTGTTCTGCACAATTATACTATTGGCAGAAAGATAAGTAAAAGATATAATTGATATGACAGACATAATCATTTGATATGATAAAAGAAACGGAGAAGACAGATGAATATTAACTTTGAATATTATAAAATTTTCTATTATGTGGCAAAATATCATAATTTTACAAAGGCTGCGAAGGTTCTGGAAAGCAGCCAGCCAAATGTTACAAGAGCGATGAACTGTCTGGAACAGCAGATGCACAGTACTTTATTTGTAAGAACCAACCGGGGCGTTCAGCTTACACCGGAGGGAGAAAAACTATATATGTATGTGTCGGCAGCTATGCATCAGTTATTAACGGCAGAGGAAGAACTGGCGGACTATTCGGGCATGGTACATGGAAGTATATCGATCGGAGCCAGCGAGACAGCGTTAAATATATATTTGTTTGATAAATTAAGGTCATTTCATACTGCATATCCGGGAATTCGACTGAGAATCTATAATCATTCCACGCCGGAGGCAGTAGATGCAGTAAAGAGCGGTAAGATTGATTTTGCTGTTGTGTCGACACCGGTGGAAGCAGACTCGCCCCTTGAAACCAGAATGTTGAGATCGTTTCGGGAGATCCTGATCGGTGGACAATCCTTTAAAGAGCTGCAGGGAAAGACGTTGTCTTTAAAAGAATTAAAGAATTATCCGTTGATCAGTCTTGGAAGAGAAACGATGACATTTCGATTTTATGAGCGGCTGTTTTTATCGTACGGGATAGAATTTGCACCGGATACGGAGGCTGCGACAACAGATCAGATCCTGCCGCTTGTCCGTTGTGAGCTGGGACTGGCATTTATACCGGAATCCATGGCAGGTGAGGCGCTCGAACGCGGAGAGGTAATACAGGCAGTCCTAAAGGAGAAAATTCCTGACCGGCATATCTGCATGATATATGACAGCCAGCATCCACTGAATACAGACGCAAGATCATTTCGCAGATTATTGGAAGAAGACTGCGAAAAGGTAAACACCCTCAATCGGGGCATCGATTGAGAACAGAAAACGTCTGGTATGCAGTTATCAAGTTCAACATTCATACATTAAATATCCCCCAGGCATATTTGCAGAAAATGTATGACTGTTTTGTGAGGAGGACAGTTTGACTGTAGTCATTTTATAAGAACATATAAAAGATGGCGTGGAATCACGCCAAAACAGGATAGAATGTTAAACAAAGAATCAATATAGTGGAAAAGAGGAATAAGAAATATGAAGATCAAAAGAATTGCATTGATCGGACTTGGCGCGATGGGTGTATTTTTTGCGCCAAGATTATATGAAGCATTTGGAGAGAATTTTTATATTATTGCAGGTGGTGAACGTAAAAAACGCCTGGAAAGTAGAGGAGTTACGATCAATGGCGTCAACTATAGATTCCCGATCGTGACACCCGAAGAACAGGGTGAGCCGGCGGATCTGATACTGATCGGTGTAAAGGGCTATGGATTTGCACAGGCAATAGAAGATATCCGCCATCAGGTAGGCGAACATACATTGATCCTGTCTTTGCTAAACGGTGTAGACAGTGAGGAACAGTTGATTCAGGCATTTGGCGAAGAACATGTATTGTATGCATATATGAGAATGTCCATTGTTATGAAAGACGGAAAAGCAGACTTTGATCCGTACTGGGGCAAGATCCACTTCGGAGAGAATAAAAATGATGTTCTGTCAGATCGTGTACTTGCTGTAAAAGAAGTATTTGATCATGCCGATATTCCATATGAGATCGATCCGGATATGTTAAAGGGACTCTGGTTTAAATACATGTGCAATATTGGGGAAAATATGACTTGTGCGTTGCTCGGTATCCCATTTGGATTTTTCCGTATCAGCGACAGTGCGAATTGGATCCGTGACAATGCCATGCGGGAAGTGGCTGCGATCGCGCAGAAGAAGGGAATCGATATAGGTGAAAAAGAAATAGCGGAGCAGGATGTTACAGTAAAGACAATTCCACCCGAGAACAAACCATCAACCCTGCAGGATCTGGAAGCGGAGAAGCTGACCGAGGTAGAGATGTTTGCCGGCAATGTCATAAAGATGGGAAAAGAGCTTGGCGTGCCCACTCCGATTAATGAGATGTTCTATCATGGTATCCGGGTACTGGAGGAGAAGTTTACAAAAAGATAATATTTGAATTAGCACTCGGCTGTTTACAGTGCTAACAAAACGTGCTATAAATAATGGTATGAAGTAACTGCATATAATAGAGAAAGTTGTGTGAGTCTAATAAAATGCAGGAAAATGACAGTAATATATAACTGATGAAAGAGAATCAGAAATATAGATAGAAATGGGGTAATTAGGATGGATAGACCAAGTATTTTTTCAGATAATTTTGAGATGATGAATGGCTTCTTTGATGATTCCTTCTGGGGCAGCCATTCCGGACTTCGTACCATGACTACAATGGCAACTGATATATTCGAAACAAAGGACGGATATGAGATAGAGATGGATCTGCCGGGATTTCCAAAGGAAAGCATCAAGGCAGAATTAAAAGGTGGTTACCTGACAATTCTTGCCAGCTATACTGGACAGGATCGTGAAGACAGGGAAGGAAGCTATATCAAAAAGGAACGGTATTCCGGTCATTATAAGAGAAGCTTCTATGTCGGCGACAAAGTCAGTGAACAAGATATTAAAGCAAGATTTGCAAATGGTGTTCTGTATGTCTATGTACCAAAATTCGACGACCAACCGGAAGTAGAAGAAAAGAAGATTATCTCGATAGAAGGATAACGGACAAATTTTAGGGGCTGTTTATTATAATGTAGCAAGCCTGTCCGAGCGCCGGTACTTAGGTTGCGTATTTTGCAACCTTATGTACCGTTGCGTTGAGGATAGAACGAAAGTGTCTTGCGCAATAATAATAAACAACCCCTGAAATTTGTCTGTTTTCTAAAATCCCAGATCTTCATTTACAAGGATGACCTTGATACGTCCTTTGTGCTTGGAATAGCGGGTGGCTAAGAACTGGCAGCAGACTGTTTCCGGTGACAGACAGTTTGCGCATTCGCCGGTTGTACTGCAAGGGGTTGAAAGTCCGAAGCGCTGTGCATTGATCGGAGCTGCTTCATTTCTTGCACGGCTTAAAGCATCTTCTTCTGTCCGTACTACCTTGTTCATTCCTGTGATCACGATAACATGGGAAGGACCATAGACGATGGCAGCTACACGATTTCCATTGCCATCGATATTTACCATAATGCCGTCTTCGGTGATTGCATTACAGCTTGTTAAGAAGTAGTCAGCGAAGAAACATTCTTTGGAGATTCGGTCTTTTTCCTCCGGTGTTTTTGCTGCATCACGGTTCAGCTCTTTGTAGTTTCCCTCGATAAGAGCATCTAAAAGTCCGGTTGCTTTTACGGTCATGGAACCGCCCCAGCCGACAGAGCTTCCTTCCGGGATCAGACTCAGTGCAAGCTCCTTAGCTTCTTCCTTTGTCTGGACATAGAAGCCTTCCATATTTCTGGCAGCCAGCTTGTTTATCATGGATTTCGCCAGTTTGTCGTTTCTCATGTTTCTAAAAGTATCCATTTGATATACCTCCGTTTATTCAGGGAAATCCAGATTATTTTCCGCAAAGAAATTCATCACTTCAAATGCAGAAGTACAGTTCTGATTGATACATACGATCAGGGCAGCATCCTGTGGAAATTTGGGATACAACACGGCATTTCCGGAGATTGTAAGTGCACGTTGGATCTCTTTCAAATTCATTCCGGCGCATAATGCCAGAAGAACCAGCTTGTATTTTCCGGGATGTGGTTTCCTGCCGTTTAAGATCTGATAAGCATAGCCGCGGTCCAGATTGCTTCGTTTTATGACATCGGCGGTCAGAAACTCCGGGTGATCATTAAAGTAAAGATTAAAATAATCCTGCAGATTGTCACAGGACATATCATCTGCATGAGATGTTATATATGATTTAAAATGTATATTTGAATCATCGGTTGATAATTCATTCAGCAGATCTGTTGTTCTGGTCGTTTTCATGATTAATCCTGCATTCTTTCCCTTGATAATTTTTATCAGTACCATATAATATTTATTATACTTGTCGATAAAGCAATTTCAAGATAAACAATAGGAAAATGATATGAATTTAGAAATACAAAGTCGTCTGTCCTTTTATCGCAGACTGGAAGAAGTAGAGCATAAAAAGGGAATTTCTCTGGTGCGGCATATAGAGACCGGACAGATTTATGTAGAAAAAGTGCTGACGCAATATGATAAATCTATATATGATTGGCTACAACAATCAAAACTCCCTTACGTTCCGCAGATTTATGAATGTATGGAAGAGGATGGTACGTTATATCTGATCGAAGAATACATACAGGGGATCACGCTGGAAACATATATTGAACAGTTTGGATGTCTGGATTTGGATGCTGCCGGAAGAGTGATCGAATATCTTTGCCGGACATTGGAAAAACTGCACAGACATATACCGCCAATCGTACACCGGGATATCAAGCCGACAAATATAATGCTTCAGGGGGATTTCAAAAAGGGACATGGTATTGTATCTGTATATCTGATCGATTTCAATACTGCAAGAGTTTTTGACGCAGAAAGGAATCGGGATACCGAGTTGATCGGTACAAGAGGATTTGCAGCTCCGGAGCAATACGGTTTTTCGCAGTCAGATGCGCGGACGGATATCTACGGACTTGGCGTATTATTAAATTATATGTTGTGTGGAAAATTGATCCGAGATGGAATTTACGCAGATCATCAGGAAGTGTCACAGATCATCCGGAAAGCAACCCAGATCGATCCGGAGAAACGATATCAGACAGCAGAGGAAATGCTCGATGCGATGCAACAGAGCATGATTTTAGATGAAGCTACAGATAAAGTATCCTTGAATGATAAATCCCGCCCGGCATGGACTCGTTTCCTGCCACCGGGATTTCGGGAAGGAAAAATCCTGAATATGGTTGTTGCAGCCATTTATTATATATTTTGGATGTATTTCTGTCTGACAGTAGAAGTAAAAGATCATGGAGAACCGCTCTCCGGAACTTGGTTATATGTAAATCGCTTTGTGTATTTTATGATGTTTATTATTACTCCGTTTTTTTGGAATAATTATCTGGACGTTTGGAATTATTTCCCGCTTGTGCGCTCACCGAAGAAGATATGGAAGCTGGTTGGATTGTTTTTATATACGCTGGCATGGTTTTTTTTAGTGATGTTTGTATTCGTTATAGTAGAGGATATATTCCGATAGTGTGCTGTCAGCACACCAGCTCTTTCTGAAAATTTTATAAGATAGAATATGCAGTGGTTGTAATTATATCAAAATACCCTGAATGATGACTGATACAGGGGGATTTTAATATAATAGCAAGAACACTTATAACAGCAGAAAGAGGAGAGAATTTATTATGGAAAAGACAAAGCAACCTTTATCAACATTCAGACTCGTAGCAGGGATCATAACGATCGTGTTATCAGTCTTAGTAACATTTCAGTCCTGTGCGGCAGGATTATCAAATGCACTGGAAGAAAACGGGGAATCCGGAGGCTCTGCAGGTGTATTACTTGCAGTTTGTTTCCTTGTTGCAGGAATTGTTGGAATTGTAACCAGAAAGTCAACCGGAGCAGGCGGTGCATTCACAAGTGCAGGCTTCTACATAGTCGGTGGTCTGATCGGCCTTATATGTGCAGGTTCCTATGCTGATTTAGTAATCTGGGGCGTTATCTCCGTAGCATTCGGCGTTATATTCATAATCGCAGGCGTATTAACAAAGAAGAGAAATTCTTAATTTATATAAAACGTCTATAAAAAATAAGTCCATCCGGTTGTGTGTGGGGGAATATAGTCATCCCCCCACACAACCGGATGGACTTATTTTTGATTATAGGAAGAAAAACCACGCATACTTCCGCCGAGAACCGGAAAAAATACTAAAAGAATATTGGAATATAGGGGATTTTAGGATATACTATAAAACAGTGTGTTTAAAAAATACAAACAGCGATGGAGGAACTATGTTAGAGTTAAAAAACATCTCATATATTGTAAATGAGGATGGAAAAGAGAAAGCAATATTAAAAGACATTAACCTTACAGTAAACGAACATTTCGTAGCAATTACCGGACCTAACGGTGGCGGTAAATCAACACTTGCGAAGATCATAGCCGGAATTATCAAGCCAACAACCGGACAGATTCTTTTAGATGGAGAAGATATTTCAGAGCTGAATATAACAGAACGTGCAAAGAAAGGAATCAGCTATGCATTTCAGCAGCCGGTTCATTTTAAAGGGCTTACTGTAAAAGATCTGGTATCTATAGCATCCGGCAAAACACTGAATGTTTCACAGATCTGCGAGATCCTTTCCGAAGTTGGTTTATGTGCAAGAGATTATGTGAACCGTGAAGTAAATGCAAGTCTTTCCGGTGGTGAGTTAAAACGTATTGAGATCGCCATGATCATTGCAAGAGGTACGAAGCTGTCATTATTTGATGAGCCGGAGGCAGGCATCGACCTGTGGAGCTTCAACAGTCTGATCAAGGTATTTGAAAAGATGCGTGAAGAGATCAACGGAACGATCCTGATCATTTCCCATCAGGAGCGGATCCTTAATATAGCAGATAAGATCGTTGTGATCGCAAATGGTCATGTTGATGCAATCGGAAGCAGAGATGTGATCATGCCAAGACTGACTGGTGAATCAGCCACTTGCAAGGTGCTGGAAGAAAAACAGAAATAAGTTGTGAGGTAACAGAACATGGATTTAATTCAGAAGAGTTTATTGCAGCAGGTAGCAGGACTTCATGATGTACCGGAGGGCGCATATAACATTCGTGTCAACGGACAGCTTGACAGCAGAAATACAACTGCAAATATAGATATTGTAACAAAAGAGGATAAGCCGGGAATCGATATCATCATTAAACCGGGAACAAAAAATGAGAGTGTGCATATTCCGGTTCTTTTGAGTAAGAGCGGTCTGCAGGATATGGTATACAATGATTTCTATATCGGAGAGGACTGCGATGTTACGATCGTAGCCGGATGTGGTATCCATAACTGTGGTGTGGACACCTCCAAGCATGACGGCATCCATACTTTTTATATTGGTAAAAATGCAAAAGTAAAATACATCGAACGACACTATGGTGAGGGAGATGGAAATGGCGAGAATATCATGAATCCGGAAACCATCGTGCACTTGGAAGAAGGGGCCTCGATGGAGATGGAGACGACTCAGATCAAGGGAATTGATTCGACTGTCAGAAAGACCGGCGGTGATCTGAAGGATAACGCATCATTAGAGATCAGGGAGAAGATCATGACACATGGCAAACAGTATGCAAAGACTGATTTTGTTGTGGATTTGAATGGAAAAGGCTGCAGTGCAAATGTAGTATCCAGATCCGTTGCAAGAGATCAGTCCAGACAGGAATTTTTCTCCACGATCAATGGCAATAATGAATGTAAGGGTCACAGTGAATGTGATGCGATCATTATGGATAGCGCAAGCGTATCAGCAAGTCCGAAGCTGACGGCAAATAACATTGATGCAAACCTGATCCATGAAGCAGCGATCGGCAAGATTGCAGGCGAGCAGCTGATCAAGCTGATGACACTTGGGCTGACAGAGGCAGAAGCGGAAGAGCAGATCATCAATGGATTTTTAAAATAAAAGCGTTTACAATAAATCATATAACCTATTTGACATTAAAGGTAGATAGTGATAGTTTGTAAGAGTAAAAAATACAAATCATAAAATCATAGCGAGGTATCAAAAATGCAGGAAATGAAACCGATTAAAGAGGGTAAAGTACGTGAGATTTATGATAATGGTGACAGCCTTATCATGGTAGCAACAGACCGTATCAGTTGTTTTGATGTCATTTTAAAGAACATCGTTACAAAGAAGGGTACAGTCCTGACACAGATGTCCAAATTCTGGTTTGATATGACAGAAGATATTCTTCCAAACCATATGATCTCGGTTGACGTAAAGAATATGCCTGAATTTTTCCAGCAGGAGAAATTTGACGGAAACAGTATGATGTGCAAGAAGCTGGAAATGCTCCCTGTTGAGTGTATCGTTCGTGGTTATATCACAGGAAGTGGCTGGGCAAGCTATAAAGAAAACGGTACAGTATGTGGTATCAAGCTTCCGGAAGGATTAAAAGAATCCGATAAGCTTCCGGAACCGATCTACACACCTTCCACAAAGGCAGAGATCGGAGATCATGATGAGAATATCTCATACGAGCAGAGTGTTGAATATCTGGAAAAGAGATTTCCTGGCAAGGGCGAAGAATATGGCGCAAAGCTTCGTGACTATACGATCGCTTTATATAAGAAATGTGCAGAATATGCATTATCAAGAGGTATCATCATAGCAGATACCAAGTTCGAGTTTGGTCTGGATGAGAATGGCAATATCGTTCTCGGTGATGAGATGCTCACACCGGACAGCTCCCGTTTCTGGCCTGCGGAAGGATATGAACCGGGTCATGGTCAGCCATCCTTTGATAAGCAGTTTGCGCGTGACTGGTTAAAGGCAAATCCGGATAACAACTGGGAGCTTCCTGACGAGATTGTTCAGAAAACAATTGACAAATATCTTCAGGCATATGAGCTTCTCACAGGCAAGCCTTTAAAGTAATAAGTAATAGAAAAATAATAGAATAGTACTTAATTTTATTAGGCGGTATAGGTACGCAGGATTGTATTTATACCGCCTGAATTAATTTTCTGAATATTCAACAAAATGTCTGTAAAATCTGACAATTATGGGTTGACGCTTGAAAAATGGCATGCTATAGTCAGCTCATAAGAAATACAACAGATAAAAAATTACCAGGGGTTTTATGGTGATTATAATAAAAAGATGGAATCTTATTACAATGGGGTAGTAAGATTCCATCTTATTTTTTGCGTTGTCAGGGAGATTCTCATTATAAGAAATCCCATTCTGTAAAGCGGAAATATGTGTGGGAGCCTGTTTCAGGACAAGATTCCTGTGTATTATCTGAATGAATTATAGGACTGCCCGGCTTCCATTGTTACACCACGAAGCTCAGCCATTTCGCTGACAGTTACAAGCTGATAACCATTTTCAATCAGCTTCGGAATGAATGTCTGTGAGGCAATAGCGGTTGACTGGTGAAGGTCATGTATCAGAATGATCGCTCCGTCATAAGCACCATCCACAACTCGTGTGATCGTAGTAGGAGTGCTTCTGGTTTCCCAGTCTCTGGTATCCACAGACCACATGATCATTGGAAGACCTACATTCTCACGTACAGTATCATTGACGCAGCCACCAGGCGGACGCATCAGAGTAGGGGCAACTCCGATCTCACGGATGATCGCATCTGATCCCTTTTTGATCTCTTCTTTGACTCCGTCTGCGGATAATCTGTTTAACCATGCGTGATCATAGGTATGTGTACCGATCTCGCAGCCGAGTGCATATTCCCGTTTCAGGTAAGAACTGTATGTGGAGCAGCGGTTTCCAACAACAAAGAAGGTTGCAACTGCATTATATTTTTCCAGTGTGTCCAATACCAGTGGTGTGTATGGAGAAGGACCATCATCGAAGGTCAAGGCAACCATTTTCTTATTTCCATCTACCGTTCTGTAGATAACACCCTTGTCATTTGCGACATACAGGCAGTTGCCGATCTTAACTCTGCCGGTCAGTAATGTACCATCTGATTTAAAATAATATCTGTCTTTTCCAATCGTCTGCATCCCATATGCCATGGTTCCGTTTTCTTTGTAATAATAGGTTTTGCCATTTATCTTCTGAAAACCGGTTGCCATAGTTCCATTGTCATGGAAGTAATAAGTTTGGCCATTCAGTTTTTTAAATCCTTTTGCCATGACACCCCGTTTGGTAAAATAATAGGTATGACCGTTTAATTTCTGGAAGCCGGTTAACATACAACCATTTTCTTTGAAGTAGAATGTTTTATTGTTTAAGGTCTGAAAACCGGTCTGCATGATACCATTCTGGTTGAAATAATACATGTCCCCTTTTATTCTGAGAAATCCGGTTGCCATAGCCCCGCCTTTTTTACGGAAATAATAGGTATGCCCGTTTAATTTCTGGAAGCCTTTTTTCATGGCACCTTTGTCTGAGAACAGATAGGTATGTTTTCCAATCGTATGCTTTCCGGTGTAGGCAGCACCGCTGGAACCGAAATACATTTTATTTCCTTTTTTTGTTGTAAACCAGGAATTGGTAAGTAATACACCTGTCTTTGGATTTAGGTAATATTTTTTTCCGGTATAAGGACTTTTGTACATGCCTTTTCGCATACGTCCGATTTTGGAAAAAATATAAGTCTTACCTTTGATCGTCTGTTTGCCCTTCACGGCTGTACCATTTTTCCGGAGATAATAGGTATTTCCCCTTTTGGTCGTATACCAGCCTTTTTTCTGCATGACACCCTTACTGTTAAAAATGTAGGTGTGCCCGTTGATCGTTACCCGGCCTTTCGCCTGCTTCCCATTTTTATAGTAATAATGGGTTCCGTTCTTTTCTTTGACAAAACCGGATGATTGTTTTTTCCCGGCTGCCTGACTGGTAAATCCGGCACTCAGGAGTGTCGGGATCAGGATCAGAGCGGCAAAAATCAGTAAAATTTTTCTTTTCATAGATATGTTCTCCTTCCTGTTGCTGTAATCGTATTTTTCTATGAATACAACCCATACTAGCATAAAAAAATCAGGCAGGCTACCCAAAATTATCTTAACAATCGGTAATAAGTGCATAACATTTTTTTGTAATAATTTTCAAATAAAACAGTAACAGGATATCTACAGAAAAGTATATTTTTCAGAATCTGGCGTAGAAATTTGTAACAAGGCAGTACTTAAATAATAAAAAAGACGGATGAAAGAGAAAAGAGCACGATGGAAAAGGATATGGCTTGCAAGTAAATTCTGGGATGAGTATAATGCAGTATTGGTGTGTTGCGTCCGGAACATGACAGACAGAAATGAAAGGACGGAAATACACATGCAAATGAAATTACAGTGCAGATAGAAAATGAAAGCAGGAAGCGTATGGTTATGCATAGAAGGAAACGGAATACAAGTACATATTTATTTTCAAATAAAGATCTGGTCGCTCTGTATGTGCCATTGATCATTGAACAGATGCTTGCGATGTTGGTCGGACTTGCAGATTCGATCATGGTATCTTCTGTAGGAGAAGCAGCAGTATCCGGTGTATCACTGGTGGACAGCTGTTTCCAGCTGATCATCAATCTGTTTGCGGCACTTGCGACCGGGGGTGCGGTTACTGTCGGACAATATCTCGGACAGAAGAATAAAGAAAAGGCGGGAGAGGCAGCTACCCAGCTTGTGTGGTTTTCGATGATCCTGTCGCTCGGAGTCATGGCGCTAATGTATGCGGGCAAGGGACTGATCCTAAATCATGTGTTTGGTCAGATCGAAGCAGACGTATATGGTCATGCAGATACTTATATGATGATCGTAAATGCATCGATTCCGTTTCTGGCACTTTATAATGCCGGTGCGGCTATTTTCCGTTCCATCGGTAATTCCAATATATCCATGCGGGTATCTCTGATCATGAACGGGATCAATGTAGTGGGAAATGCCATTTTGATCTATGTATGCAAATGCGGAACGGAAGGCGTTGCGATTCCTACTCTGGTTTCCAGACTGGCAGCAGCGGTTATCATGATCATATTGCTGATCCCGAAGAAAAGTGCACAGGCGAAGCAGGACAGTACACGTATTTATATAAAGAAAAGTCTGCATTATCGGGCGAACTGGCATATGTTGAAAAGCATTCTGTTGGTAGGTATTCCAAACGGACTGGAAAACAGTATGTTCCAGCTTGGTAAGATCCTTGTGCTCAGCCTTGTCTCAACATTTGGCACATATGCGATCGCTGCAAATGCAGTCGGTAATGTGATTGCCGGATTCCAGTTGATGGCTGGTATGGCGGCTTCCCTTGCCATGGTCACAGTAGTATCAAGATGCGTGGGAGCAGGAGATTACGAGCAGGCAAAATATTATACGATCAAAGTTCTGGTCATGGCATATATGTGTATCATAGTTACGGTATTGTTTACATTTGCGGTTCTTCCTCTGGTCATGAAAGCGTATGGACTATCTTACGAAGCGCAGTCTGCTGCCGAGAAGATCCTGATGCTTCATGGTATCGCGGCATCTACGATCTGGCCGGTAGCATTTACGCTTCCATGTACATTCCGTGCAGCCGGTGATGTTAAGTATAGCATGATCGTATCCATCTGTACGATGTGGATCTGCCGTATCGTGTTCAGTTATGTGCTCGGCAAATATATGGGTATGGGTGTATTTGGTGTCTGGGTCGCTATGATCATGGATCAGTTCGTACGTGGCGTGCTGTTCATCCGGCGGTACCTAAGCGGCAGATGGATCGGCAAAAAGGTAATCTGACCGTATGCGGCACAATATGAGTAAGTTCGTAAAAAAAGTAGAATTTTTCAGATGACAGAAGATTGTTTGGTATGCTATATTAAAAAGGTGTTTGTTCTATGAGAGAATTTGGAGAAGCTTCCATAGAATCTAAGAGGATAACAAATAAATTAGAAAGAGTCTGTGATATACAGACAGGGGTAAACAAAATATGGAAAAGAAACGTAATACTTTTTCAGGCTCGCTTGGATTTGTCCTTGCGGCCGCGGGAAGCGCAGTAGGACTTGGAAATATCTGGCGTTTTCCATATCTTGCAGCAAAGGATGGCGGTGGACTGTTCCTGGTCATATACCTGATCCTTGCACTGACATTTGGATATACACTTTTGGTGACAGAAGTATCAATCGGTCGGAAGACCAAGCAGAGTCCGCTTACCGCTTATAAGAAGCTGAATAAGAAATGGGGATTCCTTGGAATCATTGCAAGTCTGGTTCCGGTTATTATTTTCCCATATTACATAACGATCGGTGGCTGGGTTGTCAAATACTTCCTCGCATTTTTAACCGGTAAGGGTACAGAGGCAGCGCAGGACGGTTATTTTACAGGTTTTATTACATCAGATATCGAACCGGTCATTTTGATGTTGATATTTCTTGCTGTTACGGCATTTATCGTATTTCGTGGTGTTAATAAAGGAATTGAATCTTTTTCCAAGATCATCATGCCGTTGCTGATCCTTCTGGTTATAGGAATCGCGATCTTCTCCATAACGATCAAAAAGACCGGAGATGATGGAATTGTCAGAACCGGTGTAGAAGGTTTGAAATTATATCTGATTCCGAATCTGGACGGACTTACTGTGAAAAGCTTCTTTACGGTATTATTGGATGCAATGGGACAGTTATTCTTCAGTCTGTCTGTTGCCATGGGTATTATGATCGCTTACGGTTCTTATGTAAAAGATGATGCAGCTCTGAATAAATCAGTTGGACAGATTGAGATTTTTGATACGGTTGTAGCATTTCTTGCAGGCGTTATGATCATTCCTGCTGTATATGTATTCTCAGGAACAGAGGGAATGGCACAGGGTCCAAGTTTGATGTTCGTATCACTTCCGAAAGTATTTGCCCAGATGGGTAAGGTGGGAAATGTGATCGGTTGTCTGTTCTTCGCAATGGTATTATTTGCGGCATTTACCAGTGCAGTGTCTGTCATGGAAGCAATCGTGGCAAGTATCATGGATGAATTCCATACAAGCAGAGCAAAGGCCGGTATTATTGAGTTGATTGTCGCGATCATTGTTGGAACGATCGTATGTCTTGGATATAACAAGCTGTACTTTGAAGTAAAGCTTCCAAACGGATCGATCGCACAGATCCTTGATATCATGGATTACATCAGTAATAACATTATGATGCCGATCGTAGCAATCGGAACCTGTATCCTGGTCGGATGGATCTCCAAACCGCAGACGGTTATCGAAGAAGTGCAGAAGAACGGAGAAAAATTCAGCAGAAAAGGTATGTATGTGGTTATGGTGAAATTCATAACACCGATCCTGTTGTTTATCCTGTTCTTAAAGTCGATAGGTTTATTGACATTTATTTAAAGCTGTAAAATATAAATAATTTGTCAGCAATATTAAGTTTTCAAATGAATATTATCTAATATAGACCGATCGTCGGAAGCCGGATATTAAATCTTGCATCGACGGTCGGTTTTGTAATATGAAATATATTGAAGAATCTGTGGCAGACAGACCTCAAATGATAGAAAAATACAGATAAGAAAAAAACAGGTCATGGCATAATTAACAGTATTCCGCTATAATAAGGAAACAGAGGAGAGATGATTCATATAATAAATGGAAATAATTTATGGAGCGTGAATATATATGATATTAAGTTTAATTGTTGGTCTGGGACTGCCGCTTCTTGGAACGACGGCAGGAGCAGCCTGTGTATTTTTTATGAAGAAACAGATGAATCTGTTATTGCAGAAAGCATTGTCCGGATTTGCGGCGGGTGTTATGGTGGCTGCATCTATCTGGAGCCTGCTGATCCCGGCGATGGAGCAGTCGGAAGCAATGGGGAAGCTTGCATTTCTTCCGGCAACTATCGGTTTCTGGCTGGGAATTATATTTTTATTACTGATCGATACTCTGATGCCACATTTGCATATTGACAGTAAGGAGGCAGAGGGGGTCAAGAGCAATTTCAAACGTACGACTATGATGGTATTTGCGATCATCATACATAATATTCCGGAAGGAATGGCAGTCGGTGTTGTCTATGCCGGATGGATCAGTGGCAACACGAACATTACGTTGACGGCGGCACTTGCATTATCCATCGGTATTGCGATCCAGAATCTTCCGGAGGGAGCGATCGTGTCAATGCCGCTTTGTTCGGAAGGCTGCAGTAAACCGAAAGCATTTGGCTATGGATTCTTTTCCGGTATCGTAGAGCCAATCGCAGCGCTGCTTACGATCGCACTTTCTTCGATCATGGTGCCGGTGCTTCCGTATTTTCTGGGATTTGCGGCAGGAGCTATGCTATATGTTGTAGTTGAGGAATTGATACCGGAGATGGCAGAGGGTGAGCATACGAATCTTGGTACGATCATGTTTGCGGTAGGATTTTCATTGATGATGGTGCTTGATGTAGCACTTGGATAAGAGAACAGTCAGAACGTGAAAATGCAGGTTATGGTTATTGTAAAAGGATAACTATATGCTGCATTTTTATGATTTGTATAACTATATAACTGCATTTTTATGGCAGTTGATATTTTCGGAGTGTTCCACTATACTGTTATTAGGTATAGCTTGAAGCATAACAAAGGTCTGCTCACAGATATATTGATTTTATAGAACGCGCGAGGCAGACCGGATGATTGTACAGGAAGAAGAATTATATAGCAGAAGAAAAGAGGCAGATACAAGTGTATGATGTAAAATCATTAAAAGCAGAAGAATTTATTTCAGATGAAGAGATCAGAGAGACATTGGCATATGCCGATGCGAATAAAGATAACGTACAGATGGTTGATGAGATCCTTGCAAAAGCCAGATTAAAAAAGGGCTTGACGCACAGAGAAGCGTCTGTGCTGCTGGCCTGTGAGATGCCGGATAAGATCCGGGAGATGTATGATCTGGCAAGGGAGATCAAGGAAGATTATTACGGAAATCGTATCGTGTTATTTGCGCCGCTGTATCTGTCCAATTATTGTGTGAATGGATGTGTCTATTGTCCATATCACAGCAAGAATAAACATATTGCAAGAAAGAAGCTGACACAGGAGGATATCGTAAGAGAGGTTACCGCACTTCAGGATATGGGACACAAGCGTCTGGCGATCGAAGCCGGTGAAGATCCTGTGAATAATCCGATCGAATATATTCTGGAATGTATTAATACAATCTACAGTATCAAACATAAGAACGGCGCAATCCGCCGTGTCAATGTCAATATAGCAGCGACAACAGTTGAGAATTATACGAAGTTAAAGGATGCAGGCATCGGAACCTATATCCTGTTTCAGGAGACTTATCATAAGGAAAGCTATCTGAAATTACATCCGACAGGTCCGAAGCATGATTACGATTACCACACCGAAGCCATGGATCGTGCCATGGAAGGTGGTATCGATGATGTAGGACTTGGTGTACTGTTCGGATTGGAAATGTACCGGTATGAATTTGCAGGGTTACTGATGCATGCAGAGCATCTGGAAGCGGTTCATGGGGTAGGTCCGCATACGATCAGTGTTCCGAGGATCAAACGTGCAGATGATATCGACCCGGATGTATTCGATAACGGAATCAGTGACGATACATTTGCAAAGATCTGCGCACTGATCCGTATTGCAGTACCATATACGGGAATGATCATATCAACCAGAGAGAGTCAGGCAGTTCGTGAGAAAGTGCTGCCGCTTGGTGTTTCACAGATCAGTGGAGGTTCGAGAACAAGTGTAGGCGGATATGATATCCCGGAGACATCAGAAGATATCACATCGGCTCAGTTCGATGTCAGCGATACCAGAACGCTGGATCAGGTTGTGAACTGGCTGATGAAGATGGATTATATACCAAGCTTCTGTACAGCATGTTACAGAGCAGGAAGAACCGGAGACCGGTTTATGGCACTCTGTAAGAGTATGCAGATCTTAAACTGCTGTCATCCAAATGCTCTTATGACGCTGAAGGAATATCTGGAAGATTATGCAAGTCCTGAGACGAAGCAGATCGGTCTGGAGCTGATCGAACGTGAGCTTGCCCGGATCCCGAATGAGAATGTCAGACAGATCACGGCAGATCATATACATGATATTGCAGAAGGACAGAGAGACTTCCGGTTCTAACAGATGATAGGAAGAAGCGATCTTAACAGATGAAAGGATTGCAGATAACAGAGATTGCAGATAAATGCTGAAGCAGACAGCGTATAACAACAGGGAGGGCAGCACATGGCAGGGTTAAATGAGACACCATCGGGCAATCGACTTCATATCGGAGTATTTGGAAAGACAAACAGCGGAAAATCTTCTTTTATCAACCGATTTTCCGGTCAGAATATATCAATCGTAGCGAATGTTGCAGGGACAACCACTGATCCTGTGTACAAAGCAATGGAAGTTTATCCGCTTGGCCCTTGTACCTTGATCGATACAGCGGGCTTTGACGATGCGACAGAGCTTGGGGAGGAACGCTTGGAAAAGACAAGGCTTGCAGCCGAGAAAACAGATATAGCGATCATTTTGCTTGCAGATACTGACATGGACGAGGAACTTCACTGGTATGAACAGTTTAAGGAAAAGAAGACACCTGTCATATGGGTGATCGGTAAGGCAGATATCCGGAATGATACAGAAAAGGTAAATGAAACGCTGTATCAACAGACAGGACAGCGTGCGATTGTTATCAGTGCCGCGACTGGAGACGGTATGGATCAGGTAAGAAAAGAGCTTGTACGGAACCTGCCGGAGCAATATGGTGCTTCTTCGATCCTTAGAGAGCTGGTAACAAAGGGAGATCTGGTCATGCTTGTTATGCCGCAGGATATTCAGGCACCGAAGGGCAGACTGATCCTGCCACAGGTGCAGACACTGAGAGAATTGTTAGATAAAAAATGCCTTGTTATGAGCGTGACGACAGATCAGTATGTGGAAGCCTTATCCCATCTGACAGAGGCACCGAAGCTGATTATAACGGATTCACAGGTATTTGCCTATGTCTATGAGCATA
Organism: Coprococcus sp. HCN-4056; assembly: GCF_037892645.1. Classification (NCBI taxonomy): domain Bacteria; kingdom Bacillati; phylum Bacillota; class Clostridia; order Lachnospirales; family Lachnospiraceae; genus Coprococcus; species Coprococcus sp. HCN-4056. The sequence goes on along the minus strand of NZ_JBBKBL010000004.1, from coordinate 312,058 downwards.
AGCCTAAGAAATCTATGTTGACTTCCTTTTCTGTGTTATTTGCCGCACATAAGGGAGATATCGAATATTATATAGAGGGTGCAAATGCGATAGGAAAGCTGAATGGGGAATCCCATGTGCTGATTGCAGAGTGCTGTACACATGCACCGTTAAAAGAAGATATCGGACGGGAAAAGATTCCTAAGATGCTGCGGAAACGGTATGGAGAAAATATGACGATCGATATAGTCAGTGGAACGGATTTCCCGGATGATCTGCAGGGGTATGATCTTGTCATACAGTGTGGGGGCTGTATGTTTAATCGCAAATATATTATGTCAAGGATCGATCATGCAAAGGAGCAACAGATCCCGATGACCAATTATGGTGTGGTGATCGCGTATCTGACCGGGATATTAGATAAGGTTGTAATACCTGGCTAAAAAGCCGGAAAAGATAGAAGTCACTGATCATATTAATGGGCTTCAGGAAAAGATAACAACAAATGCTGCAGAAAGTAAGTAATATAATATATAATATAAAACAAAATCAGGAGGCAAAGTTTATGAAGAAATACGAAACGCCACAGATGAATATTGTAGAATTTGAAACAGAGGATATCATTTGTACGAGTGGAGACGTTATAACCGGAGATAATGAAACGCCTATTATTCCCGGGAAATAGGGAAATTAGACTATAAGCCGGTAAACAGATGATGCCGGATATCAAAGAACAAATGATACGAAAATATACAGATAATTCAGGAGAACGATGATGAAACATTTAGTAAGAATCGCGTCCGTATCACCAAGAGTACATCTTGGTAATGTAACAAAGAACTGTAAGGAGCTTGAAACAGTTTATAGAACCTATGCAGAACAGGTAGACGTTATTGTGACGCCGGAACTGTCACTGACCGGATACACCTGCGGGGATCTGTTTGTGAACCGTCATCTGATCGACAGGGCAGAAGAAGGACTGTTACAATTGGCGGAAATGACAGCAGAATATGGCAAAAAGGGCGCAGCACTTGTTGTCGGTGTGCCATATGAAGTAGACGGAGAATTATTTAACTGTGGAGCTTTTTTATGGAACGGAATGGTGCTCGCACTCGTTCCGAAGATCTACCTGCCGAATTACGGAGAGTTTTATGAGAAACGGTGGTTTAGTGGAAGATGTGTAGAGAACCGGACAGTTGAACTGGCAGATGGATCGGAAACTTTATTTGGCAATTCCATCCTGATCGAGATGACGGATCCGAATCAGCAGGAGGAGCATGTTACATTTGGCATGGAGATCTGCGAGGATCTCTGGACACCGATCGCACCGGGAAGACTGCTGACACTTCAGGGAGCAGAGATCCTGCTCAATCTGTCGGCATCCAATGAAGTGATCGGAAAGGAACAGTACAGAAGAACACTGACAGGAAGTATGTCATCCTCCTGTATCTGTGGATATGTCTATACATCAGCCGGAGCCTATGAATCAACCTCGGATATGGTATTTTCCGGACACAATCTGATGTATGAAAACGGAAAATTATTAGGCGAGATCAAGCCATTTGAAGATGGAATCCTGATCCGTGATTTTAATATGACAAAGATCCGCCATGATCGTCTGGCAAATAAATCCTTTGCGGAGTGTAAACGGAATTTTGAAGCCGGAGAATACATGACAGTAAACTGCGAGAAGGTATTTGCAGAGAAAAAAGAAGTATGCGCAAAGGTTTCCATGACACCATTTGTTCCATCAAAGAACAGACTGGAACGATGCCGGTCGATCTTTGCAATGCAGGTTGCAGGTCTGCAAAGAAGAATCGAAGCCACACATGCGTCATGTATCGTTGTTGGCGTATCCGGTGGACTGGATTCTACGCTGGCACTTCTGGTATCCGCACAGGCAGTAAAGAATCTCGGACTGCCACCGGAGACAGTAACCGGTATCACGATGCCGGGATTTGGAACGACGAAACGCACAAAAAGCAATTCAACAACGCTTATGGAACTGCTTGGATGTGACATCCGGGAGATCAGCATCGTAGATTCTGTCCGTCAGCATTTTGCAGATATCGGGCAGGATGAAACGGTACATGATATTACATATGAGAACTGTCAGGCGAGAGAGCGGACACAGATCTTGATGGATGTAGCCAATAAAGAGGGCGGATTTGTGATTGGAACCGGTGATTTGTCAGAACTTGCACTTGGCTGGTGTACCTATAACGGAGACCACATGAGCATGTATGCGGTGAATACCAGCATCCCGAAGACTCTGGTCCGGACTCTGGTAGATGAAGTTGGACATGATATGGATCGAAATGGATTCCCGGGAATCAAGGACGTGATCGAGGATATCATTGATACGCCGGTAAGTCCTGAACTGCTTCCGCCGAATGCGGATGGAACGATCGCACAGAAGACAGAGGATACTGTTGGATCCTATATCCTGCATGATTTCTTCTTGTATTACACACTGCGTTATGGTATGGAGCCGGAAGATGTCTATGACCTTTGTAAAGAAGCGGTAAGACAGAGTGTAGAAGCTTCGGAAGATGGGAAAATAGAAGCATATACATTTACAGATGAAGAGATAAAGAAATGGCAGAAGGTATTCTATACCAGATTTTTCCGTCAGCAGTTTAAACGTAACTGTATGCCGGATGGCGTAAAGGTCGGTACGGTATCGGTAAGCCCAAGAGGGGATCTGAGACTGCCATCCGAGATAGAATTTGAGGATTTCCTTACTTTCGAATAGAACTGGAATAGAGGAAAATATGAACCGTTACAAACGATAATTAAGCTTATTAAAGATTGTTTCAGAGTTGAATTATGATATAGTAGATGGAAATTGCAACCTGAAACTGATCATACATTCATAACAGGGATATGAATGTCGGTTCATAAAAAGGAGAGAGATATGAAATTAGAATTACAGGGCATCAAAAAGAGCTTTGATGGCACAGAAATCCTGCACGGGATCAATTTCTCGGTAGAGGGTGGAAGCGCACTCGGACTGTTGGGAAGAAATGGCGCAGGAAAGACCACAACGATCCGGATCATCATGGATGTTTTCCATGCAGATGAAGGTCAGGTCTTATTAGATGGAGCCCCCTTTGTCTATCAGCCGGGGCAGGTCGGATACCTGCCGGAGGAACGTGGCTTATATCCGAAACGTCTGATCAGTGAGCAGTTAGTATATCTGGCAAAGCTTCGTGGGATGAATAAGAAGCAGGCGGAAGAGAATATGCGGAAGTGGCTGACCCGTCTGGATGTGATCCAGTACGAGAACCGGAAACTGGATACGTTATCGAAAGGTAATCAGCAGAAGGTACAGCTTGCAGCAACATTAGTAGCAGATCCTGACATCGTGATCTTAGATGAGCCGTTTTCCGGTTTAGATCCTGTGAATTCCCAGATCTTAAAGGATGTTATAAATGAACTGATCGCAGACGGAAAGATTGTTATCTTCTCCAGCCACCAGATGAGCTATGTGGAAGAATTCTGTGAAGATATCGTAGTGATCAATCATGGTGAAGTGGCACTGGCAGGCAACCTTGACAAGATCAAGGAAGAATACGGAAAAGGACATAAAGCAGTTGCGGCTGTTGGAATGGAGTCGGAAGAACTGGAACAGATTCTTCGTGATAAGTTTGCAGATCAGGTGCAGGTGATCAGCCATAACAAGCATCATGTTGTGACACAGATTCTGCCGGAACAGGATGAATGGCAGGTGCTTTCCCGTTTTAAAGAGTTGGGAATCAGGCTTAGGAGCTATGGAGTTTATGAGCCTTCCCTGAATGATATATTTGTATCGGCAGTCGGAGATGAGGAGACACCGGAAGATATAAAAGAAAAAAATAATATCGGAACTTCTTTTTCTGAATTTGAACCAAAGCAGAAAAAGGGTCTGTTTGGAAAGAGAGGTTAAGATATATGAAAAAGATTGGTACAATATTAAGGTTTGAACTCGGTAATTATTTTGGCAGTAAATCCTATCTGATTTCAACGATCTTACTGGCACTTCTTTGCGTAGGCATCATGTTCGCACCGAGAATTAAGGAATCGTTTACAAGTGGAAGTCCTTCGTCTGATAAAGAGACAGATGCAGAGAATGAATCGGATCAGGAGAATGAATCCGTATATGCATATTATGATGCATCCGGTATTATGGATGAAGGTTTGCTGGCGCAGGTATATCCGGATGTTAAGCTGCAGAAATGTAAGGATGCAGCAGAAGTAGAGTCGCTGGTTAAAAGTGAAGATGCGGAACTTGGTTATGTAGTTTATAGTACGTCAGAATATACCTATTATGTTTATAATAAAGGCATGTTTGATGATTACACCAGTACCTTTGACAGTTATCTGTCCATGCTGTCCAAGAAACAGTACAGTGAAGCACATGATCTGGATTTTGATGAACTTATGAGTCTTGATTATGCAGATATCCAGGCAAAAGAAGTTATCCTCGGTAAGGACAGCACAAGCAATTACTGGTATTGTTATATTCTGGTTATCGTGATCTTCATGCTGATCGTTATGTATGGAATGTCGATCGCAACTGGTGTGGCAAATGAAAAGAGCAACCGCTCGATCGAGATTCTGGTAACAACAACGAACTCCAGAGATATTTTATTTGGAAAGGTATTTGCCGGAACAGTTGCTACGTTCTTTCAGGTCGGATTGATCATGGCAGCCCTGTTGATTTCATACAACTTTAATAAAGACTACTGGGGCGGCTTTATGGGTTCTGTATTAAATATCCCATCTGATGTTCTGATCGCATTTGCGGTATTCGGCCTTGGTGGATTCCTGTTCTATGCATTTATGTATGGAGCACTTGGGGCGCTGGTATCTAAGATCGAGGATTTGAACAAATCAGCCGGTACGGCGCAGATGATCGTAATGATCGTGTATTTTGTCGTACTGATGAACCTGACAAATGTAGACGGACTGGTCATCAGGATCTGTTCTTATCTACCGATCAGTTCTTACAGTGCAATGTTTGCAAGAGTTGCGATGGGAGATGTAGCAACATGGGAAGTTGTTATATCAGCAATAATTTTATATATATCGGTGATCGGTATGGGTGTTCTGGGAGGTAAGATCTTCCGTAATTCAACACTTCGGTATGGCAATCCAATCAGGTTATCCAGAGCATTAAAAGAATTAAAAAGAGAAAAATAAGATATAAAAATAAGACAATAAAAAGGCCACATGCGTGCTGTGTTGATGTAAAAATGTAGAAAATATTCCTTATACCTTTACATTAAAAGGCGGATGTGGCATAATTTCATGTGAAATTATTGAACGCACTTGGTGTGGGTATACAGGGGAGACAGGGTAAAATAAAAATGAAAGCAATTTCTAAATTCGCAGTGCAAAAAGAGTGGCTGTGATATCTGTTCGCTTCTGGAATATAATTTCAATGGCTTAAAAAGAAAGGTTACAGTAAAATATGGAAGTAATCGATTTCCATTCCCATGTTCTTCCGGGAATTGACGATGGAAGCAGAAATATAGAAACATCCATAGAGATGCTTCGGCTCAGTCGGAATGCCGGTGTAGACAGAATGATCGCGACACCGCACTTTTATGCGGACGAGGATCGAATTGAACATTTTCTTGAAAAACGGGAACATGCATATCAAAGCCTGATAGAGGCAGTAACGACTGAAAACATATCGGATACCCCACAGCTTCTGCTTGGAGCGGAAGTTGCTTTTTTTGATGGAATCGGAGATGCAGATAAGGTTGACCGGCTGACAATCCAGGGAACAGAGCTTCTGCTGCTTGAGATGCCGTTCCGGACGTGGACGGATGAAGATCTTTTACAGGTAAAAAAGCTGATCCATGAGAGACAACTCCGGATCATTATCGCTCATCTGGAACGCTTTATGAAGATTTCAGGGAATAAGCCGTACATAAAAAAGCTGATGGAGCTTCCGGTTACCATACAGATCAATGCAGAAAGTTTGTCAGACTGGAAACAGGGCGGGATGTTGATCCGCATGTTTCAAAAGAGGCAGGCACATATTCTGGGAAGTGACTGTCATGGAGTTCATCATCGCCCTCCGAATCTGATGGAGGGACGACAGAGACTGGAAAAGAAAGCAGGTGCAGACATTCTTGCAGAGATTGATGCATATGGATGTCAGCTTCTTGGTTTGAGATAAAAGGTTGGAGGATAGACAGATGTCAAAAAAAGTAGCGATCATAATCAGTATTATACTGTTTATTATATTGACAGCACTTATCATATGTGAAAAAACATGGCCGACAGGAGGATCTGATCTGATAGGAAACCTGTTCTGATCAGAGAAAGAAAGATGGCACACAGGATACATTCCAGACAGGAAAAACTGAAATTATATAAAAAACTGACAATTACTATTGCAGCAGTTATCATATTTTGTTTAGCGGCAGTTATTGTGTTCCGGGCAATTGACCGGCAGAAGCTCCGGAAGCAGGAGGCATATGAGGCAGAGCAGGGAGTTGTCCGTATAAATGGCAAGAAATATCTTCCGAAGAAGAATATAGAGACCTATCTGTTCATGGGTATCGATTCACTGGATAAAGTAAAAAAAGCAGAGGACTATGGAGAATCCGGGCAGAGTGATGTGCTTATGCTGATGGTCAGAGATATCAGTGAAGGGACATTTAAGACTCTGGCGATCAACAGAAATACACTGACAAATGTAAAATCCCTGGATCTCGACAATTCTTATCTGGGCGATTCTGTTGTACAGATTGCACTTGCACATGCAAGCGGAGATGGACTGGAAGCCAGTTGCGAGAATACCGTGGATGCTGTATCAGAGCTGCTTGGTGGTCAGAAGATTGACGGATATGCTGCTGTAAATATGGGAGCAATTTCTATCATCAATCATATGGCAGGAGGAGTAACAGTTACGATTGAGGATGATTTTTCCAAAGTGGATCCATCCCTTAAGATTGGAGATACGGTTCAGCTCAGTGATGAGCAGGCGGTACATTATGTACATGACCGTTGGGATGTCGCTGATGAAACAAATGAAAACAGAATGAAACGTCAGTCCGTATATATGGAAGGGCTTAAGAAAAATATAAAAGAGAAATGTCAGACAGACAGTACCTATCCGTTGGATCTGTACAATGCACTGGGAGATTATATGGTGACGAATATATCGGCAAATAAATTCAGCAAGCTGGCACTTCTTGTTGTGAAAGAGAAGGATGAGGGCGAGGTATCTATTTCCGGAACAGAAGGGCTGGATGAACTTGATTTCGCTACCTTTGAGGCAGATGAGGAAAGTCTGAATGCAGCGATCGCAGAGCTGTTTTATAAAGAATATACAGAATAGAGATACTTTGGATGGAGGAGAACATGAGCGCAGAAAATAAAAAAGTACCGATGTCGGACAATGGAAAAGAAGAAAAGATCAATAAGGTGACGATGGTGACCGTTGATGATGACGATAAAGAGATAGATCTGGTCGATCTGGGATATGCACTGATGGATAAGTTGCATTTTATCATACTTGCATTTTTGCTTGGTGCAGTCCTGTTAAATGCATATGCATATTTTATGATCAAACCGACGTACCAGTCGACCGCAAAACTGTATGTCGTATCTGCATCGGAGGATTCCGTTGTAAATCTGTCCGATCTGAATATTGGTATGTCGCTGACAAAGGATTATGAGGAATTAATGCTCAGTTATCCTGTATTGGATCAGGTAATCTCCAAATTGAATTTGTCAATGGATTCGGCAGAGCTTGCACAGATGATCGTACTTGAGAATCCGGCGGATACAAGAGTACTGAAGATAACAGTTACAAGCACAGATCCGGAGCAGGCAAAAGACATAGCAAACACACTGGCTGAGATCGCGGTAGAATATCTTCCGGATACAATGAGTACCAATGCACCGAATATTGCTCAGGTTGCAAGAATACCGGATCAGAAGGCAGGACCAAGTTATCTGAAATATACACTGATCGGAGCATTGGCGGGCGCATTTATTTACTGTCTGATCCTGATCATACGATATCTCCTGGATGATACGATCCATACAGCATCCGATATGGAAAAATACTTTGGAATTGTTCCGCTTACTTCAATTCCAGACAGTGAGTCACTGGGACAGAATGAGGACGGCTCTGAATATGGAGAAACAAAATCTGGATTGAAAGGGAGACGAAGCAAATGAAAAAGATAAATATTGATTTTAAAGAAATGCCGTATGCTGTCGAAGAAGCAATGAACAGGCTTCGTATAAATATCAAGTTTTGTGGAAAAAATACAAAGAAGTTGTTGATCACAAGTAGTCTGCCAAATGAAGGCAAAAGTACCATTTCCATGAATCTGTGGAAGATGATGGCAGAAGCCGGATTTCCGACTGTATTTCTTGATGTGGATTTGAGAAAATCAGTGATCAAGAGCAGACATAATATCCAGACAGAAGGCGAGATCAAGGATCTGGGTTATTATCTGTCCGGGCAGGCAGAATATGAGGATGTTGTATATGAAACAAATATCCCAAATGGTTATATCGTGCCATGTTGCAATCTGTTAGAGAATCCATCTGCATTATTGGAGGATGATCGTTTTGCAGAACTGCTTAATAAACTGGCAGAGCAGTATAGATATGTGATTATAGATTCGCCGCCACTTGGCAGTGTCGCAGATGCTGCACAGGTTGCTTCCTTATGTGATGGTGCAGTACTTGTTGTCCGTAGTGGTGAAACGTCCAGAAACGTGATAAAACAATCCATGCAGCAGTTGGAACAGGTTCGCTGTAAACTGCTGGGTGTGATCCTGAACCGGGTAGAAGTATCCGGACGTGCATACAAGAGTTATTATGGAAAATATAAATCCTATGGCTATGGATACGGCTATGGAAAAGACCAGAAAAGCGGAAAATAGAACAGATCCAGATAGATAGCGGATCCGTTCAACAGGATCTGGCAGATGGACACAGGTTGGATGATTCGGCCGATACGTGGCAGACGGCTGTTTTATCATAGATGTTCTGGTTAAAGTGGTGAGAGAACTTCAGTTTTCAAAATGATCAGAACGATTTTTATCCGAAAATGTGCTAGGAAGGAGAAAACTCAATATGAAGAATTTAAAGAAGCTGATTGCTATTATCATGGTTATCGCTCTTATGATTCCATGTACAGCAATGGCTGCAACAGAGTCAGTTACTTCACAGGAGTTAACAAAGAAGAACACAACAATTACATGTTCTACACTTACTTATACAGGTAAGAAACAGACTCCTAAGACGATCAAGGTTCAGTATAAAACCAAGAGCGGCAAGAAAGTAACATTAAAGGCTGGTACAGACTATACTGTTAAGGTTACAAGCGGCAAAAATGCTGGTACTTACTCAGTAAAGATCACTGGTAAGGGCAAGTATGCCGGAAAAGTGTCATCTTCATACACAATTAAGAAGGCAACTCAGAAGAAGCTGACAGTTAAAAACGGTTATAAGACCAAGAAAGCTTCAACATTTAAGAAGAAAGCTAAATCTTATACATTCAAGGTTTCTGGTGTAAAGGATAAGGCTAAAGTAACTTATCAGAGAAGCTCAAAGAAGATTGTTGTAAAGAATGGCAAGATCACTCTGGCTAAGGGTATCAAGAAAGGTACTTACAGAGTAACTGTTAAGGTTGCTGCAACAAAGAACTACAAAGCAACAACAAAGACAATCAAGATCAAAGTTAAATAATATTTAACACAATACATTAAATTGCTATAGCGTTGAAGGCACCCTGGCCACGAGGGTGTCTTTTTTCTTATTGCACGCTGTCCTTACTGTGTGGTAAACTAAGGCAGTATTTTAAATGATGGTGGTATGTGGAACATGAAAAATGAAAAGATGGGATTTGAAAATGAAAAATTTATATTCTGGATTCGGCTTGCGGATGTAACGATAAAAATCTATGCGAATTACAGAAGCACAAGAGAATATTGCCGGGACTACCTGACAACGGGACCGGAGGCATTTTCGGTAATGATCACACAGAGGGATATCGCAGCGGAACGGGATCGGTCGGAGAAGCAGGAACAGGCCGGTGGAAGGAAAGGACCGGGAAGACCGTGGTTTGGATACTACAGTGATGCATATCTGGAAACGCTGGCGTTATACCGGAAGATCGCAGATCAGATGATCGCATACAGTACCTTGTTATTTCATGGTTCGGTGATAGCGGTGGATGGAGAAGCGTATCTGTTCACGGCGAAGAGTGGAACCGGAAAATCTACACATACCAAGCTGTGGCGCAAATATTTTGGAAATCGTGCTGTGATGGTAAATGACGATAAGCCATTGTTGAAAGTAACCGGCAAAGGTGTGTTGGCATGCGGAACCCCATGGGCGGGCAAGGATCATCTGCAGAACAACATCATGGTTCCATTAAAGGCAGTATGTATTCTGGAACGGGATACGGTCAATCATATCGAACAGATCAGGAAGCGGGATGCATGGAAGATGATATTACAGCAGAGTTATCGTTCAGATCAGCCGGCGGTATTATCATCGACAATCCGTCTGGCGGAGCAGATCATGGATAAAACAAAGCTGTACCGGCTAGGCTGCAATATGTCCATGCGGGCAGTGGAGACTTCCTACAATGGAATGAATACAGATATAGATTATGCAGATTAAAAACATATAAAACAACAAAACGAAAATATACAGAAATAATGGAGCGGTAAATGAAATTAAAAGATGAATTTATTACATATGAAACAGATGGAGAACAGATCATGGTAGCTGCCGGAACCGACAGCTTTTCCGGTTTGGTCAGAAGCAATGAGACAGCAGGCTTTATCGTAGAATGTCTGAAAAAAACTGTGACAGAGGATGATATCGTTCATGCAATGACAGATGCATATGATGCATCGGAGGCTGTTGTCCGCAGGGATGTGAAGGGAATATTGAAGAAGCTGGATTCCATTGGTGCGATCGAATATTAAGAAGCCGGAACAGCAAAAAGAGAGAAAATGAAAACGGAGAAACAGGGATATGATAGCTGTTCTACTTATGAGGAACAGTTAAACAAATATGGAACCATTATATATACCAATGTAGGACGCAGTATGATGCCTCTCCTTCGGGAACATCGTGATATTATGATCATAAAGGCCAGACCGGAAGGACGGCTTAAAAAGTATGATGCGGTGCTTTATAAAAGGGGAGATCATTATATCCTGCACAGGATACTTTCTGTAAGAAATGATGGTTATGTGATCTGTGGGGATCACAATTACAGGAGAGAATATGATATTACGGATCCGGATATTATCGGAGTGCTTACCGGGGTGATACGGGATGGAAAAGAGATTCCGGTTACGGATAAGCGATACAGATGGTATGTGCATATATGGTGTGATCTTTTTTATATCCGGGCAGGTATTTTATTTGTAAAGGCAAGAGCTGCCCGGCTGCGCAGGAAAATGGGTAAGAGCAGATGAAGAAACAAAGCAGGATGATGCAGGGTGAACAGAACAGGAAAACATTTGTATGGATGTGGCAGGGTATAGCAGGAAAGCGGTATTATATCGTTTTCCTGCTTATAATATCTGTCCTTCTTGGTATGTCCGGCGGCCTGCTCGCATTGTTGCTCCGGAATCTGATCGATCATGCGGTGGAAGGAGAACGTTCCGGTTTTGTGGCAGCGGGAACAGGACTTGTACTGCTTGTGATCCTGCAGATCACGTTCCGGGCGGTTGACCGTTATCTGGAAGAAAAAACACGGTCAACTTATGAAAATATCTGGAAGAAACGATTGTTTTCGGAACTTATGGGAAGAAGTTACCGCGAAGTCACACAGATCCATTCCGGAGAATGGATGAACCGCCTGACTTCAGATACCGTGATCGTGGCGGATGGACTGGCGCAGATCGTTCCCGGTGTATGCGGGATGCTGACACGGATCCTGATCGCGGTTGTTCTGCTGATCGGTATTATGCCGGAACTTGCTTATGTATTGATACCGGGAGGTCTTCTGCTTGTCTTTCTGACCTGGATATTCCGACGGGTGTTGAAACGTCTGCATAAAAAAGTGCAGGAGGCAGATGGCAGATTACGGATTTTTTTATCGGAACGGTTATCCGGTCTGGTGATCCTTCACACATTCGTAAAAGAACAGGAAACGGCAGATGAAGCAGACCGGTATATGAATGCACATCAGGGCAGCCGGATGAAGAAAAACAGATTTTCCAATATCTGTAATATCGGGTTCGGTGCAGCAATGAATGGAGCTTATATTCTGGGAGCCATATATTGTGGGTATGGAATATTGAAAGGACAGGTTTCCTATGGAACCTTTATAGCAGTGCTTCAGCTTGTCGCACAGATCCAGACACCGTTTGCGAATCTGTCTGGGTATTTCCCAAAATATTTTGCCTGCCTTGCCAGTGCAGAACGGCTGATGCAGGCAGAAACCTTTGAACCGGATAGAGCCGGATCAGAGATGAGCCCTTCCGGTTTTCAGGAATCATTTACGGCACTTGAGATCACAGACGGCTCCTTTTCTTATCGGAGAGATACGGATCTGCTGGGAGTTCAAGCATTGGCAGATTCAGATCACTGTGAAAGAAAGGTTCTGGAGCATTTTAATATGCATATCGCAAAAGGAGAATTTCTGGCACTGACCGGACCCTCCGGGTGTGGAAAGAGTACAGTGCTTAAAATATTAATGAGTCTGTATGCACTGGATTCCGGAGACTGCAGCGTAATACTTGGCAGTGAAAGGTATAAGATGCATGCAGGCTTCCGCTCGCTGTTTGCTTATGTGCCGCAGGGAAATCATCTGATGAGTGGAACAATAAAAGAAGCGGTGGCATTTGGTGAGCATATCGACACGGAGAAGCTGACACAGGCACTCAAAGCTGCCTGTGCAGAATTTGTTTATCAGCTTCCGGAACAAATGGAAACTTCACTTGGAGAACAGGGACATGGATTATCGGAGGGGCAGATCCAGCGTCTGGCAGTTGCAAGGGCGGTTTATTCCGGACATCCGGTTCTGATCCTTGATGAAGCGACAAGTGCACTGGATGAACAGACAGAGAAACGGCTGCTTTCCAATCTCCGTGCAATGACAGATCGGACTGTCCTGATCGTTACACACCGGCCGGCAGCTTTGCAGGTGTGTGACCGTACGATAGCAATGGTGACGAACAGGGAAGAATGAGGAATGAGATAATATGATTCAGTATAACATCAGGACACTTGGAAAAAATGAATGGGATTTTCTGGAGTTAGTGACGTTTGGACTTCATATGAAAGCGGTATCAACGGAACGGCTACATCAGATGAATCTGCAGGCTGTCCGGAAGTGGAGCAAATATCATATGTTAGGTGCTCTGGTTTATGATGCCATTGAACCTGCGTTAAAGGTAGACCAGACATTTGCGGAAGCGTATCCACAGCTTCTTACGGCATGGCGGGAGAAAAGGGATAAGGCGTTACGCAAGAATATGCTGTTAGATGCTGCCAGGAAGCAGTTATTTAGATATATGGAAGCCGAAGGTATCTGGTATATGCCATTAAAGGGGAGCATCATAAAGGATCTGTATAAGAAGCCCGGAATGAGGGAAATGTCAGATAATGATATTTTGTTTGATCCGGCATACAGCCGGAAGATCCGGTTTTATATGGAAGAACATGGATATCAGACGGAATCATATGGCGTTGGAGCACATGATACTTATCTGAAAGAACCGGTCTATAATTTCGAGATGCACCGGGTATTGTTTTCAGAGAAGCCGGGAGCAGAATGGAATCAATATTATCAGGATGTGAAGGACAGACTGATAAAAGATGGAAGTAATTCCTTTGGTTATCATTTTGAAGAAAATGATCTGTATATTTATGTGATTGCCCATGCGTATAAGCATCATAAAGGTTCAGGAACCGGAATACGGACACTTACAGATTGCTATATTCTGAATGAAGCATATGTCGATCATTTTGATTATGAATATATCGGGCAGGAGTTAGCTGTGTTCGGAGCATCGGAATTTGAGCAGACACTGCGGAGTCTTGCACATAAGATATTTGCATCGGAGGATATGGGGCAGAAGAACCGGTTTACAGAACAGGAGCGGGAGCTTCTTACCGAACTGATGTATTCCGGCACATACGGAACGGTCGCCGGCATGGTGGAACGGTCACTGAAAGAACTTCAGGCAGATGGAGGCACGATCACAACCGGAACAAAATGGCGGTACATGTGGCGGAGACTTTTCCCGGATATGGGATTTTATAAAGAGTATGTACCGGTGGTATATCATCATAAGATCCTGTTGCCGTTTTATACTGTTTTCCGTTGGGGGCGTGGATTGATAAAGAACCGGAAAAAGATTACGGAAGAGATTAAAGCAATAAGAAAAAAATAAACACAAAACAAATATAAATGGAAGAGAATAACAGTATCGGAATGAAACAGATCTGAATATAAAAACAGAAAGGCGGACATGGATATGAGTAAATACAAGTTGATTGCTTTTGATATGGATGGAACCTTATTAAATTCCGAAAAACGGATATCAGAGCGGACACTGGAAGCTGTGAACCGTGCATTTGATGCAGGAAAGGAAGTGATCCTTTCGACCGGAAGATGTGTGGCAGAGCTTCGGGAATATTTTAAGCGGATTCCGAGGCTGCGTTATGTTGTCTGCTCTAGCGGCGCGATCCTGTATGATGTAAAAGAGGAAAAGATCCTGTATTCGAATTCAATCTCTATTGAACTGGCAGAAAAGATTCTGACAGAAAGTAAAAAAGAAGATCTTATGGTGCATCTGCTTGCAATCGAATCCATAGTGCAGAAAAAGGACATACCCCAGATGGAACGCTTTGGGATGGGCGTCTATCGGCCAATGTATGAGAAGGTTACAACACAGGTCGATGATATCTATGAATATTATAAGGAACATCCATTTGAGGTCCCGAAGCTGAATCTGTATCATGCGACAACAGAAGGCAGGGAGAAAACCAGAAAGAGACTTGCCGGACTGAATCTTGTTCTTGCGGATGCAGAGAAGACCGCTTTGGAATGTTCGGCGACAGGAGTTACCAAAGGAACCGGGCTGCTCCGGCTGTGTGAGTACCTGGGTGTTGAACCTGAAGAGACGATCGCGGTCGGTGATGCAGACAACGATCTGAATATATTGGAAACTGCAGGATTAGCGATTGCGGTCGGAAATGCAAATGAACATGTAAAAGCAGTTGCTGCGGTTGTTGTCAATGACTGCGACCATGATGGATGTGCAGAAGCAATTGATAAATATTTATTATAAAGAGTTAAGAGGCGATACAAATGACAATCAAAGATTTGAAAGAGGGACAGTCCGCAACTATCTGTACAGTTGGCGGTGATGGAGCACTGAGACAGCATTTCCTTGACATGGGCGTGATACCCGGTATTGAGGTTAAACTGATCAAATATGCACCAATGGGCGATCCTCTTGAAATCCGTATTCATGATTATGAACTGACGCTCCGACTGGCGGATGCTGAGCAGATCGAGGTATCAGATAAAAAATCAGATGAAGACGAACATAGGAAAGATAACAAAAAGGATAAAGCTTTAGTAGAACATCCGGGACTTGGTGAAGGCGGAAAATATCATGTGAAAGCAGATGAACATCCGCTGCCGAAGGATGAGATCCTGACCTTTGCTCTGGTTGGTAACCAGAACTGCGGCAAGACGACATTATTTAACCAGTTGACAGGCTCGAATCAGCATGTAGGTAATTTCCCCGGAGTAACGGTTGATCGGAAAGAGGGAATGATCAAAGGATATCCGGACACAAGAGTAACCGACCTTCCGGGTGTATATTCTCTTTCACCGTACAGCAGCGAAGAAATTGTAACCAGACAGTTTGTATTCGATGAAAAACCAAAGGGCATAATCAATATCGTGGATGCGACCAATATTGAGAGAAATCTCTATCTGACGATGCAACTGATGGAGCTTGATATACCGATGGTGTTGGCACTGAATATGATGGATGAAGTTCGTGAGAACGGAGGATCAATCCGTATTAACCAGCTGGAAAGTATGCTTGGAATTCCGGTTATTCCAATCTCTGCGATCAAGAATCAGGGTGTAGATGAATTGATCGAACATGCAGTTCATGTCGCCAGATATCAGGAGAGACCGGGCAGACAGGATTTCTGTGATCCGGAAGATCATGGTGGTTCGGTGCACCGGTGCTTGCATGGAATCATGCATCTGATCGAAGACCATGCAGAGAATGCGGGAATCCCGGTTCGTTTTGCTGCGGCGAAGGTGGCAGAAGGGGATGCAGAGATGGAAAAATCTCTGCATCTTGAACAGAATGAGACAGAGATGATAGAACACATTGTAAGCCAGATGGAAGAAGAACGTGGAATTGATCGTGCAGCAGCAATTGCAGACATGCGGTTCGATTTTATACAGCGGATCTGCAGACAAACGGTTGTCAAACCGGCAGAGAGTAAGGAACGTATCAGAAGCCGGAGGATCGATGCGGTTCTTACGGGAAAGTATACCGCCATACCGACCTTTATATTGATCATGGGAGCGGTCTTCTTTCTGACCTTTAATGTGATTGGAGCGGTACTTCAGAATCTGCTGGGGAAAGGGATTGATTATCTGACAGCGCAGATGGATCAGCTTCTGACTGCATGGTCGGTGAACACGGTGCTTCATTCACTTGTAATCGATGGTATCTTTAAGGGGGTTGGAAGTGTGCTGAGTTTTCTTCCGATCATAGTGGTGCTGTTTTTATTTCTTTCGTTATTGGAAGACAGTGGATATATGGCTCGTGTTGCTTTCGTCATGGACAAACCACTCAGAAAGATTGGGTTATCCGGAAGAAGTATTGTGCCGATGCTGGTTGGCTTCGGCTGTACGGTTCCCGGCATTATGGCGAGCCGTACCCTTCCGTCGGAGCGTGATCGTAAGATGACGATCCTGTTGACCCCGTTTATGAGCTGTTCTGCAAAGCTTCCGATCTATGCATTCTTTGCGGCAGCGTTTTTCCCAAAGTATAAAGCGCTTGTTATGGTCGGGTTGTATGTTGTGGGAATACTGACAGGAATCCTTGTGGCGCTTATTATCAGAAAGACATTATTCAAGGGTGAGGCAGTTCCGTTTGTTATGGAGCTTCCGAACTACAGAATGCCGGCATTGAAAAATGTATTGCAGTTATTATGGGAAAAGGCAAAGGATTTCTTACAGCGGGCATTTACGGTTATCTTTGTGGCAACGATCGTGATCTGGTTCTTACAGAGCTTTGATCTGCACTTTAACCTGACGGCAGATTCACAGAACAGTATCCTTGCAGTTGTCGCAGGATTGATCGCACCGGTATTTGCACCGCTTGGTTTCGGAGACTGGCGGATATCGACGGCACTGATATCCGGATTTATGGCCAAGGAGAGTGTAGTATCAACATTGTCTGTGCTGACCGGAAGCATGGATGTTATCCATAAGATCCTGACACCGGCATCCGCTCTGTCATTGTTGATATTCTGTCTGCTGTATACTCCATGTGTAGCAGCCGTTTCTTCCGTAAAACGGGAACTTGGAAGCAAATGGGCACTGGTAGTTGTGTTCGGACAGTGCGTTGTTGCATGGATCATGGCGGCACTTGTCTATGCAATCTGTCTGTGTTTCTAAAACAAATATAAATTATAAAATACAGGCGTGATGATTATAAAAAAAATGTAAAAAAGTCATATCCGGTAAAGATTTTCTTTACTTTTTGATTAGGGATGGCTATAATACAAATTGACTGTGGAAGTTGGTAGTACAAACTAACCTCCATAGAATAATACTTAGAAAGAAAAGAGGATTTGTGTACAATGAAAAATATTGATTTAAGCAAGTATGGCATTACCGGAACTACAGAGATCGTTTACAACCCTTCATATGAAACACTTTTCGAGGAAGAGACTAAATCTACTCTTGAAGGATATGAAAAAGGACAGGAAACAGAGCTTGGCGCTGTTAATGTAATGACAGGTATTTATACAGGACGTTCACCTAAAGATAAGTATATTGTTGTTGATGAGAATTCAAAGGACACTGTATGGTGGACAACAGATGGTTACAAGAACGATAATCATCCAATGACAGAAGAGACATGGGCATCCGTTAAGGATATTGCAAAGAAGGAACTTTCAAATAAGAAATTATTTGTAGTTGATGCTTTCTGTGGAGCAAACGCTGATACTCGTATGGCTATCCGTTTTATCGTAGAAGTAGCTTGGCAGGCACATTTCGTAACAAATATGTTCATCAAGCCAACTGCTGAAGAACTTGAGAACTTCGAGCCGGATTTCGTTGTTTACAACGCATCAAAGGCTAAAGTAGAAAACTATAAAGAACTTGGTCTTAACTCAGAGACATGTGTAGCATTCAACATCACAAGCCATGAGCAGGTTATCATCAATACATGGTACGGCGGAGAGATGAAGAAGGGTATGTTCTCAATGATGAACTACTACCTTCCACTTAAGGGAATGGCAGCTATGCACTGTTCAGCAAACACAGATATGAACGGTGAGAACACAGCTATCTTCTTCGGTCTTTCAGGAACAGGTAAGACAACACTTTCAACAGATCCTAAGCGTCTCCTGATCGGTGATGATGAGCACGGCTGGGATGACAACGGCGTATTCAACTTCGAAGGTGGCTGCTACGCAAAGGTTATCGACCTTGATAAGGATTCAGAGCCAGATATCTATAATGCGATCAGAAGAGATGCTCTTCTTGAGAACGTAACAGTAGATGCAAATGGTAAGATCGACTTCACAGATAAGAGCGTTACAGAGAATACTCGTGTATCTTATCCAATCGATCATATTAAGAACATCGTTCGCCCTATTTCATCAGCTCCTGCAGCAAAGAATGTTATCTTCCTTTCAGCAGATGCATTCGGAGTACTTCCTCCGGTATCTATTCTGACACCAGAGCAGACACAGTACTACTTCCTGTCAGGCTTCACAGCTAAGCTTGCCGGTACAGAGCGTGGAATCACAGAGCCGACACCTACATTCTCAGCATGTTTCGGACAGGCATTCCTTGAGTTACATCCTACAAAGTATGCTGAAGAGCTTGTTAAGAAGATGGAGAAGAGCGGAGCTAAGGCTTATCTTGTAAATACAGGATGGAACGGAACAGGCAAGCGTATCTCAATCAAGGATACAAGAGGTATCATCGATGCTATCCTTAGCGGTGCTATCCTTTCAGCTCCTACAAAGAAGATCCCTTACTTCAACTTTGAAGTACCTACAGAGCTTCCGGGTGTTGATCCGGCAATCCTTGATCCTCGTGACACATATGCAGATGCTTCTGCATGGGAGACAAAGGCATTAGATCTTGCTGACAGATTCATCAAGAACTTTGCTAAGTACGAGAGCAACGAAGCCGGTAAGGCATTAGTTGCAGCAGGTCCTCAGAAATAATATCTGAATGATCAGAATACAATATATGTTCGTGAGATACACCTGAGACACTATAACGTCAGGATATACTTCGGACAAAGAAGAACCGGGTGTGGGTTTCACATCCGGTTTTTCTTTGTAGCAGGGCATATCGTTCTTGCTAACTATATTGTGTCTGATATTATTTGAAGAAGAACGGAGAGTTGATTGAGATGAAAGTTAGGCAGAACAGACAGGCAGAACGGCAGATGTCGGAAGCATTTATTACCAGTGTGTTTCTGGCGTTATCCGGTGGATTTCAGGATGCTTATACATATTTTACAAGAGATGAAGTGTTTTCAAATGCGCAGACAGGAAATGTAGTGCTGATGAGTCAGCATTTTATGATGGGTGAATGGCAGGCAGGACTTCGTTATCTGTATCCATTGTTTGCATTTGCATTTGGGGTGTTCTTTGCAGAACAGGTACAGGGACGGTTCAAATACGCAAAGAAGCTTCATTGGAGACAATCCATTTTATTGATGGAGATTTTAATTTTGTTTTTTGTTGGATTTTTAACAGAAGGATGGAACATGCTGGCAACGGTATTGGTATCTTTTTCCTGTGCAATGCAGGTTCAGACATTCCGGAAAGTCAACGGACATTCTTATGCGAGTACGATGTGTATCGGAAATCTCAGAAGTGGTACAGCGGCCTTATCTGTATATTTAAGAGAAAAGAAGCCGGAGCAGTTAGAAATGTCACTGTATTATTTCGGTGTGATCCTGTTCTTTGCGGCCGGAGCCGGAATCGGAGGCATTCTGTCGGTACATCTGGGCTTCCATGCTATCTGGGTATCCAGCGGATTGCTTCTTATCAGTTTCCTTCTGATGTTTAAGGATCGTCTTGAAAAAGATGTGCATGAGCTGGAGGGTGACCTGGAAGAAGATATTCAGAAACTTGGAACACAGCTCCGCGAAGAAATTAAGAAATAGATAAAAATAAAATAAAGAATATTCATTTTGTTATATTTATGAGATAATGAACGCAGAATTATTCGTTCTCAAGTGTGCTGATTATGTGGCATGCAGTAAGTATAGGATATGCAGAAAGAAATCTACAGAAAGTGAGGTGGCAACTATGCTTCAACAACAGAAGAAACAAATATGTGTGATATATTGTATCATATTGATATTAGCTGCCACCGTTTTTGGCATAGGTGATATAGAAAGTTCCAGAATGGAGCGGGGGCTTGAACAGAATAAATCTGTGCTTCGTGAAGTCCGGACGACATCAATTAATGAAGTAGGGATACTTCCGACAGGAAGCGTTCTTCGTACAGTGTTTGAAACGCAGAGCTTGAAATCGTTTCAATCGGAGAAAACAGTTGATCTGTGGATCCTGGTTTTACCGTTTCTGTTTACCTTATCCGGGCTCGTTTGTGATACCAGAAAATGGTGGGTGAAGATTGGCACACTGGTGCATGCATCTCAATGGTATCGAAGGCTTGAGTATATACATAAAAAGGACGGAAAGAAACTCCTGACTTCTTACATTTGAAAACCGAATATGTAAGAAGAAAAGGAGAATAATAAAATGGGTATGGATATATTTGCTATTGTTTTTGGCGTTGTTGCAATCGGTCTCGGAGGATTCTTTTTCATTAATGAGACATTTATTAAAAAAGAATCGGATAGCGATAAGATATCTGCAGATGCAGAGAAGAACAGCAGAGAATCATAAGCAGTATACTATTATATGGGATATTATAAGAAACAATAGCTGAGACAAAAAGCTGTCGGAATTGGTCATTTATTAACCGGTTTTGCCTGATATAATGCAGGTGAAAAGGGAGATATATGATGGATTCCGGCAGCTTTTTTCACGTATGCGGTTATTTGCCGTAATTAACGCATTCCTGATATAAAATACTGGATTTTCTGTTTACAATATGTTAAAGTATTCATTACATATACTTAAAAATCGACAAAAATCAGGATGGGAGATAAAGTATAGATTCGTCTGTTCAGAATGAACGATATATAAAGAAGAAAGTAAGGGATAAAATGGCAGGAACGATAGATATAAAGCCGGCGACCAAGCTGCGGTTGGCACTGGATGTGCCGGCAGGAAAACAACCGGTATTCAATATGATAAGCACACGTTGGCATTTTCAACGATTCGATATGGTGTTACTGATTTTGCCGGATTTATACAAATCTGTCATGGCGTTCCATGTATCGCAATTCCACTTTCGGAAATCCCTTTGCCAACGCTGATTTCATTTCCATATCTGATGCATGGAATTGATACTCTATTTTTCAGTTCAAATGTGTCTGATAATTTATTCATTTGACGATCCTTCTTGTCTTTGATAATTAAATGATAGTCCTTGGAGTTCACTCTGTGTCAAGCTTTTTTTCAGAGATTAAAAAATTTGTAAAAATTATGCGAATGTACGAAAAGAAATACAATAAAAATGATAAGGATTGTTGAATTATAAAAAAAGATTCTGTATAATACCATTAGAGTGTATTATATATTCACATAATATAAAATTGAAAGGAGAAAAAATTATTATGTTACAGAACCAGGAATGGGATTCATTCACAGGTAGACTCTGGAAAGAAGAATGTAATGTCAGAGACTTCATCCAGAACAACTACACAATGTACGACGGAGACGAGAGCTTCCTTGCCGGACCAACAGATGCTACTAACAAGCTCTGGGACAAGCTTCAGGCTCTTCAGAAAGCAGAAAGAGATAATGGCGGTGTATTAAAGGAGGATGCTGATGTTGTATCAAGCATCACAGCATACGGCCCTGGATATATTGATCCTGAGACAAAGGACCTTGAGCAGGTTGTTGGTCTTCAGACAGATGAACCACTTAAGAGAGCATTCATGCCTTATGGTGGTATTAAGATGGCTGAGGAAGCTCTTGAGATGTATGGTTACAAGCCAAACGAGAACTTCCATAAGATCTTTACAGAGTATCACAAGACACATAACCAGGCAGTATTTGATGCCTATACACCAGAGATGAAAGCTGCACGTCATACACATATCGTAACAGGTCTTCCTGATACTTATGGACGTGGACGTATCGTAGGTGACTACAGAAGAGTTGCTCTTTACGGTATCGATCAGCTGATCGCTTGGAAAGAGGAAGATAAGGCAAACTGTGGCGATGGTAATATGTTTGATGATGTTATCCGTCAGAGAGAAGAGCTTGCAGAGCAGATCAGACGTCTGCAGGAGATGAAGGTTATGGCTCAGTCATATGGTTATGATATTTCTAAGCCTGCTTCAAACGCTAAGGAAGCTGTTCAGTGGTTATACTTCGGATACCTTTCAGCTATCAAGACTCAGAATGGTGCTGCTATGTCAGTAGGACGTGTATCAACATTCCTTGATATTTATATTGAGAGAGATATTAAGGCCGGAAAGCTTACAGAGGCTGAGGCTCAGGAGCTTATCGATCATTTCACAATGAAACTTCGTATGGTTAAGTTCGCAAGAATTAAGTCATACAACGAACTGTTCTCAGGTGACCCTGTATGGGCTACACTTGAAGTTGGTGGTATCGGTGTTGACGGACGTTCAATGGTTACAAAGAACGACTACAGATTCCTTCATACTCTTGAGAACATGGGACCGGCTCCAGAACCAAACCTTACAGTTCTTTATTCTTCAGCTCTTCAGGATACATTCAAGAAGTATGCTGCTAAGATTTCAGTAAGAACAAGCTCAATCCAGTACGAGAATGATGATGTTATGAAGCCTATCTGGGGTGATGACTATTCAATCTGCTGCTGTGTATCAGCTACACAGACAGGTAAAGAGATGCAGTTCTTCGGAGCTCGTGCAAACCTTGCTAAGTGTCTCCTTTACGCTATCAACGGTGGTAAAGATGAGAAGTTCTTAGACAAGAAGACAGGCAAGCCAATGCAGGTTGGTCCTGAGTATGCTCCAATTACTGCAGAGTATCTTGACTATGATGAAGTTCTTGCTAAGTACAAGAAGATGCTTGATTGGTTAGCAGGACTTTATGTAAATATCCTGAACCTGATTCAGTACATGCATGATAAGTATTACTATGAGTCAGCAGAGATGGCACTTATCGATACAGATGTACGTCGTACATTTGCAACAGGTATTGCCGGATTCTCACACGTAATCGACTCACTGTCAGCTATCAAGTATGCTAAGGTTAAGGTTATTCGTAACGCAGAAACAGGTCTTGCAGAAGACTTTGAGATCGAGGGAGAATTCCCTAAATATGGTAATGATGATGACAGAGCTGATAACATCGGTGTATGGCTTCTTCATGAGTTCCTTACAGACATCAAGAAGAGACACACATATCGTAATTCAGAGCCTACAACATCTATCCTGACAATTACATCAAACGTAGTATATGGTAAGTACACAGGTAACCTTCCGGATGGAAGACGTGCTTGGACACCATTCGCACCAGGTGCTAACCCAAGTTACGGTGCAGAGACATCAGGACTTCTTGCTTCACTGAACTCAGTAGCTAAGATTCCTTATGAGTGGTCATTAGATGGTATCTCAAATACTCAGACAATGAACCCATCAGCACTCGGACATGACGAGGAAGAAAGAGCTGAGAAGCTTGTAAGCGCTATGGACGGATACTTCGATCAGGGTGCTCACCACTTAAATGTAAACGTATTCGGTAAGGATAAGCTCCTTGATGCAATGGAGAATCCGGATAAGCCAGAGTACGCTAACTTCACAATCCGTGTATCAGGATATGCTGTTAAGTTTATCTCACTTACACGTGAGCAGCAGCTCGACGTTATCAACAGAACATTCCATGACTCACTGTAAATCTTACACAGTCTGAATGTTTTAACAGATAAGTAAAAGATTGGAGTCCCGGGGAGTCTATCTCCGGGACTTTTTTACAGCATAAGGCAGACGGATTTTTATCCGTATATCATGTGCTTCGCACATTCTATGCATTTCGCAAAATCAGCATCCTTGCGAGCAAATAATTTTGCGTTCATTATATCATGTGCTTCGCACATTCTATGCATTTCGCAAAATCAGCATCCTTGCGAGCAAATAATTTTGCGTTCATTATATCATGTATGAAAATTGTGTATCAGAGAGAAAATAGAAAGAGACTATGAAGCTGTGAGTGGTGGAAACAGATGCATAGTCGTGGTTGTTTAATGTGTATTTGTGTAAAATAATAGAAAGAACTTAGAGGTGGAACATGCCGGAAAAGAAACAGATTTTAGGATATATTCATTCAACAGAAAGCTTTGGAGCAGTCGATGGTCCGGGAATTCGATTTGTTGTATTTTTACAGGGATGCAAGATGAGATGCAAATATTGTCATAACCCAGAGACATGGAATCTTGTAACAGATTACAGCAGACTGTATGCTGACGATGTCAGCGATGATGAAAGAGAAGCACTTGAGAAAAAAATTGAAGAGAATACAAAACTGCTCAAAGATAAAGGTGTTAAGATCGAGGCCAGAACCCCGGAAGATCTGTTAAAGCAGGCACTTCGTTATAAGCCATACTGGAAAGGTCAGGGTGGTATCACTGTAAGCGGTGGTGAAGCATTACTTCAGATGGATTTCCTGATCGAATTTTTCAAGCTGGCAAAGGCGCAGGGTATCCATACTACGATCGATACGGCCGGAAATCCATTTACCAGAGAAGAACCGTTCTTCTCAAAGTTCAATGAACTGATGAGCCTTACAGATCTTTTTCTACTTGATATCAAACAGATCCATGATGATAAGCATCGTGAATTAACAGGATTCTCAAATCAGAATATTCTGGAGCTTGCACAGTATCTGTCCGATCAGGGCAAGCATATGTGGATCAGACATGTACTTGTTCCGGGAATTACGACAGATGAGGATGATCTGAAGAAGACAAAAGAATTTATAGATACTCTTAAAACAGTGGATAAGGTAGAGGTACTTCCATATCATAAGCTGGGTATTCAGGAGTGGGAGAGACTTGGAATCCCTTATAAATTAGAGGGAATCGATCCTCCAACAGAGGAGCAGCAGAAGCTTGCAAAGAGCATTCTTGAAAATTAGGCTGTGAATAAAAATGGAAGATGAAATTACTTATTATTTCGCAAGACGCTTTCGCTCTATTCCTCGGCGCAGCGGTACGTAAAGTTACGAAAGACGTAACTTAAGTACCGGCGCTCGGAAAGGCTTGCTGCATAATAATAATTCATCTTCCATTTTTATGCCATAAACTTATATAGTAAGGTATGCTCTTTGCAAGCATGTTTTTAGAGTAGGCGGAAGGTTGACTTTTGAGTGTCAATGATTCCGTCTTTTTTTAGTTTGCTGATTTCAGCGGACATGGCGGAGCGTTCTACACCGAGATAGTCTGCGAGTGCCTGACGATTGAAAGGAATCGTGAAGGTATCCGAATGATTCTGTTTTGCCTGATCGGAGAGGTATGCCATTAATTTATCACGGGTTGTTTTCTCTGACATATAGCGTATTTTTTGATTTAACGCAAGGTTTTTCCGGGCAATTTCATGCAGCAGATTCCGGATCAGGGTATTGTGAAAATCACAGGAATTCGAACATGAGGTCAGAAGATGATGGCAGTCCAGAAGCAGAATATCACTGTCAGTCATGGCAAAGACGCTGACTGGTACAGTAGAAAGACCTGCGCAGGAGAAGGCTTCTGCAAACAGATCACTGGGTTGTAAATTTGTCATAACGCTTCGGTTTCCATAATAATCTTCTCGGATCACCTGCGCTGTTCCGGTAAGGATGATTCCGATAAAGCGAGCTGGATCGCCCTCTACGAATATGGGATTCCCTTTTTTTACATGAATATGGTTTCCATCCAGACATGTAAGCATGGCCGGCAGATTCTGTTCATCGATGCCGGTAAACAGGCGACAGGCTGACAGGGTATCAATATAGGATGTAAGATCAGATTTGTTCATAAAATTTCCATTTCCTTAAATGTTATTTTGTTGGAAATCCAACATACATTTTGAAATAAGTATATTAGAATAAGCACATAAAATCAAGAACCTGATTGACAGTTAAGTGATGAAAGAAAGCTATGATGTATATTGTCCATCAATGAAGCGACAAATATAACAGCAAATATCATAGAATGATCAGGTATCGGGTATTCAGGAGGAAAAATGATGATTCGCAGGATTATAGAAATTAATGAAGAAAAGTGTAACGGCTGTGGGGCATGTGCATCGGCATGCCATGAGGGCGCGATCGGGATGGTGAATGGTAAGGCAAAGCTGCTTCGGGATGACTATTGTGACGGACTGGGAGACTGTCTTCCAACCTGCCCGACCGGGGCTATTACATTTGTTGAGCGTGAAGCAGCAGACTATGATGAGGCGGCGGTATTGGCGGCAAAAGCTGAGAAGATGGCAAATGAAGCAGGCAATCCATCAGGAGAACCTCTGCCATGTGGTTGTCCGGGTACGGCTATGAAAACATTTAACAGAGACCAGTATGACAAAAAGACAAGAGCTGTTGAAGCTGGGAGTAAGACTGCGCAGAATGGTGCAATA
The DNA here is from genome assembly GCF_037892645.1 of Coprococcus sp. HCN-4056. Classification (NCBI taxonomy): domain Bacteria; kingdom Bacillati; phylum Bacillota; class Clostridia; order Lachnospirales; family Lachnospiraceae; genus Coprococcus; species Coprococcus sp. HCN-4056. The sequence continues at coordinate 285,107 of NZ_JBBKBL010000004.1, read as the reverse complement.
TCACCTGAGCTTGCACAGCAGTTAGCATCGATGATGGGACAGCAGGAGTCAGAGCTGCGCCAGTGGCCGGTACAGATTAAGCTTGTTCCGGTGACAGCCCCTTGGTTTGATGGAGCAAAGCTGCTTGTTGCGGCGGATTGTACAGCGTATGCATATGCGAATTTCCACCGGGATTTTATTAAGGGACATATCACTTTGGTGGGCTGCCCGAAGCTTGACATGATAGATTATTCTGCAAAGCTGACAGAGATCATCCGGAATAATAATATCCGGAGCATTACGGTTGTAAGAATGGAGGTTCCGTGTTGTGGTGGTATTGAGATGGCTGTAAAGAATGCGCTTCAGAACAGCGGAAAATTCCTTCCGTGGAATGTAGTTACAATTTCAACAGATGGAAAGATTATGTAAGTAAAATAAATGTATATTGTTTTACTGTTGCTAATGTAAGATCATGTGGGATAGAGGACACAGATTTTGCAGGAAAATATGTCGGGTGACAGAAAAATAAAAGAGAAGAAGGCTTCGGGTGTCAGAAATTATAAGGTAAAGGGCGTGACCGGAAAATAATACTTGACATTTTGGTTAGAAGTATCTAACATAACATGTGTTATGATGAATGATCAGGAAAACACAATAGAGAAAATTAAACAGACAGCATTAGACGAATTCTTCATGCATGGCTATAACAAAGCAAGTCTTCGAACGATCTGCAGTCGGGCAGGAGTTACGACCGGTGCAATGTATTTTTATTTTAAGAATAAAGAAGCATTGTTTCGGGAGATATTTGAACCATTGGTCGTTCAATATGAAGAATTGCTTGTCAGATATATGAAGTTAGAGCTTGCAGAACCGGAGCTTGGCACACAGTTGGATGTCCAGATGATGCAGTTTATTCTGGAACATCGGAAGGAAGCGGTGATCATTCTGGAAAAGGCGCAGGGAAGCTGTTATGAGATGTATCGCTCCAAGGTAGAACAACTGATGGAGCAGTCCATATATACATTTTATAAGAGCCGGATGGATTACGAGCCGGATGAAAAGCTTGTAAAGATACTGGCAAAGATCCGTTTGGATGGATGTCTGGAGATTATTAAAGGAAATTATAGTATGGAAGATAGTTTGTATTTGGTTGAGAAGATCGGGATCTACTCAATGGGTGGAACAGACAAATTAATACAGAATCTAAGAGAGCCTCACAGCATATAGCTGTGGGGTTCTTTTTTTACAACATAACAAAAAATAACATTTGTTATGCAAACACAGAAAAGGAGAATTAGCTATGAGTGAAGGAAAAGTAATGCAGACAGGAACAACAGGAGAACAGGCTAAAACAAAGGTAGGAGTACAGGGAGTACCGGAGACGATGCTGCAGACTTTATTTGCAAGAGCGGCAGAATCCGAAAAAGAGAATCACCATATCTATGATAAGAAAGCGATCGAGATCGTATCACAGTTAGATTATGATTTCTCAAAAGCAGAATCCGATAAGCTGATGAGCAGCGGTGTAATTGCGAGAACGATCGTGCTGGATCGTCTGGTAAATGATTATCTGACCAAACACCCGGATGCCATTGTTGTAAATATTGCCTGCGGACTGGATAGCCGTTGCTACCGGATGAAGGGAAAATATCAGCGTTGGTACAATATCGATCTTCCGGAGACCATGGATATCCGAAGCCGTTTCCTTGAGGAGAATGGTCCGGTTTACCAGATCGCAAAGTCTGCAACTGATCCATCTTATACGGTGGATATCGAGTATCATGGAGAACCGGTTCTGGTGGTGATCGAAGGTCTTACGATGTATTTAACGGAGCAGGATGTGCGGAAGATGTTTGAGATCATTGATCAGACATTTACACAGGCAAAGGTTCTGGTTGAGGTAATGGCACCATTTGTTGTGAAGCATATGAAAGAGAAGTCCATAGAGGGAAGCCGGGCGAAATTCATCTGGGGTGTGAAAAGTGGAAAAGCATTTCAGAGTGTTACACCTTCTTTCCGGAGCGAAAGAGATATCAGTCTGGTAGAGGGGATGAAAGAATTTGCTCCCATATATAAAGTGCTTGGAAAGATTCCGTCTGTAAGGAATTTTTCAAACAAGATTCTGGTACTGAATAAACGATAATTTATAAACAATAGGAGCTTGGAAAAAACTTGACAATATCTTTTTTGTTGATGTATTTTTGAAAAAAGCGAGACATCTCTCTTTTTTTAAATAAAAAGACAGAAGGCAGTTATGAGATTTGACGAAAAAGGGCTTGAGATCGGTAAGACTTTGATGTTGTTGCCGGGACCTTGTTGTAATCGATGAATGGATGGAGCAGCCGGTTTAATCGCAATACGAAGCGGAACCGGCTGCTTTGATTGCATTTATGGAGTGCTGGAAAATTCGGTGGGGGAGAGATAAAGAATATTGTAAGATTTTTGTTGAAAAGTCGTGTATATAGATAGAAGGAGGTATTTGAATGGATGACAAGGTGATTGTTCAGATGTATCTGGATAGAGATGAAAATGCGATTTTGAAAACAAAGGAAAAATATGAGGCGTACTGTTATGCAATATCAAATAATATTCTGGGAAATTATGAGGATGCACAGGAATGTGTAAATGATACTTATTTACGGGTATGGAATTCAATACCACCGCAAAAACCGGTTAGGTTGTCAACTTATCTAGGGAAAATTGTAAGAAATCTTTCATTTGACAGATATAAGAAAAACACGGCGACCAAAAGGGGTGGAGGACAAACGAAATTGATCTTAGATGAATTAGAAGATATCATTTCAGAGAGAAATACTCCTGTGGATGAAGTAGAACGGAAAGAATTAATTAGAACTATAAATGAGTATCTGGCAAATGTATCCCAAAGAAAGAGGCAATTATTTGTATGCAGATACTGGTATGCGGATAGCATTAGAAATATTGCTGACAGGTATAATATGACGGAGAATTATGTATCGGTGATATTAAATCGAATGCGGGCAGAATTACGCATATATTTGTCAGAAAGGGGGTTCGAATTATGAACAGAGAAGATATGTTTGAGCTGTTGCAGGATTTGGATGGCCGATATATAACTGAAGTAGATAGAAAGAAAAAACATGGCTGGATTAAGTGGTTATCGGTTGCGGCAGTAATAGTTATATTTATTTTTGCCGGATGTTTTATATTGATAAGCAATCGAAAAGAAAATGCGTATAAGGTGATCGCATCTGAAGTGGGAAAAGAATATATGCAGCTCGGGGCAACGATGCCACAGATCCTATATTGTAATGACAAGAAAATAATTATGTATGACTACATAGGAATATGGGTATATGATTTTTCAAAAAATAACTTGGTTGGATATTGTGATTTTCGTCCGCTTGATATGACACAGATTCAGGGATATCCATATGTTTGTGTGAAAGCTGTAGAAAATGGAAAATTTGTCGAATTTTATATGTCAGATAACAGTAAAAGATATCTTTATGATGTAAATAAGGATGAATTTAAAGAAGTAGCAACATATGATGAAATGCAGAAGGCATCAGATACGATGCCGGATGTATCGGCAGACCACTCTCTTTCAGAGTATGCATCTACCTATCAGATAGCAGATAAGACTTATATTTCTTATACATTAAATATAGAAGATAGTGCAAATGAGGTGCAGTATAAGGATCTGATAATCTTAAAAGAAACAAATGGGAAACTGGAAAAATTTTTGCCATTTGCGACAGGTGGCGAAAAGTGATAGCCGACAAGAATTTTTACATTTCAACTAAACTGCCGGCGCTTGTGATACGCATAGGTGTTGCCATACTGCCTCAAAAATAGTAAAATAAACTCAGATTTTGCCTGAATATGGGAGGCTTTCTATGAATGAGACAGTTATGATCAATGCATATATAGTCATATCAATTATTATTGCTGCTACAGATATACTATTAGCGGTAAAATCCTTTGAAAAGAATAAAACAACAGGTAGATTTCTGGGGTTTGCCTGTATGGGTGCGGCTATTGTAGATATTAGTTATCTGATCAGTATCATAAGTGATTCCTATATGTGCATGGCGATTATGTCGAGCATATATTTTATAAGTATAGATTTTATGCTTGTCTCTCTTTTAATTTTCACGGTTTATTTCACAAAAGGAAAGTTTTCCGGATATGGGAAATGGATGGTAGCATTCTGCTTTTTATATTGTATATATGAATTGATCGTGTTTGCAGTTAATCCATTTATGGAAATTGCAATTGAATATAAACCACGGGATACGCTGATTGCAAAGTATAGCTATCACATGAAGCCCTTGTATGATCTCCATCTGATATTTTCTTATGTAATGGTGTTATTGGTGGTAGGTTTATTGATTCGGAAGATTTGCAAGATTCCACATGAATATCGTTGGCAGTATTTAAGTGTTATCATAGGAATTCTTATTATTGTAGGGACAAATGCAATCTTTTTATTTTTACCGGGCGAATCTGTAGTGAATTTACTGGACTATTCGATCGGAGGATACAGTGTAGTATCATTTATTATTTATTGGAGCTGCTTTGATTATTCCACACATGGGATGTTGAATAAATTGAAGACAAGTATATTTGAAAATATAGGGCAGGGCATCGTTTTGTTTGATGATGACGAGCGCCTGATTCTGCATAATGAAAGAGCTGATTTTTTCCTGGGAGAAGAACGGTTGACCGGCTGTAAAGATCTTCAGAGTTTTCTGGATGTATATGGATTGTCGTTTGATCCGGAATCAGACGACGACAGCTTTTCCCTGCAATGCTATATTAAGTCAGAAACGGAAGAAAAGACATTGCGATGCGATGTAAAGAAGCTTGAAAATAAAAAGGGCCATAAGATTGGTCAGATGTTTGTATTTACAGATATCGCACTTGAGACGGATATGCTTACAGGATTTCAGAAATGGGAAAATTTCAAACAGCTTGCATTGGAAAAAAATGATCATTTTACGTTCCCGGTAGGAATTGCTGTATGTGATATTAATAGTTTGTCTGTTATCAACAGCACACTTGGGAAAAAAGCAGGGGATCAGAAAATCCGGTTGTTGTCGGAAAATATGAGAACCTGTTTTCCTGAAAGGGCATATTATGTCAGAGGAACCGAGGCACATCTTATAGCATTGTGTAGCCGAAGCAGTGAAGATGAGATGGCAGTATGTGCCGGAAAACTTAAGGAGAAGTTCGACGGAAGTATTCAGTACGCAGTCAGTGTAGTAGAAGATGAGACACACAGTATAGTTGAAAGCATTCGAAATACAACTAAAGCTATGCGTACAAAGAAATTAGTAGACAGCAAATCCATTCATTCGGATATGCTGGCATCTCTGATACGGGCACTTGAGGAATGTGACAGTGATACGGAGCATCACGTTCGCCGTACACAGATTATGGGTGCAGAGCTTGGTAAACGTATAGAGTTATCCGATATACAGCAAAGCCGCTTGTCCCTTCTCTGTCTGCTTCATGATATCGGAAAGATCGGTGTTCCGATGGAGATATTGAACAAACCGGGAAAACTTACCGATGAAGAATGGAAGATCATGCGTTCACATGTTGAAAAGGGCTACGATATTGCAAACAGTAATGTAGAATTGAAGCAGATCGCAGAGGAAATCAGACATCATCATGAAAGATGGGATGGAAAGGGCTATCCGGACGGACTGAGCAGGGAGAGTATACCGGTACTGTCACGTGTAATTGCTGTTGTTGATGCATTTGATGCGATGGTAAGTGACCGTCCATATAGAAATGGAATGCCTGTATCCGATGCACTTGAAGAATTAAAAAAATGCGCCGGAACACAATTTGATCCGTTTATTGTTTCCGAGTTTATTCAAATGATATCAGAGAATTATTCTGATACCGTAAAGGGAGTTCATAAGTTCAGGCAGGAGAAGGAAAAACCTCAACACAAACAAGTGGCAAAACCGGAGGATAACAGTACACTTCAGGAAGCATTCTGTGTACATACAGTGCAATGCAGCAGATATTTGCTGGATGGTTCATGGAATATTTTGTCTGTGGATGATAATTTCGAGAAGCTGACAGGTTATTCCGGTGAGGATGTAGAAAAAAATTCCATGAATCAGATGGATCTGATCCCTGAAGCTGATCGGACAGAATATTTGTGCCGGACAAATGCCAATCTGGCTAAGAGTACATATGTATTGCAGGAACACAGACTCCATCGAAAGGATGGAAAGGATATTTATGTCTTTTGTTATGGACGTGTCTTTTACGATTCGGCAGTTAAACAGGATCGTGCAGAGATTATTATTTCAGATGTATCGAGTACTTATTCCATGAAGATCCTGACAGATGCAGAGCAGAATAAGGCGGAAGTCAGATTGCGGAATTGGGAGAATACATATCGCACAGATTCCCTGACGGGTCTTTTGAACCATGCGGCTTTTCGGAATGATATGGAGATGAAGCTGTTATCAGGTGATTTTAATGCAATGATGATCATGATAGATGTTGATAAATTTAAGCAATATAATGATACCTATGGTCATCATAATGGTGATAAATATCTGATTTTAGTCGCCCAGACATTGCTTGCGTCTTTACGAAATGAAGATTTTGCCAGTCGTATGGGTGGGGACGAATTTGCGGTAATGATGTTCTTCAATAAGAGTGTGCCGGAGAAGGCGATCAAAGAACATGCCCAGCAGATATTTGACAAAGTAAATCTGACAGTAAAATCTGCAGAGGGAGGTACCGGCATCTCTATGGGCGCAGTCATCGCTAAGTCAGAAGCAACCTTTAACCGGTTATATGAGGAAGCAGATAATGCATTATACGAGGCGAAGGAAAGCGGAAGAGGCAGACTGGTCGTGAAGGAGCATGGGGAAAAATAATATAGTATTTATGTTTATAGATGGCATTCTAACAGGAAGTGTTAGGATGCCATAAGAAGTTTGGAGAATTTTGATGACAAAAGAGGAATGGTATAAGCAGCTATTTGAGAGACTTGGTAATTCCAAGTTCCGAAGCAGCTTTCATTTAAAGCAGAAAGATATTGATTACATAAATGAAAAAGGACTGGATACTATAAGACAGCATGCGCAGGACTTTATTGCAAAGCGGGAAGCTCCGGCGGTTATTCCAAACGATGGAAAACAGACGCCGATGAAAGGGCATCCGGTATTTATCGCACAGCATGCAACTGCAACCTGCTGCAGGGAGTGCATCCGAAAATGGCATAAGATACAGCTGGGCAGGGAATTGAGCCAGATACAGCAGGAGTATCTTGTGGATGTGATCATGACCTGGATTCAGAGAGAGATGGAGAGGAATAAGGATTAGATAGGTAAAAATAATATTTCTTTAATTGGGATAGAATACTATGAGATAATTCGCTTAATTTGTTGACTATTCCCTTAATTAACACTATTATTTAAGGAAAAGAAAGGAGAAGTAAGGGAATGCGAAACTTCAATTATTCTGCAATTAAATATCAGAAATGGGATTCAGAGATTTTAGGGTTAATTGCTGCTATTTATAAAGAAGCTGGAAAACAGGAGATGTATTTGAAGCAGCGTCCAGAGGAACTTGATAAACTTGTAGAGATTGCAAAAATACAAAGTACCGAGGCATCTAATGCTATTGAAGGCATTGTTACGACGAGTACCAGAATGCGTCAGCTTGTTGAAGAAAAGACAACACCTAAGAACCGGGATGAGCAGGAAATTGCGGGGTATCGTGATGTTCTGAATGTTATTCATGATAGCTTTGATGCGATTCCTATTACAAAAAATTATATTTTGCAACTGCACAAGATGTTATATAGTCATATGAACAATCCGCTTGCAGGGCAAACAAAGAATGTACAGAATTATGTTAGTGCTACTTATCCGGATGGACATGTCGAAGTGCTGTTTACACCACTTGCGCCATTTGAAACACAGGAGGCACTCGACAGAATCTGTGAGGAATACAATCGTGTCATAGGAAATATGGAATTGGAGCCACTTATTGCTATCCCTGTTTTTATACATGACTTTCTATGTATTCATCCTTTCAATGACGGAAATGGAAGAATGAGCCGTCTGCTCACTACATTACTGCTGTATCGGAGTGGATTCTATGTTGGAAAGTATGTCTCATTGGAAGCAAAGATTGCCAAGAATAAAGACCTGTACTATGAGGCTCTTGCTGCGGCTCAGCCGGGCTGGCATGATGGAACAGAAGATGTAGTGCCATTTATCAAATATTTACTTGGTACCATTCTTGCTGCCTATAAAGATTTTGAAGACAGAATGGCGTTGGTTGAAATAAAACTACCTGCACTTGAAATGGTACGGAGAGCAAGTCATAATAAAATTGGACGTTTCAATAAGCAGGATATACGGGAGCTATGCCCTACACTCAGTGACAGTTCTATTGAAGGTGCATTGCGAAAATTGGTTGCATCAGGAGAATTGAGGAAAGAAGGAAAAGGGAAAAATACCTGCTATTTTGGGGTGAGGTAGGTGGTTGATTTTTTGTAAATATGAATTGGGGTAAGGGGTGGATTCATAACAGGATTTTGTCTGAATACTTATCCAGATGACCAAAACTAAAATATAAGTACCAACCGTCAAATTCGATGGTTGGTATTTTTTTAGAGTTTTCTACGTCGGCAAAAACAACAGGAAAATGAGTGCAAAAACATGGATTTATTGCCGATAATGTGGTATACTAACTATAGTAAACGTGATTTTTGAAATCATGATAATAAAAGGCTCACAGAATATGCTTTTTATCGTGTGAAAGGAGGAGAGCGGCAGATGCGATATCTTTCAGTTGCTGAAATGGCAAAAAAATGGGATGTATCTGAACGTAGTGTAAGAAATTATTGTGCCCATGGTCGTGTGCCGGGAGCATTTCTTACCGGAAAGACATGGAATATTCCGGAAAATGCAGAAAAGCCGGAGCGCACTAACAAGAAGAAAGAAAAACCAACGACCTTATTGGATGTTTTGCAGGATGAGAAGGCGAATAAATATACTGGAGGCATTTATCATAAGACACAGATTGATTTAACATATAATTCAAACCATATGGAAGGCAGTCGGCTGACCCACGATCAGACCAGATATATCTTCGAGACGAATACCATTGGTATAGAAAAAGAAGTGCTTAATGTAGATGATGTGATTGAAACAGCAAATCATTTCCGGTGTATTGATATTATTATTGATCATGCAAAATTGGCATTGACGGAAAAGTTTATTAAGGAGCTGCATCTGATTCTGAAAAATGGAATCAGTGATTCCAGAAAGGATTGGTTTGCTGTCGGTGATTACAAGAAACTGCCAAATGAAGTCGGCGGTATGGAAACTGCACTTCCGGAAGAAGTAGCAGACAGGATGAAGAAATTGCTGTCAGAGTACAATAACAAGGAAGAAAAGACCTTTGACGATATTCTGGATTTTCATGTGAAATTCGAACATATCCATCCATTTCAGGATGGAAATGGTCGTGTGGGACGTTTGATTATGTTCAAGGAATGCCTGAAATATAATATTGTTCCCTTTATTATCGAGGATAATTTGAAAATGTTTTATTATCGAGGATTGAAAGAATGGGACAATGAAAAAGGGTATCTGACTGATACTTGCCTGACAGCACAAGATAGATATAAAGCATACCTGGATTATTTTAGAATTGCATATTAAAAGTGAAAATACTGCGGCACAATATCGTGCGACAGTTCCTGTGAATGCGGATATGCTACTTCTTTATTATGATATGTCTTTGATTTTATTCCTTTCCGGGAAGATATGCTTGAACGAGACATTGAGCAGGCACCGATTCGGATGTCATAAAGCTTCTTCTGGAGCTTAAGCCACTGCTTGCTGGCAGAGGCGGAGAGAAGCGCGTGTTTAGCCATTGCCAATCCCCTCCAGTTCTGTCATAAGTTCGGTGTACTTGTCTGCCGGGATTCCTGTGAAAGTTCCGTCATTGGAATACTTCTCAACCAAAGCCTTGACCTCGGGCTTGTACTTCTTGTTTTCAACCTTGGCCTTTTCTCCGAGAGCAGCCCTGACCTCAACATCCTTATAGGTCTTAGGCTCATCCTCTTTGGGTTCTTCCTTCGGAGTCTCCTTCTTAGTTTTTTCCTTTTTCGGTTTCTCTACTTTTTCCTCTGTAGGAGCAGGAGCGGAGTAGTAGTCCTTCAAAGCCTGTGCAGTCTCAGTCAGTTTGTTTCCATAACTGATGAGGTCATCGAGTAACAGTGTGAGATCACTCATCTTCTTTTGCCTCCTTTGTCATATTTTTTGCTGTGATTTTCTTGGCAAGCCTTTTTGATATGACGCTTATTGCGATAAGCACTTCAGCCAGCTCTTCATCGAGTTCAGCATCACGCTCTTCGTAAGCGTCCATTGTCTTGTCTGCCATGATTCGCACCGCCTTCCTGAAAGGTTTGTTCTTATCCCTTCACTTTCCTATGGACATCCTTTCCGATTTTGGGCGGGATTTTTTTGAAAAGTTGTAGTGGATTTTTCCTTTCACTTTCCTATGGACAGAGATGTGGGATTTGGGTGGGGAAAAATAAAATTCATAATCGTTCTAAAATAGGGTTGACAGCCATAAAGAACGGTGATATATTTTCTTTGTAAGATGTGCTGTACAGAACGAATGGACTGAATGGCACAATACATGAATAATATTGTTTGCCGGAAAACAATCAGAAACACTAAAACTACACAGCGCGGGGTAAAGCGGATTTACCCAGAAAGAAATTGAATATGAAATTGAATCAGACAGAACACGATTATTATGAGAATACCTTAAAGAGGAAAGTGTTAAATGCACCTACTGGGATATCATTTACCCCAGCATGGCTTTTTGATAAAGATCCAGTTTCACCGAGGATGTGCAGAAAGTTCTTTGAAGAAGTATCAGCTGGGCTTATTCCTAACATTCGCAGAATTGGAACTAGATCGCAGGATGGATATACTGTCATATAGGAGGAGAATGGAGTGGTTAAGAAAACACCTAAGGAATATATGCTTGCCTATCTTAGGGAGCATAATATTTATCATATAGAAGATGAGTGCGAAGAGGTATCGAGAACGACTATGTCTTTTGGTGGATACCCCAACAGCCCATCCGAGAGAATTGAGGCTTGTATTTATTGGCATCCTACAGCCTTTGAAGGCAGAGTATATTATGCCGAGCCTGGTCCATCTGTTGTGGCAGATTCGAAATATCTTGCTGAAGCATATAAATTGATTAACTTCATTAACTCTCATGTGTGGCCTAAAAATCAAGATGGTGCGGATGGCCGTGTTTATGGTTCAAGTTATCTGATCCAGCCACGGTTTTATATAACAGATGAATACGACATCACAGCTACGATTGTTGCAGATTATTCTTTAATAGAAATTGCCCCGTTAGAACTTGCAGATTTTATTACGGCGGCGATCCCAGAATTATTAGAATCCTTGGCTCCATATATCTTTGGGGTGGTTGTTGGGAGTTTGCGACTTGAAGATGCTATACAAGGTATTAAATATAATGTATTATTTGAGGAGGCTTGATGATTTGAAAGTTATTCTTAATGAAACGAAACTGCCGCTTCCATCAAAAGATAATGATAAGGAATATTCTGATGTTAAATTGCATCATATTTGCGAAATTTGTGGATCTGAGGCTTGGCTAACCCCGGAAGAGGGATTCGCTGAAGGCTGGGACTACGCACCAAGAATGTATCCTTTTAAGGTCATCTCGCCACGGACTTGTGGGAATTGTGGGGGTATTGAGGGAACGGCATGGTACGAAATTTGTGTAAAACACAAGAGGTTTGATGAACTCACAGATAAACAAAAACAAACAGTAATGAGGATTTATAATGAGCCAGAAAGTATATTGGCTACAGATAATAAAGGAGGAGATGAAGATGCAGATTAATGTATTGGTTGATAAAAAAAGTGATGAACAGGCAAAGGTGTTAAGGGAGAGGTGGTACCCGACAACGAATTCTAATCAGACCCGCGATGCCTTTATCTTCAATGATGCTATTGATCGGTTTAAAGGAAGCCCGGAAGATTTGCTCGATTACATTGAAAGCGGTGAGGAGAATGAAACCGTACAGAGAAAAGTTACTATAAAAAGCGAGTCTAATGATAGATTGAAAACCATTGCAGCAGCGATAAATAAGCCTGTTACGACAACCTACAGAGCCATAATAGCTTATACTATAGCTAATCTTCCAACTACTGAAAAAGAAGAAACTGCTGAGCCGGTAGGTGTATCACAGTTATTAGTCGAGAAGATTTCGTTGCTGGAAAAACAGATGGAGGCTTGCAACCAGACATTGAAGGAAATCAAAGAACTTACAAAATAATATGAAACAACACATGACCCCGGGGAGTGAACTCGGGGCTATTTTTATAAAAAAGTGCGAACCCTGTTACGGATTCGCACCCTGAAAGGAGGTGTATATGGAATGGAGACTATTTTTCGGAAGGAGTGTTGTTATCGGTATCAGACTCTTCGGTCACATCATCGGAGGGAGTTTCTTCTACTATTACTGTGTTTTTGTTTGCGGACTTCTGAAGGGTGTTAAGGATAATCTTGCCCTCGGTTTCTAACTGCTTTTTCTGTGCTTCATGGTATATGAAAGCAATTCCTCCGGCTACGGCAGCGGTGCCGATTACACCGACAAGGCCACCCTGTATTCTTCCGAGCCTTAAGTTGGATGCTGACTCGGCTGCGAAGTAGCTAACGATTCTTCGGAGACCGTTCTGCATACTGCCGTTACCAAGTTCTGCCAGGGCGTGAGTTGTGATAGGTGCTGAAGGGTTAGGTGTAGAGATAATCTTTGCTATCTGGTTTGCTGTAGTGTTCATAATTGTTTCCTCCTTTGGAATGAAAATATTTGTTTTCTTGTTGTATAAATCATACATCCGTGCTATTCTAAAGTAAAGAATAACAGTTCGTAATACTAACCGTTATAAGACGATGAATATATTTATAACGAATAGTAATTCGTTTAAGAGGTGAGATAATGTCCAAGAAAGCCGAAAAGTATAATACATTTGGTAAAAGACTGCTGACCGTTGCTGACGCAAGGCGGATGGGAGATACAGGAACTCTTGCAAATGCCATCTACAGTAATAAAAGATGCCGTGAAATAGTAAAGATACGTGAACACAAAAAGTATACTAATCCTTTTGAAGAAGTTGAGGCAATAAGAAGGAACATTCAGAATCATTTAACGCAGGATAAATATGATGAGGCTTGGAAGGTGCCGAGTCAGTATATGTATGCATACAGCGTTATCTTGGATTGTTCCCTCGATTATTTATATGGAAAGTCCGAGATAATGTCATCTGATCTTGAGGTTGCTGACATATGCCAGAAGACTGGTCTGTCCGAAGATGCCGTAAACTGTCTTGTTGAAAATATGCCGGAAGACGATGGCGATTCTGATGAGGAGAATGCCTTTTCTTATACATCGTGGTGGTCTGATTTATTATGTGGAGACAGTTATTATGCGATACCGATGTCCTGGTTCAGTTATGCCAGTCGAATTGTAGAAATGAATGATATTGATAAACAGATTCGTGGGTCGGAACGTGCAGAAAAAGAAGTAGAAATATCCGACATCTATACATCATTATTATTAAATGAGGATGGAAACCATAAGTCATTACAGATAAAGAAACGCAATATGGAAGATTCATTTCTTGGAGCCCATCATAGAATGCTATCATGTATAGAGCATTTCCTGTTGGACTATGCAGAGGAATGGGCAGAGAAACAACATACTGATTATGAAGAAAAGTATTATAAAGAGGCTTTGAAAATCAGAAAAGCCTTGAAAGCAAAAGAAGATAAAAAATAATGTGAAGCAATTCACACGGCCTTGAGGGTCCTCCTCAAGGTCTTTTTTTATTTCTTGAAAAAATGCCCCGACCAAAATGAAAAAACCTGTCCGTGGGAAAGTGGAGGGGTAGATGCCCCTATCACATATGAAAGGAGCGGACAATGTGCCTATTTGCGATAAATATGCTTTTACGATTAAAGAGGCTGTTGCCTATTTTAATATTGGTGAGAAAAAGTTGGTCCTATGTCAAGATTTAGTACAAGTTAAAATGAGAAATTTCTCCCCATTTTAACCTGCCAGAAGCTCAGCCTCAGTGTGTGTTCTTTCATACAATCGTTCGAATTCATTTGGTGACATATAGTTGCAATGGCTATGAATTCGTTTCGTATTGTAGAAAGCTTCCAGATATTCGAAAATCAAGCGGTATGCCTGCTTGTAATCGTGAATTTTAAAGCGGTTGAGCCATGCACGATATCCTGAACGTGAGACACCTAAAAATTTCAACATTCCGGAGACGGAACCCCGGCGTCCAGCCTTTTTGGCAGCTTCCGTCTTCTCAGACACTTCGAGATAAATGGCTTCTGCCATTTCCCCAGAATGTTGATTGCTTTTTTAACACATCAAGTGCATCTTGGGCATCACGTAATTCACGTCTGAGTCGGGCAATTTCCTTTTGCTCATCAGATGCGTAATTACCAGAACCACGAACAGGAATATCACCTGATTCCCGGAAGTCTTTCAGCCACTTTGTTAATGTGCTGTATCCGATGCCAAGATTTTCTGCACATCCACGTACACAGAGATCTTTATGATCTTGATAATACCGGATTGTATCAAGTTTAAATTGTTTGTCATGTTGCATTGCCATATGAGATCCTCCTTCAGCATGTCTCTATTGTACCATGTTAATGTGTATTTGGAATTTCTCATTTTGGCTTGTACTATTTATATTCTAGCATCAAAGACAGCACTTCTTGTAAAAGGATTTCGTGAAGCAGGTCAGACAGTAGCCAATGTATTCCGTACTTTTGCTGACAAGCCGGAGGTGGATTACTCACAGAAAGAGCAGAAACATCCCATTACAAAGGCGGTGCTTGCTCCGATGAAAGCAGTGAGAAAGTTGTTTGTATCAATGGAGCTGCATTTGGACGCTTCGATTGATAAGCTGTATAATCTGGCTATGAATGTGCAGCTTGATAAGGAAAAGCATATGGAGAATGCGAAAGCACAGGAACAGACAGAGCCGGAGAGGGCAGAAGCTGAGCGAGTAGAAGCAGAGGTTGTATATTCACCGATATGGTCGCTGAGCCGCAGGAGTATCAGTATAATGCAGATGCATTTGAGGCTAGAGGTGTGGATGAGGTGAAGCAGGAAGTGGCACATAAGGAAGTAGCGAAGGTAAGGTAAGATAAAGCCAGATAGTTTTGAGGGCGTGGGAGAAAAACTGCGTCCTTTTTTGTCGCCTGAAATGCGACACATAAGAAATGGTTCTTGTTATAATTATGATAGCACATGAAATAAGAATCGTTTGAATTCATAGTTGTCCTTTTTATTGGACACATGGTGTGCGTATAATGTAAATACAAAGAACTTAAAAACATGTAAGAATTGTTTGAAAGGAGCTGATTGATATGAAAAAAGAAGGATATAGTCGCCCTGGATTATTTGGCACAATGAAGCATTATGATGCAAATGGCAATAAAATTGGAGAGAGCAGACCGGGATTCTTTGGTAGTATGAACAACTATGATGCTAATGGACATAAAGTAGGACATAGCAGTCCCGGATTATTTGGTACAATGAATCATTACGATAATAGAGGTCACAAAGTAGGACACAGCTGCCCTGGATTATTTGGAAGTGTCAACACATATGATAATAATGGACATAAGACAAGCCATAGTGACAGAGGTTTGTTTGGTGGATTCAATCATTACGATAATTAGGAGGACAGGGATATGTTAGGAACAGATGGAAGATTATATGATTCGGATTTTGACTTTGATGGAGTTGGAAGCAATTAGGATATTAATTGATGATTGCGAAAGATTGATAAATGAAGATGCAGGTGAATGAAAGCAGGTGCCGTATATGAAAAAGAATTCGTTTGGACAAGGATTAACAGTATTTTTGGTGGTAATAGGTATTTTTTACATTATTGGTGCTATTAGTGAAGCTAGTGAGCCTAAGTGCATTAAATCAGGCTGTGACAATAAGCAGGCAACAAATAGCAGTTATTGTTATCTGCATAAGCCTTATACTGGAAGTAGTTCTTCGCATAGCAGTTCATCATATTCCAATAAATCAACAAGCAGCAGTTCTTCAAGTAGTCATAACAATAAATCGACAGCAGGAAGCAATGCATCATCGTACAGCAGTACAAAGAAAAGTTCTACTGGAACAAGTAGCTCAAAGAAAAGCAATACATATAACTCATATGATGATGGCTATGATGATATATACATGGATGGCGATTATGATTATGATCGGTATGACAGGGATAGTGATTATGCCGATGGTGTGGATGACGCAATGGATGAATTTGAAGAGGATTGGTAAGTATGGCAGGTAAACATGAGCTGGAAAAAATTTGAATATTTGTTTGTAGATATCGAATGGAATCAGACACCGGGAACAAATGGGATAGAAGACAGGGAGCCAATTCAGATTGGTGTGGTAGCGACTGATGAAAGTATGAATTTGAAAAAATCATTTTCCGGAGCGATGCGACTGAGTTCAGAAGAAAAATATAATCCGGATACATTAGTACTATCACATTCTACATTAAAATCTGTCATGCAGGCAAATAGTGAAGAAATAGTATTGCGGAAAATTAAGATGTCATTTCCAAAATATAAGTATGTAGTGGTTTGGACAAAGGATACTTATGAATTGTTTAAAAGAGGGATGGACACTTATGGATATTCAATGCCGAGACATAGAGTTATTGTATTTCAAGAAGTTCTTATGCATATTGCAAGTGATGGAGTAAATCAAATTGGTTTTGAGCGTGCATTGAAACAGGCGGGCATTGAATATCAGAAAAACTTTCTTCACTATTCAAAGCATGATGCAAATTATATGTATCACTTATTTTGTAAATGCTATAAGGAATACACGAGGTGGACTAACCAGGAGATATGTTATCTGAGTCCAAGATCTCATATAATACATACTGGAAGCTGCAGATATGCTAATAGAAATCATTTTCTTGCTACAAATAGAGCAGCCAAATATGTGATTTTTCAGGGAAACAGAGTATGTAAAATATGTGGTTGTGAGGATGAATGGAACAGATTGCAATGGGGTGTAAGCTCTGGTGTAAAGCAGAATAATCGTGCAGAATATCTTAGAGAATTGCCGCTTACAGATGAAAATATGAGTATGATCTGCAACAAATTCCGATTAGATTACAATATTGCCTCAGATATGGTGTTTATCCGCACAGCATTCAGTGGGTGGATTGTATATATTCAGAATGACAGGGTGACAAAACTCCGTCATGAGAACTACAGACAAAGAAGGGATGAAGCTTTAAAAATACATAAAAAGTGCTTTGAAGGTTATCACAAGCAGAAACTGCCTTCCAGTAGGTTCTATGATGTGGTAAGCTATATTAAGTATCATGACGAGGAAATGTTGAAGAGGCTTGGTGATAAAAGGAGCCGTATTGATATAATATTAGACAGGATAAGAGAACATGATGCAGAAAATATGGCATAGATAAAGGAGTTGGAAATGAGAGATCAGAAATTATATGAATCAGTCGGAAAATATATAGATAAATATTACATAGACAAGCCGGATGATATTAAACTGGATAAAGAAATGAAGTCTATATTTGATAGAATCTCAGAATTTAGAAAGAAAAAAGCAACAAAAAAATGCGATGCCGAAGAAGATACAGATATTGAGATAGATGAAAGTGCCGTAGAATCGTTTGATGTTGAAAGTATGCAGAAAACAAAAGCAACTGACTCTATGTCTTCGACATTGGCAACAAACCGTAATATAGAAAGCCTTATGGGGCAGATGGATGAGACATTTTCCAAAAGACTATTGCGTTTAATTGATGAGAGAGGGATGACTGATTCTGAAGCATATAATAAAGCTTATGTGGATCGAAGACATTTCTCAAAAATCAGAAAAGATGTGAATTATACGCCAAATAAGAAGACTGTGCTTGCGTTTGCAATAGCATTAGAACTATCTATTGACGAAGCGAAGGATCTTCTAAATTCAGCAGGCTTTGCGTTTTCAAGAAGTTCAAAGACAGATATTATCGTAGCTTATTTCTTACAGAATAAGATATACGATATGTTTGAAATTAATGAGATATTAGATGCTTATGGACAGCCAATTTTTGAGTAGGTGAAGAAATTGTCGCCTATCATGCGACCAGCTCTGTTAGTTTCGTAGATATAATGTGATTACAATAAACCGAAGGAGGTAAATCACATGAATGCGGAATTAACAGAGCTGGTTTTTATTTTGGACAGAAGTGGTTCAATGGGTGGACTGGAGAGCGACACAATCGGTGGATTTAACGGGATGATAGAGAGGCAGAAAAAAGAAGGAGAAAAAGTTAATGTGACTACAATCCTCTTTGATGATGAAGTGGAAATCATTCATGATCGTTTCCTGATTGATGCAGTTCAGCCGTTGACGGATAAAGAATATTATGTCCGGGGATGTACGGCATTGCTTGATGCGGTAGGACATGCAATTAACAAAATTGACAATGTGCAGAAACATTTGCCGGAGGAACATCGTGCCGGAAAAGTATTGTTTGTAATCACTACAGATGGATTAGAAAATTCCAGTACAGAGTTTAATTACAATGACATTAAGCGAATGATTGAAGCAAAGAAAGAATGTGGCTGGGAGTTCTTATTCCTTGGAGCAAATATTGATGCAGGCAAAGAAGCTGAAAAAATTGGTATTGAAAGAAACAGGTCAGTAACATATGAGAATGATCATGATGGAGTAGCACTAAATTACGAAGCTGTTGGCAGAGCATTGAGAGGCGTTACAAAAAGCAGAACCTGCAGTATAGAACTTGATTATGCTTGGGCAGATGATATCGCAGAATATCATGATAAGGCAGGAAAAAGGTAGTAGGCATATAAGAAGGGAGAATAATTTTATGGCAATGATAGTATGTCCACATTGTGGAGAACAGGTATCAGAAAAAGCAAAGAAACTGTATCTAGACGATTGATAAAGCGTGTAGGTACTTAAAAAATATTTTAATTGGAGAATGAGATATGAGTGAAAAATTGTTGTATGAAATAGAAATGGCTTTCTTAAAGCAGATTTATGAACATAAAGGAGCAATAGGAGTTAATGAACTGCTTCATATATTTCAATCAAGTTATGGTTTAAAAGAGGACATGTTTAATAGAATTCTAGGAGTGGTAATGCAAAAAGAATATTGTATTATTGAAAAAATAAGAAAATTAGATAATACAGAGGAAGAAGTTATATTTGTTACCTATAAAGGATTGGAAAAATTTTTAGAGAAGAAAAAATTTTCAGTAAAAAATTTGTTGAAGAATAAGATCGCGTATGAGCTTAAATGTGAAGGCTATAAAACATATTCAGATTGGCTTGATGCGAACAGAAATCAATTAGCTTTAGAGGCAGAAATTACAAGAATGTTTGCCCGTGTATTAGCAGATATGAGGATTATTTTAATGAATAAGGATAAAGATAATGAAATCAAAGAAACGCTACAAGAGGCAATAGCAAGAATGAATGAACGGGCAAAAAAAATTCCAGAGGTTAATAATTCTGTTGCGTATACAATTGTGTTGGCAATATATGACAAACTGTTGAGCTTGCTTGGAACAGATCAGTTGTTCTATGAGGCAGAAATTACTGGAAAAATGATAGAATCTTATATGCCTGAAAGGCATGCCATGGCAATTGATTTTATTTAGTTAGTGCCATAATTATGAGGCAGAGCGCATAATCAGCACTCTGCCTTTTAACTATCAATTTAGTTACTATACGACGCCGATATATACTCAAAAGCAAGACCTCAAAAGCAAGACCTCAAAAGCAAGATTCTCGGCTTACTATTCACCGAACATTTTGAACATCGAACAAAAGAATAAGGTATATCAAAAAGAAAATTCGACATGTCGAAGTAATCATTCATAAATTTATTGAGAAAACAGCATATATATGATAAAATAGCCACAATGAGGAGTCGTATAGATAAAATATACGATAAAAGCTATATAGATGGTGATTAAGAAAAAAAGAAGAGGTAGTGTATATGTCAGTATCGTATAACGGATTGTGGAAGCTGTTAATTGACAAAAATATGAAGAAAGTGGACTTGATTAATAATCTCGGAATAAGTAGCAGCACGATTGCCAAGATGACAAAAGGAGAGAAAGTTTCTATGAATATTTTGGAGAAAATCTGTGATGAGTTAGACTGTGACTTCGGTGACATTATCCACTATGAAAAGAACAAGGATGGTGGAAGCAATGACTTATAGTGCTGGGCTGATTTCTCAGTCTTTTTGGTTTGTAGAGATAAAGAAAATAATCAATTTGATAAACAATGGAATGGCTGAAAATGAAATAAAAAAACTATGTATAGATGAAAATTTGTTCGGCGTTATGAAAGAATATAGGGCAAAAAGAATATACGGATACATTTGGAACAGAGCCAAAAGACTAGATAAGACACTGATTGACTTGTTTTGCACATCTGACTTGGCAACCCAAAAGGTAATCAATTTGATTGCTATTCTCAAGACAGACCGATTGTTCTTTGAATTTATGTTTGAAGTGTACCGTGAAAAAAATATACTTGGTATTCCGGTAATCGAAGATGCAGATGTGAATATTTTTTTCAAGAATAAAGAAATTCAAAGTGAAGATATTGCAGCTTGGACAGATGGTACAAAACGCAGGCTTCGCTCAATATATTTTAACTATTTGACAGATGCAAACCTTTTAACGGTTGTTGAGAAGAAGAAAACAATAACGCCACCAATTCTTGATATTGCTTTAGAGCGTTATCTTGAAGCGTGTGGAGAGAGCGCAATGATTAAAGCAATTACGGGGGTGGACTAAATGCTATCGCTTGACGAACGATTAGATAAAGCAGAAGAAATGATACAAAAACCCTCGTTTAGAGAGAATAAAGGGTTAGGAAATGAAGTTGGATACTATATCTTTGATTATCCGGCTGAAAAAGAATTGTATATCCGTGAGAGGATAGAATACATCAAGAAAAAAAGTGAAAACTCAGATGATGATTTCAAAGTTGTAGTGTTTGACCTTTACGATATTATGATTGATATTCTTATCAAAAAAGGATATTTGGAAAAGTGTTATCAGTTTGAAAAGACAAAAGGCTTTGAGAGAGTGTCAAAATCCATCAGCAATATGTTGAGGATAACATCATCAGACAGTCTGATAGTGAATCATATCAGGGAGAATACGCCGGAGAAAGCGGTTGTGTTTATTACTGGTATTGGAAAGTGCTATCCGATATTGCGTTCACATACGGTACTGAATAATTTACATCAGGTCATAGATAATGTTCCGGTAGTGCTGTTTTATCCGGGCAATTATGACGGTCAGGAACTAGTGCTGTTTGGAGAGATAAAGGACGATAACTATTACAGAGCATTCAAGCTCGTGGATTAAGGGGAGAGGAAATATGATTATCAAGAATATGTTTTCAAAGCCTATAGACAGGGATATTAAAGGTGTAATCAAAGTAGGACAGGATGATGATGCAAATATCAAGCAGGAGCTTGAAGAATATGTAGTGACTAGAGAACTTCAGAAACATTTTTCCGACTTTTTTTCAAGCTACAAAAGAGGAATTATCGGAAATACGGACAAGATGGGTGTGTGGATATCGGGCTTCTTTGGAAGTGGTAAATCTCATTTCTTGAAGATTTTATCCTATCTCCTTGAAAATAAAGAAGTTGGCGGAAAGAAAGCGATTGACTATTTTGTAGATGATAATAAGATCGCTGATCAGATGGTACTTGCAGATATGAAGCTGGCAGGTACGATTCCGACCGATGTTGTTCTTTTCAATATTGACTCTAAAAGCGAAGTGAACGGTAAGCAATCTAAGGAAGCCATTGTTTCCGTATTGCAGAATGTGTTCAATGAAATGCAGGGATTTAGTGGTTCTAATCCGTTCCTTGCAGATTTGGAACGCAAATTGACGGAAGAAGGAAAGTACGATTTATTCAAAGAGAAATTTGAAGATAGCTTTGGTTCTACTTGGGAAGAATCACGCAGCGACTTTGATTTCATTCAGGACGACGTGGTAGAAGTTCTTGACGGGATTAATTTTATGAGTATTGAGGCAGGCAGAAACTGGTGCGAGAAAGCTACCGGAGAATATGCATATAAGGTTGAGGATTTCGCCAGACTTGTTAAGAAATATCTTGACAAAAAAGAGAGCGATCATCATATCGTATTCCTGATTGATGAGATTGGACAGTACATAGGCGATGATTCCAAACTTATGCTGAATCTTCAGACTGTAACAGAAGATTTGGGTACTGCCTGCGGCGGTAAGGCTTGGATTATCGTAACAAGTCAGCAGGATATTGATTCGATTACAAAAACAAAAGGAAATGACTTCTCGAAAATTCAGGGGCGTTTTGATACCAGACTTTCTCTTTCATCTGCCAATGTAGATGAGGTTATCAAAAAGAGAATCCTTGAAAAGAACGAAGCAGGAAAACAGACACTTACACTGCTTTATGATGATAAGGCGACAGTTATTAAGAACCTTATTTTGTTCAATGATGGGGTTGAAAAGAAATTATATTCAGACAGAGAAAATTTTGCGGACATCTATCCGTTTATTCCATATCAGTTTAATTTACTTGGAAGTGTTCTGACTTCCATTCGTACTCATGGTGCATCCGGTAAGCATCTGGCAGAAGGCGAGCGTTCTATGCTTGCGTTGTTCAAAGAATCTGCCGTAAAGGTTATGAACGATGAACCGGGAACGATTGTGCCATTTAATATGTTCTATGACGCTCTTGAGCAATTCCTTGACCACTCTCACAAGGGTGTTATTTCCCGTGCATTAGATAATGATTATCTGAATCCAAACCATGAAAAAGAATGCTTTGATGTCAATGTACTGAAAACACTCTTTATGATTAAGTATGTTAAGGAAATCAAAGCAAATACCCCGAATATCACAAGCCTTATGGTATCCAATGTAAATGATGATCGTATGGCTCTTGCACAGCAGGTAGAGGACGCATTGAAACGTCTTGTTCGTCAGACTTTGGTTCAGAAGAATGGGGATATTTATGTATTTCTGACAGATGAGGAGCAGGAAATTAATAGAGCGATTAAATCACAGAACGTGGATTCTGGAGAAGTCATTGCAAAGGTATCTGAGATGATTTTTGACGGTATTTACGATGAAAAGAAGTACCGCTATCCGGCATTCAATGGTAGATATGCGTTTGCTTTCAATCAGGTTGTTGATGATAAACCGTATAAAGCAAATCAGAATAATGACATTACATTGAAAATCCTTACTCCAAATAGCGATGAGCGAGCAGATGAAACAACAATGAGAATTCTGTCCGGTCAGTCAAGTTGCGTACTTGTAGTATTGCCTGACGACAGAACATTTCTTGATGAAATCCGTTCTGCTTTACAGATAGAAAAATTTATCCGCTTTGATGCTACAAATGCAGTTACACAGTTTGAAAGCATTAAGGAAGCCAAGAAAGTGGAAATGCGTGAGAGAAACGGTGCTGCGAAGCTATTCCTTTCAGAAAGTTTGAAAAATGCAGAAATCTATGTGAATGGCGATAAAATTCAGAGCGGAGCAAAGGAAATTGCTTCTAAGATAAATGAAGCACTCGGAAAGCTGGTTTCCACTGTTTATCATAAGCTGTCATATATTGATACAGCAATGAGTGAGTCCGACATTCGCACATTGTTCAAGAATAATGGACAGCAGCTCACGATTGCTGGTATAAATACAGCAAAAAATGAACTGGCTCTCCACGATGTGAATGATTATATTGCTCTGAACACACAGCGTCACATGAAAACTTCTATGAGGTCTATTTTGGAACGCTTCTTGAAAGCACCGTATGGATTTGTAGAAGCTGATGTTCAGTGGCTTGTTGCTAAGTTGTTTAAAGATGGCGAAATTGCAATGTTCGTTAATAATGATGCAGTTACATTGCTTTCAAAGACTCCAGAAGAAATTATCCGTTATCTGACACGCAAAGAGTTTAATGAAAAACTGATGACTGAGAAGCGTGTAAAAGCGAATGAAAAGCAGAAGAAATCTGTCCGTATAGTAATGAAAGAACTATTTAATGTTACTTCGGCAAGTGATGATGACGATGCGATTATGAGAAGTTTCCTTGGTTACGCATCAAATCTGAAGAATGACCTTGAAAAATTGGATATTCACTATGCAACGCAGCCTGCATATCCGGGCAAACAGTTGATTGCTTCCGGTAAAAAATTGATGGCTGATGTTTTGCAAATGAAATATTCCAATGAGTTCTTTGCAGGTATTGACCATAAGAAAGATGATTTTCTTGATTTTGCGGAGAATTATGAGCCTGTTAAGAAGTTCTTTGCAGGAGAACAGAAGGGCATATTTGATAAAGCTCTGAAACTGATGAAGATTTATGATGACAGTAAAACATTCATTGTAAATAGTGAGATAGAATCCGTTGTTGAAGACATCAAGTCCATTTTAAAGAAATCTGCTCCTTATTCAGAAATCTTCAAATTGCCGGATTTACTGGACAAGTTTATTAATCTTTACAGTGGACTTCTCAACGAAATGCAGAAGCCGATAGATAATGCTATTCAGGAAGCAAGACAACGTGTCTTTGAAGAACTACAAGATAAGAAATGCCACGATAAATTAGCAGATAAGTATGTAAATCTGTTCAGAGAAATCGGTGATAAGGCAATGAGTTGTAATAATGTGGCTATACTGCAAAATATCAAAGTAGAAGCAGACGCACTCAAAGTTCGCTGCCTAAATGAGATTGAAAAAGAAGAAGCAAAAATCATTGCAGCAGAACAGCCTGCTCATGTAGCGGAAACCAGAAATTATGGTGAGAAATCGATTGTTCCAGCTGTATCTGCTCCAAAGGTAAAGAGAAAGAAAACGGTTAGCATTAAATCTATCAATAATGCGACAACTTGGCAGCTTGAGAGTGAAGCAGATGTTAAGAAGTATATTGCAGAACTTGAGAAAAAACTGATGAATACTTTGGAAGAAGATACGATTATCAATATTGAGTTTTAAGAGATGGGGAGGTGGGCGCCTTGTCAACAGAAAATTCTACAATACCTATTCAGGGAGATAGCGAAGGATATGTGACTTTTGAATGCCCGTACTGCAATTCAGAATTTAAGTTGCAAGCCGGAGAATATCAAAATGATGATGAGCCTTTTGAAGAATTGTTTTGCCCTTATTGTGGTCTGGCGAAAGAAAAGAATGAATTTCTATCATCAGATGTAATCGAGCAGGCACAGGCAATCGCTTATAACAATATGGTAGAAGAATTGAATAAGACATTTAAGAAAATGCAAAGGTCGGTTAATCGATCTAAAGGGATGATAAGGATAAAAATGGATTATAAGCCATTGAAAAAGATCGTAACGAAAGAATTAAAGGACAAGGATACCACTGAAACAGAGTTTAAGTGTTCTTGTTGTGGTCGCAGAGTAAAGGTACTTTATTGTGCAGGAGCAGCAAAGGTGTTTTGTCCGTATTGTGGGGTGGATATATGAACAGATTAGAATTAAGAAAACTGAGTTTAGAATTTCGCAGATTATCAAGCAATTTGCTTAATAGCACTAATGACACAGCAGATATAAATCTTTCTCGATTTCTCAAATTTATAGATGGAAATGAGTTAATATCCAGAATCATTCAGGATAAAATGTCAGGTGTCGATTATGACTTTAAGATGTGTTATGCAATAGACCGTTCGGGGTGGGCTGACTATAATCCACCAGAAGATGAAGCGTGTCATATTAAAGCACAGTATGATTATTTGAATTTTATAAATAACGAGAATACAGTTAATGTCAGAAGTCAGGCTATGAAATATTATTGGTCTGATAAGAAAATAAATACAATTATACAAAATTTTCTTGATATGGCATTTAAACCGCTTATAGATTTTATCAATGATCAGCTTTCAATGGAAATGATTGTTTATGACGAGGAGGCAAAAACTATGGGAGGAAATACATATATTCAGAATATTGAAACTGTCAATGGCTCTGCGAGTCAGCAGAATAGTGGCGTGATAAATACTTATAACACTACAAATGATACCAGTTCTATGATTGAGTTAATTGACAAATTACTTGCTTCATTGCCCGAGATACAAGGTGTTGATGCAGAAGAAATTGAGAATGTAAAAGATGATTTGGAAATGGTTCAGGAACAGTTGAAAACTGATAATCCGAAAAAGAACCGTATAGGAAAAGCTCTTGTAGGTATCAAAAAGTTTGCAGGCGATTTTTCTATGAAACTTGCAGTAACACTTGCAGCCGGAGCAGATTGGGGTATGTTACTGCAACAGCTTGAAAACTTTATTAGATAAGAGATGGAGAAAGCAAGATGAATAAAACAGCAATAAGAAAATTTGCAGAGTGGGCAAGAGAAAAACTCATTGACGATATTAAATATAAAGCCGGAACAGTTGGTATTACAGAGAATGGGATTGCTGAGAAATTACCACAATCAACAAGTGATACGTATTTCTATGATGTTGGCACAAAGGATTATACGAAAATCTCCGGTATTGAAATTAAGCAGAGAGATGCTCTTGTAAAATCAATTCAGACAAAAGAACGCAGCTATAAGAGTTATCAGGAAGCATTTGAAAATGTGATTGAAGAAGTTGCATATACTTGGTTCAACCGTTTGATTGCAATTCGTTTTATGGAAGTCAATGATTATTTGCCTTCCGGTGTTCGTGTGCTTTCTTCCGAGAATAAGGCAAAAACAGAGCCTGATTTGGTAACGACACCGTTTGATACCGATTTGGAATTTACATCTTATGAGCAGGACAGAATTATCCAGTTAAAAGATGATAATAAACTGGACGAATTATTCCGTATGCTCTTTATTAAGCAGTGCAACAAGCTTCACGATATTTTACCGGAACTGTTTGAAAAAACCGATGATTATTCGGAATTACTTCTCACAATTTCATTTACAGACCCAGAGGGAATTATTCATCATCTTATCAACGATATTGAAGATGCTGATTTCCGTATTAACGATGAAATGTACACTGATGATGGAAAAATAAAGGCTGACGGTCAGGTTGAAATCATTGGTTGGCTGTATCAGTATTATATTTCAAGGAAACACGACGAGATTGTAAATATCTATAAAGGAACAGTAAAGAAAGCGGATATTCCGGCAGCAACACAGTTGTTTACAACAGATTGGGTTGTTCGTTATATGGTGGACAACTCTTTGGGAAGATATTGGATTGAAAGGAATCCACAGAGTAAGTTGGTTGAAAAACTGGAATTTTTTGTCACGCCTAAAAATGGAGAAATCCAGTATGTCGATGAAAAAATTAGTCCGACTGATTTAACCTTTTTCGACCCATGTATGGGTAGCGGACATATTCTTGTATATGCGTTTGATGTGCTGATGGAAATCTACCGTGAAGTGGGATATTCAGATAGAGATGCGGCATTAAACATTGTGGGAAATAACCTTTTCGGTATGGATATTGATAAGCGTGCGTATCAGTTGGCGTATTTTGCAGTAATGATGAAAGCACGCAGTTATAATCGTCATGCATTGACAAAAGGTATATTCAATAACCTTGCAGTTGTTGAGGAAAGTAATTCTATTGATAAATTTGCTTGTAATGGTTTAACAATGGATAGTGAACAGAATAAAATTGGCGAATACTTAGTTGAAGTGTATAGGGACGCACAGGAAATTGGTACATTACAGACGATAGAAAAGAAAGATTACAATGGATTTACAGCATATTTAAATAATATTGAGCGTAGTGCGGGGCAGATAGACCTTTTTTCAACAGCATGGCTGAATGATACACTTCCACAGATGGTACAGCTTGCAAAACAGGCTGAAATTATGAGTAATAAGTATGCAGTTGTTTGTACCAATCCGCCATATATGAATAAGTTGGAAGGACAGTTAAAGAAATTTGTGGTTGATAATTATAAAGCGTATTCAGGCGATTTATTCAGTGTGTTTATGTATCGAAACTTTGCTTTCTGTAAGTCAGACGGCTACTCTGCTTTTATGACTCCTTTTGTATGGATGTTCATTAAAACATATGAAAAACTCAGAGAATACATTATTTCATGTAAGACGATTACTTCATTAATTCAAATGGAATATTCGGCTTTTGAGGAAGCAACTGTTCCAATCTGCTCGTTTATTCTGAAAAATTCAAAAAGTAACGAAAAATCATTATGCTTTAGGTTATCAGATTTCAAGGGTGGAATGGAAATTCAAAAACGAAAGGTGCTTGAAGCAATAGCAAACAAAGAATGTGGTTATTTCTATGAAGCAGATGAAAATAACTTCGTAAAAATTCCTGGTTCCCCAATAGCATATTGGGTTTCAAAACAAATGAGAAATGTGTATTTCAAAGCAAAACAAATGAAAGATATTGCCGAGCCAAGAGCTGGAATGCAAACAGGAGAAAATGAAAAATTTATTAGATATTGGTTCGAAGTTATGGAGAACCAATTAGGAATAAGAGCTCAAAATAAATTAGAGGCAGTAAAGAGCCAAAAGAAATGGTTTAGATATAATAAAGGTGGTGAATTTAGAAAATGGTATGGAAATAACGAGTTTGTAGTTGATTGGTGGAATGATGGATTTAATATTAAAGAAGATAAATTATATAAATTATCTATTGGAAAATGTTTGCCGAGTAACTCAAAGCCTAAAAATATGCAATATTATTTTCTTGAAAGCATAACTTGGTCTTTTGTTAGTTCTAGTTGTTTTGGGGTGAGATATTCACCAGAAGGAGCGTTATATGATATAGCGGGGTCATCTGTTTTTCCAAATAAAGAATTGGTTTATTATTTAACAGGTTTATTGTGTTCAAAAATAAGTTTTGAGTTTATGAGAATGCAAAATCCAACATTAAATTTTCAGGTGGGAAATGTTGCAAATATTCCAGTTATCATTAATGAATCGTATAAGAATTTTATTGATGATATTGTTAAAGAAAATATAAGTTTGGCAAAATATGATTGGGACTCATTTGAAATATCTTGGGATTTTACAAAACACCCTCTTATCCGCCCTATTTCCTCTGTTGCCGAAGCCTATGGACAGTGGGAAAATGAGTGCAAAAACCGTTTTAACCAGTTGAAAGTCAATGAAGAAGAATTAAATAAAATATTTATTGAAATTTATGGTTTACAAGACGAGCTTACACCTGATGTTGAGGATAAGGATATAACTGTTCGCAAAGCCGATTTGCAAAGAGATGTTAAGAGTTTAATTTCCTATGCAGTTGGCTGCATGCTTGGCCGTTATTCTCTTGATGAAGATGGACTTGTTTATGCAGGTGGAGAATGGGATAACAGCAAATATGATACTTTTATTCCAGATAAGGATAACTGCATTCCTATTACAGATGAAGAATATTTTGAAGATGATATTGTTGGTCTGTTTTGTGCGTGGCTGAAAAAGGTTTATGGAGAAGATACTCTTGAAGAAAATCTTGATTTTATTGCCAATGCTCTTGGCAATAAGGGTAAGACAAGCCGTGAAGTAATCCGAAATTATTTCTTGACAGATTTTATCAAAGACCACATTAAGACTTATCAGAAACGCCCGATTTATTGGCTCTTTGACAGCGGTAAGCAGAATGGCTTTAAGGCTCTTGTTTATATGCACCGTTGGAACGCAGACACCATTGGTAATGTTCGAGTTGAGTACCTGCATCGTATTCAGCGTGTGTATGAAAAAGAGATTACCCGTATGCAGGAAATCATCGACAATAGCCACGATAACAAGGAAATTTCCAACGCTACAAAGCGTAAAGAAAAGCTCCAGAAACAGATTAAAGAAACCAAAGACTATGATGCTAAAATTGCTCATTTAGCTCTTTCACGTATCGACATCGACCTTGATGATGGCGTAAAAGTCAATTACGAAAAAGTCCAGACCGCCGATGGAAAGAAAATGCAGATTTTGGCGAAAATATAGAGGAAATGACTAATGGCAGATGTTAATATAGTTAAACTGAGAATATCGAATGGAAATGGAAAAAGTGTTGAAAAGCAATATCAATTTTCAGAAGCAATATTTGAATTGACAGACGATTTAGTTAAAGCAGTTATGCAAGAAAAGAAAATTGAAAATATAACTTCTTGTATATTAAGTGTTGGTTTATATAATGCAGCACTTATTATAAAGAGCTATTCACTGACGAAAAATGTTTATATAGATGGCTTTTATAATATAAATTCAGTTATTAGCATTTTACAGGCAGCGGATATCAATATACATATAGAAAAACAAACAATAGATAAGTTACAGATAGATTGTGCTGAAGTGTTATTGGCAGATTGTCAAATCAATCAATTTGATGCAGGACTCAGTAAATTTTCTCCTGATGAAAACAATTTAAGTAATTTTGAGTTTGAACAGATTGATATTAGAGATTGCCATATTCATTTTATGCAGATGTTTAATAATTGCAAACGTTTTAATGTTCAGCGAAGTGACATTAACATACTTAATATGAATGGAACTATGAGAACAAAGGCAGCAGTTATGGAAAATCTGTTAATATGGCAAAATAGTAATATTGGAACGATGACAATGCAATATTCTATTAAGAATTTTAAGATAGAAGAAAGCACTGTATCAAGGATAGTAGCGAAGGCAGGGTGTTATCATGAGAATACCGATATTGATATTTCAGGTATACTTGATTCGTACTATTACACAAAAGAAAATTTTTCACAAATGAATGTTGGAACATGGAGTATTGTATCAAAGTCAGCATCTAATCAAGGATTACTTAATGAACGTGCAGAAGCACAATATCATATTGTAAAAGAGTCTTACGAACGAGCAAAGGGTATAAAAAAGTTTTTCGGAAAACTTATAGACTTTTGTACTGGTTATGGATATAAACCAATTCGAGCATTAAAAACTTGTTTGTTAATGATATTAGTTTCATGGGGCTTACTTGAAAGTGTTGATGTTGCGTTATTTCGGTTGGGAAACATTATACCTATTAGAAGCATTTGGGACAATTTATTCATAGCAATTACAGCAATTATAGGTCAGAGCGGAATGACTATCAATGATGGCTTTCCATATTGGGTATCTTATGGAGAATATATTTGTGCTGTAATATTATTTGCGATGTTTGTGAATGCACTTTATGTAAGATATAAGGATTAAGGCGGTATACTAATGGCAGAACTAAACTTAAAACAGATTACAGACAAATTAAATAGTGAGTTTGCAAGTGATGTCCGTAAACTTGTATTTTGGTATGATGCCAATGCGGAGTTTCAGGAGGATATTGACAGCATAGAATTGGAAAATGCAAAGGTTCTGCATCTTGAGCCGGACAACCAGTTCTATATCAAATACTTCTTGGAACGAGAGGATACGACAACCAATTATCTTGTGTACGCTCCTTTTGCAAAACCGAACATAAGGGACAACCATCTTGCAGATACAATTCGATATTCCAAAGAATTTTTTGCTGACCGTGCTTCCTTGCTCACGCTTGATTTGGGGATTGAAGAACGGTACAAGCCTGTCATTCAGCATTATATTAAATTCTTTGCGAATAAAGACAGAACGCAGAAATTCTATGATTTGGAAATAGAGAATTTCAATAGAAGTACGATTGAAGTTGCCTTAATGAGCGTTCTTTGCAAGGATAAGACAGCTTCTTTTGAAGAAGTGCTGCGTTCAATATTGACAGACGATGGCTTGCAGGATAACAAATACCTGACAGAGTTTGAGAAGTATGATTTGCTTTCTGCATTTTGGCAGCAGGCAGATGTGGCATTTGGATATAATGACCCGAAGCCAACACTTGAAAAACTCGTTATCACGATGTTTGTTACTTATGCGGCTAAGAGTATTCATACGGATATGCCGCAGGCTTGGAAACCATTTATTTCTTATAAATTTGGTAATATCATTGCATTTATGGATAACCTGATGAACAGTTATCTGTATGGTACACGTTTTGATAAGATTTCAGAGATTATCTATAATGCAATTAACGGTAAAAATTATCTTGAGAAGATGGAAGTGGAAACACTTGTAGATTGTAATATTTTTGCAGGTGTTGATGAACTTCTGATTAGTTGGATTATCGGCAGACTTGAGAATGAAGATATAGGAGCAAAGCTGAATGGAAAGACGATTCCGGAGCTTTGTGTAGAACGCAGGAAGCAACATTTTGGAAAGAACTTCCGCAATGAGTATTTTATTCTTCAGAATGCCTTTGATATGATTGCTGAAGGTAAGTATCAGCCAGTCAGCGGTATCAAAAACTTGGTTAAGGAATATACGGAGTCAACTTATAAGATTGACCGTTATTATAGATACTTTTATTTTTACTTTGATAAATTGGAAGATACCACACAGTTTGAAAAAATTAGGGAACTGGTTGAGAATATCTATACGAATGAGTATCTGAATCGGATTACAGTGAACTGGAATAATGAGCTTACAGACGCAGATGGAGAAACAGGACTTACGTTGCAGAGAGATTTCTTTGCAAGGCACATTAACTACTCAAAGGATAGAGTGGTAGTTATTATATCCGATGCACTCCGCTATGAGGTTGCACATACGTTGTTTGAAAAAATGCAGGCAGATGAGAAGTGCAATGCTTCTATCGGAGCAATGCAAGGCGTTCTTCCATCTTATACACCGTTAGGTATGGCTTCCCTGCTTCCGCATAAGACAATTGAGTACAGTCCGTCTTATGATGTACTGGTAGACGGAAAAGCGTGCAGTTCCACGGAGCAGAGGGAAGCCATTCTGAAAGAGTACAAAGTAAACAGTAAATGTGTTCAGTTTGATGGGGTGAAAACAATGAAGCAGGCAGACCTTCGTTCTATCTTTACCGGACAGGACGTTGTGTATATTTATCATAACCAGATAGATGCCCGTGGAGATAAAGCGGCTTCTGAAAATGAAGTGTTTACCGCCTGCGAAGAAGCAATCGAAGAAATTTATACTTTGATAAAGAGGATTGCATCGCAGGCAAATACTTATCATTTTATTGTGACGGCAGACCACGGATTTATTTATAAGAGAGACAAAATTCAGGCAACAGATAAGATTACCGGAGCTGCTTCAAAATCAAACAGTGTTGGACAGCGTTATTCCATATCTGCCGAAGAAATCAATGCAGACGGTGTTTGCCATACAACAGTTGGTAAGGTACTTGGTAGTGTCGATGAGTGTATTGTATCATTTCCTCTTGCGTCAGATATTTTCAAGGTGGAAGGAGCAGGACAGAACTACGTTCATGGCGGCTGCTCTCCGCAGGAAATGCTTGTACCAATGATTGATGTGAAAGTGGATAAGGGCAAAAAGGAAACAAGCCTAGCAGAAATTGCCCTTGTAAGCCTGACTTCAAAGATTACAAACCTTATCACAACACTGGATTTTGTTCAGACAGAACCAGTAAGCGATGTAGTGAAAGAAACAAGTTACCGAGTATATTTTATTTCTGATAATAACGAGAAGATTTCTAATGAGAATATTGTTATTGCAGATAAGAAAGATAAAGATACGACGAAGCGTATGTTCAGACTCCGCTTTAACTTTAAGAAC
This sequence comes from Coprococcus sp. HCN-4056, assembly GCF_037892645.1. Classification (NCBI taxonomy): domain Bacteria; kingdom Bacillati; phylum Bacillota; class Clostridia; order Lachnospirales; family Lachnospiraceae; genus Coprococcus; species Coprococcus sp. HCN-4056. The sequence continues at coordinate 251,413 of NZ_JBBKBL010000004.1, read as the reverse complement.
AAGAAATACGATAAATCACAGAAATACTACTTGGTTGCTTATGACGATAAGAATGATATAGAAGTTCTTCGCCACGAGATTATTATGGATATTGCATTTGCCGATGATTTTGGATTTTAGAGATGTTTATTTTAGAAAGAAGGAGGATACCAGATGGATTTAAATATATTAAGATCTGTTCTTGCAATTGGAGAGACTATAGGTGTTGAGTTCAAACGGTGTGGAAATGGGATAGAATCAGACGTATATGAGTCGGTATGTTCGTTCCTGAACCGATTTGGTGGCGACATATATATGGGCATTTTAGATGATGGAACAGTAATTGGAGTACCGGAAAAGGCTGCACCGGATATGGTGAAAAATTTTATCAAAACAGTGAGTAATCCTATGCTATTTTCGCCTACTGTGTACCTTGTGCCGGAAATTATCAAGTATGATGATACACATACAATTATCCACGTACATGTTCCTCCTAGTGCCGAGGTTCATAGCTTTAAGAAGATTATATATGACAGGGTAGATGATGCTGATGTAAAGGTTACTGCAACCGGTACTATTGCACAAATGTATATTCGTAAGCAGGGAATTTTCACAGAAAAAAAGATTTTTCCATATGCAAAGCTTGAGGATTTGAGGCAGGATTTATTACCTAAAGTCAGACTTATGGCGCAGAATCATGCAGGTGGTAATCACCCTTGGGCAACAATGGACGATATGGAATTATTAAAGAGTGCTGGATTATATGGCAGAGATATAGTTACAGGAGATGAGGGATTTAACCTGGCAGCTATTATGTTGCTGGGAAAAGATGATGTCATTTTGAATGTAGCACCGGCATATGTGACAGATGCACTGGTTCGTAAGGTAAATATTGACCGTTATGACGATCGGGAGGTTATAAAAACTAATTTGGTAGATAGTTATGACAGACTTTTGGATTTTGGCAAGAAACATCTTCCGGACAAGTTCTTTTTAGAAGATACTGTTAACAAGAGTTTGAGAAATATTATTTTACGTGAGATGGTCAGTAATATATTAATGCATAGGGAGTTTTCAAGCAGTTACACAGCAAAGTTTGTGATTGAAAAAGAGCGTATGTACGTTGAGAACGCCAGCAGAGCAACCGGTGAGGGAAGTATAACTGTCAATAATCTGGAACCTAATCCTAAAAATCCTATTATTGCTTCGTTTTTCAGAAATATAGGGTATGCAGATCAGCTTGGATCAGGTGTGAGAAATTTATTTAAATACAGCAGATATTATTCAGGACAGGAACCGGAGTTTATAGAGGGCGATATCTTTAAAATTATTGTGCCGTTGAACGATGAGTATTCATATGATTTTGAAACTAACAGAATTGAAACAGATAATGCCGATAAAGTACAAAAGAGTGCCGATAAAATACGAGAGAGTGCCGACAAAGTACAAGAGAGTGCCGATAAAACGCAGGAGAGTGCCGATAAATTATTGGCTCAATACAAATTGATTTTAGATTATACAGAGAAAAATGGAAAGATAACTTCACGTCAGGCAGAAGAGTTATTGAATGTTAAGCAGAGAAGAGCACGAGAAGTACTAAGTAAGATGGTAGATAAAGGAACTTTGATAAAGCAAGGCGCATATAAATCTACAGTCTATATGTTAAATAAAGAGCGAGGTAAATAAGCATGACAGAATTTATGGATTCTTCTGAATTAAATAGTGAAACAGATGATCGACGAGAAATCATAAAGCAAAAGCTCCGCCAATATTATGATGGTCGTATTGTCCGCAAGGATTTAACTAAATCAATTAGAGAAGGAGCAAATGTTCCGGTATATGTACTGGAATATCTTCTCGGTCAGTATTGTAATTCCGATGATCAGGAGATTATTGATGAGGGAGTAGACAATGTGAAGCGTATTCTGCGTGATAACTATGTACGTCCGGATGAAGCGCAGAAGATCTTGTCTCTTCTTCGAGAGAGAGGTAGCTATACAGTTATTGACAGGATTACAGTAATCCTTAATACAAAGGAAGACCGATACGAGGCAACATTCTCTAATCTTGGAATTAAGAATATTCCTATCAGTGCTGACTATGTAAAGGATTATGACCGCCTGCTTTGTGGCGGTATCTGGTGTATTCTTCAGCTTGACTATGAGTTTATTGAGGAAGATAAAAAGAATACACAGCCTATCCGCATCAGAAAGCTGACACCTATTCAGATGCCACATGTTGATATGGATGAGGTAAAGAATGGTCGTAAGGCATTTACTAAGGAAGAGTGGATGGATATTCTGCTTCGTTCTACCGGAATGGAGCCGGACAAGCTTTCTGACAGAGCAAAATGGCTATTGATAGCCCGTATGATTCCACTTGTTGAGAATAACTTTAATATGTGCGAATTGGGACCTCGTTCTACAGGTAAATCATACATATATGAGCAGATTTCTCCAAACAGTATCCTTGTAGCTGGTGGGCAGACAACTGTTGCAAATCTGTTTTATAACATGTCTAACAATACAGTCGGTCTTGTCGGAATGTGGGATGTTGTAGCATTTGACGAGGTTGCCGGTATCAAGTTTAAGGATAAAGATGGTATCCAGATTATGAAGGGATACATGGCATCAGGTGCATTTTCCCGTGGCAAGGCTGAGATACAGGCAAAAGCATCTATGGTCTTTGTAGGTAATATCAATCAGAGTGTGGAGACTTTGCAGAAGACATCAAGTCTGTTTGATCCATTTCCTCCTGAAATGGGTACTGATACTGCGTTCCTTGACCGTTTCCATGCATATATACCGGGATGGGAGATCCCTAAGTACAGACCGGATTCATTTACAAATGATTATGGATTTATCACAGATTATCTTTCAGAGTTTATGCGTGAGCTTCGTAAGGATAATTACAGCAATATAGCAGAGAAGTATTTCAAATTAGGAAATAACTTAAATCAGAGAGATGCAATTGCTGTTCGTAAGCTGATTTCCGGATTTATCAAATTGATTTATCCGGATGGAGAAGTCAGCAAGGAAGAAGTTGCAGAGATCATGGATATTTCACTTGAACTTCGTAGACGAGTAAAAGAACAGCTTAAGAAGATTGGTGGAATGGAGTTCTATGATGTGAACTTCTCATACATAGACAATGATAGTTTTGATGAGCATTTTGTAACTGTACCGGAGCAGGGCGGCGGAAAGATGATTCCTGAAGGTATGGGTAAGCCGGGATGCTTATATACAGTATCAAAGTCAAAGACTGGAATGATAGGCTGTTATCGTCTTGAAACGCAGATGATGCCGGGAAATGGAAAGCTGACTTGCACAGGTATTGGATCAGGAAAAGAGCCAAAGGAAGCAACCAATACAGCATTTAATTATCTGAAGGCAAACGGAAATGCAATATCGGGTTCAATCAGTACTACAACCAAGGATTACATCATTAATTATCAGGATATGCAGGGACTTGGCATGACGGGAAATCTGGCACTTCCTACACTGATTGCTATTTCATCGGCAGCACTTAGTAAGCCTCCGATCAGCAGTCTTGCAGTACTTGGTGAGATCAGTATCGGTGGAACACTTATTAAGGTAGAAGATTTAGCAAGTACATTGCAGGTGTGTCTTGATAGTGGTGCTAAGAAAGTACTTCTTCCAATCACATCGGCAGCAGATCTTGGAACTGTACCATCTGACTTAGTTGGAGCATTTAGTCTGATATTCTATTCTTCTCCGGAAGAAGCAGTATATAAAGCCTTGGGCGTAGAGTAAAGAAGGTGATGACTTATTTTTGAGCAGGATTTTGAAGCAATGCTTCGACAGTATGAAAATTCAATAGATGATAAGCGACAGTTTACTGCACTGGTGAAGGATTTATTCCCGGAAGAGGCAAAGAATATCAATCTGATTCTTATGGCATATAACATGGGAATTGCACAGGATATTCAGACGGCGAATCTGCTCAATAATACATTTGCTTTCCGGTATGTGAAGCAGTTGATGGATGACTATGGCATCAGCAGAGTGAATGCAGACTGGATCGTGTCAGTATGGTGTTCTTGTTATGGTAATAAAGTATTGGGAAAAGCCTGTGACATATCAGTGCAGAAGCAGGGTGGTGGTCCGGCGATAAAAGATAATAAGTCATCTTCGGGAAAATCATATGGAGATTTATTTGTATATGAGAAAAGTCGCAGAGGCAACGGACTGGCTGTAACAGGATTCCGTGGAGATAAGAACCAGACGATTATATTTCAAAATAGGTATGGCAATGAAAATGTTATAGAGATTGCGGATAACAGTTTTAGCAAATCTTCCATAGAAGAGGCAATTCTGACGGAAGGCTTTAAATACATAGGGTTAAAGGCTTTTTCTGACTGTGAGAAATTACATCAGGTGGTATTGCCAGTTAGCGTAGAAGAGATTGAAAACTCAGCATTTGAGAATTGTAACAACTTAAAATCAATCTCCTTGCCGATACTGCTTAAGACAATCGGAGATGCAGCTTTTAAAGGAACAGGTTTACGGACATTGGATATTCCAAAGAGTGTATTTGGGATAGGTGATGATTTATTGGCAGAGTGCCAATCGCTGGAGCATATTAAGATACCGGATAACATTGCAAGGATAACTGATCGGATGTTTATGAATTGTAGTGGCTTAAAAAAGGTGGAGCTGCATGAAAAACTGAATGTGATTGGTGAACGAGCATTTTTCGGATGCTCCAGCCTTGACTTTATTGTGATTCCGGACAGTGTACAGCAGATTGGTCAGGATGCTTTTACAGGTACGGATGATATGTTTATCGCGCAATGCTCATTTGGCTCTTTTGCAGAGCAGTATTGCAGGAAGAACAAGATTAAGTATCAGCTGGTGTAATGTCGCCAGCGATGCGACACAAAAAGAACGAAATTACGATAGAATACAGAAAAGAGGTGATATGTATGGGCTTATTGGATGCAATATTTGGCAATAATCAGCCACCTAAGATAAATTCCATACTTCCTACAGCTGCGAAGAACGAGATCCGTGCAGGAAGATTACCGATATTGAATACTGACAGCTTATTTCTCAAGCGTGGTGAGAAAATCCATTATATTGATAAAGCAATCAACCTTGAAATCAAGGTAGTAAAGCAATACCGGCATGTGGGACACAGTACACCGGGATTGTTAAAAGGCAATCGTTGGAATGTGGGTGTGGCGAAGCCTATTGAGCATGGTGAGCTTGTACAGCATCGGGGAATCCTGTATGTGACTAATCAGAGAATTGTATTTCAAGTTTCTGAAAAGGGGTTTGATAAAACATATAGATATCTAACAGCGGTAACTCCGTATGTAGATGCCTGTGAACTGCAGTTTGGCAGTAAAACATACAATATGTATGTTGATGATGGAAATCTATTATATGAAGTATTACAGCTTGTGAAGCAAAGGAGGCAGATCCCATAATGGAGGGACAGTTAAAAAACGGAACAATACTTACTTCGGAAAGTGGAAATAAGTATACGGTAGTGAATCTTCTGGGTGCCGGTGGACAAGGTGAAGTCTATGATGTGGAATGTGATGGAAAGCATTATGCATTGAAATGGTATTTCAAGGGAAGTGCTACAGCACGACAGAAGAAATTATTGGAAGAGATTATTGCAAAGGGAGCACCGGATAGTTCGTTTCTCTGGCCGATGGAACTGATTGTTCCGTCGCGGGGAAACTTGTTTGGATATATCATGCCGCTTCGTCCAAAGAATTATAAGAGCATAGTGGATTTGATGAAGAATCGTGTAAATCCATCATTTTATGTCATATGCAGGACAGCACTTAACCTTACAAAAGGTTATCGAAATCTACATATTGCCGGGGCAAAGTATCAGGATATTTCATTTGGAAATCTTTTCTTTAATCCGGATAACGGAGATGTCTTGATTTGCGACAATGATAATGTATCATATGGCAACAGCAAGCCGGGAGGAGTTCTTGGTACACCGGGATTTATGGCACCTGAGATTGTAAGAGGTGAAGCGAGACCATCAAGGGATACGGACAGATATTCATTAGCGGTATTACTGTTTTACCTTTTCATGGTAAATCACCCATTGGAGGGGAAGCAGGAAGCAAGCATCAAGTGTATGGATATGGCAGCCAGAGTAAAACTCTATGGAACGGATCCTATTTTTATCTTCGATCCGGGTAATAAGACAAATAGACCAGTACCGGGAATCCATGATAACGCCAATATTTATTGGCCGTTATATCCGGAACAGCTGCGCCAGCTGTTTATCAAATCTTTTACAGTCGGACTTAATAATCCAAGCAAGCGTGTAACGGAGCCTGAATGGATGAACCTGTTTGCAAATATGATGAGTGGTTTGATGAAATGCACCTGTGGTGCAAGTGTTTTCTATGATGAAAGCCTAGAAGCAAATGGTGTGGCACATACATGTTGGAATTGTCAGCAGACAGTGAAAGTACCAACCAGGATTGTGATTGGAAAGAATACTGTGGTACTAAATCAGAACAGTAAGCTGTTACATCATCACATTTATAGTGATTTTGATATGGAAACAGTAGTTGGAGAAGTAGTTCAGAATCCAAAGAATCCGGCATTATGGGGAATCCACAATGAAGATAAATTAAACTGGACTTATGAAAAAGCGGATGGAACACAGATTCCTGTTGAAGTAGGAAAGACAGCAGGTATTGCAGCAGGCGTAAAAATACATTTCTCCGAGTCAGTCGGAGAGTTCAAGTAAAAGGAGAAAATTGTTATGGCAGATTTACAAAGACCAGGTGGAGAACTGGCAAGCAGACCGATTAATTTCTTTTGGGTAGTGGATTGTTCAGGTTCAATGTCTTATGACGGAAAGATGGAAGTGGTGAATACAGCTATTGAGGAGTGTATTCCGGAGATGGCATCAGCTGCGGATAATAACCCGAATGCACAGCTGCTTATCAGGGCACTTCAGTTTTCATCCGGGGCAAGCTGGCTTACTGCAAAGCCTGTACCGGTTGAGGATTATTCATGGAATCCGTTGGAAGCAAATGGTGTAACAGAGATGGGAAAGGCATTTGAATTACTGGCAGCACAGCTTTCTATTCCGCCAATGCCAACACGAGCATTACCACCGGTAATTGTTTTATTGTCTGATGGACAGCCAACAGATTCTTACAAGGATGGACTGAATAAGTTAAAAGCACTTCCTTGGTTCAAGAAAGCAGTTAAGATTGCGATTTCTATCGGTTCCGATGCAGATGATGATGTGCTTGAAGACTTCACAGGTAACAAAGAACTGATATTACAGGCAAATAATGCAGCTGCACTTGCAAAGATGATTAAATGGGCGTCTACAACTGCATCTATGGTATCCGCTCCAGCAAGCAAACCTATGAATGCTGACGCAGTATCTACACCTGCAGGCAGTGGAGATCCTTTTGCACCTGCAAATGGAGGAGCACCACTTGTTATAGATATGAGTAATATTCCTAGTCCGGATGACTTTGACGATGGAGCAGTTTGGTAAAAAGGAGGGATTTCATGAAGCGTTATGTATTTGGTAAAAGTGTAAAAGGCGCTACTCACGAAAAGAATGGATTACCTCTTCAGGATAACTGCAAAATAGAAGAAATTTCAGATAAGATCACGATTATAGCTGTAGCAGATGGACATGGCAGCTCAAAGTGCTCCAGAAGCGACAGAGGTTCTTTGATTGCGGTAAATACTTTCTGCACAGTAATGAAAAACTATCTGCTCAATTATGGAAAAGAAAAGGATGGTCTTACAAATCTGGTAACATTTCTGAACAGAGAAGGCGATATGCGCTTCGCACAGGATATATGTGAAGAATGGCAGGCAAGAGTAAAACAATCCTATTATAAGAATAAGGCAGAGAATGTTAAGGACGATAATGGCAATACAGACTGGAAGAAAGTATATTTGCTGTATGGTACGACATTGTTAGGAATGCTGATTACAGATACCTTTGTATTCTCATTTCAGATAGGTGATGGCGATATCAACTATATTACAGGTGATGAGATTTCTCCATTGGTAGAGCCAGAGAAATTTCTTGGCACAGAGACACATTCTTTATCCAAACTGGATGCATGGAGAAAAGCGGTAGCATCCGTAAGGAGAAAGAATGCAGCAGATGATGTGCCATATTTGTATATGCTTTCGACAGATGGATTTTCCAACAGTTTTGTGAACGAAGAGGAGTTCCATAAAACCTGCAGAGAGTATTATAAAATGATTGGCGAGCATGGATACGAGGCAGTAGGAGATAATCTTGAAAAGTGGCTCAAGGAGACAAGTGAGCTTGGATGCGGTGATGATATCACTGTGGTTATGGCTTATATTGATAAATAAGGATTGAAGAAGGTGAATATATGGCTTGGGGATATGAACGAGGTTTTGTAATAGAACACAATGATACGCTCAAAAAGAGAATTGATTGCAAATCTTGTTGTTATTATGATAGACATGATAAATCTTGCATGAAACGTCCATTGTATTTACCGGTAGATGGTTATAATTCGTGGAGAAATTGTCGGTTTTTTGAACTTGATAATTCTACCTGCAATTACGAACAAAAAAGAAAACAGCTTGAGGGTATTGAAAAACGCAAGAAGCAAGAATGTATCCAAGGTCAATCTCAAAAAAGGTTAAAACCTTATAATCAAAAGAATAGTATTAGAAGAACAATTCTTCAAGGAGGATATAAGGTAAAACCTCATACTTGTAGACCGCAGGGTGTAAAACTAGAACATGCGATGTTAGAAGTAGTACTATCCTCTGGAAAAGCGATAAAAATTGCTTTTATGTGCGACTTAGATAAAAAAGTGATCTATATTTCATATGGCGGATACACGGATGAGGCAATTGAAGCTTTAAAACAGTTGGTCAAATAAGAAAGCGAAGGAGAAAGTGAGTGATTGTAGATCGTTACTATTATTCACAATTAAATAAGCAAGAACAAGCAATTTACAAATTTTTTTATAAGGGTCTGATGGCTCATGAGGATGTCATTCCAATTCCAATCAAAGGACAGTTATCAAAAGAAGTATTCAACAAAATATTCCGGGCAATGACAAGGGATAATCCGTTGATATATTATGTCAATCAATCTGCCTGCAACTGGGCGACGGATGCATTTGGGCATACAGCCATATGTCCACAGTATTTTTATAGCAGGGAAACAGTCCGAAAGTACAATCGTAACATAGAAAACGCAGTGAATAATCTGGCTGCACAGTTAAAGCTGACAGAGGGCACAGATTATGAGAAAGAAATAAGAGTCCATGACTGGTTCTGCAAAAATGTGAAATATGATTTTAAAGGATCAGATATGGATGAGTTGGCTAGAGTAGTTCTCTCACATAATATTGTAGGGGTTTTTGCAAAACAGAAAGCCCAGTGTGAGGGAATTGCCAAAGCTGTAAAAGTATTGCTGAATGCGGTGGATATCAAGTGTATTGTGGCTACTGGGGAAGCAGAGGCAAATGGTAAGAAAGAACACCATGCTTGGAATGTTATTGATATTGATGGAAGCCCATATCAGGTGGATGTGACATGGGATATCGGAGCTTCTAAGGGAAGAATTGCATATGATTATTTCAATGTTACAGATGAAATTATAAGCAAGACACATAGTTTTGAAGATGAGATGCCGAAATGCATTTCATTAAAAGATAATTATTTTGAAAGAAACGGGCTGACATTTAGAAGCAGAAGTCAGCTGATAGCATATATAACACAAGAGATAGAGCAAGGTCGGAATAAATTATATTTTCGGATAGATGGTTTATTTCCGAAACTAAGACAGTCAGAGCTTGCAGGTATGGTTGCAAAGATTGCAGCAGGAGGACAGAGCAGGGCAGTTAAAGTCCAGCAGATTCCAAATGAGAAGGTGGGAACTTACTGGATTAGAATATACTAAGTATTGGGGAGGAAACATTATGTGGCACACAGCAGAAATGGTTAAGATATTTGAGAAAATGACAGAGGGATACGGATACGATATATATCAGAATAGAAAACTGTGTGTCGCATTATGCAATGATTTGTTTGCCGATTATTCAGTGGAAAAGAATATTATGCAGATGCTTTTTCAGGCGGGGCTTGGAGAGGCTATGAAGGGAGTCCCATTTAAGAGTGAAAGAGAGCTTAAAATGGGACTTTCTAATATTGAGAAGTTTTTGATGGCGCAGGCGATTGAGAGTAGTGTCAGGGATGATGTATTTGATGTAATTGTGGACATTTCTTGAAACCGGACGAAATCTGAGAGAAGGTGGTAATTTATGTTGGAGACAATATTGTATGCAGTAGGATTTTTTATATTTACTATTTCCCTTCAGTGGCTGTTACATAAGGTCAGAAAAAACCACAATCAGGGGAACTCTGCAATATGGGTAGGCAATGGAGCAATTATTGTTATTTGTGTAATGGGCTTGATGACTAAGAATATCAACTATTTTTCTGCATTGATTGGATTTGTTGTGGGGGATGAAGTTGGTAAACAGGCAGGATGGCAGTAGAGACGCATTGTAAATTGAGGAAGGCAGGTGGCAGTATGGTAGAAAATAATAGATTACCTGATACACCTTGGCATGTAGGATATGCAAAGAAACAGGAGGATGATCCACGTAGACATAAGGCGAGATGCATTCATTATCGTGATGGACAATGTGGATGGAAAGCAAATTATTCGGGTAAATGCATAGGTTCAAGTCATTGCATGGATTATTCAGAGTCACTTGAAGATTTTAAGAAATTGCAGGAGAGCAGAAAGACTGCGGAACAAATTGAAAGAGATAACATTGACAAATATAAGAAAAGTCTTGAACCTAAAAAAGAGCAGTTAGAACGAAGTAATAATCCATATAAATACAGAAAATGCAGTGAACTGAATCGTTGTCTGGTGTGTGATGAGCATCTGTATAAAGAGAAGTATTCGTTAAAGAGATGCAAGTACTGTGGCATGTTTTATGTGGATATTGATGATTCTACCAGAGATGAGATTATGGATATTGTGAAGGCTGATCCGATATTTGTTATGAATATTAAGAGAAACAAATGAATGTAAGGAGCAAATAAAAAATTGATACAAAATAGAACGAATAAACCTATTTATTTGACAATGCAGAATATTGATGAAATATCGGAACATGATATTATAGCTTGGACTTTTGCTCAGCCTGGAGCAATGGGGTGCCCAGGTGAGATTACGATTATAACGATTCATGGGAATGCTATGTGGCTATATAGATTCAGTTATATACAGAATGAAAACTTAGAGGTAGAGGCAAGAAGAAGATTTCCAAATAAAATAACAAAAGAACCCAAAGAGATGAAATGCATAGGTATGGGTATGGGAAATCGTTTATATTTAAAAGAAGCACTTGTTTCAGAATTTGAAAGAAGATTAAAAGAATCTGGTAAGCACATATATCCAAGTCATGTTAGGTTAGTCTATGAAACTGTTTCAAGTATGAATGATAAAGATCAAAGGAAAAACGTATTGTGTGATTTGGTTATTAAATATCCTGACGTATTGTCAGATATCAGGTTGTTTAAGGCGCTGATATTAGATTATATTCCAAATGACAAATTAAAGAGAAATTTACTTATTGGTTGTTTGGAAGAAGATATACCACAGGAGATAAGTTCAATCAAGGATATATCTTCACAACAGATGTACAGGTTTGAAGAAAAACTGGCAAAAGCATATGGATGTAACCATATGATTGCTAGTGAAGTTATTGAGATGTGGTATGAGGCATTGAAATGTAAAGTCAAGGAGAAGAAAATGTACTTGGTCAAGACGATAAAAGGTGACATAACGAAAGTAACAGATGTGCAGGCAATCGTAAATGCAGCAAACAATTCACTTCTTGGCGGAGGTGGTGTAGATGGAGCGATTCATAGAGCAGCAGGACCGGAGCTTTTGGTAGAGTGCAGGACACTTCACGGATGTGAGACTGGAGAAGCAAAGATAACAAAAGCCTATAATCTGCCATGTGATTATGTGATACATACTGTAGGACCAATATGGAATGGTGGAAGAAATAGAGAAGAGGAACTTCTTGCTAACTGTTATTTTAATTCTATGAAGCTGGCAATGGATAATGGAATCAGGTCTATTGCATTTCCTTCCATATCAACTGGAGTATATAGTTTTCCGGTTGAGTTGGCAGCAAAGATTGCAGTACATACAGTAAACAGATTCTTACAGGATAATCCGGACAGTTTTGATTTAGTGGAATGGGTGCTGTTTGATACTCACACTGAATCAGTATACGAAGCAGAAGTTGATCAACTTGATGCTAGAATATAAATAGTACAAGCCAAAATGAGAAATTCCAAGTACACATAAGCATGATACAATAGAAGCATGCTGAAGAAGGATCTCATATGGCAAAGCAACATGACAAACAATTTAAACTTGATGCAGTCCAGTACTACGAGGATCATAAAGATCTTGGTGTACGTGGATGTGTAGAAAATCTTGGCATCGGATACAGCACATTAACAAAGTGGCTGAAAGACTTCCGGGAATCTGGTGATATTCCTGTTCGTGGTTCTGGTAATTACGCATCCGATGAACAGAAGGAAATCGCCCGTCTCAGACGTTAATTACGTGATGCCCAAGATGCACTTGATGTGTTAAAAAAAGCAATCAACATTCTGGGAAAATGACGGAAGCCATTTATCTCGAAGTGTCTGAGAAGACGGAAGCTGCCCAAAAGGCTGGACGCCGGGGTTCCGTCTCCGGAATGTTGAAATTTTTAGGTGTCTCACGTTCAGGATATCGTGCATGGCTCAATCGCTTTAAAATTCGCGATTATAAGCAGGCATACCAGTTGATTTTTGAATATCTGGAAGCTTTCTATAATACGAAACGAATTCATAGCCATTGCAACTATATGTCACCAAATGAATTCGAACGATTGTATGAAAGAACACACACTGAGGCTGAACTTCTGGCGGGTTAAAATGGGAAAAGTTTCTCATTTTAACTTGTACTAAATCTTGACATAGGACCATATTGAGGAGAAAAATGCTTCTAAAAGAAATTTTATAGTGGGAACAGTTGTTATTGGAACTGTTTTAGGTATTGTAGGAAATTACATAAGCGATTTCATTTTCTAGCTGTGTTAGTAGCCCCCCCCTTTTTTTTACTACCAACTTTACAACTAACACTAACAAGTAGTAAAAACTTGCTCAATTCTGCTCTGATCTGCCGCAATTTGTAACTTTAGAGCAAAAACAAGATTACCACGAAATATTAGGAACTATTTGAGCAGATGCAGAAGAAACGGCAAAACCTTTAGTAGTAACCATTTCCCTTTTACTACCAATTTTACTACTAACAGGTAGTAACAACTTGCAGAGTTCTGCTCCAATTTGCCACAATTTGTAATTTCAGAGCACATCACCATAACCCCGAAAACCCTTGCAAAATACGCGAAGCAACGAGCAAAGTGTCCCGATATGCTTGCATAATCGGGCATTTTGCGAATGCCGCGACCGAGACGATAGTCGAGGTAGGGCATTCCGGGGCAAATCAAGGAGAAACAAAACTATGATAAAAGTATTATTTATCTGCCACGGCAACATCTGCCGTTCCCCCATGGCAGAATTCATATTAAAAGATATAGTAACAAAACGTGGTATTGCCGATCAGTTTGAGATCGCATCGGCAGCCACCAGCACAGAAGAGATTTGGAATGGTGTTGGGAATCCGGTGTATCCGCCGGCAAGAGGAGAACTTGCCAGACATGGGATAAGCTGCAAAGGTAAAAGAGCCGTGCAGCTTACAGCCTCAGATTATGATCATTACGATTATCTGATCGGTATGGATTCTATGAATATGAGGAATATTGAACGAATGACCGGACACAGACGTGGGGATAAGATCTATAAGATGCTGGAGTTTGCCGGGCGGGATGCAGATGTCAGAGATCCGTGGTACAGTAGAAATTTCCGGGAGACTTATGAAGATGTTGTAGAAGGCTGTCAGGCGTTTCTTGACTGGTTGACAATTAACAAGAAATTAAGTAATTGATTAACTAAAATTTCACTTAATTTCCGAATGATTAAGTTGGATGCAAACTTTCTTTTTGCTAAAGAACATGTTAATATATATATAATAGCAAGTTCCTGTGGGAACAGAACATGTAAAATTAGGTAAGTATTCATTGTTGGGAGAAGATATTATTATGGCATTTGAATCATGGAGAGAGATTAACAGAATAAGGAAAAATCACCGCGACGCCATATATTTTTACGCTAATCTGCAAGAGCGGTTTTACACGATTGAGGAAAATGATATTCTGCCTGATGAGTTGGATCCGGATGATAAAAATTTACTAAAAGCATTTTGCGACTGCACATGTATAGAAGAAACAGAGAAGAATAAAATGTGCAATTTGTATAGACAGATTGAGCAGGGAACAAAAGAGCCGATCAAGATGGATGATTTGGAGACGTGGGTGCATCTTGAGACCAGATCAGGGAAGAAAGCTCTGATGGCAGTCCTTTGTTACCTTGAGAAAGATGAAAAAGGATTGATTCGGGAGTATGTGGGCATGATACGGATCATGCGCAAACAGGAATTAGAGAATCGGGAGATTGTGACATCGTTTAGCAATGATAAGAATCCGGCATTCTTTCTCAAGAAGATTGCGCGTTTTCAGGCAGAGCATCCGGAGCGGAAGTATGCATATATTCAGTTTGATGTCCGTAGATTTAAGTATATCAATGAGAAGTATGGCAGTGATACAGGAGATGATATTCTTCGGTATATATATGACACGCTGGATGTGATGTGTGATAAGGAACATCTGCATTGTAGATTGTCAGCGGATGTATTCCAGATCGTGACCTATTATAATTCCAGAGAAGAAATCATGGAATTTATTGATAAACTTGATGAAAAGATTCGGAGATATGGTGATATCAAGTTAAGCATTACATATGGAGTGAATATCGTACCGGGCAGTTCAACGGCATATCGCAAGCATGGAGATGAAGCAGGACTTGCCCGTGCAGAGGGTAAGCGGACGATTTTGAATAAGGTTGTATTCTATGAGGATACGCTGATGAATCATGTGAAACAGACGGGAGCGATCGAGGAAGTTGAGGAGGAGGCTCTGAGACGGGAAGAATTTCAGGTTTATCTTCAGCCGAAGTACCAGTATGACAGAAGCCGTGCGAAGATCGTTGGAGCAGAGGCGCTTGTGCGCTGGATTGATGCAAATGGAAAATGCAAGTCGCCGATGGAATTTATTCCGGTATTTGAGGCAAATGGATTTATATACAAATTAGACTGTTTCATGTGGGAGATGGTATGTAAAGTTATCAGAAGATGGCTGGATACCGGAAGGCAACCACTTCCAATCTCGGTAAATGTGTCGAGAACCTATCTTCAGAAAGAAGATGTTGCAGGATATATCAAGAATCTGATCGACAAATATCAGATTCCGATGGAGCTGTTCCAGTTAGAAATTACGGAGACAACGGAGAATGCAGAATCATTGTCTTATATCAATAGTTTGAAACAGGCGGGATTTACATTGTTAATGGATGATTTCGGATCAGGTTATTCTTCCCTTTGTATGTTGAAGAATACACCATTTGACGTATTGAAGATGGATCGGCAGTTTTTGGATGAATGTTTGGACAGTAAACAGGGTAAGACGATCATTTCTCATGTGATATCCATGTCAAATGATTTGGGCTTAAGTATTATAGCAGAAGGCGTAGAGAATCGAGGAACGGCAGATTTCCTTTATGATAATGGATGTAGTGTATCTCAGGGATTTTATTTTTCCAAGCCTGTTTCGATTCCGGAGTTTGAGCATATGTTGGATGAACAGCAGACAGAGCAGCAGAGGTAGATATAAGGAACGGGAGGACAAAGTACTGTTGGAACTTTTGGATGGAAGACCGGAGAATACGAAAGGAAGACTGGAGAAGGAGATTCGGGTATATGATTTTCTTGACCATCTTGGAATAGAATATAAGAGAGTCGACCATGAACCGGCATTTACGATGGAAGTATGTGAGGAGATTGATAAGATGTTGCAGGCGACAATCTGTAAGAATCTTTTCCTGTGCAATCGTCAGAAGACACAGTTTTATCTGTTGATGATGCCGGGAGACAAGCCGTTTAAAACGAAGGAGATCACTTCACAGATCGGGAGCGCAAGACTGTCATTTGCATCGGCTGAGGACATGGAGAAATATCTGGATATCGAACCGGGGGCTGTCAGTGTCATGGGACTGATGAATGATACGGAGCATCATGTACGGCTGCTGGTGGATGAAGACATATTAAAAGGCGAGTATCTTGGCTGCCACCCATGTGTGAATACATCCAGTCTGCGGATGCGCACGGCAGATGTATTCGGATTGTATCTGGATGCGGTCGGACACGATATGACAAAAGTCGTCCTGACAGGTGAAGCATAGAGCAAAGAAAAAACCAGGCCATAAGTCATATACATTCAGGGAAATGTTGTTGACCATGTGTTTGGTTTTTGCTATGTTTAGACGAGAGATTTGAAAGGAAATAAAATATGAAAGAAAATATAAAGGGACAGCCGGGAAATAGAAAACCGGATGGCAGAAAAGTCCAGTCCCCAAATAAGAAACCCAACCCCGTGGCATACGAATATACAGACGAAGAATACCGGAGATTACTTGTAAAGAAGCAGACAGAGATGGAAAAGCTGCTTTCAGGATTTGCACCGGTCGATCCAATCGTGGGAATGGAAAATCCGTATTATTACAGGAACAAAGTATGTGCGGAATTCAGAAAACTGAAGAATGGTACGATCATCTCCGGCCGATATCAGGAGGGTACTCATAATGTCATAGAGACAAAAGGCTGCAAGATCGAAGATCAGCGGGCGGATGCGATCATTCAGGATATCACAGGGCTGTTCCGGTCATTTAAAATGATGATCTATAATGAAGACAGCGGATATGGACTGATCCGTCATGTACTGATCCGGACAGCACATCAGACCGGACAGATCATGGTGATCATTGTGACGGCATCTCCGGTATTTCCGTCGAAGAAGAATTTTGCAAATGCACTTTTGAAGCTTCATCCGGAGATCACAACGATCGTTCAGAATATAAATACAAAGGATACGAATATGGTGTTAGGTGACCGAAATCAGGTCATCTATGGCAAAGGCTATATAGAAGATGTTCTCTGTGGCAAACGGTTTCGTCTGTCGCCGGGAAGCTTTTACCAGATCAATTCTGTTCAGACGGAGAAATTATATAACAAGGCGATCAAATATGCGGATCTGAAAAAGAAAGAGACGGTGATAGATGCATACTGCGGAATCGGAACGATCGGTATCGTTGCAAGCGACCGGGCAAAACGAGTGATCGGTGTGGAACTGAATGCAGAAGCAATCCGTGATGCGAAGATTAACAGCCGGATGAACAAGATAGAAAATATCGAGTTCTATGCAAATGATGCAGGCAGGTTTATGGTAGAACTGGCAGAAGCAGATGAGCAGATTGATGTTGTGTTTATGGATCCGCCTCGTTCAGGAAGCACAGAAGAATTTCTTTCTTCTGTTGTGACTCTGTCTCCGCGTAAGGTAGTTTATATTTCCTGTGGACCGGATACCCTTGCGAGGGATCTGAAGTATCTGACCACACATGGCTATCAGGTGTTAAAGATCACACCATTTGATCTCTTCCCATTTACTGAGCATACAGAGGTTGTTACGCTATTGACGAGAGACAGAGTTATTTTTAAGTAGGAGAGGAACGTTATTAAAGATGAAAGAAAAGATAAAATTATTATCCGGTGCACAACTGAAATATATAGCATTTGCTTCAATGTTGATCGATCATGTTAATAAAACATTTTTCATATATTTTAACAGTAAGGCTTTAATAGTTATGAGTGAACTGTTTGATATATTAGGCAGGATCGCATTTCCTATCTTTATTTCCCTGTTGGTGGAGGGATATTTTAAAACGAGAAATCGATGGAGATATTTGGGAACACTCCTGGTATTTGGAATTATATCAGAGGTTCCGTTTGATATGTGTACATCTAATGTATTTTTTGAACCAAACTGGAATAATATCATGTTTACGCTTGCGCTGGTGTTGGCGATGATCTGGATTATTGATGCCCTGAAAAAGAAGATGCAGACGCTGCCCAAGTTCTTGTGGTATCTGGTATCTTTTATAATTGTAGCAGTAACTTGTCTGATAGCCATGAATCTGAGTCTGGATTATGATTCCCATGCGGTGTTGATCGGTTATTTTCTGTATCTTTTTCATGACAGACCGATTATTGCTATTCCGTTTAATTTTGCATCGATGTATAAGGAACCATGGGCACTTCTGGGTTTTGGCCTGATGCTTACTTATAATGGAAAGCGTGGAAAGCAGAATAAGCTTGTGAACTATTTGTTTTATCCGGTGCATCTTCTGATATTGGGAATTCTGAGAATGTGTCTTGGAATTTGACAGTAATTTGACGGCAACCGGTTGATAATCATTGAATTTTATGCCCCAATGTAGTATAATCATCGTGCTATTTTGGGGCTTTTTTGCGCCATTATACAGGTAAAGAACAAGAATACAGAGAAAAATTACCTTGTGGCATCAACTTTGAACGGCCATCTGACATAACGTAATATGGCTGAATGGTATGAGTTGTATGACCTTATAAATCAAGGTTTTAAGGAGGAATTATAACCATGAAGCTCGGCATAGTTGGACTTCCCAATGTTGGAAAAAGTACATTATTTAACTCTCTGACAAAAGCAGGTGCAGAATCAGCAAACTATCCATTCTGTACCATCGACCCAAATGTAGGTGTCGTTGCAGTACCGGATGAGAGGTTAGACAAGCTGACAGAGATGTATCACTCAGCAAAGACCACTCCTGCAGTTATTGAATTCGTAGATATCGCAGGACTCGTAAAGGGCGCATCCAAAGGCGAAGGTCTGGGAAACCAGTTCCTTGCAAATATCAGAGAGGTAGATGCGATCGTTCATGTTGTCAGATGCTTTGAAGATACAAATGTTATTCATGTAGATGGTTCGGTTGATCCGATCCGTGATATTGAAACGATTAATCTGGAGCTGATCTTTTCCGATATCGAAGTTCTGGATCGTAGAATAGCAAAGACGATACGAGGTGCAAGAAATGATAAGATGCTTGCAAAGGAGCTGGATTTCCAGCAGCGTATCAAAGCACATTTGGAGGAAGGCAAGCTTGCAAAGACTCTTGAAGTAACAGATGAGGACGAACAGGGTTGGATCGAGGAATACAACCTTCTTACATGGAAACCGGTTATTTTCGCAGCAAATGTAAGCGAAGACGATGTAGCAGATGATGGAGCATCAAATGAGTATGTTCAGAAAGTAAAAGAATATGCAAAAGAATTTGATTCAGAAGTATTTGTTGTCTGTGCACAGATCGAGCAGGAGCTGGCAGAACTGGATGACGAAGAAAAGAAAATGTTTTTGGAAGACCTTGGAGTAAAAGAATCCGGTCTTGATAAGCTGATAAAGGCAAGCTATTCACTGCTTGGACTGATCAGTTATCTGACAGCCGGTGAGACAGAATCCAGGGCATGGACGATCAAGAAGGGAACAAAAGCGCCGGGAGCAGCCGGCAAGATCCATTCTGATTTTGAGCGTGGATTCATCAAGGCAGAGGTTGTAAGCTATAAAGATCTTATGGAATGTGGCAATATGGTAGCTGCCAAAGAAAAAGGTCTGGTAAGACAGGAAGGTAAAGAATATGTGGTAGAGGACGGAGATGTCATCCTCTTTAAGTTCAACGTATAAAACAGCTTCCTTTAGGAGATAACAAGAAAATGGAAACTATTTCAGAATATTTTAACAGTATTATCTTTCCGCATTTGGGAATCTTCCTGAAGCATGTAGGTGATCATATATCCATTGGCAGCTTTGAGATCCGGTTTTACGGTATCATCATTATGTGTGGATTTATCCTTGCCTACTTCCTTGTGACAAATGAAGCGAAACGAACAGGGCAGGATCCGGAAATGTATCTGGACTTTATCCTGATCCTGATCATTCCGGTAATTTTAGGCGCAAGAATTTATTATATATTGTTCCGGCTGGATCAGTATATAGTGGCGGGAAATGTAAAAGAAACCATCCTTGGTATGTTAAATATCAGAGGTGGCGGACTTGCAATCTATGGTGGTGTAATTGCTGGTATTATTACCGGATGCATCTTTGCGAAGAAGCGGAAGGTAAATGTGCTTCGGCTTGCCGACACAGCAGCGTTTGGTCTGCTGATCGGACAGATCCTTGGACGCTGGGGCAATTTCTTCAACAGGGAGGCGTTTGGTGCGTATACAGATTCTGTATTTGCGATGGGAATCCCTCTTGATTATTACAGACATGAAGGAACACTAAACAGTCTGATCAACAGTGGAGTGATCTCAGATACCATGCTTGCAAATACACAGATGCTTCATGGTATGGAATGTATAACAGTACATCCTACGTTCCTGTATGAGTCACTCTGGAATCTGATGTTGCTGATCTTTCTTCTTATATATAGAAAGCATCAGAAGTTTACAGGTGAATTCGCATTTATCTATGTAGCAGGCTATGGACTTGGAAGATGTATCGTTGAAGGACTTCGTACAGATTCCTTAATGATCGGCAATTCCGGTATCCGTGTATCACAGCTTCTTGGATTTGCATGCTTTTTAGTTGGTGCAGTTGTGCTCATCGTTGGCTATGTTCGCAGAGCAAAAGGGCAGTTGCAGACCATTGAAAATGAGTCTGTTCAGGCGCCTTCAGAGGATGAAAACAACTAGGCTCAATGCGGCAATTCATTGCGTGAAAAAAATATTTAAAAAAGTTGAAAAAAGTTGTTGACAGATACAACGTCTTATGATAACATATCCATTGTTGTGAGGCAAACAAATCACAACAATGGAAAATGCGCGAGTGGCTCAGCGGTGGAGCACCTCCTTGCCAAGGAGGGGGTCGCGGGTTCGATCCCCGTCTCGCGCTCTTATTTTTTAGAAGTCTTAAGATTTAAGGCTTCTTTTTTTGTGGTTGATACTTTGAACCTCAATGAGCCACTGCCATTTATCAGAAAAACAGTAGCATAGACGACTGACTTTCGATGATCCGATGTTGGAACAAAGGGCTTCTTCTTAATAATCCTAAAGAAGATTTAATAATTGTTTTATTGTAGTTTCCTCCGAAATATGATATTTTCCCATCATATAAAGCATTCCCAAAGATATAGATAGAAGAAAAGTAAGTAAAAATCACGCAAAAAATGAAAAAATGAGGTAATTATTTGTAAAATTTGCGGATTGAATAAAAAGAAAGGGATGCTATAATGAAACCGATTTAATCTTATTCTGAAATTACCGGTTTATGAATAAGATAACAGGATTGCATTAAGTATTTGGTTAGTGGTTGCCGAATCACGGCAGAATGGAGTTTTAGATGAAAGACAAATTGAAGAAATTGTGTAGTACAGCTATATTCCAGTGTGTTGCGATTGCAATTGTGCTGGATATTATTTTGGAGATATTGGGAAGACACTCATTTATCAATACGATGAAATATATTGTGAATGAACCATTGGTGTTCCTGTATAACTGTTCCATTATCTTTTTTACTCTGACATTGGCACTGCTGATGCGTAAGAGAGTGTTTGGTTATGGTATTATTTCATTTGCATGGCTGCTTTGTGGTGTAACGAACTGTATTGTTTTAGGCTTTCGTATCACTCCGTTTTCAGCGATCGATATGCTGATGGCAAGAAATACAATCACCATCATTGATAAGTATTTCTCAGTATGGCAGGTTGTATTCATTGGTGTAGCGTTATTTGTTGCACTGGCAGCGGTTATCATATTGTTCTTAAAGTCCCCGACAATCCAGGGAAATATTTACAGAATCCGTACAACGGTTCTGATCGTTGCATCTTTCTGTATGGTTATGCTGTTTACAAAGATTGCATTAAATGCGCAGGCAATCTCGGATAACTTTGCAAATCTGGCAACAGCATATGATAAATATGGTTTTGTATATTGCTTTTCAAACAGTGTAGTGGATGTCGGAATCAGTGAGCCGTCAGATTACAGTGAAGAAAAGATGCTTGAGATCAAGGATGAACTGGATACGGTGAAAGCTTCGGGAGCAAAATTTGCAAAGAGAAAGCCAAACGTAATTGTAGTTCAATTGGAATCCTTCATGGATCCATCATATGTAAAAGAATTATCTTTTAATATGAATCCGATTCCGAATTTCACAAAATTAAAAGAAGAATGTTCGTCAGGTTTCCTTACGATGCCTGCAATCGGAGCGGGAACGGCAAATTCGGAATTTGAGGTGCTTTCCGGATTTGATGTGGCATACTTCGGTGCCGGTGAATATCCATATAAGACGGTACTTGGAAGTACAACCTGTGAGACGATGGCGACACAGTTTAAAAAGCTTGGTTATTCTACTCATGCGATGCATAACCATGACGGTACATTCTATGACCGTTATATCGTATACAAGAATCTTGGCTTTGATACATTTACCCCTATGGAATACATGTATGACGTAGAGCATACCCAGAAAAACTGGGAAAAGGATAATGTACTGACCGGAGAGATCATGAAGACCCTGAAATCTACAGAGGACAGGGATTTTATCTTCACGGTCAGTGTTCAGGGACATGGAAGATATCCGAGTGAATTAGATTATGAGAATTATTCTTATCCGGTAAAAGTAACAGGTACGGGAAGTGAAGAACTGGACAATGAATGGACATATTATTGCAATCAGCTTCATGAGATGGATGAATTTATCAAGGATTTAATTGAAGAACTGAAGAATTATGATGAAGATGTAGTACTGGTAATGTATGGTGATCATTTACCGGGATTTGAACTGACAAATGATGACGTAGAGAATGGAAATTTGTACCAGACGGAATATTTCATATGGAGCAATATGAAGCATTTCATTGATAAAGATGAAGACATTCCGGCTTATGATCTGAGTACGAAGCTGTTTGATGTGATCGGACTTGAAAAGAGTGCCATGCAGAAGGTGCATACACTTTACAGCGAAGATGATCCTGAATACAGCGATGTAATGTGGAATGTAGAATATGATATGTTATACGGTAAGCGATATATGTATCCGGATGGCTGGCCATATGAGCCTACCGATATGCAGTATGGTGTAGAACCAATCTATATTACGGATATAAAAGAAGGCGATTATCAGAAATTGTCCGATAACCCGGAGAAAGCGCCGGAGCAGCTCCATGGATATTATATCAAGGGTGAGAATTTCAATGAATGCAGTTTTGTTTGGATCAACAACGGATTCAAGAAGGAAACAATCTATATAGACCGGAATACTCTGTTTATTCCTGATATCACGTTTGACGATGGCGAGGAAGTCTATGTTGCTCAGGTTGGTGATGACAGCATTGATATCGGAAAGTCGGAAGCGTTTATTTATCAGGCTCCGGTAGCAGAAAATTAAAGATAACTGATAATTTCTCATAAAAAAGAAATTTTTTGGTAATAAATAATCTTGACATTAAATAGGTTATTTGATAGCATAGCATCATATATTTTGGATATAACAGGAGCGTTCGTTTGAATGCTCCTGTTATATCAACTTACAAATAAAAAAAAGAAAGTGAGAGAAAAAAATGGGTAAGATCATAGGCGAAGGAATTACATTTGATGACGTATTATTAGTACCTGCATATTCTGAGGTGCTTCCAAATGACGTGGATTTAACAACTAACTTAACAAAGAAAATACAGCTTCAGATTCCTCTTATGAGTGCCGGTATGGATACCGTAACAGAGCACAGAATGGCTATCGCTATGGCTCGTCAGGGTGGTATCGGTGTTATTCACAAAAATATGTCAATCGAGGAGCAGGCAGAGGAAGTAGATAAGGTTAAGCGTTCTGAGAATGGTGTAATTTCTGACCCATTTTATTTATCTCCTGAGCATACACTTGCCGATGCAAATGCACTTATGGCAAAGTTCAGAATTTCAGGTGTGCCTATCACAGAGGATGGCAAATTAGTCGGTATCATTACAAACCGTGACCTGATGTTTGAAGAAGATTATTCCAAGAAGATCAGCGAGTCAATGACTTCAGAAGGTCTGATCACAGCAAAGGAAGGCATTACATTACCGGAAGCAAAGAAGATTCTTGCAAAGGCTCGCAAAGAAAAGCTTCCGATCGTTGACGATGATTTCAGATTAAAAGGACTTATCACAATTAAGGATATTGAAAAGACGATCAAATATCCACATTCTGCTAAGGATCCACAGGGAAGACTTCTCTGTGCAGCAGCCGTTGGATGTACAGCAAATATTCTGGATCGTGTCGCTGAACTTGTATCAGCAAAGGTTGATGCTATTGTTATTGATACAGCACATGGGCATTCAGCAAATGTACTTCGTACTTTCAAGATGGTAAAGGAGAAGTATCCGGATCTTCAGGTTATCGCCGGTAATGTAGCGACTAAGGCCGGTACACAGGCAATGATCGATATGGGTGTAGATGCAGTTAAGATTGGTATCGGACCTGGTTCTATCTGTACAACTCGTGTTGTAGCAGGTATCGGTGTTCCGCAGATTACAGCTATTATGGAAGCATATGATGCAGCCATGAATGCAGGTATTCCTGTTATCGCTGATGGTGGTATCAAGTATTCAGGTGATATCACAAAGGCAATTGCAGCAGGTGCAAACGTATGTATGATGGGTAGCTTATTTGCAGGTACAGATGAAGCTCCTGGTGACTTCGAATTATATCAGGGACGTAAGTACAAGGTATACAGAGGTATGGGTTCTATCGCAGCTATGGAGAACGGCAGCAAGGACAGATACTTCCAGGAGAATGCAAAGAAGCTTGTTCCGGAAGGAGTAGAAGGACGTGTTGCATACAAGGGTTCTGTAGAAGATACTGTATTCCAGTTGATCGGCGGACTTCGTTCCGGTATGGGATACTGTGGTGCTCATAACATTCCTGAATTACATGAGAAAGCAGAGTTTGTTAAGATCTCAGCAGCGTCATTAAAAGAGAGTCATCCACATGATATCCATATCACAAAGGAAGCTCCAAACTACAGTGTAGAGTAATAAAAGTATATAATAGAAATATAAGTCAGAATATAGCCGGTGAGAATATGCAGATAACATATATCACTGGCTATATTTGAGTACTGAGTTTGACGACTGCTGTGATGACATAAAAGTATAAGAAGTCTGTGTCTGCGATTATCATGATGACATATGTTTTAATAATTGGAAGGAGAATTAAGATGCTCTATCTGGCACCTTTAGAGGGGATAACCGGATATATATACAGAAATGCATACCAGAAATATTTTGGAGGAATCGATCGGTATTTTACGCCTTTTATAGCTCCTGCAAAGGGGAAACCGTTCAGACATCGTGAGCTGGCGGATGTTCGCCCTGAACATAATACGGGCATAATGGTGATCCCACAGATTCTGACGAATCATTCAGAAGGCTTTATAAAAGCGGCAAAAGCTTTAGTTGATATGGGATATGATGAGATCAATATAAACATGGGTTGTCCTTCCGGTACGGTTGTTTCAAAAGGAAAAGGTTCAGGAATGCTGGCAGATCCCACAAAGCTGGATCATTTCCTTGAGGAGATATTTGCAGCCGATATCTGCAAAATATCGGTAAAGACCAGACTGGGAATGGAATTTGCAGATGAATTCCCGGATATACTGGATGTATTAATGAAATATCCATTTACCGAAGTGATCATTCATCCAAGAACCAGAGAAGATTATTATGGTGGCAGCGTAGATCTTGCTATGTTCGATCTGGCAGTAGAACGATACGGAGAGCAGACAGAAAGTGTCCTTTGCTATAATGGTGATATTACCGATGTTGCCGGCTATAAAAATATTCAGAAACGATATCCACAGGTTGATAAGATCATGATCGGACGTGGAATCATAGGAAATCCGTTTCTTCCACAGGAGATTGCAGAACAGAGGTGCTGCTATAACGCAGGAATCCTTCTGGCATTCCACGATGAACTGTTTGCCGGTTATATGGAAGCAGGGCTTGGGGCGAGAAATGTCATGTTTAAGATGAAAGAGTTGTGGTCGTTTATGGGATGTCTCTTTGAAGCTCCCGACCAGCAGAAGATATTAAAAAAGATCCGCAAAGCCAACGATCCGGATACCTACAACACCGAAGTCCGGAAGCTGTTGCGGTAATGAAGAAAACAGAATAAAAATGAAAAAAGATATTAGCATGAAGTATATCCTATAAGTTGAATACTAGAAAAAGGAAGCTGACAATACTATGTATTGCCAGCTTCCTTTTTTATAGGGGAAGTTTAGAACTCATTTCCGGGAAAATGAGGGATTCCGTCAAAACCTGCCTTCAAATCTTCGTCGGTAGGAATATAATCGCTCATCTCACCATCGTTATATTTGCCGTAAGCCACCATATCAAAGTATCCGGTTCCGGTCAGACCAAAGACGATCGTCTTTTCTTCTCCGGTTTCTTTACATTTCAGTGCCTCGTCGATAGCAACTCGGATCGCGTGGCTGCTTTCAGGAGCAGGAAGAATACCTTCCACTCTTGCAAATTGGGTTGCTGCTTCAAATACTGCTGTCTGTTCAACGCTTCTGGCTTCAATGATGCCATCATGATAGAGCTGGGATACAACCGGGCTCATACCGTGATAACGAAGTCCGCCTGCATGGTTTGGTGAAGGAATGAATCCGCTTCCGAGGGTGTACATCTTTGCCAGTGGACATACCTTGCCGGTATCACAGAAATCATAGGCATAGACACCCCTTGTCAGACTTGGGCAGGATGCCGGTTCTACAGCGATGATCTGGTAGTTCTTCTCGCCACGGAGAACCTCGCCTGCAAATGGGGAGATCAGACCACCGAGGTTTGAACCGCCGCCGGCACATCCGATGATGATATCCGGTGTGATGTTATATTTGTCAAGTGCTGCTTTTGTTTCAAGACCGATAACAGTCTGGTGAAGTAATACCTGATTCAGTACACTTCCGAGTACATAACGATAGCCTTCCTGCTTGGACTCTGCTTCAACAGCTTCTGAGATGGCACAGCCAAGGCTTCCGGTTGTTCCAGGATGCTCAGCAAGGATCTTGCGGCCAACCTCTGTTGTGGTACTAGGAGATGGAGTTACGGTTGCACCGTAGGTACGCATAACTTCACGACGGAATGGCTTCTGTTCATAGGAAACCTTAACCATATATACCTGACAGTCCAGACCAAAGTAGGAGCATGCCATAGAGAGGGCGGTTCCCCACTGACCGGCACCGGTCTCGGTTGTAACACCCTTTAAACCCTGCTGCTTAGCATAATAAGCCTGAGCGATAGCGGAGTTTAATTTGTGGCTGCCGCTTGTGTTGTTTCCTTCAAATTTGTAGTAGATCTTAGCTGGTGTCTGCAGTTTTTCTTCCAGACAGTATGCACGAACCAGTGGAGCAGGACGGTACATTTTATAGAAGTCCTGAATTTCCTGTGGAATCGGGATGTATGGAGTGGTGTCATCCAGCTCCTGCGCGATCAGTTCGTCACAGAATACAGGACGAAGATCATCGGCTGTCATTGGCTGAAGTGTTCCCGGATTTAACAGAGGTGCCGGCTTGTTCTTCATATCGGCACGTACGTTATACCACTCTTTTGGGATCTCGTTTTCACTTAAATAGATTTTGTAAGGAATGTTTGCATCTTTTTTCATAATCATAACCCTCCAATGCTTGATTCATTTGTATAAATAGTTTAAGTTATCCCGGTTATCTTTGATGGGATATATAAATATGTTCCGGGGAATTTTATAATGTCATGCATTTTGCAAAATCATCATCCTTGTGGGCAAAGAATTTTGCATGGATTTGTGATAGATGTTAAGACATAAAAAAACTGCCCCAGTATAAAAATGCTGGGACAGGAGATTGTTCATTAGAAACTGTTTCCTGCGGTGCCACCCGGCTTGACGTATCAGATACGCCCGCTCATTGTCTGCAAATACATACATTACAGATATCTCGTTCTTAACGGAGTATCATCTCCGGCTTACATACAGAATGCATATACAGGAATCGTACCACATCGTTCAGCTTGCCCTCGGGAGTCCATTCCATCATGGAAAACATACTGCCTTCCACCGGCGGCAGCTCTCTGGGATGTTTGTCACATCATGTACTTACTCTCCTTCAACGGTTTAAAGCAATACTAGCATAATTGTTTTTATGTGGCAAGTATTTTTTTATGAATGGGGGTGTATTTTTAAAAAAAGTCCGTTGACAAGCCATTTTCCCTGCTATATAATTGACACATTGAAAAGGCGAAGACGGAGAGAAGTAGCGCTTTTTATCGCTCCCAGAGAGTCGGCGGTGGTGAGAATCCGGCAGAATGAATAAGCGTGAATAACACTCTAACAGCTGCAAGCTGAACCCGTGAAGAAGACATTTGCAGAGATGACCGGAAAATGCGAGATGGTTGTTCTGCGAAATGGACCTCACAGTAGTAGGTGCGCCGCAATTGTGCGTGAAACAAGGAAAGGGACTGTCAGATAAGAGACAGTAAATCAGGTGGTACCGCGGATATGAATTATGTTCGTCCTGGATGCAGGGCAGGCATAGTTCTTTTTTTATGCAACCTGTGAAATATAAAAATCAGTCAAAGGAGATAATGCAGACAATGACCATTTCAAACATTTATCGTAACAGAACCTTAAATGAGATCAGCGAAAGCGACGTTGGCGCAGAGCTGAAGGTGGCAGGATGGATCGAGAACATCCGTGACCATGGTGGTGTATCCTTCATCGACCTGAGAGATATGTATGGTGTTCTTCAGGTAGTTATGAGAGACACTTCATTATTAGATGGACTTACAAAAGAGGATTGTGTATCCATCTCAGGTGTGATCGAGCACAGAGATGAGGAGACATACAATCCAAAGATCCCGACAGGAACGATCGAACTGGAGGCACATTCCGTAGAAGTGCTTGGAAGAGTATACAAGCAGGTTCCGTTTGAGATCATGACATCCAAGGAGACAAGAGAAGATGTCCGACTCAAATACAGATATCTGGATCTTAGAAATAAAAAAGTAAAGGATAATATGATCTTCCGTTCACAGGTGATCAGCTTCCTTCGTCAGAAGATGACAGAGATGGGATTCTTGGAGATCCAGACACCGATTCTGTGTGCTTCATCACCGGAAGGTGCAAGAGACTATATTGTTCCATCCAGAAAATTTAAAGGCAAGTTCTATGCTCTGCCACAGGCTCCACAGCAGTACAAGCAGCTTCTGATGGTTGCAGGATTTGACAAATACTTCCAGATCGCACCATGCTTCCGTGACGAGGATGCAAGAGCAGACCGTTCACCGGGTGAGTTCTATCAGCTCGATTTTGAGATGAGCTTTGCAACACAGGAAGATGTATTTAAAGTAGGAGAGGAAGTCCTCTCAGCAACATTTGAGAAATTTGCACCGGAAGGCTCTGTTGTAACACAGGCTCCTTATCCGATCATCAGCTATAAGCAGGCAATGTTAGAATTCGGTACGGATAAGCCGGATCTTCGTAACCCGCTTCGTATCATCGATCTGACAGATTTCTTCCAGAGATGTACATTTAAGCCATTCCACGGCAAGACTGTACGTGCGATCAATGTACCGAAGAAACTGTCAAAGGGACAGCATGAGAAGCTCTTAAAGTATGCTCAGTCTATCGGTATGGGTGGTCTTGGATATCTGGAAGTTCTGGACGATATGACATACAAGGGACCAATCGATAAGTTCATTCCGGATGATATGAAGAGCGAGATCGCAGAGCTTGCAAATCTGAAAGCAGGAGATACTATCTTCTTCATTGCCGATGTAGAAGAACTGGCAGCTTCCTTTGCTGGACAGCTTCGTAATGAGATCGGTGCAAGACTTGATATGATCGAGAAGAATGCATACAGATTCTGCTATATTAACGATTTCCCTATGTACGAGTACGATAAGGAAACAAAGAAGATCATCTTTACACATAATCCGTTCTCCATGCCACAGGGTGGTCTGGAAGCTCTAAATGAGAAGAATCCGTTAGATGTTCTCGCATACCAGTATGATATCGTATGCAATGGTATCGAGCTTTCATCCGGTGCTGTCAGAAATCACGACATGCAGATTATGGTAAAAGCATTTGAGATCGCAGGATACACAGAAGAAGATCTGAAGACAAAGTTTGGAGCACTTTACAATGCATTCCAGTTTGGCGCACCACCACATGCAGGTATGGCTCCTGGTGTTGATCGTATGATCATGCTCCTTCGTAATGAAGAAAATATTCGTGAGATCATTCCGTTCCCTATGAACGGAAATGCACAGGATCTGATGTGTGGCGCTCCTGGTGAGGTTACAGAGCAGCAGCTCCGTGAGGTTCATATCAAGGTAAGACAGTAACAGAGGAAATCAGGTATTTATGTATAAGATGACCGGATAGAAGATTATTTTGATATACACCCAAGATTTTATGTTAGAAAGGTGCATAAGATATGCAGGGTTCGCATAATAACCAGAAAAAGATAGCAGTTATAAATGATTACTCAGGATTTGGACGCTGTTCCATAGCAGTAGCAATGCCGATTATTTCTGTAATGAAGGTTCAGTGCTGTCCGGTTCCGACGTCGATTTTTTCCAATCATACGGGGTTTGACAGCTTCTATTATGAAGATTTTACAGATCATATGCAGAGGTATATCGATGAATGGAAGAAGCTGGATCTGCAGTTTTCCGGTGTCTGTACCGGATTCCTGGGTTCCAGTGAACAGATCAGTATAGTGGAACGGTTCCTTACGGATTTTAAAAGACCGGAGACAAAGGTGATCGTGGATCCGGTAATGGGTGACTATGGCAAACCATATCCGACCTATACAGACGAACTGTGCCAGCAGATGAAAAAGCTGGTGCGGTTTGCTGATATCCTTACTCCAAATACCACAGAGGCATGTGTTCTGACGGATACACCATATAAGGATGACTGGCATATGGATGAACTGAAAGCTATGGCGGAGAAGCTGGTAGCACAGTCAGAGAGCAGACAGGCAAAAGTTGTGATAACAGGAATCAGGCGGGGAAGCTTCCTTGCTAACTTCTGCTATGAAAATGAAAAAGTAACCGTTGTGAAGACAAAGAAGATCGGAGAGTCGCGCTCCGGTACCGGAGATGTCTTTTCGGCGATTCTTGCGGCGGATGCCGTAAATAATGTAGATTTTACAGAATCAGTTAAGAAGGCAAGTGTATTTATTAAAGAATGTATCAAACGTTCCGTTGAGATGGAGCTTCCATTGACCGATGGAGTGTGTTTTGAGGAATGTCTGTACAAGCTTGCCAGATAACAGGAGGCGAATAGTATGGAGATATTATATAAAGTTCATAATAATCTGTATGTAAATCTGACAAATAAATGCCCATGTGCATGTACATTCTGTCTCAGACAGAACATGGATCATGTTGGTGAATCAAAGAGTCTGTGGTTAGAGAGGGAACCATCAGCAGAAGAAGTGATTGCTGAATTTGCAAAATTCGATATGAGCCGGTTTAATGAGGTTGTGTTCTGTGGATTCGGAGAACCGACGGAAGCCTTTGAGGTGTTGAAGAAGGTTGCGGCATTTGTAAAGGAGACTTATCATATGCCGATGCGTTTGAATACGAATGGACTGGGAAATCTTGTAAATGGCAGAGATATCACACCGGAGATGGAAGGCCTGATCGATACGGTATCGATCAGCTTGAATACGCCGAATGCAGATCGGTATCATGAACTGGTCAGAAGTAAGTTTGGAGATAAATCCTTTGATGCGATGCTTGACTTTGCAAGAAGTTCTACAAAGTATGTACCAAATGTAGTTATGACGACTGTAGATACCACGATTACAAAAGAGGAAGAGGAAGAATGCCGGAGAATCTGTGATTCGATCGGTGCAAAATACAGAATCCGCCCATGGGAGGATTAATAAATCTGATAAGAAAAGCTCTGTATGAAAATACAGGGCTTTTCTTGTTATCCTACAAATAAAAGACCGCAGGTAGCGATCAGACTGCCTGCGGTCTTACTGTAATATTTATTATTATAACATAAATGCTTATTTATTTCCGGCATCTCTCTTAGCACGGAAACGAAGTGTAGGATCAAGGATCTTCTTACGGATACGGAAGCTCTTAGGAGTGATCTCAAGAAGCTCATCTGTATCGATGAAGTCAAGTGCCTGCTCCAGACTGAGTACCTTAGGAGGTGTCAGCTTTAATGCATCATCAGCACCGGAAGAACGGGTGTTGGTCAACTGTTTCTTCTTGCAGACATTTACTTCGATATCATCGGTACGTCCATTTTCACCGATAACCATTCCGGCATATACAGGTTCACCTGGTCCGATGAACAGTGTACCTCTTTCCTGTGCATTGAACAGACCATAAGTGATAGAAGTACCGGTCTCGTATGCAATCAGAGAACCCTGTGAACGATAGTTCATATCACCCTTATATGGGAGATATTCATCAAAGATCGTATTGATAACACCATTTCCCTTTGTAGCGGTCATGAAGTCACCACGGAAACCGATCAGTCCACGGGAAGGTACAAGGAACTCCAGTCTGGTTGTACCGTTTCCGGTAGGAGCCATACCCTGAAGTTCACCCTTTCTGGAATTTAACATATTAATAACTGTTCCGGTAAATTCATCCGGAACATCGATATATGCAATCTCAAATGGTTCAAGCTTCTTACCGCGTTCGTCTGTCTTATAGATAACTTCGGCTTTGCTGACTGCAAATTCATATCCTTCACGTCTCATGTTCTCGATCAGGACGGATAAGTGAAGTTCGCCACGACCGGATACCTTGAAAGCTTCTGTTGTCTCTGTTTCTTCTACACGGAGACTGACATCTGTATTTAATTCACGGAACAATCTGTCACGTAAATGTCTGGAGGTTACAAACTTTCCTTCCTTACCGGCGAAAGGAGAATCATTTACCATGAATGTCATGGAAATAGTTGGCTCTGAAATTTTCTGGAATGGGATTGGTTCCGGATTTTCAGGAGAACAGATCGTATCACCGATATTAACATCTGCAATACCGGAGATGGCTACGATCGATCCGATGTCTGCTTCATTTACTTCTACTTTATTCAGACCCTCGTAAACATAGAGCTTACCGATTTTAACCTTTAACATTCTGTCAGGGTCGTGTTCATTTACAATAACAACAGGCTCATTTACAACGACCTTACCGTTGTCAACCTTGCCAACACCGATACGGCCTACATATTCATTGTAGTCGATCGTGCTGATCAGAACCTGTGTACCTGCATCCGGATCACCGGTAGGAGCAGGAATATAATCAACGATGGTATCAAATAGTGGCTTCATATCTGTACCCGGTTCATCTGGATCAAGAGAAGCAACACCTGTCTTTGCTGATGCAAATACAAATGGGCAGTCAAGCTGATCGTCATTTGCATCCAATTCGATCAGAAGCTCAAGAACTTCATCTACAACCTCTTTAGGACGAGCTTCAGGACGGTCACATTTATTTACACATACAATAACACTGAGGTTCAGCTCCAATGCTTTCTTCAGAACGAATTTGGTCTGTGGCATGGCACCTTCGAAAGCATCAACAACAAGAATAACACCATTTACCATCTTCAGGACACGTTCTACTTCACCGCCGAAATCAGCATGTCCCGGAGTGTCGATAATGTTGATCTTTGTCTTACCATAACGGACGGCAGTGTTCTTGGAAAGAATCGTGATACCACGTTCACGTTCAATATCATTTGAGTCCATGACACGCTCGGTAACTTCCTGATTATCACGGAATACACCACTCTGTTTCAAAAGTTCATCCACCAATGTTGTTTTACCATGGTCAACATGGGCAATAATCGCAACATTTCTGATATCATCTCTGGTAATCTTCATTTTTTTCACTCTTTCTTTATGATATTAAAATTACTTACAATACAACGTTTACCATTCTAGCATACGAAAAAAAGCATTTCAATGGAAATGATAGCCGAAAATTACACCAAAATATTCGGTAAAATGCGCCGAACTGTACAAAAATATGTTATTATTAGAAAGTATGACAGGCGGGAACGGTTCCTGCTAAATAAGTGATTTGGAGAGGTATTAAAATGAATGAGAAAAAGGGCAGAGCGATCGCACTGTTGCCGATCGGTGTATTTCTGGTATTGTATCTGGGACTTGGGATTATATTTGAATATGTGATGAAAATTCCGATGGGCTTTTATAATGTGCCTATCATCGTGGCATTTCTTGCAGCTATCCTGGTCGCATGTATCCAGAACCGGGAATTGGTATTTGATAAGAAGCTTGAGATTATGGCACAGGGAGTTGGGGATAAGAATATTATAACGATGCTGTTGATTTTCCTGGCAGCGGGTTCGTTTGTCGGGGTAGTCGGAAGAAGCAGCGCAGAGAGTGTAGCATATTTTATGCTGACACTGATTCCGGCAAGATTTTCAGTAGCGGTTTTGTTTGTTGTTGCCTGCTTTGTATCAGTTGCTATGGGAACTTCGGTTGGAACGATCACATTGTTAACGCCGATTGCTGTTGCAGTGTCGAGGGCATCTGGCTTTGATATGGCATTTTGTGTTGCATCGGTTATGGGTGGAGCAATGTTTGGGGATAATCTTTCTTTTATCTCAGATACGACGATTGCGGCATGTAATGGACAGGGATGTGAGATGAAAGACAAATTTCGGGAGAATTTCTGGATCGCGTTTCCGGCAGCGGTTATAACGCTGATATTAATTCTTGTACTTTCATTTCAGACCGACATACAGGGTCAGGTCAGCCAGACTTATAATCTGGTGCAGATCATACCGTATGTTCTGGTGTTGATCGGTGGAATTATAGGGCTGAATGTATTTATCGTATTACTTACGGGAATTGTATCCGGAGCATTTATTATGCTGATATGGGGACATACTGCACCTGTTGATCTTCTGACAAATATGGGCTCCGGTGTTTCCGGAATGTTTGAAACCTGTATGGTAGCAATATTAGTAGCGGCGTTATGTGCACTGATCCGGGAATATGGCGGTTTCGATGCACTTCTCAGTTGGATACACAGGATCTTTCGCGGAAAGAAAGGCGGACAGCTCGGAATGGGGTTGTTAGTCGGAACAATGGATATTGCAACTGCAAACAATACGGTAGCGATCGTTATGGCAAATCCGATTGCTGGAGAAATGGCACAGGAATATGGAATCTCTCCGAAGAAGACTGCCTCTTTGCTTGATACCTTTTCCTGTATCTTTCAAGGAATAATCCCATATGGTGCGCAGATGTTAGTTGCAATTGCCGCGGTAGGAGAACTGGGTGATTCCATTTCTGCTTTTCAGATCATGCCGAAGCTTTTTTATCCGATGTTCTTGCTGCTGACATCACTCGTTACCATAATAAGAAGTGATAAATAATAGAGACAATTCAAAGAATATAGAAAACGCTGATCTGTTCACATTGCCAATAAACTTTTTGGTAGTATTCACATAGGAACAGATCAGCGTTTTCTGTTTTATTTGCCAAGTAACATATTTTCCAGTTCTTCCGGTGAGAAGGTGTAAGACGAGTTGCAGAACTGGCAGTTTACCTCGATCGGCTTATTGTCTGCGAGCAGATTTGCGATCTCCTTTTTGCCAAGACTGATAACAGCCTGCGAGAAACGTTCCTTGCTGCAGTTGCAGTGCCACTTCGTAGGAATGGTATCGGTAACTTCTACATTATAGCCTTCAAAGATCTGCTTCACGATATCAAGCGGTTCCATACCCTGGTCGAGGAGAGCGGTAATGGATGTGAATTCACCCAGACGTTTTTCCAGATCAGAGATCAGTTCCTCGGATGCAAATGGCATAAGCTGAATGATAAAGCCCCCGGCTTGTTTTACTGTGTTGTTCTTCTCCATCAGAACACCTAAAGCTACAGAAGTTGGAATCTGTTCTGAGGTTGCAAAATAATACGTCAGGTCTTCTGCAATCTCACCTGAAACAAGCTGGGTCTGACCGATATAAGGCTCTTTTAAACCGATATCCTTGATCACGGAGAGCACGCCCATATCAAGAGCTTTAGCAACATCCAGTTTTCCCTTATCATTTGCATGCAGGATAACCTCCGGATTGTTGACATAGCCTTTGACATTGCAGTGCGCATCAGCAGTCACTGTCAGTCCGCCGATCGGACCGCTGCACTGGATCTGGAGCGTTAGCAGATCGGAGTCATTCTTACATGCAGCCCCCATCAATGCACCTGCGGTCAGCAGACGACCGAGGGCAGCAGTAGCAACCGGACTGGTATTGTGAATACTTCTTGCTGTTTCAACGATTTCCTTTGTGGTGCCGGCAAAGAAACGAACCTGTCCATCTGCCGCCATACCTCTGATAATATAATCACTCATATGTTATTCCTCGTTCTTTCTATATATAACGTAAAATATTGCACTTTTAAGGTGCCTTTTTAAAAATAATACCTGCATTTATAAAGTGCTGATTAATAACAAAATAATACTTGTACTTATAAAAGTAGTGCTTAATAAAAAATTGATGACTAAAATCACTACGGGCAGGAGATCAGATATATAATTTGCCTTCGTGATGTTTTTCTCCGGCTATCACATAGACACGTTCACTGTTATCGGTTGCTGGCGTGTGCGTAAATGCATCATACATGGCAAGAAGCTCCATACCTGCCTGTTCTACACAACGAATCATGTCCTCACAGGTCAGTCCGATCTGGTAATGGAATTCCTGTGTTTTTCGGTACAGGTTGTCCTCCTCTTTCAGAAACAGGCTGAGTGCAAGCTCGTTGACATTTTGTTCCTCATCATAATAATTATCCCAAATGAAGCTGACATCATCCCGATCCTCAGCAATCACTGAATCTGCAACGACATCCCGGAAATAGTGTTTGGTCTTAAAATCACAGATAAAGATACCCCCTGCTTCCAGATAATTATTTGCAAGAGAAAAAACGGTAGTGATCTGATCTGTATTTGACAGATAGTTGATGCTGTCACAGACGCATACAATGGCATTTACTGTTCCATATAATTCAAAGGAACTCATATCCTGCTGGAGATACATAATGGATGAGAAACCATTCGCAATCTTTTTTTCATTTGCAATCTCTAACATATCAGGAGATACATCAATTCCGATCATATCATAGCCTGCGGCTGCAAGTCCTTCCGTGATCGTTCCCGTTCCGCAACCAAGCTCGGCAACCAGCCCATCAGTGATATTATATTCATGAAGCAGACTGGTGATATAAGATATCCATTCATCGTAAGGAATGTTGTCCATCAGTTCGTCGTATACCTGTGCAAAGCTCGTATAGGCATCCATAGAAAAACCTCATTTCATAAAATCTCAATGCCATCATTATAAACATCTCCGAAAGGAAAAACAACCGTTTCTTTTGAAGCAGCTTTCTATTTGTTGCAGCAGACAGAATATAAAAAATAAGGTTTGAGATTGAACATGGCGGCCTTTTGTGCTAATATAAATTCGGTTAGAAATCCTTATATGGAAGTGGGTAGTTTGGCATGATAAAGTTCTATAGAACAGATCATAAGGTTTTGTCAGAGATAACAGAATATGAAGACAATATGTGGGTTTGTATGACGAAGCCTACAGTAGATGAGACCAAACTGATTGCAGAAGATTTCGAGATTGATCTGGCAGATGTCAGAGCCGCATTGGATGATGAGGAGAGCTCCCGTGTGGAGGTCGAAGATGGTTATACACTGATCCTTGTCGATATTCCGTCGATTGAGATGAGAAATGAACGCGAAGCATATACAACTATTCCTCTGGGTATTATCCTCGTAAAGGACATTCTGATCACGGTATGCGCGGAGGATACACCTGTTCTGGATGCATTTATTGAGTCAAAGGTAAAGGAATTCAGTACAAAGAAACGGATGCGTTTCATGTACCAGATCTTATATAGAAACTGCATGACTTATCAGTATTATCTGCGAGTTATGGATCGTAGAAGAAACCTGATCGAACAGCGAATCCAGGATGAGACAGAGGATGCGGATCTGATTGATCTTCACGAACTGGAATCCAACCTTGTATACTTTGCAACTTCACTTCGTGCAAACGGAGTTGTGTTAGATAAGCTTGCAAGATACAGCAGCATCAAGCAGTACCCGGAGGATCAGGAGCTTCTGGATGATGTTATGGTCGAGAACAAACAGGCTATCGAGATGACCGGAATCTATCGAGATATCATAAGCGGTACAAGAGAATTGATGACGACGATTATTAATAACCGCCTGAACAATATCATGAAGTTTTTAGCGGCTATCACCATCGTAATGGCGATCCCGACGATCATATCCGGTATCTATGGAATGAACGTATCAGGTAAGTGGATGCCTCTTGCAAAGACTCCATACGGCTTCTATATTGTATGTGGTATCATCGTTCTGATCTGTATTATCATAGCGCTAATCCTCAAGAAAAAGAAAATGTTCAAGATGTAAAAATAAATCCGTCAAGCAAATAAGCAGCGTGTCTGTGTACAGACAACGCTGCTTATTTATTTGACGGATAAACACACATAAGCATGAAGGACGATAGTCCGGAATGCGCATGTGTGAAGCGATTTCGAAAGTTCGAAGAAAGTTGACCTCGTTAATTCATAATGATAAACTGAATATACTTGAAAAACAGGTATTCATTTCAGAGACAGAAAGTTTCTATCCTTAGAACTTATGGAACAAACCTGTTTGAATGCCGGTACTTAGCGATCCACGAAGTGGGAGCTTAGAACCGCTGCATGAAAACAGAGCGAGAGCGATTTGCGTAATAAGTTACTAAGGATAGAAACTTTCGTCCGGGGAACATGGAAAACATGTATGGGAAAGGAGATAACAACGATGAAGCTGTTTCATTTGTCGGATCTGCATATTGGCAAGATCGTAAATGGATATGAGATGTGGGAAGATCAGCGTTATGTGTTTGACCAGATTCTTGCATATGTAAGAGAAGAACAGCCGGATGCTGTGATGATTGCAGGAGATATCTATGACAAAGCAGTTCCATCCGCAAAAGCAGTAACAGAATTTGATGAATTCCTGACTGAACTTGCAGACAGCGGAACGATCATCCTCATTATCAGTGGCAATCATGATTCGGCAGAACGTCTGGATTTTGCCAGCAGTATCATGAAAAAGCAGAATATATATATGAAAGGAACCTATGGTGGAGAAGCCATGAAGGTGACGTTGCAGGATAAATGGGGAGATGTGAATTTTTATCTGATGCCGTTTGTAAAGCCTTCAAACGTAAAAAATACATTATCGGATTTAACAGAAGAACCGGAGAAAGAGTCAGCAGCCTTAACATATACAGAAGCCATGCAGCAGGCAGTTGCAGCCATGCAAGTTGATCCGGGGAAAAGGAATGTACTGATCGCCCATCAGAACGTAACAAATAGTGGAGTGAACCGGCGGTCGGATTCGGAGACAATATCGATTGGTGGACTGGATAATATTGACCGTACGGTATTTGATGTATTTGACTATGTGGCACTTGGACATCTCCATTCTCCACAGCAGATCGGAAAGCCGGAGATCCGGTACTGTGGCACGCCGGTTATCTATTCTATGTCGGAAGCTGACGATCAGAAATCTGTCACAGTGGTAGAGCTTGGAGAAAAAGGAAGGCTTTCAATCCGTGAACTGCCCCTGCACCAGCTTCATGCGTGGTATAATTTTACGGGTACACTTGATGAAGCCATGAGCCGGGAAGCAAATGAAGATTATGCGAGAATTGTGCTAACGGATAAGGAAACGATCATTGATGTTCAAGCGAGACTTCGGACTGTGTATGAGAACCTGATGTCAGTAGAATTCCAGATGGCAGATGGCAGCAGCCCGGAACAGGAACGGACACTTGAGGACGTGAAGAATCTTGCACCTGATGAGGCATTTGCGGATTTCTATAACAGAAAGATGAAACGGGAGCTGTCCGATGAAAATGCAGTTTATATCAGACAGTTGATCCGGGATTATTATGAACAGAGACAGGGGTGAAGATGATGCGGCCACTGGTACTTACAATGGAAGCGTTTGGAACGTATATAGAAAAAACGGAGATTGACTTTCGAAAATTTGGGAAACAGGGACTTTTTCTGATATCGGGAGATACCGGATCGGGAAAGACAACGATATTTGACGGAATCATGTATGCCCTTTACGGAGAGACCAGCGCAGGAAGCGGGAAGAATAACACCGGACGAAACGGTGAAATGCTCCGAAGTGATTTTGCAGATCCAAAGCAGCTTACCTATGTAGAGCTATTATTTGAAAGCGGTGGTCATGAATATAAGATCTGGCGAAGTCCGGCGTATGAGAGATCGGGATACAAATCCATGAAGCAGGCAGAAGTGCGCTGGATGGAGGATGGACAGGAGACAGAGCTGAAAGCGGCAGATATTGATGGTAAGCGGACAGCAGGGGTGATCGGCAGGGTAAGAGAGGTGCTGGGACTTACGGCCGATCAGTTCCGACAGGTTGCGATGATCGCACAGGGAGATTTTAAGAAGCTGTTAGTTGCGGATACGAAGACCCGAAGCGATATCTTTAAGACGATATTTGATACGAAGATTTATGAATATATCCAGAACAGGATCGCACAGGACTGTAAAGAGGCAGAGGGGGTCTATACAGAGCTTGTTGCAAAGGTAGATCGTACAATAGAGGGAGTAGAGCTGCCGGATGAAACGGAGCTTTATAAAACAGGACTTCAGGATCTGCCGGAGCATCTGGAAAACCGTCATCTGGCATTTGATGATATTCTGGAAGAGCTGCACAGTCTGAATCAGATCGAAGAAAAGCAGGCGGAAGATCTGCATCATCAGATTGAGAGTTATACACAGACCAATAACCAATATGACAACTGGTATACAGCAATCGAGAAAAATAAGAGAATCATCGGTCAGACCTATGATGGCTATGTGGCACATCTCGATGCATACAGACAGGTGAAGCAGGAATTTGTCAGTGCAGAAGCACAGAATCATAGTATGGAAGCACAGTCTACAGAACCGCTTATGCTGAGACAGGCGGAGCTTCAGAAACAGGCAGATTCTTTTGTGCGGTTAAATGAGATGGAGAAAGAACTGCTGCTTGTGGAGCAGGTATGCCATCAGGCAGGAAAGAAAAGACAGGATATTCTTGAAACAAAGAAGAAACTTCAGAAGCAGACCGAGGAGCTGGAACAGATCGTGAATCCGGGTGACACTTCACAGGTGAAGCTTGAGAAGGTTCAGACAGAAAAGAAACAGATTGCAGAACGTATGCAGCGGTTACAGGAGCTTGAAAAAGAATGTCAGGAGATTGATCATCTGGAAATTAAGAAACAGCAGATGGTGGTTGATAATCGGAGTGCATTTGAGAAGCGGAATCAGGCAAATGCGAATTACGAGGAAGCTATCAGAAATCGGAATGATCAGATCTGTGGAGAACTGGCAGCGAACCTACAGGAGGGAACACCGTGTCCGGTCTGTGGAAGTAAGACACATCCGGAAAAGGCACATTGTGACGGAGCTGTTGTAACAGAAGAAATGGTAAAGAAGCTCCGGGCTGCATTTGATCAGGCGGATGCTTCATTCAGACGAAAAGAAAATGAGCTTGGAAGCCTGAATGGTCGTCTGGAAGAAAAACGGAATCAGACAACAGCAGCGGTTATGGAGATGGCAGCCTTTACTATACCGGATCAGACGGTACAGGCTGATGTTCTGATAGATGAGGTCAGAAAACTGCATGTGATCTGGGAGAAAAGGACAGAGAAAACAGAAGCCAGACTGCGGACACTTGAGAAAGAGCACAGAAGTTATCAAGAACATAAAAGGCAGCTTGGCGAGCTTCGTTTGCAGATAAAAGAACTGGAAGAAACGGAAGTGCGGGTAACAGAGGAATATCAGGAGGCAGACCGGAGTTACACGGCAAAGCAGGCAGCCGCGGCACAGATGCGACAGGAGATCCGGGGGGATGAGTCGGATATCCTGAAGCAACTGCAACAGGTGAGAAATGAGATTGCCGAGGTGAACCGGAAGAAGACAGAGGCAAGAGATACTTATAATAAACTTGCAAAGGAACTCTCTGCACTGGAAACAAATCTGAAACGTGATGCAGAAGATCAGAATATGCAATACAGACAGGAATGGCAGTTGGAGAAAGATGTTCTTTCTGCACTTGAAACGGACAGCGGAGAAATGAACACATCTGTAAATGACGAAAGTGTGATACAGAAGCTTCCTGACAGCAATCAAGAAAATGATTTTGCAGATGAACAGGAACTGGAAAAGCAGGCAGGCGGCTACGGAGAATGCTATACACATTTCTGTACGGCATCAACGGTTCTGCTTGAACAGATATCCGGGCAGATAGAACGCACGATCCGGAAGAAAAACAGTGTTGCCATCAGGCATGATGCGATCGCGGAACGATTGGCTAAGAATAAGGCAGCATACAGCAAATTAAAGAAGGATTATGGAGCATATCTGAATATCTATAAGAGATACAGTAAGCTTCAGGATCTTTCACAGGCTGCACTTGGTAATTATAAGCTGGAAACCTATATACAGGAGGTCTATTTTGACCGCATTATAGACAGTGCGAATCACAGACTGCGCCAGATCGTATGCAACCAGTTTGAGCTGAAACGCGGACAGAAGACTGCAGGAAACAGAGGGCTTGATCTGTTCGTGCTGGATCATCGGACAGGAAAAGAAAGAGATGTCAAAACACTGTCCGGCGGGGAAGCATTTGTAGCATCTCTGTCTATGGCACTTGGACTTGCCGATATTGTATCTGCAAATGCGGCAGGTGTAAGAATTGATACATTATTTATCGATGAAGGCTTTGGCTCTCTGGATTCTGATATTCTGGAGCAGGCATTAAATGTACTGGCTGAGTTGTCCGAGTCCGATCATCTGGTTGGTATCATATCTCATGTGGAAGAGCTGAAGCATCGTATCGACCGCCAGATCCTGGTTACTAAGGATCATCAGGGCGGCAGTCATGTGGAGATACAGGTGTAAAAAAATATACCCCACTGATCATAGGAAGATATCTGCTTACAGGCATTTGTATGATCAGTGGGGCATTTTTTAATATTTTACAGGAATTCCGTTTACAGATACTTCATCTGTGATCTCGATTACGATACATTTCCGTCCATCGATCTCACGGGTCTCTACGAGATCGGCGCGGTCAGGATTGACCTTGATCACAACCTCCGGAGTCTTTACCTCAAATGATTTTGTACTGGCGATATTATTTGCATAGAGCTGTACTTTTCCCGGAGCCGGTGCAGGAAGAGTCTCCTCGGAACCTTCGGCAACCGGACGCTGGTTCACGGAAGCAGCAGCGGCGCGATCAAAGTTTGCATCAAAGGTCTGCAGTTTTTCTTCGGATACTCCCGAGGTTTCCAGAAGATTCTTT
This sequence comes from Coprococcus sp. HCN-4056, assembly GCF_037892645.1. Lineage (NCBI taxonomy): Bacteria > Bacillati > Bacillota > Clostridia > Lachnospirales > Lachnospiraceae > Coprococcus > Coprococcus sp. HCN-4056. The sequence goes on along the minus strand of NZ_JBBKBL010000004.1, from coordinate 207,845 downwards.
AATGAATTCCTGGATAAGGTCAGTGGTTCCGGACTATCCTTTTGTTCCTCGATCATTTCATTTAGATTCTCATGGATATTCCGGATCACTTCATAATCACAGTCCATTCCGAGTGTATCGGTGATGATCGTCTGGAACGCCTCTTTCTGATTACCGGCAGTTACAGGCATTCCCGTTCCGAGAATATAGCGGATAAATTCTTCATGGATTTCCTCCGGCTTCTTCGTATAGTAGAGGACATTATGGATATCGGCTGTCCGGTCGATAAATGCAGGGAACAGGAAACCGATATCAGGAACATCCACGATCCAGTCACGGATACGGTTGTGGAAGGTGTTCTCCGAATCAAAATAACTAAGTCCTGCCTTTGACAGATTAACATGGCAGATACAGCACATGATGTATTCGTAGATCTCATCCGAGGCATCATCCATTGTCAGTCCGTCTGTGGTCTTTCCGGGTACGTCATATGTATCATGGATCAGCAGGATCAGATAGTTTCCGGTATAGTCATAATTCTCGATTACCTTATCATAGAACTGGTCAATCAGTTCATCATCCTCTAATTTGCTGTTGCGCAGCTTTAACAGAAATTCCTGCGTACCGCCGTCAAATTCCGAATCTGTGGGAAACGGCATCGTGATCAGATTCTTTCCGATCGAGCCGGACAAGTTCTTCTTAAAAATCTCAAAATATTTAAAAGCTTCCTCCTCCGGCAGAGAGAGAAACGCTTCCTTCATTGTCGCAATTTTACGTCTGTCACCATCCACATAGCAGCCACAGATCTTATCGATCGAACAGGTAGCCTGTGCAAACTGATGCCGGATTTCCAGAACCTCTTTCTTTGTCATATGTATCAAACTCCTTTATAAAAACTTTAATAGTGCATTATGTGTTTTATGCATTCTATGCATTTGAAAAATCTTAAATAAGCCTAATAAGTGTATCACCTAAAAAAAACAAAGACAAGAATTGACATCTATAACTTTTAATATTTTACATGGTTAACAATGATATTTAGATTTGTAAAAACAAATGTGTAATAATTATATTGCCATACCAATATACAGATAGAAGTGTGGAATGATATATTTCATGTAGCAAACCTATCCGAGTGCCGGTACTTAAGTTGCGTCTTTTGCAACTTTATGTACCGCTGCATCGAGGATAGAACGAGAGTGATTTGCGAAATGAAGATATATCATTCCACACTTCTATCGTCCCCACATCTTAATAAATCTTAAGGATATCCCAAATTGTATCTTAATGGTAGAAAGCCTTACAATGATACCGTCAAAGAAAGATATGGAAAATATCAGCGGTTTGCTGTATCCTAAAAAGGAATGCGTGGTGCGCACACGTACCCGATAAGATACAGACAACGATCATATTTTCGGACGAGGAGAAAAGAAATGTATAATATACTAATTTGCGATGATGAGAAAGATATCGTATCAGCTTTAAAGATTTACCTGAAAACATCCGGTTATAATATTTATGAAGCTTACAACGGAAAAGAAGCGTTAGAGCAGATCAAAGAGCATGACATCCATTTGGTGTTAATGGATATCATGATGCCGGAGATGGATGGGATCACAGCGATGTTAAAGATCCGCGAGGAGACGAATCTGCCGGTTATCCTTCTGACCGCAAAGAGTGAAGATACAGATAAGATCCTTGGACTGGAAGTGGGTGCAGATGATTACATTACCAAGCCGTTTAATCCGGTAGAGGTGATCGCCAGAGTGAAATCGCAGCTTCGAAGATATATGCAGCTTGGAAGCGGACAGATCAAGAAAGATGCGATCGTGATCGGGGGAATTGAGTTGAATGATAATTCCAAGCAGGTTACGGTCGATGGCGAACTGGTCAGTCTGACACCGACAGAATATGATATTTTAAGACTTCTGATGGAACATCCGGGACAGGTATTTTCACCGAGAGATATTTACAAGGAAGTCTGGAAAGAAACACCGCTCGGAGCCGAAGGTTCGGTAGCTGTCCATATCCGTCATTTGCGTGAAAAGATAGAGATCAATCCCGGAGAACCAAGATATATCAAGGTGATCTGGGGCAGAGGTTATAAGATGGAATATCAGTAAACCTCTATACAGTCTGACAGGAATGGAGAATGCGAAACATGAATAAGTTAAAAAATAACAATCCTTTTAAATTACTGATTTATACGTTATTTTTTATCACCTGTAGCGTTGGATTTATATTGGGTTATGTACTGCTTGATATGTATGAAGCCGGAATATTTCAGGGCAGATCGGAATCGGAGCTGCGGGCAGAACTGGAAGCGGATTATCAGAGCGAGATGTTGACTACCTGTGTGAATCGTGGTGCCGAGTATATTAGAAATACTCTGGATATCAGTTACAGTGATGATGAATGGGGAGACTATGAATACGATCCCGATGCTTTGCAGAAAAAGGATATGAATCATGATAATGTTGTCGATGCAAGTGATTTTCTGATGCTGTTGTCGGAAAAGGAAAATGCATTTGATAAATATGATCGTACCTATAAAGAGGATTTGGAGAAAATATATGGATATGCGAAAACAGATCTGTATGTGAGTGTTGGTGATGATTGGGATTCTTCAAAAACGGGTGAATCAAATTCCATTATGCTGGCGCAGACAGATAATCTGCCGGAAAAAGCATTAGTATATGGAGTTTTAGGAGAGAAAGCAGTTGTCAGTACGACGACCGGTATTCCTACAGGAAAGATTCTGAGATATGATACCTATAAGGAAGCACAGAGTATCGGTGTGGAAAAAGAAGGAAACAATTATAATTATGTTAACCTGCGTATGCCGGATGAAGCAGCTCTTTCCAGGTCAGAGGTGTCTGATGATTATGGAATTGATCTGAGTGATCTGGAGGGAAATACCACAGATACGGAAGCAGAGACGGAAGCCGAAACCAAGAATTCAGGAATATCGGAAGAGTCTGCAACATCAGAAGATTCAACAACAATGGAGGAGGAAATAGAGAGTTCCGGTTCATACAATACGCCGGAGGGAGTAACGATTTCTTATAATAGAAATCAGATAGCGATCACAGCAAACGGAACGACAAAGCAGTACGAGTATTATGCGGAGGATGATATGTATTATCCGATCATAAAAGATGGATATACCGTAATCGTTGGCAATTATGCAGGAGACGATATTACGATATATGCTTCCGGTAATTTATATATCGACGGCACATCTGACGTTTCTTCACGTATGAATAAGAGCCTACAGGCGATCAGCAAGGCTGCTTCGGGAAAGAACAGAATCCTGCTCTTCTTTGGACTTGATTTTGTTTTGTGTATCATATTCATGATCACAAGTATGGTATTATCCGGTAAAGACGGTGTTGTAAGAAAAACAGAAAAGGTTCCGGTTGAAATTATATTGACTGGAATAGTCGTTTTGATAAGTCTGTTGATTGCTTTTGCACAGAATATCAGTTATTCCTTATCATATGCTTATTATAGTTACAGCGGTACAGACCGGCTTCATTATTTTATTGATAGCAATATTACAGGACATGATATTGAGACTATTGTATGTCTGATCGGTTTGGGTTGTATCTGTACGGTCGGACTTTTACTGATCAACAATCTGATCGCAAGAGTCAAACAGTCGAATCTGCTTAATACATCATGGATTGTCAGACTGGGTCGCAAACTATTTGGAAAATCGGGAAAGATAACCGCATTTTTCCGGTATGTATTCAGCAAGGTTCCATTTATAATAAAAGCGTTCCTTTTGTATATCGTAATTACGATCGTTGAAATTATAGTAGCATTGCTTGTTTTTAATGCTGTATATATAAATGAAGCTGGATTTATTGTATTAATGCTGTTGAAGATCATCTGTGCAATTGCCTATATGGCATTTGTCTGTATGATGCAGGAGCTTTTCCAGGGTGGTGACAAGCTTGCAAAGGGCGAGTATGGTCATAAGGTAAATACAAGATTCATGTTTGGAAAGTTCAAAGAACATGGCGAGAATCTGAATCATATCAATGAAGGTGTCCAGCTTGCGGTAGATGACCGGATGAAAAGTGAACGGATGAAGACGGAGCTTATCACGAATGTATCGCATGATATCAAGACACCGCTTACTTCTATTATTAACTATGTCGATCTGCTTCAGAAGGAGGATATTGAAAAAGAACCTGAGGCTTCTTATATAGAAGTAATAGCAAGGCAGTCAGCAAGGTTAAAAAAACTGATCGTGGATCTTGTGGATGCTTCTAAGGCATCGACCGGAAATGTAAAGGTAGAGCTTGTAAACATGGATGCGAATATGATCGCAGAACAGGCATCCGGTGAATATATTGACAAATTGATGCAGAAGAATATCACGCTGGTAACGAATCTCGCAAAGGATCGTGCAGGGATCGAAGCAGATGGCAGACACCTCTGGAGAGTATTTGATAATCTGTTAAATAATGCATTCAAATATACAATGCCGGGGACTCGGTTATATGTAAATACTTATATAACCGATGAAGATGGATCGGTGATCCGTGATCTTAAAAAGAGTATCAAAGAGCCTGCAAAGGTATGCATAGAGTTCAAGAACATATCAGAAGCACCCCTGAATATTTCAAGTGATGAACTGATGGAACGCTTTGTAAGAGGTGACAGTTCCAGAAATACAGAGGGAAGCGGACTCGGTTTATCCATTACAAGAAGCCTGTGTCAGCTTCAACATGCGGATTTTAACATCGTGATCGATGGAGATCTGTTTAAGGCTGTGATTACATTTGCATACTGTAAAGAACCACAGGAAGATCAGGATGTGGATCAGACAGAAGCTGCAGAAGCCATGGATATTGAACAGTAGTCACCGGGATTTGAAAAAAACAGTTATTTGTTCACAAAATATATAAATAATTATTGACAACTAACGAATGTTAGAATATACTAACCAACATAAGAACGTAGTAGTTATATTTATTGATATAAAAATGGAGGAATAAAATGATTGTTCAGGAAATCCGTAATGACAATGTGTTTGGTTATGTAAGATATCAGGGAGAACCAAACCGGAAGGATGCAGTGATCGAGAAGCTTAGAAAACAGGGATTTCGCATTACAAAACAGAGATGCATTCTGTTAGATATTATTCTGGATGAAGACTGTTCTTCTTGTAAGGAAATATATTACAAGGCTGTCAAGAGAGATGACAGTATAGGAATCGCAACGGTATACAGGATGGTGAACACACTGGAAGACATCGGTGTGATCAGCAGAAAGAATATGTACAAAGTTGCGTGTTTCTAAAAATGGGATCATCCTCCACCGGAACGTACACTCAGGTGTAAAAACACATACAAACATACAAATGGGACATCCACAATGGTGTGGATGTCCTTTTTATATGGTAAAGATAAAATTAAGGGGTACGTTGCTTGTTTTTTTAAAAAGTCTGGAATTTCAGAATGGTATGGCGCTGTATATAAACAACATCGACGTTTGTGTAGTTTCGTTTATGAGACTTGCACTAGCTGTCAGCACCAAGCCCTTGTTTGAACCCATAAGGGTGAGTTAGGGCGACTGCTGACAAATCGGCGTGCGAGTCGAATAGAAACGCAGCAGGTCGTGTGTTTATATACAGTGCCATACCATCTTGAAGTTCCAGACATTACATGAAAAATTAAGGCAGCTACAAATGTGAATTTTTCATATTTGTGGTTGCTTTTTTTAGTTAAGTAGTATAGAATTACCCTATAAGTGGAGTGAAGTGGTGGATTAGTGCCACAAAGTGGAGGAAATGAGTCGAAAGAAGGTGGAATAAGTGTCCAAGTGTTTAACAGGTGAATATGAACACAGATTAGATACCAAAGGGCGACTTATCATGCCATCCAAGCTTAGAGAGGAACTCGGCTGCACCTTCATGATCACAAAAGGTCTGGACAATTGTCTGTACGTTTATCCAAATGATGAATGGCAGCAGTTTGCGGACAAGTTGAACCAGCTTCCGATGACGAATAAGAGTGCAAGACAGTTCAAGCGTTTCTTCAACTCAGGAGCAGTAAAGTGCGAAACAGATGCACAAGGACGAGTGATCATTCCACAGACACTTCGTACATTTGCCAACATCGAAAAAGATGTTGTCATCATAGGTAACGGAGAGAAAGCAGAAATCTGGAATAAGGAAGCATGGGACGAGATCAATAATGAAGAATCCCTGAACATGGATGAGATTGCAGACAAGCTGGATGAACTGGATTTCAGAATATAAGGACAGAAGTGGTAGTTATGGAATTTAAACATACATCGGTTTTACTGGATGAAACCATTGAAAATCTGAATATCAGACCGGATGGTGTTTATATGGATGGAACTCTTGGAGGAGCCGGACATTCGAAAGAGATAGCCAAAAGACTTGGACCGGATGGACATCTGATCGGTATTGATCAGGATGGTGAGGCGATTATAACAGCAAAAGAACGACTGGCGGAGTACGGTGACCGCATTACAGTCGTAAGAGATAACTATCAGAATTTTAAAAGCATACTAGACGAGCTAAATATACTTCAAGTGGACGGGATATTGCTGGATCTTGGCGTATCTTCATATCAACTCGACAATGCGGATAGAGGATTCACATATCGGGTTGATGCGCCCCTTGATATGCGGATGGACGACCGCCAGACAAAGACTGCAAAGGATATCGTAAATGGATATACCGAGCAGGAACTCTTTCATATACTCAAAGAATATGGCGAAGAACGATTTGCAAAAAGTATTGCATACCATATTGTGAAGTATCGTGAGAAAAAAGAGATTGAAACAACAGAAGAATTAAACGATATCATCCGTGGATCAATTCCTGCAAAAGTACGAAATGCACAGGGACATCCATCCAAGCAGACATTTCAGGCAATTCGTATTGAATTAAATCATGAGCTTGAAGTACTAACGAATTCCATTGATGGAATGATTGACTGTTTGAAACCAGGCGGAAGATTATGTATCATCACATTCCATTCGTTAGAAGACAGAATCGTAAAAAATGCATTTCGTAAAAATGAAAATCCGTGTATCTGCCCACCGAATTTTCCGGTGTGCACATGCGGAAGAAAATCAAAAGGAAAAGTGATAACAAGAAAACCAATTCTTCCAACAGAAGAAGAAATGGAAGCAAATTCAAGATCCAAGAGCGCAAAACTCCGGGTATTTGAAAAAGGTATGAATATATAAAAGGGGTGTTTTAAAATGTCAGAAAGACGGAATCACTACTACATAGATGGAAGTACAGTCCGGAAGCTGGATTATTCAGCAGAACCGGTCAGAAGAGAATATGAACCGGCAAGAAGAACAGAGATGCCGGCAGAACGCCCTGCCAGAAGAAGACAGGAGAAACAGACAGCAACACCTGCAAGAAAGCAGATGCCACAGAGAAAGAAACAGGTAAGAACCAAACAGGTGCCGGCTGTCAGACAGAGAGACAGAAGATGGGTCGATGAATTAAGACATGGATTATTCTTATCATTTGCTGTAATATGTGCAGTAGGCTTGTGCTTTGTAATGCTGAAATTAATGGCAGATGTAAAAGAAGGAAAAAATGAAGTTAGTACACTGCAGAGCCAGTTGAATGAACAGTTAAATGTAAATGCAGAATACAGTTCAGGACTTGACAGCATGACAGATCTGGATGAAATATATAAGATTGCAACAACTGAGCTTGGTATGGTATATTCGAAGCCGGGACAGACTGTGTACTATCCACAGAACAGTGACGATTATGTTATACAGTACAAAAATGTTCCTGAGACCAAATAAGTCTCAGGAAATTTTGCGTTATACCCGAACCTGTTAAGATACAGAATATAAAAATAAAATCAAAGGTGGAAAAATATGTCGACAAAAGCAAAGAATTTTCTTAGGAGAATGAAACAGAGACTGGTTATAATATTTGGTATCGCATTACTCTTTTTTGTTGTGCTTATCGGACGTGTGATCTATATCAGCCTTGCAAAAGGACAGGAGTATCAGGAAGAGGTACTGGATCAGAAGACCTACGACAGTCTGGATATTCCGTTTGAACGGGGAGACATTGTGGATCGAAATGGAAATATTCTTGCCACCAGTGAGAAAGTGTACAATCTGATTTTGGAGCCCAAAAATATCCTGCGTACGGATAAGGGGAAAGAGGCAACAAAGGCAGCGCTGATCAAATATTTTGGAATGGAAGATGCAAAGTTCGATGAATGTATGCAGAACACAGATTCCTTTTATAAGGTAGCCATGAAAGGGCTTGAATATGCAGATGTAAAAGCATTTCAGGAATATTGCGATACAAGAGATGGTGCAGATGTCGTTGGTGTACGGTTTGAGGAGGAATACAAAAGAAAATATCCCAATGGCAGCCTTGCCTGTCACCTGCTTGGATATACCGTAAGCGGAAATGTCGGACAGGGTGGAATCGAAGGCTATTATAACAGTTACCTGAATGGTGTAAATGGAAAGACATATGGATATCTGACAAATGATAATACCGTAGAATCCGTTACAGTACCTGCACAGAATGGTTATACTGTAGTGTCTACGATCGATCTGAATATCCAGAAGATCATTGAAGATAATATAAAAGAATATATGCAGACGACCGGTGCAAAGAAGATCGGTGTTATCGCAATGGATCCGGATACGGCAGAGATCCTTGGCATGAGTACCTCTTATGGATATGATCCGAACGAACCGATGAATACGGATGCACTTCGTAATATGGAGGTTACCGTTACAGAAAGTACGGAAGAACCATCAACAGAAGAAGACAGCAGCGAGAAAGGTTCTTCTGAAGATACGATAGAAGCAACAACCGAGGAACAGAAAGACCCGGAAAAGATCAAATATGATTTTTCATCTATGACAGATGATGAATTCCAGAAAGCAATTGATGGTCTGACAAGTGATCAGACGTATGAAGCATTAGATGCTGTATGGAGAAATTATTGCATTAGTGATATCTTGGAGCCAGGTTCTACATTTAAGCCTTTTACGATTGCAGGAGCCCTTGAGGACGGAGTTGTGAAAGACGGCGATACATTCTTCTGTAAAGGCTATGAGATCGTTGCAGAGGGAACATCTCCGATCTATTGTCATAACCGAAGTGGTGATGGCACGCTTACATTAAAGCAGGCACTAGAGCAGTCCTGTAATGTCGCTTTGATGCAGATCGCAAAATCAGAAGGAAGAGAAACATTTTCCAAATATCAGGATATATTTAATTTTGGTAATCAGACCGGAATTGATCTTTCCGGGGAGGGAAGCGGTCTGGTGTATGATGAAGAAGGACTGAATCCGGTCGAGCTTGCAACTTCATCCTTTGGACAGGGTATTAATGTAACAATGATCCAGATGGCAGCAGCGTTCTGTTCACTGATCAATGGAGGAAATTATTATACGCCTCACACCGTCAGACAGATTTTAGATGAAAATGGAAGTATTATAGAGAATAATGAACCGGAACTTGTCCGCAAGACGATTTCAAAGACAACTTCAGATCTGATGAAGCAGTATATGGCAGGTGTTGTTACAGAAGGTACCGGTTCCAGAGCAGCCGTTGATGGATATACGATCGGCGGTAAGACAGGTACAGCAGAAAAGATTCCTAGAAATCAGGGCAATTATGTATTATCCTTTATCGGTTTCTCACCGGTAGAGAATCCACAGATCATGCTGTATGTTGCAGTTGACGAACCAAATGTAGAAAGTCAGTCTACATCCGGTGCCGGAGCACTGTTATTCCATGCGATCATGGAAGATCTGCTCCCATATATGAATGTATATCAGAGCAGTGATGAAGATGTAACGTATAATGGGAAAGATGAGCCGATCAGCTCTCCATTTGAAGGCAATGTAGAAGACTCAACAGGCGAGGAAACAACAGAAGCAGGAAGCACTGCAGAGGGAGATACAACAGCGGAAGATACCGGTTCAGAGAATGTAACCTCTGAGGGAACAACAGAAGCAGTATCTGAAAATGGCACTTCAGAAGAAACAACCTCCGAAGAAACAACAGAAGCCAAAGTTCAGGATGAATAAACAAGGGAATATCTGGCAGACTGACAGAAAAGGCATATTTGTCCGGAAAAAGTAATAAGATATAAGGATAAATAAATCCGGCGGGCAGAATGAAGCTTTATAGTTATAATCGGAGAAAGATATATTTTACATGTATAGCGATCGTAATGACTGCGGTTTTTCTGATGGGAAGACTTGCTTATCTGATGGTTGCAAAAGCGGATTATTATAATCGTGCAGCAACCGGGCTTCATGAAAGAGAACGAAGCATCAAAGCACCAAGAGGAAGGATATACGACAGAAATGGAAATATCCTGGCTGATAATAAAGCAGTCTGTTCCGTATCGGTCATCCACAGCCAGATTGAGGATGAAGAAGCAGTTATACAGGTTCTGAATGAATATCTGGATAAGGGAGAAGCGGAGATACGCAAAAAAGTAACCAAGGTATCATCCCGTGAATTGATCGCAACAAACGTTGCGAAGGAAACCGGAGATCAGATCCGGGAATTAAATGTTGCCGGAATTAAGGTTGACGAGGACTATAAAAGGTATTATCCTTATGGAAGCCTTGCATCCAAGGTTCTTGGCTTTACAGGAGCAGACAATCAGGGAATCGTTGGCCTTGAGGTCTGGTATAATGAGATCCTGGCAGGAGAGGACGGAAGCATTCATACAGTAACGGATGCAAAGGGAATCGAACTGCCGAATGTAAAAGAAACGAGAGTAAGTCCTGTACCGGGAGATGACCTGGTACTTTCACTGGACTTGACAATACAAAAATATGCAACACAGGCGGCTCTTTCCGTTATGGAAGAGAAGCAGGCAAAACGGGTGGCAATGATCATTATGAATCCGCAGAATGGAGAGATCTATGCCATGGTCGATGTGCCGGAATATGATCTGAACCAGCCATTTCAGTTGAACATGGATCTGGCTGGATACGAGAGTGTGACTGGCGGTGAGAAGATGGATGCGTTAAACAATATGTGGCGTAATTTTACAGTCAGTGATACGTACGAACCGGGATCGACCTTTAAGATCGTGACAGCGACAGCAGCCCTTGAGGCTGGAGCCGTATCCTTATCGGATACCTTTTACTGTCCGGGATATAAGATCGTGGAGGATCGCAGGATCCGGTGCCATAAGACGACAGGACATGGTTCGGAGGACTTCCGGCATGCACTGATGAATTCCTGCAATCCGGCATTTATGACGATCGGAGAACGGACAGGAGCCACGAATCTTTATCAGACCTATCAGAAGCTTGGATTGTTTCAGAAAACCGGGATCGATCTTCCGGGTGAGGCAAATTCCATTATGCATAAGCTTTCCGATATCGGACCGGTAGAACTGGCAACGATGTCATTTGGACAGTCCTTTCAGATATCACCGATCCAGTTTGTGACTGCTGCAGCAACCGTTATAAATGGTGGAAATAAGATCACACCACATATCGGTATGAAGGTGGTGGATGCGGAGAGTCAGGTTATGACGGAGCTTCAATATCCGGTCACCCAAGGGGCGGTCGGTAGTGAAACATCGGCGACAATGCGTGATCTGTTGGAGTCTGTTGTGGCAGAAGGCGGAGGCAGCAAGGCGCAGATCGAGGGATACCGGATTGGCGGCAAGACAGCAACCAGTGAGAAGTATCCGAGAGGAACCGGAAAATACATATCATCTTTCCTAGGATTTGCACCGGCAAATGATCCGCAGGTCATGGCATTTGTTATGATCGATGAACCGACAGGAGTATATTATGGAGGAACGATAGCAGCCCCTGTCATACAGGAGGTATTTTCCAATATCCTTCCATATCTGGGAATACCAAAAGAGGAATAAGAAAATCACCTCATACGTGAGGAAAAATATAGCCATTTCAAAATGAAATGACGGGTAAGGAGTACAAAGAAATGAACTTGGATTTTTCAATTATTTTACCGATACTTATAGCGTTTGGAATCAGCGTGGTGTTAAGCCCGATCGTGATCCCATTTTTAAAGAAACTGAAATTTGGACAGTTTGTACGAGATGATGGACCGGAAACACATCTGAAGAAATCAGGAACACCGACAATGGGCGGACTGATCATTCTGTTGAGTCTGGTGATTACCTCGTTATTTTATATGAAGGATTATCCGGATATCCTTCCGGTATTGTTTGTAACACTTGGTTTTGGTCTGATCGGATTTCTGGATGATTATATCAAAGTCGTTATGAAGCGTTCCCTGGGACTTCGTGCATGGCAGAAGATGCTCGGACAGTTTGTTGTAACAGCAGTTTTTGCATATTATATTGAGAAATATACCGAGATCAACAACGAGATCATTATTCCATTTGTCGGTAAGACAGTTGTTCTTGATAAATGGGTTTATATCGTTTTGTTATTCTTTGTTGTACTTGGAACAGTAAATGGTGCAAACTTCACAGATGGTCTGGATGGCCTTGCTTCTTCCGTAACAGCATTGATCGCTACATTCTTTACAGTTGTTGCGATCGGAACCGGATCCGGTCTTGCACCTATCTCCTGTGCAGCGATGGGAAGCTTGTTAGGATTCCTTGTATATAATGTATACCCTGCAAGAGTGTTTATGGGTGACACCGGTTCTCTTGCACTTGGCGGATTTGTAGCATCGATCGCATACATGCTGAAGATGCCATTATTTATTCTGATCGTGGCATTCATTTATTTTATAGAAGTATTATCGGTTATCATCCAGGTAGTTTCATTCAAACTGACTGGAAAACGAGTGTTCAAAATGGCACCGATCCATCATCATTTTGAGCTTTCCGGATGGCCTGAGACAAAGGTTGTATCAATATTTGCGATAGTAACAGCCGTACTTTGTGTTGTAGGTTTACTGGCTGTTTAATACGGAGGATATGAAGATGAATTTTAAAAATGCTTTAGTGGCTGGTACAGGTAAGAGCGGAATCAGTGCAGCAAAGTTGCTGATCGCTCATGGCGTAAAGGTTACGCTGTTTGATGAAAATGAAAAAAGAGATAAAAATGATCTGATGGAGAAACTCTCTCAGTCAGAACTTGTTACGATCCTGCTTGGAAAATTAACGGATGAAGTATTAAAGCAGACAGACATTATGGTTATAAGCCCGGGTATTCCGGTTGATTCTGCATTTGTAGAGGATATAAAGAAAGCAGGCATTCCGGTATGGAGTGAGATTGAACTTGCATATTATTTTGGTAAAGGAAAGATCGCTGCAATCACAGGAACAAATGGCAAGACAACGACGACGGCACTTGTTGGCGAGATCGTAAAGGCGTGGAATCCGAAGACGATTGTAGTTGGAAATATCGGTATTCCATATACCGAGCTTTGTGATACGACCGATGATGACAGTGCAACAGTGGCAGAGATCAGCAGCTTCCAGTTAGAGACGATCGTGGATTTCCATCCGAATGTCAGTGCAATCTTAAATCTGACACCGGATCATCTGAACCGTCATTATACATTTGAAAATTATGGAAATGTCAAGAAGTCGATCACAAAGAATCAGACAGAAGATGATGTGGTTGTATTAAACTATGATGATGATCATACAAGAGCAATGGCAGAGGGAATCCGTCCAAGAGTTGTATATTTCAGCAGACTGGAGAAGCCTGCAGGCGGTGTATATGTAGAGGATGGTCACATTGTGATCGAGGCAAATGGAGAGAAGATCGATGTCCTTGCATTAAAGGATCTGATCCTGCTCGGTTCCCACAATGTCGAAAATGTGCTCGCTGCAGTTGGTATCTCTTATTATATGGGAGTGCCGGTCAATGTCATTCGTGATGTTGCAGTCAGTTTTAAAGCCGTAGAGCATAGAATAGAGTATGTAAAGACAGTGGCTGGTGTGGATTATTACAATGATTCCAAGGGAACCAATCCGGATGCAGCCATCAAGGGAATTCAGGCAATGGTAAAACCGACTTATCTGATCGGTGGAGGCTATGATAAAGGCTCTACCTATGATGAATGGATCGATGCATTTGACGGAAAAGTCAGATGTTTGGTTCTGATCGGTCAGACGGCGAAGAAGATCGCAGAGACTGCCAAGAAACACGGATTCCATAATATTGTATTTGAAGACGATCTGTTAGGAGCGGTAAAATATTGTCATGAGAATGCAAAGGATGGAGAAGCAGTTCTTCTTTCTCCAGCATGTGCAAGCTGGGGAATGTTTGATAATTACGAGCAAAGAGGAAGAATGTTCAAAGAATATGTCCGCGATTTTAAGGAGTGAAATATTTGAATGACAGAAACAGGAACACAGATACAAATGAGATAGATAGCAGAAGAAAGCCGTTATGGTACAGCGGACGTTACTTTGACTATCCGCTGCTTGGCATTGTACTGGGGCTTGTTCTGTTTGGACTGGTCATGGTTTACAGCACCAGTTCCTACCGGGCAGATGAACTGTATGGTGACAGTACATATTTTGCAAAACGACAGCTTGTTTTTGAACTTGTTGCACTGTTTGGAATGTTTCTGGTATCGAAGATCGATTATCGCAGATATGCAAGATATTCCAAATATTTTCTGTATGTGGCAATGGCACTTTTAGTGCTGGTCTACATTATAGGAAGTGCGAGCCATGGATCGACCAGATGGATCTATATTGGTGCATTTGGATTCCAGCCGTCGGAATTTGCAAAGCTTGCGCTGATCGTATATACCGCAGATATCTGTACCAGAAAACCCAGAAGCCTGAATACACTGAAGGGTCTGGCGAAGATGCTTCTGCTTCCGTTTGTAACGATCATACTGATCGCGATCGAGAACTTAAGTACCGCGATCATATGCTTTGGCATTGTTGTGATCATTGTATTTGTCGCCAGTCCGAAAAAATGGCCGTTTGTGCTGATGGGGCTGATCGGAATCCTGATGTGCGTGATATTTATTGCAACAGCAGGCTATCGTGCAGATCGTATCCGTATCTGGCTTGCACCGGAAAAATACGATGATGGATACCAGACGATGCAGTCCCTTTATGCGATCGGATCCGGAGGCTTTTTTGGAAGAGGCATTGGGAACAGTATCCAGAAGATGGGATTTATACCAGAGTCCCATAATGACATGATTTTTTCCGTTATCTGTGAAGAACTTGGTTTATTTGGTGCGGCACTTGTAATCGCAATGTTTGTGGTCCTGATATACAGATGCGCACTGATCGCAATCAATTCCGGTGAACGGTTTGGAGGTCTGATCGCAACCGGTGTTATGGCACATGTTGCTGTTCAGGTATTGATCAATATCAGTGTTGTAACAAATACGATACCACCGACCGGTGTACCGCTTCCATTTATCAGTTATGGTGGGAGCTCGATATGTTTCATGCTTCTTGAGATGGGACTGGTGCTTGCTGTTGCCAGACAGATGAAGCCGGGAAGATAAAATGGATAGGAAGATATAAAAGATGCAGAATAGGAGAACAGAGAGCGAAACTGAAAAGAAAAAGGGAAGAAAGGCAGGTAAGATTCTGTTGATCATTCTTGGTGCGCTGCTGCTTATATGCCTTAGTGCCTATGTCTATATCCTGAAATGCTACAGTCTGACCAAGATACAGGTGTCCGGCAATGTGCATTATACAGAGGATGAGATCATAGATATTGTAACAAAAGGGAAAAAAGCGGATAATACCCTGTTTTTCTATCTGGACAACAGAATGCATCCGGTAGAGGATGTAACCTTTATTGATAAATTTCAGATCGAAGTGATTGGAAGACATACCATAACGATCACAGTATATGAGAAGTCCATGGCTGGTTGTGTGAGCTATATGGATCAGTATATTTATTTTGATAATGATGGCCGCGTGCTTGAAACGTCTTCCGAAAAGCTGGAGGATGTTCCGTGTATTCAGGGATTGAAATTTGACCGTATCGTTGTGGGTGAAAAACTCCCTGTAACGGACGAGGATATGTTTCAGGAGATCTTGACGATGACACAGTTGATCGATAAGAACAAGCTGTTGATCGATGAGATCCGGTTTAATAATGACAATGAGATCATCTTGTATAAGGACAAGATCAAAATAGAGCTTGGAAGCGGATCCGGGCTGGAGGACAAGCTTATGAATCTGGAAAGCATTCTTTCCAAACTGGAAGGGAAAAGTGGAACCCTGGATCTGTCGGATTATTCGGCAAGCAGTGGAAACGCTATATTTAAGGAAAATAAGTAAAATTTAAAACAAAAAGTTGTTGCGTTATTTATGAAAAAATCGTATTATTAAGATATTAATGCGATTATATAGATGTACACTCCCTGTACTTTGGGTTGCGGGTGCTAGATCTGCAGCCTGTGACTTGCTTACAGAATGAAGACAACCGGGGGAGGGAGCTGTACAGGAATTATAAAGAAATATATAGAAGGAGGAAACAACCTTGCTCGAAATAAAGTCTAACGATGAGAGAACACCAGCTAGAATACTGGTAATAGGAGTAGGTGGCGCTGGTAACAATGCAGTAAACAGAATGATTGATGAAAATGTAGAAGGTGTGGAGCTGATAGCGATCAACACGGATAAACAGGCACTTTCATTAAGCAGAGCTACAACAAAGATTCAGATTGGTGAGAAGCTGACAAAGGGACTTGGTGCAGGTGCAAAGCCTGAGATCGGTGCCAGTGCAGTTGAAGAGAATAGAGAAGAGATAGCAGATATTATCAAAGATGCCAACATGGTATTCGTAACATGTGGTATGGGTGGTGGTACCGGAACCGGTGCAGCACCTGTTGTTGCGGAGATGGCAAGGAATCTTGGTATCCTGACAGTTGGTGTTGTAACAAAGCCATTTGGTTTTGAAGGAAAGCCTCGTATGAAGAATGCGATGGAAGGAATTGCAAGATTAAAAGAGAATGTTGATACACTGATCGTTATTCCAAATGATAAGTTATTACAGATCTGTGATAAGAGAACCAGTATTCCGGATGCTTTAAAGAAAGCAGACCAGGTTCTTCAGCAGGGTGTTCAGGGTGTAACAGACCTGATCAATAAACCGGGTCTTATCAACCTCGACTTTGCAGACATCCAGACTGTTATGAGAGACAAGGGTATTGCACATATCGGTATCGGTTCCGCAAGCGGTGAGAACAAGGCTGTTGATGCGATCAAGGAAGCTATGGATTCACCATTACTGGAGACAACAGTATCCGGTGCAACCGATATTATTGTAAACTTCTCAGGAAATATTGGTATCGTGGAAGCATACGATGCAGTTACTTACCTGACTGAACAGGCCGGTGATGGTGTAAATATCATCTTCGGTACAGTTGACAATGATAACATGGGTGAGGAGATCAGCATCACGATCATTGCTACAGGCCTTGAGAAAGCAGAGACAACTACACCTGTCAGCAGATTCGCAGGAACTGCAGCTCCAAAGCTTGATACAGTTAATACAACATCATTTGGAGAAGCAAGAAAGACAACACCTACTTATGGTGGACAGGCACTTGGTGGATCATCTTCCATCCGTCCTACTTTCCTGTCAGATGCAGGAGCAGCATCACAGACAGCAAAGCCGGTAGTTCCAAATACAACAAGAACAGCCGCTCCGGTTGAGCCGCATGTAGCTCCGTCTCCAAAACCGGCAAGACCGACTGTACAGTCAAATGACAGTATCAGAATACCGGAATTTTTAAAGAAAAGATAAATAGCAGAGATGCGGACAGATATGTATATGTACGGATGCCATGGCGATATTGCCATGGCATTTGTGCAATAAGCTGTTATGTAGAAATAATATCTGCATCAGTTAATGGATATAAAAATCATAACATGGAAGGAGACAGATATGAGATTCCTGGCAACCGGAGAGGAAATGCAGAAGATCGATCAGATCTCCATTGAACAGATTGGAATTCCCGGTCTGGTGTTGATGGAACGTGCAGCACTTGCTGTAACAGAAGAAATAGAAAAAAGATTTTCACGGATAAAAACAGGAGAACATGATACCGGACGGACAGCATATACCAGGATCCTTGTTGTAACAGAACGCGGCAATAATGGAGGGGACGGTCTGGCTGTAGCAAGGATGCTGGCGGAAAAAGGATATCTGGTAGATGTGTACTGTATCGGACAGGTTAGCAGAGCAACAGAGAGTTATAAGGTTCAGGAGAGTATACTTGGACAGCTTGGGATTAAGATTACAGAGGATTTCCCGAATGGAGAATATGATGTAATCGTAGATGCAATCTTTGGAGTTGGATTAAAGCGTGACATAGAAGGAATCCATAAAGAGGTCATTGATCATATCAATGATATGCCGGCATATGTGGTAGCAGTAGATATCCCATCCGGTATATCGGCTACGACCGGACGGGTAATGAATGTTGCAGTAAAGGCGGATCTTACAGTAACAATGGGGTTAATGAAGGTCGGTATGACCGTTTATCCGGGACATGGATATTGTGGAGAGATCCTTGTAAAAGATATCGGATTTCCGGATAAGGCAGTTGATATGGTGATGCCGGAGATATTTACATATAATGAAGGGGATCTGAACCGGCTGAATAAACGAAGACCGGATGGAAATAAAGGAACCTTTGGAAAAGTTGCAGTCATAGCCGGCAGTCGGGAGATATCGGGAGCGGCCTGTCTTGCGGCATCAGCAGCCTACCGGGTTGGAAGTGGTATGGTAAAGGTATATACCCATAAGGATAACAGAGTGATTGTCGGGGGATATCTGCCGGAAGCATTGATGATGACATATCAGGATGAGAAAACAGCAGTTATCTGTGCGGAGAATGCATGTGCATGGGCAGATATCATTCTGATCGGACCGGGTATCGGAACCGGAAAAGAAGCGGAATGTATGCTTAAGACAGTGCTGGAGAATTTCAAAGGAACGATCGTTGTTGATGCAGATGGACTTAATCTTTTGTCAGCACATAAGGAGCTGCTTGCAGCAGGGGAAATCAGCAGACAGACAGGGAATATAGCACTTGTTATCACCCCTCATGTAAAAGAAATGTCCAGACTGACAGGAAAGACAGTGACTGAATTAAAAGAAGCACCGGTTCGTGAGTGCAGGACATTTGCGGAAGCAGAAACACTCGTGTGTGTATTAAAAGATGCAAGAACCTGTGTCAGTGACGGAGGCGTGCATACTTACATGAACACTTCGGGAAATGATGGTATGGCAACAGCAGGTTCAGGGGATGTTCTTGCCGGAATGATTGCAGGGCTATCTGCCGGTGGAATATCTCCGACAGAGGCAGCAAGACTTGGGGTGTATATACACGGGCTTGCAGGGGATCGTGCAAAGAAACGGTATGGAAAGGCGGCTATAACCGCCGGCAGTCTGATCGATGAGATCGGTCCGATCATGAGTTCTTATGTATAAAATATAATAGGCAGAGGCGCAGACAAATGAATAAATATAGAAGAATAGAAGCAGATATCAATCTGGATAATATCAGAGAAAATATAAAAATGATGAAGGCATGTGTGCCGGAGAGTATGAAGATGCTTGCCGTGATCAAGGCAGATGCCTATGGCCACGGAGCAGTAGAGGTTTCAAGAGCCCTTTCTGATCTGGCAGACTTTTATGCGGTTGCCTGTATTGATGAGGCGGTAGAGCTACGTCATGCAGGATGTGAGAAGCCGTTGTTGATACTTGGATATACAGACCCATCAGAGTATGATGAACTGATCACATACGATGTAAGACCTGCGATGTATGATAAAGCTGAATGTGCCATTCTCTCAGATGATGCGGTAAAGAAAGGATCAAAAGCAAAGATCCATATCAAGATGGATACCGGTATGAGCCGGATCGGCTTTCAGTGTGATGATGCAGGTATCAATGATATCGTGGAGATCGCGCATATGCCGGGAATTGAGATCGAGGGAATATTTACACATTATTCAAAGGCGGACGAATACGATAAAACAGCTGCAAATGGACAGCTTGCGTTATTCCGGTCTGTGATCCGCAGATTAGAAGAACGGGGTATATCGATTCCTGTAAAGCATATATCAAACAGCGCAGGAATCATGGAGATGGATAATGAAGGCTTTGATATGGTAAGATCCGGTATCGTAACATACGGACTATATCCATCGGATGAAGTCGATCATTCGATCGCGGCACTTAAGCCGGCAATGGAACTACTTGCCAAGGTAGTTCATGTGAAGGATGTGAAAGCAGGAACAGGTATCGGCTATGGATGGACATTTGTCGCACCGCATGATATGAGAATAGCAACCGTGTCTGCCGGTTATGCTGACGGATATCCAAGAGCACAGTCCAATATCGGGCGTGTGATCATTCATGGTAAGTATGCACCGATCACCGGACGTGTCTGTATGGATCAGTTTATGATCGATGTAAGTGATATACCGGAGACGTCAGTCGGTGATACAGTTGTTCTGATCGGAAAATGCGGAGATAAAGAGATCACGGTGGAAGAAGTTGCGGAACCAGCAAACAGCTTCAACTATGAACTGATCTGTAATATCGGAAGACGTGTACCAAGAGTCTATATTAGGGATGGAAAAGAAGTCGGGGAAGTGAATTATCTACGTCGGAACTGAATATCATAGAATAGAATTGGAAATACTTTTCACAACAGAAGATATTAATAAATAAATGGAGTGAAAAGAATTGGTAATCAGAAGAGGCGATATATTTTATGCTGATTTACGGCCTGTCGTTGGTTCGGAACAGGGAGGAGTCAGACCGGTACTTATCATACAAAATGAAGCGGGAAATAAACACAGTTCTACTGTGATCTGTGCAGCGATCACCAGCAAGATGAACAAGGCGAAGCTGCCTACACATGTTGAGATTGATTCCAGCCGGTATGATCTGGCAAAGGATTCGGTTGTTCTGTTGGAACAGGTGCGTACGATCGATAAACAGAGATTAAAAGAAAAAGTATGCCATATGGGAGATGACATTCTGAAAAAGGTAGATATTGCGTTAAAGATCAGTCTGGATCTATATTGATCTTTGTGACATGAAAATTGCAGACATTGTATAATCATACAGTTATACAGATTTCCATACGAATACGGATTATACAGATTCTCATATGAAAAAATTGACGAATGTTGGAATTAATGATATATTTCCATTATATTTGCATTCGTGTGGAATTAATTATGAATGCAGAATGAAACGAACAGGAGAGGTGATTTGTAGACAGAGACTGTCTGGTATATGAAATTATTTAATAACAGAAAAGCTGATGAAGAAAAAGTTGAGGAAGAGATTATTTCCATGGTCAATGAGGGCAATGAACAGGGACTCATTCATGATGACGAAGTAGAGATGATCACAAATATTTTTGAATTCAGTGAGAAAGAAGTCCGGGATGTTATGACTCCGCGTTCCGATGTAGTTGGAATCGACAAACATACCACAATGGATGAAACGATCAAGATCATGCTGGAGAATAATTATTCCAGATATCCGGTGTTTGATGATGATCTGGACAATATAGTCGGAATCCTTTATTTTAAGGATTTCGTAAAAGCGTATCTGCAGGATAAGAACCAGACGATCGAACAGATCATGGTTGAGCCGACATTTGTGCATCCGACAAAGAATATATCGGAATTATTCAAACGGATGCAGAAAGAGAAAATCCATATGGTTATTGTGGTGGATGAGTATGGTCAGACAGAAGGCATCATAGCGATGGAAGATATTCTGGAAGAAATTGTCGGCAATATTTTTGATGAATACGACGATGATGACGATGATATTGCACTTGCGGGTCATGGATATATCGTGGGCGGCAGAGCAGAACTGGATGAATTGTCAGAACATCTGGGAATTGAGTTTCCGGATGAGGATTTTCAGACACTGAACGGGTTTATGCTGTATGAACTGGGAAGGCTCCCTTATGAGAACGAAAAAATAGATATTACATATAAGGGATATAATTTTGAGACCATTGGGATCAAGGATAAGATGATCGATAAGGTGCGGATAACCAAGGTTGAAAATGAAAATCAGGTATGATATTATAAATCAGTTGGGCTTATAAAGCTTCAAAAAAGAAACCGATATCCGAAAATGGATATTCAAAAGATAGAATCACAGAGTTAAGGAGTAAAAAAAATGTCAGGACATTCAAAATTTGCAAATATTAAACATAAGAAAGAAAAGAACGATGCTGCAAAGGGTAAGATCTTTACCATTATCGGTAAGGAAATTGCAATCGCTGTAAAAGAAGGTGGTGCAAACCCTGATAACAACAGTAAGCTTCGTGATGTAATCGCAAAGGCAAAGGCAAACAATATGCCAAACGATACGATCAAGCGTGGTATCGACAGAGCAGCAGGTGATGCAAACTCCGTAAATTATGTTGCTAATACATACGAAGGATATGGTCCGAACGGTACAGCGATCATCGTGGATACTCTTACAGATAATAAGAACAGAACGGCAGCAAATGTAAGAAACGCCTTTACAAAGGGCGGCGGAAACGTAGGAACGACCGGTTGTGTATCTTATATGTTTGATAATAAAGGACAGATCATTATCGATAAAGAAGAATGTGATCTGGATGCAGATGATCTTATGATGATGGCACTGGATGCCGGAGCTGAGGATTTTAGTGAAGAGGAAGACAGCTTTGAGATCATCACAACACCGGATGATTTCTCAGCAGTCAGAGAGGCTCTTGAAAAAGAGGGAATCAAGATGGCAGAAGCAGAGCTTACCATGATCCCACAGAACTATGTAGATCTGACAGATCCTGAGGTTGTAAAGAAGTTTACAAGAATTCTGGATCTCTTAGATGAAGATGATGATGTACAGGCCGTATATCACAATGCAAATCTTCCGGATGAGGAATAATTATATCGTTCATGCCATTTGTGCATGAAAGAATTTTCACAGAATCCATATGCAATTTTATGTAAGAGGTTGTGGAGATTCTACCATATATGTATGCCAGGCAGGCAGCAGGACGGCAGAAAGCCGTTTGGCAGCACGCCTGGCATATGGTATGTTAAAAACAAATGCAGAGAGCATATACATTTTACAACAAGAGTAGGAGAGTAGAATGAAGGGAATATTAAGATATTTACGGGATTATAAAAAAGAATCGGTTCTGGCACCATTATTTAAAATGCTGGAAGCCTGTTTCGAACTGCTGATCCCGATCGTAATGGCACATATTATCGATACCGGTATTAAGAATCAGGACATGGGGTATGTTCTTCGGATGTGTCTCGTTATGATCGCACTTGGTATCATTGGACTGAGCTGTTCACTGACAGCACAGTATTTTTCCGCAAAAGCAGCGACCGGATTCGGAACGGCACTTCGAAGTGATCTGTTCCGTCATATCACAAGTCTTTCTTATAATGAGATCGATACGATCGGAACATCGACACTGCTTACTCGAATGACCAGTGATATCAACCAGATCCAGACAGGTGTCAATCTGGTGCTCCGTTTGTTCTTACGTTCTCCGTTTATCGTATTCGGTGCGATGATCATGTCATTTACGATCGATGTTAAATCTGCTATGACCTTTGTGGTTACGATACCGGCATTATCGATCGTTGTATTCGGAATTATGCTTGTCAGCATTCCATTATTTAAGAAGGTACAGGCAAGACTGGATAAGGTCATGCTGCTGACCCGAGAGAATCTGGAAGGTGCCCGTGTGATCCGGGCATTTAACAGACAGCAGAAAGAGGTTGATGAATTCGATAAATCGACCGATGATCTGATGGATATTCAGTTGTATGTCGGAAGAATCTCGGCATTCTTAAATCCTGTCACATATGTGATCATCAATCTTGCAACCGTTGCGATCATCTGGATCGCAGCCGGACAGACCGATATCGGTATCCTGTCACAGGGTAAGGTTGTTGCATTGATCAACTACATGTCACAGATCTTAGTTGAGCTTGTAAAGCTTGCCAATCTGATCATTAACATCACAAAGTCGATCGCATGTGCAAAGAGAATCAATGTTGTATTTGATACAAAGCCGTCAATTACAGATGACGAAAAAGGCTCTGCTTCGCCAGAAGCACAGAAGGCATCCGGACAGGGTGTTCCTAAGGTGGTATTTGACAACGTAGCCTTACGGTATGGTAAAGCATCGGAAGATTCACTGACCGGTATATCCTTTACGGCAAAAGCAGGAGAAACAATCGGTATTATCGGTGGTACCGGTTCCGGTAAGAGTTCTCTGGTCAACCTGATCCCGAGATTCTATGATGCCACCGGTGGTGCGGTTAAGATCGATGGTGTGGATGTAAAGGACTATGATCTCCGCTCCCTTCGAATGAAGGTAGGTGTGGTTCCGCAGAAGGCAGTTCTGTTCCAGGGAACGATCGCCGAGAATATCCGCTGGGGTAAAAATGATGCAACGGAAGAAGAGATCAATGAGGCACTTACGATCGCACAGGCAAAAGAATTCGTTGATCAGAAAACAGATGGCATGAACTTTAAGATCACACAGGGTGGCAAGAACTTATCCGGTGGACAGAAGCAGCGTCTTACGATCGCAAGAGCAGTTGTAAGAAAGCCTGAGATCCTGATCATGGATGACAGTGCATCGGCACTTGACTTTGCAACAGACGCAGCCCTTCGTCGTGCGATCAAAGAGCAGACAAAGGGTATGACCGTATTTATCGTTTCCCAGCGTGCATCAACGATCATGGGAGCCGATCAGATCATCGTATTAGATGATGGACAGGTTGCAGGTATCGGAACCCACGAAGAATTGTTACAGTCCTGTGAGGTATATCAGGAGATCTGTCAGTCACAGTTATCGGCAAATGAAGTATCCGGTAAAAAGACTTCTGCCGGAAATGCAATGGCATAGGAAGGAGGAAGCGACAATGAGTAAAAAAGAAAAAAGTACGTCTGTCAATAAGAAAACACTTGGCAGAATATTAAAGTATATCAAACGATACAGCTTCTTAGTTGTCCTTTCCCTGATCTGTGCAGCGATATCCGTTGTTCTGACCTTATACGCACCGATCATTACCGGACATATGGTAGATAAGATCGTCGGAAAAGGAGCCGTTGATTTCGGAGCATTAAAGACACTGGCAATCCGTTTTGTGATCGTAGTTGCGGTTACGGCTATCTGCCAGTGGATCATGAATATATTGAATAATAAAGTTACCTATCATGTTGTAAATGATGTCCGTACATCTGCATATAAGAAGTTAGAACAGCTTCCGTTATCCTATGTGGATTCTCACACCCATGGTGATATCGTAAGCCGTGTGATCGCAGATGTAGACCAGTTTTCAGATGGTCTGCTGATGGGCTTTACACAGTTATTTACCGGTGTTATGACTATCGTTGGAACTCTTTGTTTCATGTTATCGATTAACGCTGTGATCACGGTTGCAGTTGTTGTGATCACTCCGGCATCCCTGTTTGTTGCAGCATTTATCGCAAAGAAAACCTACCATATGTTCAGAAAACAGGCAGAGATCAAAGGTGAGATGACCTCACTTGTTAATGAGATGGTAGAAAACCAGAAGGTTGTAACAGCCTTCTCCATGGAAGAAAATGTAAATGACAGCTTTAACGAAGTAAATAAGAGATTGAATAAGGCCGGACTGGATGCGACCTTCTTCTCATCCATCACCAATCCATGTACCCGTTTTGTAAATAGCTTAGTATATACCGGTGTTGGTATCATCGGTGCGGTCATGGCGATCAAGGGAAGAATATCAGTTGGTCAGCTTACCAGTTTCTTAAGCTATGCAAACCAGTACACAAAGCCATTTAATGAGATCTCAGGTGTCGTAACGGAGCTTCAGAATGCACTTGCATCCGCAGCTAGAGTATTTGAGCTGATCGATGAAGAACCGGAGATCGCAGAGCCTGAAGATGCCTATGTGATCGAGAAAGCAGATGGACAGGTAGATCTGTCTCATGTGGATTTCTCATATAATAAAGATGTAGAACTGATCAAGGATCTGAACCTGAAGGTAGAACCGGGCAAGCGTGTAGCAATCGTCGGACCGACCGGATGTGGTAAGAGTACCGTTATCAATCTTTTAATGAGGTTCTATGATGTAGATGCCGGAGCCATTTCTGTAGATGGTCATGATATCCGTCAGGTAACGAGAGAGAGCCTTCGTGATAACTATGGTATGGTTCTTCAGGAAACCTGGTTAAAGACCGGAACGATCAAGGAGAACATCGCATACGGAAGACCGGATGCGACGGATGAGGAGATTATAGAAGCAGCAAAACAGTCCCATGCACATAGCTTTATCAAACGTCTGCCGGAGGGGTATGATACCATGATATCAGAGGATGGAGGAGGACTGTCACAGGGACAGAAGCAGCTCTTATGTATTACCAGAGTTATGCTTGATCTGCCACCGATGCTGATCCTTGATGAAGCAACATCATCGATCGATACAAGAACCGAGATCCGGATCCAGCGTGCATTTGCGAAGATGATGAAGGGAAGAACGAGCTTTGTCGTAGCGCATCGTTTGTCAACGATCAAAGAATCTGATATTATACTGGTTATGAAGGATGGACATATCATAGAGCAGGGTAATCATGAATCACTTTTAGCACAGAAAGGGTTCTATTACACCCTTTACAATTCACAGTTTGCACATTAGTAGGAACTAAAAATTTGTATTTATATAAAGGAGACAGGAAGATGAAAGTTAGTGAAAGCGGATATACAAAAGACGAATTACTTGACATAGTAGACAAATACCTCGCTGAGCAGTCCAGAAGATGGAATTTTATTGAAGAAAAGGGAGACGGCATGTATGTGTATGATGAGGAAGGAAATGAATATCTTGACTTCTTCGGCGGCATCGCAGTAAACAGTACCGGTAACTGTAACAAGAAAGTTGCGGCAGCAATCGCAGACCAGTGCCAGAATGTGATCCATGCATCCAATTACGCATATACACTTCCTATGATCCTGCTTGCAAAGAAGATTTGTGAGACGATCGGTATGGAGAAGGTTCTGTTCCAGAATTCAGGAACAGAGACAAATGAAGCAATGATCAAGATGGCAAGAAAATACGGAACCGATCATTACGGACCGGAGCATTATCATATCGTTACAGCCATTAACAGCTTCCATGGCAGAACCTATGGAGCGTTATCAGCAACCGGACAGCCGGACAATGCATGTCAGATCGGTTTCAAGCCGATGCTTCCGGGCTTCACATATGCAGAGTTCAATAATCTTGAGGATTTCAAGAACAAATGTACCAAAGACACAGTTGCAATCATGGTAGAGCCTGTTCAGGGCGAGGGTGGTGTATATCCGGCAACGGAGGAATTCTTAAAAGGACTTCGTGCTTACTGTGACGAGACCGGCATCCTGTTGTTATTCGATGAGGTACAGACCGGATGGGGCAGATGCGGAGATACGATGGCATTTATGACCTATGGAGTGAAGCCTGATATGGTATCTATGGCAAAAGCGATCGGCGGCGGTATGCCGATCGGCGCACTTTGTACATCAGCAGAGCTTGCAAGTGCATTTACACCGGGGGCACACGGTTCTACTTATGCAGCCAATCCTGTATGCTGTGCAGCCGCACTTGCAGAGATCGATGAGATCTTAGACAATCATCTTGCGGAGAATGCAAAAGAGACAGGAGCTTATTTTGCAGAACAGCTTTATTCCCTTCCGTATGTGAAGGAAGTACGCGGACGCGGACTTCTGGTTGGCGTTGAATTCACCAAACCAATCGCAAACGAAGTAAAGCATCTGGCTGTTGAGAACAGACTGTTGATCACAGCGGTAAGACCAAATGTGATCCGTATGGCACCGCCACTGATCGTAACAAAGGAACAGTGCGATAAGGCTGTTCAGATCCTGATTAAATGTGTGTCAGAGGCAGCAGAAGAAGCAGATGCATAAGGAGGTAACAGAAGATGGGAAGAACCGCAGAAGAAATGGAAGATGTAACACTTCTCGGCAATAAGAATGTAAAATACAGCATGGACTATGCACCGGAGATGTTACAGACCTTTATTAATAAACATCAGGACAATGATTATTTTGTCAAGTTCAATTGTCCGGAATTTACCAGCTTATGTCCGATCACGGGACAGCCGGATTTTGCAACCGTATATATATCCTATGTTCCGGATGTGAAGATGGTAGAGAGCAAGTCTTTAAAATTATATTTGTTCAGTTTCAGAAATCACGGAGATTTCCATGAGGACTGCATGAACATTATCATGAAGGATCTGATCAAATTGATGGATCCGAAATATATTGAAGTCTGGGGCAAATTCACTCCGAGAGGCGGTATCTCGATCGATCCATATTGTAATTACGGAAGACCTGGAACAAAATGGGAAGAAGTTGCATGGAACAGAATGTCAAATCATGACCTGTATCCGGAAAAGATAGATAACAGATAGGCGGAATGTCAGATGAATTACAGTGAAACAGTTGAGTATATCCTAAGCATTCCACTGTTCGCACAGAAGATTGGCACAGAGAATCTTGCCAGTCTTCTTGAACGTTTAGGGAATCCGCAGGATAAGAGCAAAGTGATCCATATAGCAGGAACAAACGGTAAGGGATCAACGGCAAAGGCACTTGCTACGATACTGATGCATGCAGGCTTTCATGTAGGATTGTTTACATCACCGCATCTTGTCTCGATCAATGAGCGGATCCGATATGATGATGAAATGATATCGGATGAAGATTTTACATGGGCGTTTGAGCAGGTGCGGAAGAAGTTCATCGTTCATCCATCTTTCTTTGAAGTGATGTTTGCGATGGCGGCTGTTTATTATGAGAAGAAGCAGCCGGATTATGTGATTTATGAGACCGGAATGGGTGGCAGGCTGGATGCAACTAATGTCGTAAGACCGGAGCTTTGCATCATCACATCGGTAGGACTTGATCATATGGAATATCTTGGAGATACGATCGCTAAGATCGCAGGAGAGAAAGCAGGGATCATCAAACCGTCAGTTCCGGTCGTATATTTCAAGCGGGATGCGGTTTCGTCTGGAATCATAGAGACTCATGCAAAAGAATTGGATTCTGCCGTAACAGCAGTCGAAAAATCAAACTATATAATAAATGAAATAGATGATAAAACCATTGATTTTTCATTTCATAATCGGTATTATAATTATGACCATTTGAGGATACCGAAAACGTCTCTTTATCAGGTCGAAAATACCTGCCTTGCAGTTGTTTCTTTTGATATCCTGATGCAGATCAGGGATATAGAATATGGGAAAAATGCAGGTGCTGATGTCAGGATAGAGCAGGCAGTCAGAAGCGGATTACTTGATTTTTCATGGGAAGGCAGGATGGAGGAGATCGCACCGGATCTGTTTGTAGATGGTGCACATAATCCGGAAGCAGTCGAATGTTATTGCAGAACACTTCGGACGCTTTATACGAAGAAAAAGAAGATCCTGGTCTTTGCAGCAGTAAAGGACAAGGACTATGATACGATGATACGGGATCTGACAGAAGCACTTTCGTTTGAGAAGATCATAGTTACAAGTGTAGATAATAAACGGAAGGCGCCGGTCTCTCTGATTGCAGACAGGTTCCGGAATTACACAGGACATACGGTGGAGGCATATGAGGATATTGCAGAAGCAATGGATGCCGCCATCCGCTATAAAGAACAGATCACAGATTCAGCAGTCTATTGTGTGGGTTCTCTTTATCTGGTGGGAGAAGTCAAACGCTGGCTTCAGAAGATAAAAGAGAAATCTGCGAATATGGAGGAATAGTATGATAAACTTTGATGAAGAAGTAAAAAAATTCAGACCGACTCTGGAAGTAGACCAGGCAGAAGATGCCATTTATCATAATGATCTGAAGGATATCTCAGATATTATGCAGGAGATGCTTCGTGTAGCAAAGGAAACGGAGAAATAATATGGCAGACGTACTGAATTGTAAGCATTGTGGCGGTAAGATCCTTGTTACCGGATATTGCAGCCAATGTGGGTTAAAGAGTGAATTTGTAAATAAGGCACTGAACACATCCAAATATTATTATAATATTGGTCTGGATAAAGCCAGAGTCCGTGATATGAGTGGTGCAGAAGATGCATTAAAGACAGCCCTTAAATATGACAAGTTGAATATTGATGCCAGAAATCTGCTGGGGCTTGTATATTATGAAACCGGTGAAGTTGTTCTGGCATTAAGCCACTGGGTCATCAGTGTGAATTATTTCAGCGGACGAAATGTTGCAAAACGTTATATCAAAGAGGTGAAGGGCAATCCACACAAGCTTGAAACAACGAACAATGCAGCAAGAAAATACAATCAGGCAGTAAACTATGCCAGACAGGGCAGTAAGGATCTTGCATTTATCCAGCTTCGAAAAGTCTTATCGGATAATCCGAAGTTTGTAAATGGTTATCTGCTGATGGCACTTCTACTGATCGATGATAACAAATATGATAAGGCAAGAAAAGCATTAAAACGTGTCATCAAGATCGACAGAACCAATCCCCTGGCTGTCCGCTATTTCAATGAGATGGGGCATACGGATGAGGAGATCATGAGCTTTCGTGATTATCCGGATGATGATTATGATGCGGATCTGCTGTTTGTGGAAGACCAGCCACGGGCATATGTGGAATCCGATAATGTTGACCGGAATGGAAGACCGACTCCGGTTGGCAGATATAAGGATATTAATTTCTACAAATATTCGCTTGCCTATGTTCTGGCAGGACTGGTATTGGGACTGACTGTCATGTGGTTCCTTGTTATGCCACAGCATAATAAGAATGCAGATGATGAGAGCAGAAATGTTAAGATTGCCTACAGCGAAGAGATTGCCAATAAGAATACCAAGCTTTCCTCTCTGCAGGATGAGGTTGATTCCCTGACAACAAAGAATAAAGATCTTACGAAGCAGGTCGCAGATTATGAGGAAAAAAGCAAGGCAGATATATCAGATACGGATAAGGTTACGATGCAGCTTGCCATGAAGTATTATAATGATACCCAATATGATAAGGCAATGACAGAGATCGACAAGGTGCTGGAGACCAGCCCGGATTATGATGTTGCTCTGTATTATAAAGCTCTGTGCTATCTGGGTACGGAGGATGAGGATAAGGCCCAAGAAGCCTTTGATACATTTATCCAGAAATGTCCAAATTCTATTTATTATACAGTTGCAGTAGCATTGTCTGGTGCAGACACAACGAGTGGAAAAACAGATGATGGAGGCAGCACGACAGAAGGCAGTTCGGAAGGAACAACGGAATCCGATATGGATCCGACAAATGAATAAAAAGAAATCAAGATCATACAAAAGACAAATAAGCAATATTGCTTATTTGTCTTTTTTTGTAAAAAAGAGGTGGCGTATGAATAATTATGAGAAAATAGGGGATACTGTGTTAATAGAGCTTCCGGAAGAAGTTGATGATTACCGGGCATCGATACTGGTGAACGAAACGGAAGAGGTATTTCAGGATGGCAGGATCCGGTACGTGATATTCGATTTCCGGCATACAAGCGTGATGGACAGCTCCGGGATCGGTCTGATCACGAGAAGATTCCGGAATGTATATGACAGAGGCGGAAAGGTGTTTGTGATCCATGCAAATGACAGAATGCAGCGTCTTCTTAAAATGTCCGGAATATTTAAGATCGCAGAGCAGACAGAGGATTTTGAGACTGCGTACAAGCAAGTACATATGTCATAAAATGAAAAGGAGAAGAAAAGAATGAA
Organism: Coprococcus sp. HCN-4056; assembly: GCF_037892645.1. Taxonomy (NCBI): domain Bacteria; kingdom Bacillati; phylum Bacillota; class Clostridia; order Lachnospirales; family Lachnospiraceae; genus Coprococcus; species Coprococcus sp. HCN-4056. Next base: position 176,130 of record NZ_JBBKBL010000004.1, on the reverse strand, counting down.
CAGAAATGAAATGAAAATAGAGTTTGGAAGTGATCCAAGAAATGAGAGCTTTGCAAGGGTTGTCGTAGCATCCTTTATGACCCGTACGAATCCGACGCTGGAGGAGGTCGCTGATGTTAAGACAGCCGTGTCGGAAGCAGTTACGAATTCGATCATTCATGGTTATGGGCAAAAAGAGGGAACAATCGAGATACGGGCATACATAGAAGAGCGGAAGCTGTACATAGAGATCATCGATTATGGCTGTGGTATCGAGGATGTGGAAAAGGCAATGGAGCCAATGTTTACAACCGGAAAGGATGGACGGTCGGGAATGGGATTTTCCTTTATGGAAGCCTTTATGGATGAGCTTACGGTAGAGTCGGAGCCGGGAAAAGGAACGACAGTAAAGATGGCAAAAAAAATAGGGGCTGGGTGTGCAGTATAAATGGAAAATAATCTGGATCTTCTTTTACAGGCGAAGAAGGGTGATGACAGTGCAAAAGAAAAACTGGTAGAACAGAACCTTGGACTTGTATGGAGCGTAGCCAGAAGATTTACAGGACGTGGATATGATATCGAGGATCTGTTTCAGATCGGCTGCATCGGATTGATCAAAAGTATTGATAAATTTGATTTTGACTATGATGTGAAGTTTTCGACCTATGCAGTTCCGCTGATCCAGGGGGAAATCCGCCGCTTTTTGCGGGATTACGGCGCAATCAAGGTCAGCCGTAGTCTGAAGGAGATGAATAGTAAGGTAGAGCAATACCGGCAGCGGGTGATCAAGGAAAAGGGCTATGAGCCTGAGATTGAAGAGATCGCTGCTGCCCTTTCTTATGATGCAGGGGAGATCGTAATGGCAATGGAGGCTTCGTTGGAGCCGGAGTCTCTGGATGCTCCGGGTGTATATTCAAAAACGGAGGAATATAGCCAGGAGATTGTTGATCATTTGTCGTTGATGCAGATGTTGGAACGGTTGGAGCCGGAGGAACAGCGTTTGATCCAGCTTCGGTATTTTGAAGACAAAACGCAGTCGGAGACCGGAAAACTGCTTGGTATCAGCCAGGTTCAGGTGAGCCGGCAGGAAAAACGGATCCTTGAGAAATTAAAAGAAAGTGTATAAAAAGAACAGATGCGGATATCCTAATCCTGTAAGAATATGGGAAAGCAGGTTTCGTAATATGGCAGAAATGGTATATTTGCAGTTGGCAGAAAGTGTTCTGGCGGAAAAACGAAAGGTATTGATCCGGGATGTATCGAAGGTCGTATCCGACAATCTGGATCTGAAAAATAAAATCGAAAAAATTGAACTGATGAATTTTTCTACCAGTTCAAAGGAACAGCAGGTTATATCCATATTGGATATCATAGAGGAGATCAGAAAAAACTGCGATGGGGAGCTGTGTATCCAGAATCTTGGACAGCCTGATGTCGTTGTATATTATAAGGCATTCGATCCGTCGGACCGGATAAAGCAGAAGTTCAAATTTATATTTCTATGCCTGATCGCATTCTTTGGTGCTGGATTTTCAATTATATCCTATAACTCGGATGTGAATCTGGTCGGACAGCTTGATCTGCTTCAGAATGTATTTACCGGAGGCAGTGAATCAGGAGCCATGATTGGCGGTGTTGCCTATTCACTGGGCTTGTTCATTGGAATCATTGTATTCTTTAATCATGGAGCCAATAAGAAATTTACCGATGATCCGACCCCGCTTCAGGTGCAGATGCGGCAGTATGAACAGGAGATCAATCAGACAGTGATCACGGATTCTGTAAGAAAGAAGGATGTGCGGGATGCTGATTAGACATATCTGTTATGCACTGGTTGCATTTATCGGAGGGGCAGCTATATCCAGTGGTTATTTTGCATTTATATCCCTGATCGGAGTATTCCCCAAGCTGGCGGAAAAGGTGAAAGGCAATCGGCACTATATGCTGGTGGAATGTCTGCTGGCATATGGTGCTGTGGCAGGAAATATCGTATATATATTTAATATCCGGATCCCGCTTGCAATTCCTGGGCTGGCTTTTGTAACCCTGCTTGGCGGTATCTTTACAGGCTGTCTGGTTGGTGCGCTCGCAGAGGTGCTGAATGTATTTCCGATCATATCCAGACGGTTTTCAATCCGGCGTTATATTCCTTACATCATATACATGGTTGCAGCAGGGAAACTCGTGGGTTCTGTTCTTGGTCTGATATCAACCGGACTGGTCTAGGAATGCGATTTATATGCATAGTTTTCATGCAAATGGAAAATACTGAAGAATAGAACCCGGTAAGACAGGAGGAAAGTATATGCAGTTTGAACCAAAAGAAAAGGAATATAATCAGTATGTTGAAACGATTACTCCGGTATCCAATTCGGCAAGAAACTGCCTGTGGGCGTTTCTCATCGGAGGACTGATCTGCACGATCGGACAGGTGTTATTTAATTTGTTTGAATATGCGGGACTGGATAAGGATGACAGTTCGTCTTATGTATCGATCGTTCTTGTACTCATCAGTGTGGTACTCACAGGTCTGAATGTCTATAAGAAGATCGCAAAATATGGTGGAGCCGGAACTCTGGTACCGATCACGGGCTTTGCTAATGGTGTCTGTGCTCCGATCATAGAGTTTCAGACCGAAGGTGAGGTCTTCGGTAAAGGTGTAAAATGTTTTACGATTGCAGGCCCGGTTATCATGTACGGTATCTTTACATCATGGGTGCTGGGACTGATATACTGGATCTGTAAGCTGGCAGGCTGGGTATGATTCCCGGCCTGTTTTTTCAAAAATGTTACATATGTTTTAAGGTAAAATGATGGTTTTGTGAAATATTAGATTTAAGGGGAATCTGTATTGACAGATAAAAATACCTATGATAACTTTAACAAATGGTTAAGTTAATAATAGTAGGTATCTGTATCCTTTAGCAGGATGCGTATACTCGCATGTGTAGTAAATGGAGATACATCATGAAAAAAGCAAAAAGAAGTGTTACTACAACAGTATGTGTTATTGTTGCATTGTGTGTGTGTTATCTGATATTTTGCGGAATTATTGGTAAGAAAAAGTTTTTTCCAAATACCAGTATAAATGGAATTGATGTCAGTAACATGACGGTGAAGGAAGCTGCAGCGGCTGTAGAAGATCAGTTTGCAACGGAGTACAATAACGCCGGGATCGACGTAACGTTGGAAGGTAAAACATATTGCATTGCGATCGAAGAAGCTCTGGATCTGAATGTGATCGATGCGGTACAACAGGCAAACGATGAAAGCCATGGATTTTTAACAAGAGGTTTTAATTTTATTAAGGCATTATTTGGTGAGGCAGAATATACTGCACGACCATCGCTGAAGGATAAGAAGCCGTTGTATACTGCGATCGAACAGTCCGGGCTGACGAAGCTGGAAGGGGTAGAAGATTCCTCTTACACCGTGAAGGATGACAAGGTTATTGTTACAAAGGGCCGCGGAGGTTATACGGTAGATTCGGATAAGCTGGCAGATGAGATTGCTTCCTGCATCAGTAAGGGAGAATTTGATGCACAGCTTGAATGTCCACTTACATACAGTGATGTCGATCTGGATCTGGTATATGATCAGATTTATGTAGCACCGGCGGATGCAACACTGGATCCGGAAAATGATTACAGCGTAACAGATTCTGTGGTAGGAATCAGCTTTGATAAAGATGCTGCCAGGAAGAAGCTGGATGCGGCAGCCGATGGAGAAGAAGTCAGCTTTGATCTGGTTTATACAGAACCGGAGCTGTCGAAGGAGACATTACAGGCCTATCTCTTCCGTGATACGCTGGGATCCTTCAGTACCAATGTAGGTGGAACGGATGCAAGAAAAGGAAATGTTGCAAAGGCGGCAGAGAATTGTAACGGCACGATACTGATGCCGGGTGAAGAGTTTTCATTCAATAATGTGGTAGGACAGAGAACCATCGAGAATGGGTTTCAGGCAGCTCCGTCTTATGTCAATGGGGAATCAGTAGATGAAGTCGGCGGAGGTATTTGTCAGGTATCATCCACTCTTTATGATGCCTGTCTGTATGCGAATCTGGAAATTGCAGAACGTCATTGCCATCCGCATCCATCCACTTATGTAGATGCAGGTTTTGATGCAACGGTATCCTGGGGCGGACCGGATTACCGTTTTATAAATAATACGGATTATCCGCTCAAGGTGACCGCCTCCTATAGTGGTGGTGTTGTGTCATGTGCGATTTATGGAACGAAGCTAAAGGACTTCAGAGTGTCACTGTCCAGTGAACTGGTAGCAACTTATGATTATGATACGGAATATGAGGACGACGATACACTGGAGAAAGGTGAAGAGGAAGTTTCCGTTACAGGTATCACAGGAACCAAATATCAGACCTACCGGACGGTATATGACGGAAATGGAGAGGTAATCTCATCTGAACCGGAATCTGTCAGTGTGTATGATAAACGGGATAAAGTAGTTCTTCGTGGAACCAAAGAGAAGGAAGATACCTCAGAGGAGAATTCGACTGAGGAGAAGAAGACGGAGGAAAAAACAACCGAGGAAAAGACAACTGAGGATACGACAGAAAAGAAGGACGACAAGAAAGACGATTCCAAGAAGGATGATAAGAAATCGGATAAAAAGTCAGACAATAAGAAAAAGAATGATACAAAGACAGATGATTAAATAAAGAAACAAAGAAAAGCTCATATGGAAGCCGGTTCGTAAGGATCAGGCAGCCATATGAGCTTTCTTTTGTGTTATTGATAGTATATTATTCCGCTTCACTGTGGTCGTTTGTTTTGACCTCCTGATTGGTATACAGGTTTACATAGTGAGGACGAAGCTTGGAATATATGATTTTCTGTTCACTGTATAAGCTGTAATAACCGGATAACATATAGCTGACACTGCAGCCGATCGCGAACAGCAGGATACCGCTTGCACCGAATAATTCGATGCTTAAGACCAGAGATGCCAGCGGACAGTTTACAACGCCGCAGAAGAGACATACAAGCCCCATAGCAGCTCCGAATCCTGGATCCAGTCCAATCCAGCCTCCAAGGGTACATCCGAAGGTTGCACCGATGAAGAACGATGGAACGATCTCTCCGCCACGGAATCCGCAGCCGATCGTGATGCAGGTAAACAGGAGCTTCAGAATGAAGGCTTCCGGTTTCGCTGTTCCATGGATCGCCTGTTCAATAATGTTCATACCGGCACCATTATAGTCATTGCAGCGGACGGCAAGCGTCAGGAGAACCAGTAGCACACCGCCGACCAATATACGAAGATACTGGTTTTTCAGATATTTCTTAAATGTTTTTCCGATGACCTGCATGGACATACAGAAAAGGATGCTGAGTACGGCAGCAGCGACCGAGAGAATGATCACCCGGATTCCGGTTGCCAGTGACATTTCAGGAACCTGATTCAGAATGAAATAAGTAGGGGTGATGTGAAATTTTTCTGTGATCGCATAGGAAATGGTTGCTGACAGGATACATGGTACCAGAGCACTATAATACAGAATTCCGATGCTGATAACCTCTACACTGAAAAGTGCGGCCGTAACAGGAGTTCCAAACAGGGCAGCGAATACGGCACTCATACCACACAAGGTCATAATATGTTTATCATTATCATCCATTTTGATCAGTTTGCCGATCGATGCCCCCAGACTTCCGCCAATCTGCAGGGCAGCACCTTCCCGGCCGGCAGATCCACCAAACAAATGCGTGATAACGGTCGTTATAAAGATCAGAGGGGCCATACGGAAAGGCACATTGTATTCCGGATTCCGAATCGAACCGATAACAAGGTTGGTTCCCTTGTCATGCTTGATGCCGCCTGTACGGTACAGGAATACGATCAACAGACCGGCTGCCGGGAGCAGGAAGATGATCCAGCTGTGCCCGGAACGGAACTGTGTGACATATTCAACGCTGTAATGAAAGGCTGTTCCAACAGCCCCGCAGGTGATTCCGATAATGGCAGAACAGATCAGCCATTTAATAAATGTTTTTGCGTATCGTTTTGTACGATCGATACAATTTAACCAGTATTCTTTTGTAAATATCATAATTTATACCTATCCAGATCGTTTTTTATTCTTTCATAGATTACCCCGAATCAGCGGATTTGTCCAGAACATATTAAATATGAATAAAATAAAGAAAAGAAGCAAATGACTATCAACAGAAGAACATATGGAAATAAGGAGGCAGAAAATGAATAAAATGGTTGGAAAACAAAGTGTTAGTTTTTCAGATCCTCCATGTATTCTGGGAGCGGCTTCTATCTGTGGACCAAAGGAAGCTGAAGGACCTCTGGCGGATTACTTTGATATCCGTTCCGAGGATCCGACATTTGGCAAGGATTCCTGGGAAGAGGGCGAAAGTGAGATGATCCGGCAGGCGGTCGAGCTTGCGATCAAAAAGGCGGATAAAAAGAAAGAGGAGATCCGGTATATATTTGCGGGGGATCTGTTGGGACAATTGATCGCAACCACATTTGGTATTAAGGATCTTGATATACCGGTATTTGGGTTGTATGGAGCCTGCTCTACCTGTGGAGAGGGATTGTCGCTGGCATCCATGACAGTTGCTGCCGGTTATGCAGACTGTGTAGTGGCAGCAACGTCCAGTCATTTTGGAAGTGCAGAGAAGCAGTTCCGTTTTCCTCTGGAATATGGAAATCAGAGACCGTTATCTGCGACCTGGACGGTAACCGGAAGTGGGGCGTTTGTTGTTGGTAAGGCAGAGCCGGAAGAAGGAGCAATTCAGATTACCGGGGTTACAACGGGACGGATCGTGGATTATGGGGTAAAGGACTCCTTTAATATGGGAGCCTGTATGGCACCGGCAGCGGCAGATGTGATCTATCAGAACCTGAAGGACTTTGACCGGAAGCCAACGTATTATGACCGTATCATCACCGGGGATCTGGGGAAGATTGGGCAGAAGATACTGTTTGATCTTTTAAAGGACAACGGAATAGATATCAGCAAACAGCATATGGATTGTGGTATCGAGATCTTTGATAATGAGGAACAGGATACCCATTCCGGTGGCTCCGGCTGCGGATGCTCGGCTATTACGCTGGCTGGCTATGTATTAAAGCAGTTACGGGACGGAACCTGGAAGAGGGTATTGTTTGTACCGACCGGAGCACTTCTTTCCACAGTAAGCTATAATGAAGGACAGAATATACCGGGCGTGGCACATGCAGTTATAATAGAACGGAGGTAAAGTTATTTATGGATTATATAAAGGCATTTGTGATCGGAGGTGCTGTCTGTGTGCTTGTTCAGATACTGATGGACAAGACGAAGCTGCTTCCGGGACGGATCATGGTGATCCTGGTATGTACCGGTGCTGTTCTTGGAGCAATCGGGATATATGAACCATTTCTTGAATTTGCCGGCTGCGGAGCTTCGGTTCCGCTGTCCGGATTTGGCTATAATCTCTGGAAGGGAATAAAAGAAGCAGTTGATCAGGATGGATTTATCGGGCTGTTCCGGGGAGGCTTCAAGATGGCAGCGGTTGGAACATCGGCAGCGTTGATCTTTTCCTATCTGGCATCCCTGATCTTTAAACCCAAGATGGTAAAATAGCATAAAGTATACTTTTTTATATAGATCCCAGGGAATAAAAAAGGAGCCATGAGAATGATCTCTCATGGCTCCTTTTTACATATATCGTTTTTATTCTTCTGTATTTTTATGTTTGTTCTCTTTTGAGGAAGGTTCATCAGAAGATGGTTCATCGGTAGGTTCCTCCGTTGTCGGTTCTTCTGTTGTAGGAGCTTCCGTTGTCGGTTCTTCTGTTGTAGGAGCTTCCGTTGTCGGTTCCTCTGTTGTAGGCTTCTCGGTTGTCGGTTCTTCTGTCTTGTCCTTTTTGAACTTAACAGTGATCGTATGATTACCTTTTACCTTTGAGAACTTATATTGTGAAACCGGTCCGACGGAGCTTCCGTCTACATATACATCTGAGATCACATAACCCTTATCCGGTGTGATATAGAAGGTTGTGCTCTTGCCGGATTTTACAGTTGTACTTGGTGAGATAGAACCACCGGATCCATCTACACCGGAAGTGATCTTGAAGCTGTCCTTCTTGTTGTCCTCTGTAGTCTTATTTGGATCTTCAGAATCAGAAGAGTCTTCGGTTTCTTCTTCCTCCGGATGAAGCGGACATTTCTCTTTCAGGATGTTCTGATCGTATTCAAAGTCTGCATCAATGATTTCAATCTTGCCGTCATCATCTACTGTATAATAATAGGTTGTTGTTTCCTTACAGGTATTGGTTGCTACCTTATGGGAATCATTACAGATCACAACCTTCTTGTTTCCACCGCATCGTTTGGTAGGAACGGTTCCTTTTGCGAAATAGTCTGTTATTGTTGGACAGCCTTCAACAGGGAGAAGTCCGGTATCCTTACATACGGTTGCCCGGGTGATTCCGCTTGGCATTTCAAAGATCTTGGAGGTATCCAGACCCTTTGCTTCCACGATCGCATCCATGATCTTACGCCACATGTTCTTATGATAGCTTCCAGCAGCAAAATTAGTATTTACATCAAAACCGATCCAGATCGAAGCGGTGTAATATGGAGTATATCCACAAAACCATGCATCGTAGTTGCTGGAGGTTGTACCTGTTTTACCTGCTGTATAAAGGCCACATGAAAGGTTTGCAGCAGTACCGGTACCGATTGTAACTACATCATGCATGGCACTTGTTAATAACCATGCATTCTGAGGAGAGATGACCGGGGATTCTTCCGGTGTTCTGTTATCGATCAGAAGCTTGCCGTCATGATCATATACCTCGGTGTAGAAGATAGGTTTGATATAATTGCCTTCATTTGCAATTGTTGCATAAGCAGCGGTGATCTCAAGGTTTGTGATGCCATCTGTCAGACCACCAAGGGCAAGGGACTGGTTGATATCCGATTCAATCCCTCCGCTTGAATTTGTACGTTCTTTTACAAGGGTTGTGAATCCAAGCTTTAACAGATATTCGTAAGCAAGCTCCGGAGTAACATCTGTGATCGTCTTAACAGCAAGAATATTCATGGAATTCTGAATAGCCTGTCGGATCGTGCTTGGACCACGGTAGCCACTGTACCAGTTTCTGACTTCGCCGCCATTTGTATAGGTGTATGGTTCATCTTTGTATACGGTTGCAAGGCTCATGCCGCAGCCGTCCAGTGCAGGAAGAAAAGCGGCAACAACCTTAAAGGTTGATCCGGGTTGTCTGGTTGCTTCTGTAGCACGGTTAAAGGAACGATCCTCTGTCTTTTCACCACGACCGCCGACGATGGCTTTTACCTGACCGGTCTCCTGATCCATCAGGGTGAAGGAGATCTGTGGTTCCACTGTGACCTTATAGCTTTCAAGCTGTTCCTTGTAACCGGTTGTCTCGATCAGGTGCGCTTTGTATTCGTCAGCAGCAGCACGGGCATCTTCTTCACTGGAGAAGATTAGGTCGAAAGAGGATTGTCCCATTTCTTCCTGGAACCAGGTTACCATCATATTCTGACTGTAGTTGTACTGTTCACCGTTGTCATCTACCAGTGTCAGTGCATAGGATAACTGATAGCTGTCAGCCGGATAGTTATCTTCATCATTTAAAACATCATCACAGATATTCTGGATCTGTGTATCCTGACAGGTACGGACATCCAGACCACCGGAGTAGATCAGGCTGTCTGCCTCTGACTTGGAATAGCCCATAGCCATGAAATCATCTTCAAGCTGGCTGATGACCTCATCAATGTAATAAGAGTTGACCTTGGTAGGGGATGATTTCTTGATCGATGATACCTTTTCAATCTCGCTATATACATCATCAGCGAGTGCAGTATCGTAATCGGACTGGGAGATCATGTTCTGATCCAGCATATTTTCAAGAACCATCAGTCGTCTTTTGGCATTTTCCTCCGGGAAAACGATAGGGTCAAATTTACTTGGGTTCTGAGGGATGGCTGCCAGTACCGCACATTCGGATATGGACAGATCCTTCAGTCCTTTATTGAAATAGTATTTTGCAGCGGTTTCTACCCCGTAACGTCCCTGACCGAGATAGATCGTATTCAGGTAATACTCGGCAATGCTCTTTTTCGGAAGCACCTTTTCGATCTCAACTGCCAGATACTGCTCCTGCACCTTACGTTCGATCTTGTCAAACATGGTTTTTTCATCCAGGCCGACATTGAAGATCTGGTTTTTGATCAGCTGCTGGGTCAGTGTACTGGCACCCTGATCAAAGTCACCGGACTGGAGACCGTGGGCGAAGGCACGCATGATACCCTGGACATCGATACCGTTATGCTCCCAGAAACGTTTATCTTCAATAGCAATGAAGGAATTTACAAGTGTTTCCGGTATATCATCGTAGTAAACATACTCACGGTTGGCATCAAAGCTCGCAAGAACCATAAGCTCTTTGCCGTCCTGATCATACAGGGTTGTCTGATATCCTTTCGGGATCAGATCCTTGGCATTCACCTCTGGTGTGTCGTCCAATATGCCTTTTAACATACCAAAACCGGAACCGATTCCAAGTACGATGATCGCAAGGAATATGACCAGTAGTGTTTTGAACAGCGAAACCGATAGTTTTCGTTTATTTCGGGGTAGTTTGGAAACAAGTGCTTTTTGTTTCTTTTCCACGCCCTTTTTGCTAAAATCCATGGAAAATCCTCCTTAAATTAAGTTCAATCATAAATACAACTCATTATAGCAGAGATTTACATAATAATAAAGTAAAACTTCTGATGTGAAATAAAATTAAGACATATAAAAATGCGGATAAATCCCAAATATTTTATAGTTTTTTTGTTACACTATAGGTGGATTTTGTAGTATGATGGTTACAGAAATAAACAGAGAGGAAACAGAACAGCGATGTTTGAGTCAATTGAAGAAGCAATTTCCGTATGGAAAGAGGAGTTTTCCTTTATTGAGGATGCGAAGGTCACAGGATATGACGGAGGGTATCCGGTTGTTGATTTTACGATCCATGAAGCTGCCTTCAGTCTGGTAAAGAGTGAGAGTAAATTCAAGCGTATCATACGATCTGCCGAGATGGAAGGCGGTATAGAAGTAGGAGTATCGACCTGTTTTTATAATACAGCATATGTCAGATGGAATCCGCCGGTCATGACGATCTGTGGTTATCCTGAGGTGATCAGCCGTATATTAAAAAAGATCATGTAAACTGCCCGGGTGAATAAAAAGAAATTCACCCGGGTATTTTATATGTATTGGGATAACAGATAGGAGGCGTATACATGAACCGGGCAATACGAACCGATCTTGCCATTGAGCTGCGGGAGGATATCAAGGATCGCGGGAAGATAGACGGGATCGAAATTGAAACAAGGATCAGCCAGGAAAAAATAAAGACGACTATTATACATGTAAATGACCAGACAGGAGCCGATACGTTGGGAAAACCGGTTGGCACTTATATCACCATTGAATGTCCGGAAATCCGGGAATTTGATGAGGATATCCATAAGCCACTCTGTAAAGAGCTGGCACATGATCTGAAAAAAATGCTGGGAGAAGCCCGTTCCATCCTGGTCGTGGGACTGGGAAACCGGGAGGTAACACCGGATTCGCTGGGACCATTGGTGACCGATCATTTATTTATAACCAGACATTTGCAGATGGAGCATATACACCTGCAGGAAGAGCCGGAATATGAAATCTCTGCGATCTGTCCGGGTGTCATGGCCCAGACGGGGATCGAGACGGTGGAGATCATCCGTGGAATCTGTGACAATATTGATGTCGATGCAGTGGTTGTAGTCGATGCACTTGCCGCCCGGAGCAGCAGACGTTTAAATAAAACGATACAGCTTGCGGATACCGGTATCAGTCCGGGATCCGGTGTTGGGAATCATCGTACGGAGATCAATTCACAGACGATCGGAGCAAAGGTGATCGCTCTCGGTGTTCCAACCGTTATTTCAGTTCCGTCCATTATAGATGGTTCTCTGGATGTTATTGCAGATACATTTAACCAGTCTTATGGAAAAAAGCTGATGGAATCTTTTTCCGAACAGCAGCGATATGAGCTGGCATATCATCTGGCTGAACCGGAGCTTGCGGATATGTTTGTAACACCGAAAAATATCGATGAACTGGTAAAACGAATAAGCTTCACAATATCCGAAGCAATAAACAGCATGATTTTCACATAACCAACATATACTGGTAAATAACTAAAATAAGAGTATTTACTGGATGAAGAACAGACGGATCATAAGAAAAACAAAATACTGCCTTTTATGGGCCGGATTGTCGATACTGATCTGGTTCGCAAATTGTGACGCAACATATCGGATGGAATTGGTAAACCGGATGGTGAACTGGCTGTTTTTTGGAAATGGATACGAAACACAGACCGAAAATATGGAAACCGTGTCGGCATCCGGGAAATATCTGGAGGATATGCTGCAGGAATATTGTCTGGCAGGAGAACTGGTACAGGGAAGTGGACAGAAGGATCAGACTGTGTCGGCGGGACAGATGACGGATGAAAAAGGAACGGACAATCTGCCGGCGCAGACTGTGATCGCACTGGATCACCGGGCGGAAGCCATAGTTGCCGCCATGTCAGACAAATATGGATATATGCGGGAGAAATTGACGGATTATGATTATATGAGATCAAATTTTTATGTTATAGACAGTACAACAAGTGTATCCAGAGAAGAATTAAATGGCCAGGATCTTGCTTCCATGGATCTGACGATCGATACAGAAGAAAAGAATTATAAGGTACTGATCTACCATACACACGGAACGGAGAGCTTTAAAGATTCCGAGCCGGGAAAGGTTGAGGATACCGTAATCGGAGTTGGAGACTATCTGACTGAGCTTCTTGAAGAAAATTACGGGGTAGCAGTCTATCATGATACAACGGCCTATGATATGACAGGTGGAGAGTTAGATCGAAGTGCTGCTTATGATTATGCAAGAGAAGGGGTCCAGAAGATCCTTGCGGAGTATCCGTCCATTGAGGTCGTGATCGATCTTCACAGGGATGGGGTATCCGAAGATACATATCTGATCACGGAAATAGATGGCAAAAAAACAGCACAGGTCATGTTCTTAAACGGAGTGAGCCGTCTTAATAAGAATGGTGATATCGCATATCTTGCCAATCCGTACAAAACAGAGAATCTTGCATTCAGTCTGCAGATGTATCTGACAGCGCAGGCCAATTATGATTCCTATGTAAGAAAGATATTTGTTAAGGGTTACCGGTATAATCTGGATCTGAAACCACGGTCGTTGTTAGTAGAAGTCGGAAGTCAGACGAACACAGTTGAAGAAGCAAAAAATGCCATGGAGCCGCTGGCTGCAATTCTCTACAAAGTATTGAGCGGAAAGTGAGATTGTGTTATGATAATGAACACGAAATTATTTGCCTGCAGGAATGCATGCTTAAAATAAAAAAGAGAAAAGAAATTCAGATACCGGAGGAAAACAGGATGGCTCATATAGATCAGTCAAAGATACGAAATTTTTGCATTATAGCGCATATCGATCATGGTAAATCGACACTTGCGGACAGAATTATAGAAAAGACAGGATTATTGACTGAACGTGAGATGCAGAATCAGGTGCTTGATAATATGGATCTGGAGCGGGAGCGTGGAATCACGATCAAGGCACAGTGCGTCCGTACGATCTATAAAGCACAGGATGGAGAGGAATATATCTTCAATCTGATCGATACTCCGGGACATGTGGATTTTAATTATGAAGTATCAAGAAGTCTGGCTGCCTGTGAGGGCGCGATCCTGGTTGTGGATGCTGCACAGGGAATCGAGGCACAGACACTTGCAAATGTATATCTTGCGATCGATCACGATCTGGATGTTATGCCGGTTATCAATAAGATCGATCTTCCTTCGGCAGAACCGGAGCGTGTGGTAAATGAAATTGAAGATGTGATCGGAATTGAAGCACAGGATGCTCCAAGGATATCGGCAAAGAATGGAATCAATATCGATCAGGTCTTAGAGCAGATCGTTACGAAGATACCGGCACCAGCAGGAGATCCGGAAAAGCCGCTTCAGGCGCTTATATTTGATAGTATTTATGATTCTTATAAAGGTGTTATCATATTTTGCCGTTTATTCGACGGTGTGGTAAAACGTGGAACATCCATTCGGATGATGGCAACCGGAGCAGTTGCAGAGGTAGTGGAAGTAGGAATCTTCGGGGCTGGCAGATTCGTTCCATGTGATGAGTTATCCGCAGGAATGGTAGGTTATATTACTGCCAGCTTAAAGAATGTCAGAGATACCACGGTCGGTGATACCGTTACAGATAACGACAATCCATGTGCAGAGGCTCTTCCGGGATATAAGAAGGCACAGCCTATGGTCTATTGCGGACTTTATCCGGCAGATGGAGCCAAATATCCGGATCTTCGTGATGCATTAGAGAAGCTGCAGTTAAATGATGCATCCTTAAGCTTTGAGCCGGAGACTTCGATCGCACTTGGTTTTGGTTTCCGATGTGGTTTCCTGGGACTTCTCCATTTGGAGATCATACAGGAGCGGTTGGAGCGAGAGTTTAATCTGGATCTGGTTACGACTGCACCGGGCGTTGTTTACCGTGTGCATACAACAGACGGCAAGATGATCGAACTGACGAATCCATCCAATCTGCCGGATCCATCGAATATCGAATATATGGAAGAACCATTTGTATCCGCAGAGATCATGGTCACTACAGAATATGTGGGTGCGATCATGCAGCTTTGTCAGGAACGACGTGGCGTATATCAGGGAATGGAATATATGGAAGAAACCAGAGCACTGCTTCGATATGACCTTCCGTTAAATGAGATCATTTATGATTTCTTTGATGCTTTAAAATCAAGATCCAGAGGATATGCATCCTTTGATTATGAGATGAAGGGCTATGTACGAAGTGAGCTGGTGAAGCTGGATATTCTGATCAATAAAGAAGAGGTCGATGCGTTATCTTTCATTCTTCATCAGGACACTGCTTATGAACGCGGAAGAAAGATGTGTGAGAAATTAAAGCAGGAGATTCCAAGACATTTATTTGAGATTCCGATCCAGGCTGCAATCGGCAATAAGGTCATTGCCAGAGAGACAGTAAGAGCAGTCAGAAAGGATGTCCTTGCAAAATGTTACGGTGGAGATATCTCCCGTAAGAAGAAGCTTCTGGAGAAACAGAAGGAAGGAAAGAAACGTATGCGTCAGATCGGAAATGTAGAGATCCCGCAGCAGGCGTTTATGAGCGTATTAAAACTTGATGAGGAATAAATATAAAATAATTGCAGGTTATATCGGGACATTTAGAATGAAATAAATCAAATGTGATTTTGATATAAGAAGAAAGCAAATTACAGAAAAATGAGAAGGCAGGAAAAACACATGAGAAAAAATCTGAGTATTTATATACATATTCCGTTTTGCGTTAAGAAGTGTGTATATTGTGATTTCCTGTCTTTTGGTGCGGATGATCCGCAGATCAACCGGAGTGGGGCAGTCAGAAAAGCATATGTCCAGAGTATTTGCAGAGAATTATTGAGCTATAAAAGTATATCAAAGGACTATATTGTAAGAACGATATTTATAGGCGGAGGCACTCCGTCTATACTTTTGCCGGGCGAGATCATGAATATTCTGGCAACGCTTCGAAGCATCTTTAAGGTAGATGAAGCAGCAGAGATCACGATAGAGGTGAATCCGGGAACACTGACCGCGATCAAGGCGGCAGAATATCTGGATGCAGGGATCAACCGTATGAGTATCGGACTGCAGTCTGCACACAATGATGAGCTTGCCATGCTTGGCAGGATCCATACATATGAGCAGTTCCTGGCTTCCTATCAGACGGCACGGGAGGCAGGCTTTCGGAATATCAACATTGATCTGATCTCTGCCATTCCTGGACAGACACTTCATTCCTATCTGGATACACTGGAACGGGTATTGAAGTGCAGACCGGAGCATATCTCCTCCTACAGTCTGATCGTGGAAGATGGTACGCCGCTCGCAGAGGATACGGAGCTTCTTGCAAAGCTCCCGGATGAGGAGACTGACCGCGAAATGTATGAGGCAACCAGAAAGGTGCTTGAGATGTCAGGGTATAAGCGGTATGAGATTTCCAATTATGCAAAGCCCGGATATGAATGCCGGCATAATATTGTATACTGGACGATGGATGAATACATCGGACTTGGTATCGGTGCGGCTTCTTTTTTTAATGGAAGAAGATACTCAAATACATTGGATATGAAGCAGTATATCCGGACGATGGAGGATGTATTTGATAAACGGTCGGCCGATGAGATTTATCAGAGTCAGGCACTGGATACGATCCGTCACATTGATGAAACGGTTGATGTTGATACCCTGATGGAGGAATATGTGATCTTTGGACTGCGGATGACAAGAGGGATCAGTGCGGCAGATTTCTATGACCGGTTTGGACATTCCTTATATGATGTCTATGGGGATGTTATAAGAAGTTATGTGGCGAGCGGACATATGAAGGATGAGAAAGGAATGGTCTTTCTAACGAGAAAGGGAATCGATGTAAGCAACAGGATCCTTGTAGATTTTCTGCATGATGAAAACAAATGAGAGACGAAGGACAGGTTCGGATATGAAAAAAGAGACAGATGGGCAGCGAGAGACTGTCATAGAAGGGAAGGAACTGAATTATACCTATCCTGGAACGAAAACTCCGGTATGGGAGAAGAATCTGACATTTACGATCGATAAAGGAGAAATCGTCGGGTTGGCAGGGCAAAATGGAAGCGGGAAGAGCACGTTGCTCCGGCTACTGGCAGGATTTATTCCATGGGAAATCAACAGGTGTTCGGGGCAGATGATTACCGGAATACCAGAACGGGATATGGCATGTGTGATCGACAGACCTTCTTTTTTTTCCGATCTTTCTGTGCGGGATAATCTGAGACTGATGGATCGTATGAATGGAGAAAAAGGGCTTATGGATGAGGAGCTGGCAGAACTTCTGGGAATCCATGAATTTGATCGGATCAAAGCATCTAAGCTGTCACTAGGTAATAAACAGAAGCTGGCGCTGTGTCTTGCAATTCATAGGGAAACAAAGCTGGCACTACTGGATGAACCTTTAAACGGACTGGATCCATTTACCAAAGCTTCCGTTCTTTTCTGTCTGAGAAAATGGAGAAAGCAGGGGATGGCTGTTATCCTTACCAGCCATATACCAGGGAATCTGGAACAGATCTGTGACCGGATATTGTATCTTTAAAACAAAAGAAATTCGATTCGGATATCAATATAGAAGAAACCATCAGAGAAACAGAAGGCAACTTTGGTTATTTCTTAATTAACAGGAGCAGGCAACAGTATGAATATTTACGGAGCAGAAGTATTTCGGTATAGCAAAAGCTTTTATGGCAGGATGATCATGATCCTGGTAGTGCCATTTGCATGTCTTACAGCAGCATTTCTTTATTATATAAGTAATGGGATAAGCAGTGACTTTCTGGCGGCGGCAGGCTTCTCAGAACAGACGGTCGAAGCGATCAAAGGCCAGATGAGCGGAATTGCTTATATTGCCTCTTCCTTTTCTGCATCCGAACTTCTGATCCTTCTTATGATGTTTCCTGTTATCCTTCATATATCTGAAGATTATGAACAGAATACATTGCGCTGTGAATTACAGAGAAGCAAGAGCAGAACAGCCTGTTATATTGCAAGAATGCTGGCAGCAGTTACTTATGCCTGGGGCATTTTATTGGAATATATTCTGATTTCCGGGGTGATAGCTGCTTTATTTTTCAGAAGTTCCCATGAAATGTCAGTAGCTTCCCGAACTGGAAAAACAGTGCTTGCGATCGTGCTGCAGTTTATAGTGACCGGAGCGTGTGTGATGTTTGTATTTATGCTGACATCCCTGATCCGTCATTCCGTCTTGTCTATGACAACGATAGTCTTTCTGGTATTCTTATTTACACCGGGATATCGTGTTCTTGTGGATTTGTTTGAGCTTCCATCCGGAGTAAAACAGATCTGGATCATAGAACTTTTGAGTACCACAAGTGATCTTGCATTTAATAGAACAGATGTATTGATCATGCTGGTGGTCGGTCTTTTATATGCTGTGATTTCTACAAGTCTCGGCATTCATTTTTTCAAAGTTCAAAAGTTATAAATTTTCTTGATTTTTTTCAAAATAAATGTTGACAAACAAGGGAGTGGGTGTTAGATTAATTTTAGTGGTTAGCACTCGGAGTATTTGAGTGCTAACAAAACGAAAGGGATGAGCAGATGGAACTTGACGAGAGAAAAGTCAAAATTCTGAAAGCTATCGTTTCCAATTATTTAGAGACCGGAGAACCTGTAGGATCGCGGACGATTTCAAAGTATACAGATTTGAATCTGAGTTCAGCGACGATCAGGAATGAGATGTCTGATCTGGAGGACATGGGTTATATATGTCAGCCGCATACATCTGCAGGAAGAATTCCAACGGATAAAGGATATCGGTTCTACGTTGACAGCCTTATGAATGAGAAGATAGAGGCTGAGACAGAGAAGGGAAATCTTCTTGAACGAGTTGATAAGATGGAGAAGATGCTGAAGCAGGTTGCCCGGGTATTAGCGGCAAATACGAATTATGCCACACTGGTTACCACACCTCAGTATAATAATACCGTGAAGTTTATACAGCTTTCCAAGGTTGCTGAATCAAAGCTTCTTGCGGTGATCATGGTGGATGGGAATATCGTAAAGAATAAGCTGATCGATACCACGTACGATCTGAAGAATGACGAGATTTTAAAATTCAATATTTTATTAAACACATTCCTTCAGGGAGCTGCATTAGAAGATATTAATCTGGAACTGATACAGACGATGAAGACGCAGGCAGGTGAGTATGCAGATATTTTAGAAACCATATTCCAGGGGATTATGGAAGCCATTCATGAAGCAGATGATCTGAAGGTTTACACAAGCGGAATGACCAACATGTTAAAGTATCCGGAATTAATGGATTCTGCGACAGCAGAGAAGCTGCTTGGAACTTTTGAAGACATAGAAGACAAAGAAGACTTTGTAAAATATGTAGAAGAAGTTATCAATAAAGATAACTCTGATATAGAGATCCGAATCGGTGATGAGAATTCCAGTGAGGATCTGAAAGATTGCTCCCTTGTAACGGCAACTTATAAGATGCCGGAAGGCGCAAAAGGAACTATAGGTATCATCGGTCCGAAACGTATGGACTATAAGAAAGTCGTTACGATGTTAAAAAATCTGACCGATGAATTGGATGATATATTTAATAATAACGAATAGGGGGTCCGATAATGGCAGACACCAAGAAAGATACTAAGAAAGTAAAGACAGATGAAAAGGCAGCAGAAACAATTGTAGATGAAGTTACAGCAGAGTCAGCAGATACTGCAGAAACAACAACTACAGATGTGAATGTTACAGAAACCGTGGATGTCCCTGAAGAGCAGGCGGAAGCAGCAAAACCGAAGCCGGTTGCAAAAGAGAACAGACGCGGCAGTAAGGCTTTAAGAGAAGAAAATGATAAATTGAAAGAGCGCTGTCAGGATGCAGAAGACAAATATAAACGTCTTCTTGCAGAGTGCGAGAATATCCGCCAGAGAAATGAAAAGGAGTCATCCAAAATGTATGATTTCGGAGCGAAGGATGTTCTTGGAAAATTACTTCCGGTAGTTGACAACTTTGAAAGAGCGATTGCAGCAATTCCGGAAGAGGATAAAGACAGACCGTTTGAAGCAGGAGTTGATAAAATCTACAAATCACTTATGACTTCACTGGAATCCATCGGCGTTACCCCGATGAACTGCGAGGGTGAACAGTTTGATCCGGCGTTCCACAATGCAGTAATGCATGTAGAGGATGAGAATTACGGAGAGAACGTGATCGTCGAAGAGATGCAGCGTGGTTACATGTATAAGGATCAGGTATTACGATTCAGCATGGTAAAGGTTGCAAACTAATAGTCAAATGACTATAGCATATAAATTTTATTAAATTAAGAAAACAGAATTTTATTTAGGAGGAATATAATCATGGGTAAGATAATTGGTATTGACTTAGGAACAACAAATTCATGTGTAGCAGTAATGGAAGGTGGTAAGCCTGTTGTTATTGCGAATACAGAAGGTATGAGAACTACACCATCTGTAGTAGGTTTCTTAAAGACAGGTGAGAGAGTAGTCGGTGAGCCTGCAAAACGTCAGGCAGTTACAAATGCAGATAAGACAATTTCATCCATCAAGCGTCATATGGGTACAGATTACAGAGTAGAGATCGATGGCAAGAAGTATTCACCGGAGGAGATTTCAGCTATGATTCTTCAGAAACTGAAATCCGATGCAGAAGGATATCTCGGTGAGAAGGTTACAGAGGCCGTTATCACAGTACCTGCTTACTTCTCAGATGCACAGAGACAGGCAACAAAGGATGCCGGTAAAATTGCAGGACTTGATGTAAAGCGTATCATCAACGAGCCTACAGCAGCAGCTCTTTCCTATGGTCTTGATAATGAACAGGAACAGAAGATCATGGTATACGATTTAGGTGGTGGTACATTCGATGTATCTATCATTGAGATTGGTGAAGGTGTCATTGAAGTATTAGCAACAGCCGGTGATAACAAGCTCGGTGGTGATGACTTTGATAACGCTATCACACAGTATATGTTAGATGAGTTTAAGAAGACAGAAGGTATTGATCTTTCAGGCGATAAGATGGCTATGCAGAGATTAAAGGAAGCAGCAGAGAAGGCAAAGAAAGAGCTTTCATCCGCTATGACAACAAACATCAACCTTCCTTTCATTACAGCAAATCAGGATGGACCAAAGCATTTTGATATGAACCTGACAAGAGCAAAATTTGATGAGTTAACAGCAGATCTGGTTGACAGAACAAAGGTACCTGTTCAGACAGCACTGGAAGATGCAGGACTTACTGCAGCAGATCTTGATAAGGTATTATTAGTTGGTGGTTCTACACGTATCATCGCCGTACAGGAAGAAGTTAAGAGATTAACAGGTAAAGAGCCGTTCAAGGGTATCAACCCTGATGAGTGTGTTGCAATCGGTGCATCTATCCAGGGCGGTAAGCTTGCAGGTGATGCCGGTGCCGGTGAGATCCTTCTTCTTGATGTTACACCACTTACACTTTCTATCGAAACAATGGGTGGTATCGCAACACATCTGATCGAGAGAAACACGACAATTCCTACAAAGAAGAGCCAGATTTTCTCAACAGCACAGGATAATCAGGATGCCGTTGATATCAACGTAGTACAGGGTGAAAGACAGTTTGCAAAAGATAATAAGAGTCTTGGACGTTTCAGACTGGATGGTATCGCTCCTGCAAGAAGAGGCGTTCCTCAGATCGAAGTATCATTCGATATCGATGCGAATGGTATCGTAAATGTATCTGCTAAGGATCTCGGAACAGGAAGAGAACAGCACATTACAATTACTTCCGGTACATCACTTTCAGATGATGATATCGAGAGAGCAGTAAAAGAAGCTGCAGAATACGAAGCACAGGATAAGAAACGTAAGGAAGGCATTGAAGCAAGAAATGAAGCAGATGCACTTGCATTCCAGACAGAAAAAGCACTGAATGAAGTCGGAGATAAGCTTTCAGATGCAGATAAGTCTGCCGTACAGGCTGACTTAGACTCATTAAAGTCAACAATTGAAAGCACGGATGCAGAGAATATGACAGATCTTGATGTGGATAAGATCAAGGCGGCTAAGGATAAGCTTATGGAAAGTGCTCAGAATCTGTTCGCTAAGCTTTATGAGCAGAATGGTCCCGGAGCAAATGCAGGAACAGGTACAGGTACACCGGACTTTTCAGAGGGTGATGTAGTAGATGGAGATTTCACAGAGGTTTAAGCCTTGAAATAATATGAAATGTAGTCTATAGTAAATATCTGACAGTAAAACAGGAAAAAGGTTTCCTGTTTTACTGTGGATATGAATGTATATCGCAGATGAAAGGTTAAAAGTTATGGCAGAAACAAAAACTGATTACTATGAGGTCCTTGGTGTAACCAAGAATGCCTCAGAGGCAGAGATAAAAAAAGCATATCGTGTCGTAGCCAAGAAATATCATCCTGATATGAACCCGGGCGATGCGGAGGCTGAAAGAAAATTTAAAGAAGCAGCGGAAGCTTATGCAGTACTTAGTGACCCGGAGAAGCGAGCAAAATATGATCAGTATGGTCATGCGGCATTTGATCCAAATGCCGGCGGCAGTGGCTTTGGTGGCTTCGGCGGCTTTGATTTTGCTGATATGGGAGATATTTTCGGAGATATTTTCGGAGATATGTTCGGTGGTGGAAGCAGACAGAGAAATTCAAACGGACCTGTAAAGGGTGCTAACATCAAGACAACGATCAGAGTTGCTTTTGAGGAAGCAATATTTGGTACACAGAAAGAACTGGATCTTCCGTTAAAGGATGAATGTGAAGTATGTAAGGGAACCGGTTCACAGCCGGGACATCAGCCGGAGGTTTGTGGCAAATGCGGCGGAAAAGGTCAGATCGTTACAACACAGCAGTCCTTGTTTGGCGTAGTAAGAAATGTATCGACTTGTCCGGACTGTGGCGGATCCGGTAAGATCATTAGATATAAATGTAGCAACTGTGCGGGAACCGGTTATGTAAAGAGCAGAAAGAAGATTCAGATCGCTGTTCCGCCTGGAGTAGATAACGGAACCAATATCCGTATCAAAGGAAAAGGTGAACCTGGATTTAATGGTGGTGAAAGAGGAGATCTTCATGTTACGATCCTTGTTGATCGTCATCCGAAGTTTCAGAGACAGGAATACAATCTTTACTCCTCCGAACCGATCTCATTCACACAGGCAGCACTGGGTGGAAATATTAAGATCCATACGATCGAGGGAGAGATTGATTACACGATTCCACCAGGAACACAGACCGATACCAAGGTTAAGCTGAAGGGAAAAGGTGTGCCAAACCTGAAGAATCCTACTCAGCGTGGTGATCATTATGTAACACTGGTTGTACAGGTCCCTGAGAAGCTGACTGCAGAACAGAAGCGTATCTTGAATGAATACGAGCAGGCAACATTGGTTGAGACCAGACCTGCAACAGATTCGGTAGGGACATCATTCTCGTTTGGAGATCACAAAAAAAGAAAGAAGAAATAGGTAAATAGATTATGAAATGGACACAAATCACGATTGAAACAACGTGTGAGGCTGTCGATTTACTCAGCGCCTTCCTCGATGAGGAAGGCGTTTTGGGTATAGAAGTCGATGACAATGTGCCTCTGACAGATGAAGAAATGGCAGCGATGTTTGTAGATCTTCTGCCGGATGAGATGCCGACGGATGACGGAACAGCAAAGGTTTCCTGCTATCTGGATGATTCCTTTGACAAGGAAGAGATAAAGACCAAGATAAAAAACGAACTGGAACGGTTGTCAGAATTTATTCCGGTTGGAGTCTGTAATATCATAGAATCCGAGACGGAAGATGTGGACTGGATGAATAACTGGAAAGCATATTTTAAACCGTTTCGTCTGTATGATAATATCGTTATCAAACCAACCTGGGAGGATGCACCTTCTGACGTAACAGATGATGATATTGTGATCGATATTGATCCGGGTGCAGCATTCGGAACCGGTTCCCATGAGACAACCAGATTATGTATCGGACAGTTGAAGAAATATATGAAAGAAGGAGATCTGGTTCTTGACTGTGGAAGCGGAAGCGGGATTCTTTCCTTTGTATGCAGTAATCTTGGCGCAAAAGAGGTCCTTGGAATTGATATAGATGAAACTGCGGTTCATGTCAGCATCGAGAACAGGGAGATCAACCATATTACTGAAGATCAGGTTCAGTTCCTCTGTGGCAATGTGCTCGCAGATAAAGAGCTTGTCCAGTCGATTGAGCCGAAATATGATATCGTAGTTGCGAATATTCTTGCAGATGTAATCATCCCACTTTCCGGTGTTGTACAGCAGTTTATGAAGGATGATGCGAAGTTTATCTGTTCCGGAATTATCAATACAAAAGAAGATGAGGTCAGACAGGCACTTCTTGACAATCACTTCAGAATAGTGGATACTGTCTCTATGAAAGACTGGATCAGTTTTGTAGCTGAGAAGGATAATTAGTCATAAAGAGACAGGATTGGGAAGATGAATCGTTTTTTTGTAGATTTTGATGGACGGGAATTTGATAAGAGCATTGATATTACCGGTGAGGATGTCAATCATATTAAGAATGTTCTTCGTTTAAAAGTAAATGATGAGATCATAATAAGTGATGGCAGGGGTAGAGATTACCGCTGCCAGATTTCAGTTATGGATCATGAAAAAGTGGTTGCAGATATTCTGGATGTATGTGATAATTTTGCAGAACTTGAAACAGGGATTACGTTGTTCCAGGGATTTCCAAAGGCAGATAAAATGGAATGGATCATCCAGAAGACGGTAGAACTTGGTGTGACCAGGATCGTACCGGTTATGACGAAACGGACGGTTGTCAAGCTGGATGCGAAGAAAGCAGGAAAGAAGACGGAACGTTATCAGGCAATCGCACTTGCGGCGGCGAAGCAGTCGGGCAGAGGCATAATCCCGGAGGTGACGGCTCCCGTAACATGGAAAGAGGCTCTTGCTATGGCAAAGGAGCTTGATATGAATATGATCCCATATGAGGAAGCAGAAGGAGTCGCATATTCGAAAGAGGTCTTTGCATCGATCAAAGGAAAGAAAAGTCTTGGTATATTTATAGGTCCGGAAGGTGGATTTGCCAGAGAAGAAGTTGAGACAGCGGTAGCTATGGGTGCGAAGATGGTCACACTTGGACACAGGATTTTGCGTACAGAGACGGCAGGAATGGCGGTCATGTCGATCATAATGTTTGAACTGGAAGAGGATAGATAGAGATGGAAGCATATTTTGATAATGCAGCAACAACAAAGGTATTTCCGGAAGTGAAAGATCTGGTAGTAAAATTAATGGAAGAAGATTATGGAAATCCTTCTTCCTTGCATCAGAAAGGTCTGGATGCAGGACACTATATCAAGGAGACGAAAGAGATTCTTGCAAAAGAATGGAAGGTAGACAGCAAAGAGATCGTGCTGACTTCCGGTGGAACGGAATCCAATAATCTTGCGTTGATCGGAGCGGCACTTGCGAATAAAAGAAGTGGTAACCGGATTATAACTTCTAAGGTGGAACATGCATCCGTATCAAGTACGATGGCATTTTTGGAGAGCCTTGGATTTGAAGTTGTATATCTGAATGTAGATCACCAGGGAATCGTGGATCTGGAACAATTAGAACAGGAAGTGAACGAGGATACGATCCTTGTATCTGTTATGTATGTAAATAATGAGATTGGTGCAGTAGAGCCGATTCAGGAGATTGCAGAGATTATCAAAGAAAAGAATCCGAAGACGCTCTTTCATGTGGATGCGATTCAGGCATTTGGCAAATATCACATTTACCCGAAACGGATGGGTATCGATCTGATGTCTGTAAGTGGTCATAAGATACATGGACCAAAAGGAACGGGAGCATTGTTTATCAAGAACCGTACGAAGGTGAAGCCAATCATATACGGCGGCGGACAGCAGGATGGAATGCGGTCAGGTACAGAAAATGTACCGGGATTTGCAGGATTTGGACTGGCAACAAAGATAGTTTATGAAGATCTGGAAGCCAGAATTGTTCGTATGCGGGCGGTAAAAGACCGTTTGACCGAACGGCTAAAGGCACTTCCGGATGTATATATCAATGAAGGGGAAGCGCCACATATCCTAAGTGTATCATTTGTTGGTGTTCGAAGCGAAGTGATGCTGCATGCATTAGAAGAGCGGCAGATTTATGTTTCTTCCGGATCAGCATGTTCGTCGAATAAACCGGCAGTCAGCCATGTATTGTCTTCGATCGGTTTGCAGAAGAATCGGTTGGAATCCACGATCCGTTTCAGTTTTTCGGCAGAGAACACAGTGGAACAGGCAGACTATGCAGCAGATGTGATAGAGGAGATCCTGCCGGTTTATAGAAAATATGTCAGAAAAAAGTAGTATCAAACGAATGGAAAGTTTGTTTATAATAGTAAAAAACAGGTGAAGAATAAATAAACAGGATGAAAATTGGAGGTTGAGAGAAGTATATGCAGTATAAGGCATTTATGATCAAATATGCTGAGATCGGTACAAAAGGAAAAAACCGGTATATATTTGAAGATATCCTTGTAAAAAACATTAATCGTAAGATCAAAAATTATGGTGATTTTTATATCCGCAAGGAACAGGGAAGGATCTTTGTTGAAGCAAAATCAGACTATGATTATGAAGATGTAGTGAATGCACTGACCAAGGTATTCGGTATCGTTGGAATCTGCCCGATCGTGGTAGAGGAGGATACATCGTTTGAAGCGATCAAAGGAAAGGTGATCGCATATGTGGATCAGGCATATCGTAAGAAGAACTTTACCTTTAAAGTAAATACAAGAAGAAATGATAAAAGCTATCCTATGACCTCAATGGAGGTAAATGCGGAGCTTGGTCATTATCTGTTAGAGGCATTTCCGGATACTTCCGTTGATGTTCATGAACCGGATGAGATCATAAATGTAGAGATCCGGAAGACGGTATATATTTATTCGATCACGATTCCGGGTCCGGGAGGACTTCCGGTTGGTACAAATGGAAAGGGAATGGCATTATTATCCGGTGGAATTGACAGTCCGGTTGCAACTTATATGATCGCAAAACGTGGCGTTCAGATGGAAGCAGTATATTTCCATGCACCGCCATTTACCAGTGAACGTGCCAAAGAAAAGGTAATTGATCTGGCATGTCTGGTTGCGGATTATGCAGGTGCGATCAAGCTGCATGTTGTAAACTTTGCAGATGTTCAGATGGCAATCTATGATAACTGTCCGCATGAGGAGCTTACGATCATTATGAAGCGTTATATGATCAAGATTGCAGAAGAACTGGCAAAGAGAAATGACTGTCAGTGCACGGTGACGGGAGAAAGTATTGGACAGGTATCCAGCCAGACGGTATTCAGTCTTGCTGTTATCAATGATGTCAGTACGTTGCCGGTATTCCGTCCATGTATCGGACTGGATAAGCAGGAGATCGTTGACATATCAGAGAAAATCGGAACCTATGAGACTTCGATCCTTCCTTATGAGGACTGCTGTACAACATTTGTAGCAAAGCACCCGGTAACAAAACCGATATTATCTGCGATCGAGAAATCGGAAGCAAAGCTTGCCGGTATTATCGAACCGTTATATGAAAAAGCGTTAGAGTCTGTAGAAACTGTAATGTGCAGATCACAGAGATAAGATAAAAAAAGCTTGCCACTACAAAGGCGGCAAGCTTTTTTATGCAGAATGACTGTCGGAACGGGCATTCTGTATGTATGCAAATAGTCGGTTATGATTATTCAACAACGTAAGGCTTGATTGCTGCAAGAATATCAGCAAGATCCTTGTCATCAGCGTGAATGTTTAATTCAATTGGCTTTGAAATATCAAGGCTGAATATACCCATAATTGATTTTGCATCAATAACATAACGTCCTGAGATGAGGTCGAACTCTGCGTCGAATTTTGCAATTTCATTGCAGAATGCTTTTACCTTATCGATTGAATTTAAAGAAACCATTAATGCTTTCATGATTGCCCTCCTAAAAGTTAGATTATCCGGAGTCATAATGACCGCGGATGCTTATATATTTATAATATCTTTTGGAGAGGGAAAAGTCAATAATAAGAAAGGAAAAATAAGGAATGCTGAAGGGAAAAACAGTAGCCCCTCTGACACTGGGCTGCAAGGTAAATCAATACGAGACAGATGGTATGATCGAACTCTTAAAAGAGGCTGGTATGACGGCTGTTTCCTTTGAAGAAAAAGCAGATGTGTATCTGATAAATACATGCTCTGTTACCAATATGGCAGATAAAAAGTCCAGACAGATGATACACAGAGCCAAGAAGCTGAATCCGGATGCGGTTGTAATAGCAGCGGGCTGTTATGTGCAGGCGGCAAAAGATAAGCTGATGGAAGATGACAGGATATCTATTATCATCGGAAATAATAAAAAGAAGGACATTGTGCAGATCCTTGAAGACTATCTGGAGATCGGAGTGACGGACGAAGGCATGCTCGATATTGCGGCAGAAAAGGAATATGAACCGCTTACGATCAACAGTACCTTAGAACATACACGGGCATATGTGAAGATTCAGGATGGATGTAACCAGTTCTGCTCTTATTGTATTATTCCGTACGTTAGAGGAAGAATCCGGAGCCGGGAGCTTGCATCGATTACAGAAGAAGTAGAACGTCTGGCACAGACCGGAGTAAAAGAGATTGTTCTGACGGGTATCCATATCTCATCTTATGGCAAGGATAAGGAAAATGAGGTAGGACTCGCAGATGTAATTGACGCAATCTCAAAAATTGAATCAATTGAACGGATCCGTCTTGGTTCTCTGGAACCGGGTATCATTACAGATACATTTATAGATCGTATTGTGGATAATAAAAAGGTATGTCCGCATTTCCATTTAAGCCTGCAAAGTGGCTGCAATACAGTATTGAAACGGATGAACCGGAAATATACTTGTGAAGAATACTTTGAAAAATGTGAGATACTTCGTAAGGCATTTGACCGCCCGGCTTTGACAACAGATGTGATCGTAGGCTTTCCGGGAGAAACGGATGAAGAATTTCAGGAAACGGTTGACTACCTGACGAAACTTAATCTGTATGAAATGCATATATTTAAATTTTCACCGAGACAGGGAACGGTTGCAGCCGGTATGAGGGATCAGATCGGACCGGAGATCAAGAATCAGAGGAGCGATGTGCTGCTGGCATTATCTGAAAAGAACAAACATGCATATGAAGCTTCTTTTCGGGGAGAAACTCTGGAGGTTCTGATTGAAGAAAAAGTCCGGAGAAATGGAAAAGACGGATACCGTGGACATACAGAACGCTATATAGATATTTTTGTAGAGGAAGAATGTATGCACAGGATTTGTGGACGAGAAGTGGATATCATCAATCATATAGTGCAGATTCCATATGGCATGGAATAGACAGCCGGTGTGGGAAAATTATGCATGAATTGCGTTGGAACATATACAAATATGCGGCTTTAGGTTGAATTTTGCGTGATTTTATATTATTATAGGATAAGATTTTTTTGCAAAGATGCCGATGGCACTTGATAAAAGTAAGGATGTGAGTATATGAATAATAGAGAAAATACACAACATATTGCACAACTGAAAGATAATACAATAGATGTAACACAGATCATTGGACAGGTTTATGAGGCTTTGACAGAAAAAGGATATAATCCGGTCAGCCAGCTTGTTGGTTATATTATGAGTGGAGATCCTACATATATCACCAGCTATAAGAATGCAAGAAGTCTGATCATGAAGGCAGAACGGGATGAGATCATTGAAGTTCTGTTTGAAGATTACATCAAGAATAATCTGATCAAGTAGATGAAGAGTGTATCAGAATAATCGAATCAGGTAGAGAGAAGAACAGGATAAGAGTATGCGGATAATTGGATTGGACTACGGAACAAAGACAGTAGGAGTTGCGGTCAGTGATGCGCTGATGATCACGGCACAGCCACTTGAAACAATAGAAAGAAAATCAGCAAACAAGCTTCGACAGACACTTGCGAGGATAGAGAGTATCATTGAAGAATATCAGGCGGAACGGATCGTTCTCGGATATCCGAAGAATATGAATAATACGATTGGAGAACGGGCAGAAGCGACCGAACAGTTTAAAGAAGATCTGGAACGCAGGACAGGCCTGGAAGTGATCCTGTGGGATGAAAGACTCTCTACGGTAGAAGCAGAACGGATTTTAATGGATACTGGAGTCAGAAGAGAAAACCGGAAGCAGTATGTGGACAAGATGGCTGCTGCGGTTATTTTGCAGAATTATCTTGACAGTCAGGCTCATGAAGGGCAGACAGAATAGTCGAAAGGATTAAACAGAATGGAAAACGACAGCATAGTATTTACAGATGAAGATGGCAATGAGGTTGCTTTTTCTGTTATGGAGCAGACAACTCTTGGCGGAGTGAATTACCTGCTTGTTACAGAAGATGGAGACGATGAGGATGATGGTTCTTTCCTGATCCTGAAGGAGAATGCTTCAGACAGTGAAGGTGAGATGGCAGCGTTTGATATCGTTGAAGATGACAAAGAATTAGAAGCAGTTATGAAGATATTTGAAGAACTGCTAGAGGACGTAGATTTGGAGGTATAGAACATTGAAAAAATTGAATAGTGATGCAGTAAAGATCATTCCATTGGGCGGATTGGAACAGATTGGAATGAACATTACTGCAATAGAGTATGAGGACTCTATTATAGTCATTGACTGCGGTCTGGCATTCCCTGAGGACGATATGTTAGGAATCGATCTTGTAATACCGGATGTCACTTACCTTAAGGAAAACGCGGACAAAGTCAAAGGACTTGTGGTTACCCATGGTCATGAGGATCATATCGGAGCCATTCCTTACATTGAGAAAGAACTCAATATGCCGATTTACGCAACAAAGCTTACGATGGGACTGATCGAGAATAAACTGAAAGAACATAATCTGATGAACAACACCAGACGTAAGGTTGTAAAATATGGACAGAATATCATTCTTGGAAAATTCCGGATAGAATTTATTAAGACGAACCATTCGATTGCTGATTCCGCAGCATTGGCGATCTATACGCCGGCAGGACTGCTTGTCCATACCGGAGATTTCAAGATTGATTATACACCGGTATTTGGGGACATGATCGATCTCCAACGTTTTGCGGAACTTGGGAAAAAAGGCGTTCTGGCACTGATGGCAGATTCCACAAATGCAGAACGTGAGGGCTTTACAAAGTCAGAAAAGACAGTAGGAAGAACCTTTGATAATCTGTTCAATGATAATCAGAATCATCGTATTATTATTGCTACATTTGCATCGAATGTAGATCGTGTGCAGCAGATTATCAATTCGGCATATAAGTATGGCAGAAAAGTAATCATCGAAGGAAGAAGTATGGTGAATATCATCAGTACAGCTTCTGAACTCGGATATATTGATATACCGGACAACACGCTGATCGATATCAGCCAGATCAAGAATTATCCGGATGAGAAGCTGGTTCTGATCACGACAGGAAGCCAAGGTGAAAACATGGCTGCCTTATCAAGGATCGCAGCATCGATCCATAATAAGATCTCTATCATGCCGGGAGATGTGGTCATATTCAGTTCACACCCAATCCCTGGTAATGAAAAAGCGGTATTCAAGGTAATCAATGAGCTTGAAATGAAAGGTGCTCATGTAATTTTTGAAGATACACATGTATCCGGACATGCATGCAGAGAGGAATTGAAGCTGATCTATGCACTCACAAAACCAAAATATGCGATACCAGTACATGGTGAGTACAGACATCTGAAGCGCCATGCAGAGCTGGCACAGGAGATGGGTATTCCAAAAGAGAATATCAAGATCCTGACAACAGGAGATGTTCTGGAAGTCAGTGAGGATAAACTGGAAGTAACTGGAAAAGTTCCTGCACAGGGAGTCTTTGTTGACGGACTTGGAGTTGGAGATGTTGGAAATATCGTTTTAAGAGACAGACAGCTTCTGTCGCAGAATGGTCTTCTGATCATCGTAGTGACACTCGATAAATACAGCAATAACCTGATTGCAGGACCGGATATCGTTTCCCGTGGATTTGTATATGTCAGAGAATCGGAAACATTGATGGAAGACTGCCGTGCCGTAGTAGAAGAAGCACTGGAGAAATGCCTGCGGAAGAATATTACCGACTGGGGCAAGATCAAGACAACCATCAAGGATTCCTTAAGTGAATTCCTTTGGAAGCGGACGAAGAGAAGCCCGATGATCCTTCCGATCATTACCGAAGTATAAATTGTCCTGAAAAATAGTGTCCATGCACAGATGCAGGTTAAGAAGAAAAGAGGAAACAGACATGAGTGATGTTGTTGAACTCAGCAAAAAACTGAATGAAACGATAAAGGAGTCAGAATTCTACAGAAATTATCTGGCCTGCCGTGAACGGCTGTATGAACATCCGGATCTTCTCCGGGGACTGAATGAATTCAAGAAAAGAAATTCAGAGATCCAGAACCGTGGCTCTGTGGATAATCCATACGATGAGGTGGTTGCACTGTTTGAGGAGTATGACGCAATCGTTCACGACACGATCGTGAATGATTTCCTTCGGGCAGAACGAAAGCTGTGCAGGATGTTGAAAACGATGTATGATGAGATTGCAGATGGTCTGGATGTTGACATAAAGCAGTAGGATATGATAAAACAGTTACGAGAAGTGTCTGGATGGACACCGTAAGATAAGGAGAACAGATATGGCTATAGATAGTGCTGTAACAATGAAACGGATATTGCGGTTTGCGATAGGCTTACTGGTAAATGTATTTATCCTGTTTATACTTGTGAAAGTGTTTGCGTTTGGCTTTAGCTTTGCCTATGATGTATTTGCCAGCAATAGCTGTAAGGATAAATCTGATACAAAGGTAGTCACAGTCACAGTTCTGCCGGATTCTTCGATCAAGGATGTATGCGAGACTCTGGATGATGCCGGAGTTGTAAAAAATGCATATGCGCTGATGGTACGTATCCGAATCGGATCTTATGCAGCAAAGATAAAACCTGGAACATATGAGATCGCACCAAGTTATACAAATGATGAGATCATAACGATCATAACAGGTGGAACTCTGGATAGTGACAGTAAGAAAAGTGGAGATAATAAATGATAACAGATGAGAGAATTGCATCCTTCATAAATTCATTCAACAATGACTATGATGATGCAATAACTGCTATCAGAAAAGAAGCAGAAGAGCAGGGGGTTCCTATCATACGAAGAGAGGCCGGAGAATTTATCAGGCTTCTTCTTAGAATGAAGAAACCGGTAAATATACTGGAGATAGGAACTGCGGTAGGCTTTTCTGCTATTTTTATGAGCAGGTTTATTGCAGAGGGTGGACATATCACAACAATTGAAAACTATCAGCCGAGAATTGATCGGGCAAAAGAGAATATAAAGCTGGCAGGTGCAGAAAAGAAGATCACTCTGTTAGAGGGAGATGCAAATGAGATCCTGCCGACATTGTCGGATCAATATGATCTGGTCTTTATGGATGCTGCAAAAGGTCAGTATGGAAGCTTTTTCCAGAAGGTGGTTCCTTTGCTTGCGCCGGAAGGAATCCTGCTATGTGATAATGTACTGCAGGATGGAGATGTACTGGAATCGCGGTTTGCAGTAACCAGAAGAAACCGGACAATTCATGCCAGAATGCGGGAATATCTGTATGAATTAAAGCATGATGAACGGCTGGATACAGCCATCCTGAATATAGGAGATGGAATGAGCCTATCGGTGAAAAAAACGGCTGATAAAAAGGATCATTGAAAAAGTAGTGGATCAATGAAAAAACAAGAAGATATTAACAGGCGGATGGCAACAGACTAAAAGGTGATGTCATCTGTACGGAAAGAAAAGAAGAGGGTTTTGAAAGATATGGCAGAACGTAAAGTGGAACTGCTTGTTCCGGCAGGTAGTCTTGAGGTATTAAAGGTTGCAGTAGATTATGGTGCGGATGCAGTCTATATTGGCGGACAGGCATATGGACTTCGTGCAAAAGCAGATAATTTTTCGATTGAAGAAATGAAAAAGGCTGTGAAATATGCGCATGCAAAGAATGCAAAGGTATATGTGACAGCAAATATATTTGCACATAATTATGATATTGAAGGAATGAAGGCATATTTTGAGCAGTTGAAGGATACCGGTGTCGATGCGGTTCTGGTATCAGATCCGGGTATTTTTATGCTGGCAAAGGAAATCATGCCTGATATGGAACTTCATATCAGCACCCAGGCAAATAACACGAATTACCTGACGTATAATTTCTGGTATAATATGGGGGCAAAACGAGTGGTCACAGCCAGAGAACTGTCACTTGTGGAGATTAAACAGATCAGAGAACATATTCCGGAGGATATGGAGATTGAGTCCTTTATGCATGGAGCAATGTGCATTTCCTATTCCGGACGCTGCCTGCTCAGCAGTTATTTTACAGGAAGAGATGCAAATCGTGGAGCATGTACACATCCATGTAGATGGAAGTATCACATTGTAGAAGAAACAAGACCGGGCGAGTACATGCCGGTCAATGAAGATGACAGGGGTACTTATATTTTTAATTCCAAAGATCTTTGTATGATTGAGCATATCCCGGAAATGATCGATGCCGGAATTGACAGCTTTAAGATTGAGGGAAGAATGAAAACGGCACTATATGTTGCAACGGTAGCAAGAACCTATCGTAAAGCAATTGATGACTATATGGAATCTCCGGAGCTGTACCGGTCAAATATGGAATATTATAAATCAGAAATTGCAAAATGCACATACCGTCAATTTACAACTGGATTTTATTTTGGAAAAACAGATCAGGATTCTCAGATCTATGATAATAACACATATATTAAAAACTGTACTTATATAGGCAATGTACAGGAGGTTACAGAGGACGGACTGGTTGCATTTGAACAGAAAAACAAATTCTCAGTCGGAGAAGAGATAGAATGTATGAACTTTGATGGAACCAATACGGTCTGCCGGGTTGAGGAGATCTACAATGACCGGATGGAACCGATGGAATCAGCACCGCATCCAAAGATGCAGTTGTATGTAAAGCTGGACCGCCCGGTATCAGCGGGAATGATACTCAGACGGCAGGAGCTTTCGGAATAGGTCAGGCTTCAAGCTGCCTGCGGATCTTCTGTAATGCCCGTTTTTCGATTCTGGAGACATAGGAACGGGAAATCCCCATCTGGCTGGCAATCTCTTTTTGTGTGCGTGGAGGGTGACCGTATAGACCATAACGACGGATGATAAGGCTGGCTTCCTGCTCGGACAGACAGTGCTTCAGACAGTATGGAAGACGGTTTATGTGGTAAGCATGCACCATAGAATCCAGAATAGTTGCTTCATCCTGACTGATGATGTCGATCAGATTGATCTCATTTCCTTCTTTGTCGGTACCAATCGGTTCAAACAGGGAGACTTCGCGGGCGTATTTTCTGGAGTGACGGAGCATCATGAGCAGCTCGTTGTCAATACATCTGGAAGCGTATGTGACCAGACGGTTGCCTTTGGCATGATCGTAGGAATCGATCGCCTTGATAAGACCGATGGTTCCGACGGAGAGCAGATCATCATTGTCAGCGGTTCCAATGTATTTTTTTGCAATATGGGCGACCAGACGCATATTGGATTCGATCAGAATCCGCCGCGCATCGGCATCCCCTGCCCTGCATAATTTCAGATAATATTCTTCCTGATCCGGTAAAAGGGGTTTTTTAAATGCCTGCATAGAAAATAGACCCCTAGCGATTTGTATATATTTTATGATTAAAATGTGGAAAAAGTGCATATCCCAAAAAATAAAATTGGTAAAATGTGAAAAAAATTAAAAAAAATGACTAAAATCTGTTCAAAATGTTTAATTTTTTATTAGATTGTGCTATACTCTGTAAGTAATGCTTGTATATTTCAGAAATGTAGGAGGGACAGACCGGTATGCGATTAGGAATGGGTCGTAAAAAGATTAGAATAGGTGATATTCTCGTAGCGGCAGGAGCTATTACAGAAGAACAGTTACAGGAGGCTCTGGCATATCAGAAAGAGAATGGCGGAAAACTCGGAAATGTTCTTGTTGATCTTGGTATGATCAGTAATGAGATTCTGATAACGCTTCTGACACAGCAGCTTGGCATTGATTACATAGAATTAAAGGGAGCAAAGATAGAAGAGAAGGTGCTTCATCTGGTTCCGGAGAATATGGTAGCAAAATATAAAGTTATTCCTATCGAGATCGATCCGGATAACCCGAATATTTTAAAACTTGCCATGTCAGATCCGATGGATATCAATGCGATCGATGATATTGGACTTGTAACCAATATGCAGGTGGAGCCTATGCTTGCAACAGAGGATCAGATCAATGATGCCATCGGCAAGTATTACGGAAGCTCCAAAGCAATGGAAGCGGCTGAGATGTATCGTCAGGAACAGGCAGATGCACTTGGCGGCGGAGATGAAGATGAAGTAAATGAAGATATAGATAATTCTCCTATCGTTTTGCTTGTAAAACAGATCATAGAAGGCGGAGTTCGACAGAGAGCGTCCGATATTCATATTGAGGCATTGGAAAGCAGTGTCCGTGTCCGCTACAGGATCGATGGTGCATTAAAACAGGTTATGTCCTACGACTTAAGTATTCTTGCGGGTATCACAGCCCGAATCAAGATCATCGGTGGTATGGATATTGCAGAAAAGAGAAAGCCACAGGATGGTCGTATCACGATCTTTGTAGACCGCAGAGAGTTTGATGTCCGTGTATCTATCCTTCCGACTGTATATGGAGAGAAGACGGTTATGCGACTTACCTCCAAGGACGGACTTACAAAACCGAAGAGCGGACTTGGTCTGGATGAGGATGAGATCAAGGTATTTGATGGAATCCTGAGTAATCCACACGGAATTATCCTTGTAACAGGACCTACCGGTTCCGGTAAATCAACGACACTGTACACATCCTTAAGTGAGCTGAACAAAGAGGATGTAAACATTATCACAGTAGAAGACCCTGTCGAGGCGAATATCAATGGTATTAACCAGGTACAGGTAAATAATAAAGCAGATATGACATTCGCAGCAGCCTTAAGATCCATTCTTCGTCAGGATCCGGATATCATAATGATCGGAGAAATTCGAGATGGTGAGACTGCTCAGATCGCGGTTCAGGCCGCTATCACAGGACACTTGGTTGTATCAACACTCCATACAAACTCAGCAGCAAGTACGATCACCCGTCTGGAAGATATGGGAATCGAACCTTATGTTGTAGGTGATGCGGTTGTAGGTGTTATTGCACAGCGACTTGTAAGAAGACTGTGCCCGACCTGCAAACAGCCTCGTCTCGTAGAAGATGAAGAGAGAATAGTACTCGGCGTGCCGGAGGATGAAGAAGATGTTATCATTTATGAGCCGTCTGGCTGCCCGTTGTGTAATGATACAGGCTATTCAGGACGAATCGGTGTATACGAGATGATGCCGGTATCCAAAGCACTGCAGGCGGTTATCTCGACCGGAGCGACAGCGGATAAGATTGAAAAACAGGCACTTGCAGAAGGTATGCTTACTCTGAAGATGGGTGCTGCCAAACATGTGCTGAATGGAATTACTTCCATGTCAGAGATGAAGAAGATCGTATATACAACAGGTGATGAATATTAAAAGATCCGGTCCGGTGATAAACCGGCGTGGATAAAAAAGATTTTTAGCAGAGAAGAATATGTGATCAGGCTCTGTAAAAATAAAATTGAAATTATGAATGCAACAAAGAAAGGAAGGAAACAGTATGCTGGATATGAAAGAGCTCCTGGCATTCTCGGTTGAGGCAAAAGCGTCGGATGTACATATTGCCGTAGGCATACCACCGAAACTCAGAATCAATGGACGACTGACAGAAGTTGAAGTTCCTCCGCTTACACCGGCTGATGCGGCTGAAGCAATCGGAGCAACGATGAAAGAGAGACATGTAGCAATTTTAAAAGATAGAGGTGAGGTCGATTTCTCATTCGATTCACCAGAAACCGGTCGTTTCCGTGTAAACGTATATATGGATCGTGGTAATATGGCTGCGGCATACAGACGAGTAGAAACACAGATCCCAAGACCAGATCAGCTCGGTATTCCGAGAGAGGTTGTTGAATTATATAAGAGAAAGAGAGGTCTGGTACTTGTAACAGGACCTACCGGTTCCGGTAAATCAACAACACTTGCTTCTATTATTAATAAGGCAAATGAAAACCTGACCGATCATATCATTACACTGGAGGATCCTATCGAGTATATTCACCATCACAACAAGGCAATCGTTAATCAACGAGAAGTTGGTATGGATACACTCAGTTATGCGAATGCTCTTCGTGCAGCGCTCCGTGAAGATCCTGATATTATTCTTGTAGGAGAGATGCGAGATCTTGAAACGATTTCAACAGCGATCACTGCAGCCGAGACCGGACACCTGGTATTCTCGACTCTGCATACGATCGGTGCGGCAAGTACGATCGACCGTATTATCGATATCTTCCCGACAAACCAGCAGCAACAGGTACGAGTACAGCTTGCGATGGTACTGGAAGGTGTTATTTCCCAGTCACTGCTTCCGACAGCGAACGGACAGGGACGAGTTGCAGCATTTGAAGTAATGCTTGCATCACCGGCGATCCGAAGCCTGATACGAGAAGCGAAGACACATCAGATCCAGTCGACGATCCAGACCAGCAGACAGCTCGGAATGATCACAATGGATGATGCATTGTATGATCTGTTCTCGTCCGGCACGATCACCAGAGAGATGGCTATGACATATGCACAGGATCAGCAGTATCTCAGAAAGAAGATCAACGGACAATAAGATGTACAATCCTTTTGTGCAATTCTTACAAAAAAAACTGCAATCATAAGAAATTATTGAATGTGGTTGAGAAATATAGTAATATAACAGGTATAGTATATGTAAAAGTCCGTGAATTTACGCGCACTTTTAGCTGGTAATAGTAGAAAACTATTACAAAAAAGAAGAAATATGACAGGGTCGGAGGAGAAACAATGGCAGTATTTAACTACAAGGTTGTTGACAAAAATGGTAAGAATAAAAAAGGTACCATTGAGGCCCCGAACAGAGATGGAGCGGAGAAGAAGCTGAAGGCAGATGGTTATGCGATCATGAGCCTGACAGAGCAGAACAGTCCATTTTCAGGGGGTTTGATTAAGAAGAAGGTAAAATCAAAAGATTTGGCAGTCTTCTGTAAACAGTTTTCAGCAGTTATAAGAGCTGGTGTTACGATTATATCAGCACTGGAACTGATGGGAGACCAGATAGAAAACAAAACACTGCAGAGAGCAGTTATGGATGCAAAGACATATGTTGAAAAGGGTGGAACGCTTGCAGATGCACTTCGTGTAAACTCAGAGGTATTTCCACCGATCATGATCAACATGGTCGCAGCCGGAGAGTTATCCGGTAACCTGGAGATCTGTCTCGACAGACTGACAGAGCACTTTGAAAAAGATAACGCGTTATCAGCAAAGATCAAGGGTGCGATGACATATCCTATCGTAGTATTCATCGTCATGATCATCGTAGTAATCGTGGTAATGGTAATGGTTATTCCTAACTTCTCAAGTATGTTTGCGGAGATGGGAACACAGCTTCCGCTGGCAACACGAATTATGGTAGCGGCAAGTAATTTCATTATACATAAGTGGTGGCTGTTGATCATCATCGTTGCAGCTATCGTTGTTGGCTGCAAGGCATTCAAGAGAAGTTCTGTTGGCGAACAGCTTTTCGCGAATATGGCGATCAAGATGCCGATTTTTGGTAACCTGACAATCAAGTCAGCATGTTCCAGATTTGCAAGAACAATGAGTACACTGATGGCATCCGGTATTTCCATGATCGATGCTGTTGAACAGGTGGCAAAGATGATGGATAACAAGATCATTCGCGATGGTCTGTTAGATGCCAAGACGCAGGTAGCAAAAGGTATTCCACTTTCCAAACCATTAAAGGATATGGAGATGCTTCCACCAATGCTTTCCGCCATGACAAAGATCGGTGAAGAAACCGGTGATATAGAAGAGATGCTTAGTAAGGTTGCTGACTACTATGATGAAGAAGTAGAAGAGGCAACAAACAAGCTGACAGCAGCAATGGAACCATTAATCATGGTAGTCCTTGCATGTATCGTAGGAATGATTGTTGCGGCTGTATACGGTCCTATCATGAGTATGTACAGTGCACTTGACCAGTACTAATACAAGTCCTGTTACATATTATAGTATTGATTAGATCCGGCAGTACGAGGATGCTGGTTTTAATATAGCATCGGAAGATGCATCAACAAACAACAAAGAATATCAATTTAAAAGGAGAGAACAATTATGAAGAAGAACAACAAAGGTTTCTCATTAGTAGAGTTAATTATCGTAATCGCTATTATGGCAATTCTTGCAGGTGCTCTTGCACCAGCCCTTATCAAGTACATCAACAAGTCAAGAAGAAGTGCTGATATTTCAAATGCTGACACAATCCGTACAGCATGTCAGACAGCTATGTCAGATGAAGATGCAATGGTTGCAATCGGAACAGGCGTTACAGGCGCAAGCGTTTCAGACCTGAAGTCAAGCTACGGTGCATTCAGCACAGAGATCAGCAGCATTCTTGGTAACAGCACAATTACTTCAAAGTACTTCGACAAAGGAAATGAATTCACAGTTGATATCAATGTAGCTGGTAACACAGTTATCGTTAAAGCTGGTTCTCAGCAGGTTTCACCTCAGCCATAATAAAAGGCGGGCATAGTGAACAGATGTAAGGATCTGATGTTAAACAGATAATCATTACATCAGTCAGACATCAGAAGGGTGATGAATAAGTTGGTAAGAATCCTCGTTTTTCGATCTTGTTTGTCGCCCTTCAAAATTGTCTAACAACATGAAACGTCAACATGTATGAAAAATATGCATGTTGGTATCTCTTTCATGGTCACACGTTTTATATAAGCTTTATATAATAAGAAGAGATTTATATAACATACGAGTGACTATTTTGCAGTCAGCGGTTTTATATTGTTTGTGTCTGAAACGAATAAATGTAGAAAGAAGAAACGCGAATGACAACGGCATTGAACTAATGGCGGCAGCCGGCTTACAAAAAAGCTGGAAACTGAAAAATAGGCATGAAAGATGAACGGGTCAATCATCCGTGTGCTTATGATTAAAGGTGACAGATTGTTTACCTTTCAGCCTGTACATACAGGCATATTGTATTTTATTTTAAGTGGGGTGAACAGCTTGTAGGCTGGTACTCAGGCAATTGGAATATACATATTCCACAAAAAACTACTGATTAGCGAGGGAGGCTATTTAAAATGGCGAGTAATAACAAAGTCTTAACAATCGACATCACAAATGAAAGTATTACTATTACAGAAGTAACAGCTTCTGAAAAAAAGACTTCCACAGTTCATAATGCCATCATCTTCGAGACACCGGAAGATGCTTATGAAGATGGTTTCATTAGAGACAAGGAAAGAATTGCAGAGGCGATCAAATCACAGCTTGCTGCAAACGGAATCACTAACAAGAACGCAATATTCGTTCTTACCTCTACAAAGATCGTTAACAGAGAGGTTCTTGTACCTTTCGTTAAGGAAAACAAAATTAAAGGAATTATTAATGCGAACTCATCAGAGTATTTCCCTGTTAATATAGAGGATTACACAGTATCCCATTCTGTATTAGAGACAGTTACTGATGAAGAAAATAACAAACAGTTAAGAGTTCTTGCAGTTGCAGCACCAACCAGTATGGTTCGTTCATATTATGAAGTTGCAGCACTTGCAGGACTGAAGGTAGTTGCTCTTGATTACATTGGAAATGCCATGTTGCAGTTGATCAAAACACAGACCAGCGAGAACATGACGACTATGGTAATCCAGTTAGGTAGCGAATCTACTGTACTTAATATCGTAAAAGGAGATATCCTTCTGTTACAGAGAACTGTACCATATGGTACCAATGTTGTTGTAAATGAAGTAATGGATGCAAAGGGTGTTGATGCTACAACAGCAATGACATTACTCCAGAATGAAAGACTGATCACGGTTGATTTTGATGATAATGCGATCACAGGATCTTTCCGTTACCTGATCAACAACATTGGCCGTGTAATGGATTTCTTTGCATCAAAGAATCCTGATAAGCCGATCGATGATGTATTCCTGACAGGCGATGGCGCCCTGATCAAGGGAATTGATGGTCTTTTCAAGGTACAGCTCAATGTTTCAACAAGAGTTATGGACAGTTTATTCAATATCAAATTTGACCCAAAGATTGATTTGAAGATATATAATCCTGTATACCTTATGGTTCCAATCGGTGCTGCTTTTGCACCTATGGGATTCACAATTTCAGAAGGCGGAGCTTCCGGCAAGAAGGAAGGTCAGATGGATACAACTCCACTGGTAGTTGCATTCCTGATCCTGGCTGTGTTAGTGGCAGGCGGATTAACGGCTGTGTCATTTGTATTAAAGAATCAGGCACAGACAGAGCTGGATGATGTAAATAAGAAGATCGCTTCTATTCAGGATATTGAGACGATCGTAAAGGATTATGAAAATGCAGAAAGCGTTTATGTTGATGCCATGAGCATGTACAGCTACACAAAGAACTTGAATGAGAATGTTGTAACATTTATCACGGCTTTGGAAGAGAAGATGCCAAAGGGAACTGATATCACAGCATTTGAATCCGATTCAACAGGTGTTTCAATTTCAGGAACAGCAACAGAATATGATGATATTGCAGGACTTGCGATCAGCTTAAAAGAAATTGACTGTATTGATAACTCATTCATTGGAAGTATCACAGAAAATGTAGATGAAGACACAGGTAAAATAACATATGATTTCACAGTAACGTGTATCTATGTTGACGCATCAGCGGCAGATGCTGATACAACTGAAACAGATGCTACATTAGCTGAGTAAGGGAGGGCATAGAACATGGATG
Organism: Coprococcus sp. HCN-4056; assembly: GCF_037892645.1. Classification (NCBI taxonomy): domain Bacteria; kingdom Bacillati; phylum Bacillota; class Clostridia; order Lachnospirales; family Lachnospiraceae; genus Coprococcus; species Coprococcus sp. HCN-4056. The sequence goes on along the minus strand of NZ_JBBKBL010000004.1, from coordinate 133,350 downwards.
CAATGACAAAAGGACAAAGAAATTTATTATTATTTTTACTCGGTGTTGTTATTTTATTTGTGCCGATCAGATTTGTGGCATTAAGCAATTTTGATGACCGTAAAGAGCTTGTTTCAAAGAAGGATGAACAGCAGGTTTATTATAACAGCCTGAAAGCAAAAGATGTAAACAGAGATCAGTACATCAAGGATACAGAGAACTATAAGAAAGAATATGAAGCAATCCTTGCAGAATTCCCATCAGAGATCTATCAGGAAAATACAATCATGTATTTACAGGGGATCAAGGACGAATATAAGTTCCGTTTCACAGATGTATCAATGGGAGAGGAACAGCTCTTCTATACACTTGGAACCGGTGCTGTTGGTGATGCTACATTAGATGGTGCAGCAACAGGAACAGCTTCTACAGATGCAAATACTACAGCAGCTACAACAGCAGCTACAACAGAGACTGCAGCCGCTGGCACAGATGCTACTGCAGCAGTAGCAGGAGAAAATAATTTCAACTGCTATTCAGCAAGCTTCCCGGTTACATATTCAGGTTCTTATCAGTCTGTTAAAGATGTTGTTGATTACATCGAGAAGAGCGATTTCCGTATGACAGTTGACTCTATCTCAATCGCATTTGATGAGGAGACTGGTGATTACACAGGAGATATGTCATTCTCTGAATATGCTGTTACAGGTGGAGACAGAACCACAGATCAGGTTAACGTAAATGTTCAAACCGGTAAAGATAACATTTTCGGAAATCCAACCGTAAAGAGTAGTACGACAACTACAACTACAGATAGCAATCAGTAGGATGTAGACTTGCAACCCGTAGATTCGATTTGAACGGAGTGAGAAGTAAGAATGGCAAAGAATAATAACAAAGGCTTTAGCTTGATTGAAGTAATCATAGCTGTAGCAGTATTTGCTATATTAATTGCTCCCCTTACCGCCCAGTTGATTTCAGCGATCAATGTCAATACGAAGTCAACAAAGAAACAATATGCGATTGAAAAAGCTGAAGAGATCATGGAAAGCTTTAAAACTGCAAATATGAAAGGAAGTGCCATCAGTATCCCTGATGGCAATTCTACAGGTAATTATGAGTTTGGTCTGGATGATTCCCAGACACAGACTTATACCCTCCCGGAAAGTGCGGGAACTGTAGATTATCACATTAATACATATTCATGCAGTGGAATATCGCTCGGGGGAGAATACGAGAAGTATGATTGCACAGTAACTGTAAATGATATTGCGCATGCAGTTGCAACAAAGGGATATGTATGGGATGCCAATACAAATGACCTGAAGAAAGACGGTTCTGAGTATGTCCGCCTTACATCAGGTGTTGGTACAGTACGTAATCTTGATAACAAGCAGTCAGCGATCATTGCTGGAGCAACCTATATGGGAGCAACCAGTGGTATAGAAGGAAACAGTCTGGATAATCAGGCAGCGGCATATTTTAAAGATGTGAAAGTGGATATCTTAAAGGGAAATTCCGTTTTATATAATCAGTATCTGTCCGGTGCTACCTATCTGGATAATGATTCGTTCCAGAAAACAACCACGATTAAGGTTTCAAAGACTTTATCCGGTTATATGGTACAGTGTTTTGTAGAATATCAGGATAAACCATCGTTTAATCCTATCATTAAGGCATACACGAATGGAATTGCAAGCGATACCTATAAACCGGATGGAAAATACGGAGAAGGAATTGTATATCAGAAGGAATACAAGATACTTCCTCCAATCTATCTGTTATATGCACCTGCAGTATGTAATGGTGTATATTGTAATAATGATTATATCAGAGTTGAGACATCAGGACTTGATGATGATGAAAAAGCAAAGATCTACTTATTTGAAACAATTGCTTCAATTGATCCGAAATATGAGGAGATTATTTGCGATACACTTGGCGTAAGCAGTATTGACAGTCTGGTTTACCAGAGCACCAGTCATACAAGTTCGCCTTCTTCTGTTAAGGTATATGTGAACCGCACTGGTGATGATACCAAGGGAAAGATTGAGGCATATTCAAACTTCGGAACTGAGTATGATGAAACAGATACAACTGCTATTAAAGTTAAGAACACATCAGATGATACAAGTGATGAAACATACCTGTATGATATTCATGTTACATTGACAGACAGTAATGGCAATAAGACAGAAATATCAGGAACAAGGGGGAAATAAGAGATGCTGAAAAAGTTAAAAAACAAGCTTAAATTAGCGGATAACCGCGGCTCGAGTTTTGTCCTTGTTATTGTATCAGCAACTTTCTTAAGCATACTGGTGTCAGCATTGTTAATGGGAACTCTTTTGGCATATAAACTTCGTTTTTATAAGCTGAATTCCCTGAATAACTTTTACAGTGTTGAAAAAGCCATGGATGAGATATATGCCGGAATTGGTGCAGCGACAAATGAGCATTTGTATTCCGCGTATACGACAACGGCTGAGATTGTTGTGTATTACAAGGATGGTCAGTATAACAATCTGACAGAAGATGAAGCGAATGATCTGTTTAAGCAGTTCTTTATGCAGGGTATCAAATCAGATAAGACATTCAGCAATATGCCAACTCTGATCGAAACCTTAAAGGGCTATATTACAGATCCGGATGTATCACTTGCCTGTGACAATCTGAGAATTGTATTCAAGGATAAAGAAGGTCGTGAAAAGTACATCAAATATGTAGCTGGAAAGAATGGAAAAGTTACAGGTGTAGCAAGTGCCAATACGATCGATGAGAATAATATCGAAGAGATTACATTCAGAAATATTGGTGTAAAGCGTACAATCACATTAAGCAGCACAGATTCCGCGAGCGGAGCAATGGCGCCTGGAACTTATGTACAGACGATCACAACAGATCTTGTATTAAAGAAACCGGAATATAATGTTTCTTTTGATATGGCAGGTGCAAACAGTGACAGCTTATATAATTACGCATTGCTTGCTGATATGGGACTTCAGGTATCCGGAACAGCAGCAGACACAGAAGTAAATATAAAGGGTAACATTTATACTGCTTCTGACTATTACAATAAAGATTATAATGGAAAAACAGATACAAAGGTAACAAATGAATACAGCCGTACAGTTGAAACCAAATGGGGATCAACAGATGAGAGTGCATATTCCGGTATCTTTGTACAGGGTGACAGAGCGAATCTGACACTGAATTCCGATATTATCGTTAACTCAGGATCTCTCGCAGCTTTTGATGGTGCGAAGATTAATCTTTCAGGACGTACATCCCTGTTATCAGAACTCTGGACCGATAACATCATCATCGGAGGCGATGAGGGCGGACAGATCAAAGCGGCAGCAAATGCTTATGTATATGATGATACAGAGCTGAATGCAGAGAAATCTGAGCTTACATTTACAAGAGGAACTTATTTTGGATACAGCTATACAGCAGATGACGTAAGAAGCATTAACCTTCTTCGTACATCCGGTAACCTTGCAACAGGATTCAAATTAAAATCACACTTCAGTGACAGTGCAATCATTGTCAATGGAAAGAATTCAACTCTGGATCTTTCAAGTCTGGAATCTCTGTATATTGCAGGTAAGTCCTATATCGAATTCTCCAAGATCGCAGCAAATACGATCACAGATGAGAAAGAAAGAAAAAACTTTGGTCTTACGAAAGATTCTGATTATGCATTCACAGCATTAAACGATTATTCAACCGGTCAGTCTCTTGATGTTAAGTCCAATCAGTTGATCTTCCTGACACAGTGGGATCTGTATGATAATACTGAGGTTGTGGATGAGAACGGTTATACACATGTAACATTAAAGTTCCCTAAGACATTTTCAAATGATGTCCAAATTAACAAGCTGTATACTGATTTCGTAAAACAGCTCACATCTAATAATTATATTGTAGAAGCAATCAAGGAGACAGTTTCCGGACATGATTATTATTATCTGTACATTCAGGATGGCGATAAAGATAAGGATGGAGTAAACGATGCTGAGGAGTTTGTAGAGAAGTATTATGATCTCTTAAACACAGGCATCGATGAAACGAAAAAGAAATTGTACAATGTTGCTAACTATGAAAATTTTGAAGTTAAATTACTTCTGCCAAGCAAAGATGGTGATGTGGATGGAAGCAAGATCAAAACAAGTGGAGCTGTAACTGCTCAGAACAGTGACAATTCATTATTTGTTAAGGCATCTGCAGATACATCTCTGCAGGTTGATACAGCATTAAAAAATGCAACAGGATCAAAGACATTCTCAGTGTTACTTGGTAATAAGGGTATTACAGAGAATAATAATACATTTGCAGATATTAAAAAGAATTCAGAGGCACTTGGTGATCAGACCACTCTTAGCAAAGAGGAGAAGGTCAGCAATCAGATCAATTATATGTATATCAATATGAAAGATCATCTGTCTGTAGTAGATAAAAAGGATGATACAGATACAGATGTTTCTGCATGGGAAGTGGCCGGATATACAAAGAACGGAAGTACATACACATACGCTCCGATCAAAGGATCTGACGGAAAGAACCTTGATACATTTGATTACAACTACAGTCTGACACCTCTTACCAAATATGTTGATTATGATAAGATCTTCTCCAAAAATCTTAGTATCAACAAGGTAGAGCCAGAGACAAATGCAGTTGTTATCATCAATGCAAATGATGTAACATTAAAATCCACAGCCGCTGATGGTGCTTTACAGGGTATCGTTATCTGTGGTGGTAATGTAACATTTGATAAGAGTGTAAAGTCATTCCGAGGAATGATCATATCAGGTGCAAAGATTATCTGTAACAGCAGCGTAGATATCTCAGCAGACGCATCCTTTACAGCAACTGTACTGGAAGAGTGTTCCAAGAGTGATGTAGAAGATCTGAGTCTGATCACAAGAGAGATCTTAAAGAACTATGTTAAAGTAGACGATAAAAACAATTCAGAGGTTTCTGGTTCAAGCTTATCAGACATCTCTTATAGCGACATTCTTGCATTCCAGAACTGGAAGAAGAATGTAGAGTAGGAGGGGTGAATATGATAAGAAAAATAAAAAATGATTCCGGATATTCCCTTGTTGAATTGATTATTGTTCTTGCTATCATCGCAGTTATGTCAGGACTTGCGGCAGTGTCGATTTCTTCGATACGGACAGCTCGTGCGACTTCATCAAAGGAGTCGTTCAATCAGGAATTGTCAACTCTGCAGTCCCTGACAAAAACACAGGAAAGCGATTGGGCAATGAAACTGGAAAAAGTAGATGGAAAATATAACCTGGTATATGGTAAGAGCAAGAATGGATCGGATTTCACAGAAGATACTTCAAAGGATCGTGAGATTCTGGATCGTGTAACGATTTACTATTCAAATAATGGTTCTTCCGCAGGAAGTGAAGTTTCATCTATGATCATTAAGTTTAATAAGTCAGATGGTTCTGTTGAAACCGGAAGTGGTGTATATACCTTTTATAAGGACGGATCCAATGATGCCGTTGGAAAGGTAACACTGAATCAGGCAACAGGCAGCCATTACACAGGATCATGAGGAGGGGTGAAGCGTGAAGAAAAATAATAATAAAGGTTTCACTTTCATTGAATTAGTACTGTACATTGGAATTTTAAGTGTGTTCATGGTTGCGGTAACCTCACTTGTTGGTACAGTGGTATCCTCCAATAGAAAGATGACAAATAGAAAGAAAATACAGAACGAAGCCGGTGAAACATATGATACCATATCAGATATGATCATGGGTGCGACTGATGTGAAGATATTGGGAAGCGCATATGTGGCTACTACATCAGCGGGCGTCACATCTTACAGCCCGGTTTCCGGAGTATTTATTGTTCCGGATGATACAGATACAAAGGGCAGCGGAGGTGAATTAATGTCTGCTGGTGGTATTGGAAGACGTACTGTTTATATCGAGAAAGCGGGTGGAGCTGGTCTTACACCAAAGGGTCCATGTTATGATATTGCAGATATGAAGTCGTTTGGTGATGTCACATCACCATCGACAGATGACACGACATATATTATTCCGGATGATTCCGGGAAGTTATATCTGAAAGTAGATTATGCATCTGCATTACAGAGTAACGGTGACAGTGTTATCACGACCTGTACGATCACATATGATAAGACCGAAAAAAAGCTTTATGTGTTTAAAACACCGCAATCAGATAGAATCACTGATGCAAGTGAAGCAGATGGCACTGTTCTTTGTAAGGATGTAAAGGATTTCAAATTACAGATCAATCCGGACGAGGACAGTATTGCAATTACACTGGAACTTGAAGATTCAACAACGGCGGCATCTTATAAGATAAATGGTGTTGTTGGCATTCGAAATTCATATGTGCTTAAAAAGCATACATGGGATTAAGGAGGAAAGAAATAGTGTTTAAGAACAGAAAAGTAGTATTATCATCTGTAGCGATAATATTTACACTTATAGTATGTGCTATATTCGTAAACTTTACGTTGGCTAATTCTGGAACTCCTGTTGAAAAAAGTGAAGCGGACACAAGTGGCAGTTCAACATTGGTGGGCAGCTCAAACATTGATCAGGCGATTCTTAACTCAAACGATTCCAGTCTGAAGAAGACAGGCGAGGATAAGTATCACATTGTTCAGATCCTTCCGGATGGTTTGGGATCTTATGCAACAGCAGATACATCAATGACAGAGATTGTGACTGCTTCCGGTTACTCAGGAAAGATCAGTGATGAAGCAGGATATAAAGGCACATCTGATCTGTGGAAATATGTATATGATGGAGAATACTTCAGATATGCAGTTTTCAATGGTTATAAGAATATTAAAGATGATATGGCACCGGGTGCAGTTCAATTGACGACTAAAACAGTCAGTGATCTGAACGGCATGGGTACAGAGGCACAGGAAATACTTGCAAATGCGGATTTTATCTATATCGTTGCAACAACAGCAAATGATTATGCTGCAGGCGGTACAGATATCAGCGAGAGCTTATATAACTGGCTGGATGTATATGCAGGAAAGCATCCGATCATCTTTGATCGATATGCATTATGTACAGCGGAGCCTGAAAAGATCACAGGTAATAATGACCAGTATCGTATGGGATCTCTGGCATACAAATATGTAACAAAAACATTAAAGGGAAGAACAGATAATGTTCTCTGTGTAGAACCTGGTTTCTTCAATGTCCTTTATAAAGAAGCAAGTGGTAAAAAGCCAGATCCAATGACAAATACCACAAAGACAATATCGGACTTTATTCTGACTGCTGAACGTTCTGCAACAGAAGGCGGAAAGGATTACATCAATAAGAACAGATATTATAAATGGTATACAGATGATAAGATGGAAAACTTCTTAAATAATAAGACCGATAAGGTTGATTCTGCATACGCAAAGATATCTGGAAATACGCAGGGTATATCAGGTTCCAGACATGAATGGAAATTTGATAATGCAAATGTTCTGGTGATCACAGATGGTACATCAAACAGTATGTTCTCAGAACTGGCATCAAAGAATGATGCACCGCAGTGCTCTGCAGAAAATTATGTATATAATAGTAAAACAAAGAAGTGGGAGTCTGTTGTAAAAGCTCCAAACAGCGACTTTACAAGTGATGCTTATGCCGGTAAGGGTTATAAGTTTGTTCCAAGTGGAGCAAATATCTATCAGATTCAGAGTAAGGATCTGTTAAATGCGGTTGACAGCTCAAAGGGAGCAAAGTATACAGCAAATGATCTTGCTAAGACTTATTTCCAGGATGTTGCTGCAAAGCAGATTACCGGTACGATCAAGTCTAAGGGAGATCTTGCAGGCTCTGTTGTTTATCTGGTTGTAACTCCAAAGGGAGAAGCAAGCAAACTGGCTGGTAATACAGATGGTACAGTTCTGGCATGTGAACTTACAACCGGTGAAGATGGAAATGGATCATATGATGAAGAGACAGGTATCTATACATATGAATATGGATTTCCTAAAGTAAATGCTGATTATGATTACAGTGTTCTTTTGGAGGCAACAGTGGATCCATCTTCATATGAAGACAATGGAGATGATTCTGATACATCAGGCGATAACGCAGGCACAGGCGATAACGCAGGTACAGGAGATAATTCCGGTACAGGTGATAATTCCGGCACAGGAGATAACGCAGGTACAGGCGATAACGCAGGCACAGGAGATAATTCCGGTACAGGCGATAACGCAGGTACAGGCGATAATTCCGGCACAGGAGATAACGCAGGCACAGGCGATAATTCCGGCACAGGCGATAACACCGGCACAGGTGATAATGCAGGTACAGGCGATAATTCCGGCACAGGCGATAACACCGGCACAGGCGATGGCTCTGATCCGGCAACGAATCCGGATGCAATTACCGAGGATTATGTGATCGGAAGCAATGGCTATGATTTCATCGTTTCTGTAAAGGGAGAAAGCAAAGATGATGCTTACGACTACACAAATGACTGCGATGAATATAAAGAATACACAGACAAGTGTGCTGCTGATCCGACAAACTATACAACAGATGTATATACAGATGATCTTATCTTTGAGACATCAGAACAGGTATATGCTTATGTAGATGCTCAGTATAAAAAGTATAAAAATGATGTCCTGTTGCCAAAAGTTACAGGAACGAATGTAATTGATTTTACAGAGTATGATTTTATCTTTATTGAATCAGGTGATTATAAAGATGAGATCGGTGATTCAGCATACCAGAAGTTATGTTCAGCAGTAGAAGAGGGTGTGTATGTAATCGCAAGCAGTGAAGCCGGAGACGGTATTGGATCCGGAAACAATAATGGTGGTGGATCAGGTGATCCAGATAAGATTATTATCAACAGTCCATCAGCAAAGGTGATCGCAGATATTATCAATGCCGGTGTATACCGAAGAGGCAGTGATAATAAATTCAGAGTTCTGGAAATTCAGCCGGATTATCCAATTGATGAAGAACTCGCAAGATCTTCATCGGTTAAGAATGGATCCGGTGCATGGACAAATGGTACCAATACACACGGAGAAAAAATCTATGGTAATTATTATACCGTTCCATCGGATGTAGCTGAGGGCTATGCAGTGGAGGAGCTTTCACCGGGCAGTGAGTATTATGATTTTGATCTGACGAAGGCAAAGATTGCATATGCGATCGATGGTATCTCATATTCAGATATTGAGCTTACACAGGTTTCATCAGAGGCACTGATCGGTATGACAGATGATATCGCTGCTACATATGACCTTGTATATATCGGTGGAGATATCAGCGCTCTGGACAGAGATCTGAGTAAGATATACGATTCCAGTGTATTTGCTTATATCGGACCAAGCGCAGAACAGTTAGTATCCGCAATTCCTACATTTGTTATGTATTACCATACAGGTGTTCTGAAGGAGATGGGTGGTACCGGTTCTTACAAGATGACAAGATCAATCACAGGTTCTGAGCTTATGGCAACACCGGTGATTGGCTCAACAAAGTATAAGACAACATATGTTGTTGAAAATGGTAATGACCTGACAAAGAATAAGTATGATGAGCTTGTATCTTACGTTAATCTTGGAAGACCGATCATGGTTGGCAATGAACTGACTTCGGTATTTGAAAAGGTAAATGGAACAGATGCAGACGGCAATGGTCTTACAGATGCGCAGAAGAGTCAGGGCTACTGGTATAATGCAGGCAAGCTGGAAAGAAAGAACTTCTATCTGGATCCATCATCCAGAATGTATGACCTTTTGAATGTGATCAATAACAGAAGATCCAAAGGAACAAATGTATTATGGGGCGTAGATGCAACCGATACACAGAAGATTGATAATTCAAATAAGCAGTATGGTGATACACTGTACACTTATAAGATTGCTGAAAAGCAGACAATGCTTGATTCAGAGGCACAGCAGAAGACATGGTATAAGGATGCAACAGATGAGACGGCTATCAAGTCGTATGCAACAGTATTCTCAGAGGATACAAATGCAGCGATTAACAATCTTGTTAAACAGTCTACATCAAGAGCGCGTCTTACAGTTACAAGTGCACCGGTTGAATATTCAGAGGGTATTACAAGCACATATCTGAAGACAACCAATTTATCATTTACCTTCTCTGTAGCAGGATCGGAAAAGAGTTATAAATATTCAATCTGTATTGACAAGAATAAGAATACACAGTTTGATCATGATAAGACGATTGACTATTATGTAACAGGTGATATAGATACATCAACAGGAACATCCGGTTCTGCAGTAAAGAATAAGACAGTAAATATTGCACTGGATCAGGATTTCTTCGGTTCTGCATACTGGCAGATCCTTATTATGGATAGTAAGGATAATATCATTGCAGAAGAGCGTGGTATCTGCAAGATCGTAAACAACACAGACGGAATCAGTGATATCAATGTTTTACAGGTTCAGACCATGTCAGAAGGACAGGGAGCAACATCCTGGGGAGCAACAGATACATTGTACTTTGATATTCAGTCACAGACAGCACATAAGATTCTGAAGTATAACACCTATGCAAATCAGACAGCACTTGATACAGCAGATGTTGCACAGTATAAATGTCTGGGACGTCATGAGAATCGTTTTGGTATCGTTCCATATGACACAGATCTGTTCTATGGTTCACAGAAGGGTAATGATGATTATCTTTCAAATTTTGCAGATACCTTAGCAGAGGATTACGATATCAGTCTTGATATGGTAGTAGCTTCAGCTGATAAAGCTGCTTTTACAACAAAGGATAATCAGGCAGACACATATGACTGTCTGGATACCTGGGTAGAAGAGGCAGATAAGCTGGAGAATGGCGGTACAGTAGAAGGTAGAAACAAGAAGCAGTATGCAACAGATGCAACAATTGCTTTGGCAGCTTATAACAAATATGTATCTGAGACCGTTAAGCCAAAAGAAGACCTGGATAGCTACATCAAGGGTGCTATTCAGTCCTTACAGGGCACATATACAGGTTCTACAAATTATGGAGCAAGAGGTACTTATAATACGTTCCTTGGTGGTTTCAAGTCATCTGTTTCAAACGGTGACCTGATCGATCTCCTTAATTATACGATCGATACCGGTGAGTACTATATGGTATTCTGGCCTGTATACAGTACAAATACAGATATTACATTTGCCAGCGGAAAGATTTCATCTACAATGTTCGGCAGTGAATTTGTAGAACTGTATGAGAAGTACAGAGATGCAAAGGATAAAGAATTAGATGCATTAGATGTGTATAAGAAAGATTTAAGACGTTCTTATGGTAAAAATTTCATGAAGAAGCAGTATTCAATTCTGGTTCTTGGTCCATCCGATTCTTTTGGTGGATTCAAGGTAGACTTGAAGCAGCGTACTTGTGAATACATTCTGGATTATGTATCAAATGGTGGAGATTTATTCTTCTTCCATGACACAATGACACCGTATGCAGATGCAGGTGCTGTTAATCTGACAAAGTCATTACTTGATATTGTTGGAATGAACAGATTCCATGTAGATCTTACAAATAATGCCAACACATATGAGGTCGTAAATGACGGATATGTTACAGGTGTTACACGGGAAGGCCTTGTAAAGGGAACATTGACAGAAGATGGATATATCTATACAAAGCAGAATTCATCTGGTTCACCAGCCGGAATGATAAAGGGAACTTTGGCAGAAGATGGATATATTTATGAGCCGGAATCATATGGAACAACACATGATTGGAAGGGTCCGTTGAATGGATGGGAAAAAGATAATGCTTACATGGATTTAACAGCAAATTATACCCGTACATTCTATAAAAAGAAAGCTACAGCAGGAACGTCCGGATACATTTATCAGGATGCAGTAACATATGACCAGTATTCATATATCAACGACTGGGGCGGCGTAGATACCGGATATTTTACAAAGACAGAAGCAAAGGCTGGAACCTCAGGATACATTTATCAGGAGGGCGGCAAGCCAACGTATTCAGACAAGAATACATCACTGGCATACAAGTCGGAGGACGCTGACCTGTATTATCTTACACCATATGTAAATAATTCAATCGCAGGAAAGAGTCTTGTAAACAGTATTAATGCTAATATGACACAGATCGCATCCAGCTATAACAAGGTTGGAAACATTGGAATGTATGTAAGTGCATTGTCAATGACCAGTTTGTACTATGATAAGAATGGTGGCGGTGGTGCAACATACACCTTACCATATGTATATGCACAGAGTGATTTCCAGAGTGCGACAGCATGGTCAGCATCATCAACAGCCGATCAGTCAGCAAATTCACAGACTGTAAAGGCAAAACAGTTAAATGAAGGTCTGATCACATTGTATCCATACAAGATTGGTGATTCCCTGAATATTTCAGGTACACATCAGCAGGTATATGCACTTGATCTGGAAGCAGGCGATGTAACTGTATGGTATACACTGGCAGGTTCTAACAACTCAAGTGATGCGAAGAAGAGATCATCCCTGTATGCAGCAGATCCATATGATGGAATGGAGAACTACTACATCTACACAACATCTTATGGTAACGGAGCAATTACATACTGTGGAGCCGGTCATGGATCGGTTACAGGTCCTACAACAAGAAATAATGATGAAAGAAAGCTCTTCATCAACGTTATTGTAAACAGTGCAGAAGCAGTAAAGGAAAAACCTACATTATATGTTTATGATCCTGATACAGATTTCAAGAAAGAAATGGCAAAGGACGAAGAGATATCTGAGTCAATTGGTAAGACCGTATATTTGGATGAAGTAGCAGATAAGACAACATCACCGGAATTCGACTTCAAGATCAATGTTCCAAATGATGTAACAGTGGATGCAATTAACGTATACTATGATCTGGATTATGATGATACAGATATGGCAAACAATCGTCCAGCATATGCAGAGGGTACAGATCGTATGATCTGGAATACACCGGCATCCGATAAGGAAAAAGCAGGCATTGTGGAAGATAGTGCATCGACAAAGAAGATACAGATTAAGGATAAGTTTACAGATTCCAATAACCTGAAGCCAACAGATGAACTGTTCGCACCATATGGTGGAAACTACACCTACATAGTTGTAGAAGTATACTACAATGGTAAGACAAAACCGATCTATACAATGATCAAGGTAAAAGCATCTGATCCATTGTTCAATCTGACACAATCAGATAGTGCAATTCAGGTTGCAGCAAATGATGTAGCTTATACGAAAAAATTTGTATTGGCTTAACAAATATAAGAATTGACAAACAATCTTATATATTACAAGGCGGGCAGTAATGTCCGCCTTATTTCTGTATATTTGGAATAATTCTTGTAAGAACAAACAGAAGATGCTACTATGTTAATGTTTCCTTTTTATTACATAATGCGGTGAGAGAACATATGTATATGAGCGGAAGAAAGAGAAAAAAATAAGCCATTTTGGTTAAGACAGATCATAAGGAGAAGAGGTAAATGATGATAGATGGAAAGACAAGAACGCTTGGTCTGTTAGGAGATCCGGTAGAGCATACAATGTCGCCGCTGATCCACAATACATTAAGTGAAACACTTGGACTAAATAATGTGTATGTACCATTTCACACAAAAGCAGAAGACCTTGGAGAGGCAGTGAAAGGAGCTTATGCACTGAATATTCTGGGCTTAAATGTGACTGTACCGCATAAGAATGAGGTTATGAAATATTTGTCAGAGCTGGATGAAGGGGCACAGGCGATCGGTGCTGCTAATACCCTGGTGCGGACAGAAAATGGATATAAAGGCTATAATACGGATATGCTGGGGCTTCTTCGTGAGGTGAGATCTTATGGAGTAGAACTTGATGCGCATGATGTCATTATTTTAGGAGCCGGCGGAGCTGCAAAGGCTGTAGCCTATATGTGTGGGGCAAATGGAGCAGGACATGTATATATCTTAAACCGTACGGTATCGAAAGCACAGGCAATCGCAGATCATATGAATGATTTCTTTGGAAAGCAGAATATGACTGCTATGAGCATTCAAGACTATCACAAACTTCCGGAGAAAAAATATATTGTATTCCAGTCAACTTCAAAGGGTCTGTATCCGCATAGTGATGAGGTAATAATTGAAGATCCGGCATTTTACCAGATGGTATCAGTGGGAATTGATCTGATCTATAAACCATTCTGTACCAGATTTATGTCTTTGTGCAGACAGGCAGGAGCAAAGAGTTATAATGGTCTGAAGATGCTGTTATATCAAGGAATAATTGCATATGAACTGTGGAATGATATATCGGTGGATGAGAAAACAGCAGATATGATCTATCAGAAACTGTTGAAAAAAACACGGGATAATATTATTTTGACAGGATTTATGGGATCCGGAAAGACAACAGTTGGACAGCTTTTATCTGAAAAATATGGATATACATTTATAGATACTGACCAGTATATAGAAGAAAAATGTGGCTGTACGATCGCAGAATTATTCAGTAAAAAGGGCGAAGCATATTTCAGACAATTGGAGACAGATACATTAAAAGAATTAAATACGTCATTGACACACGCGGTACTTTCGACCGGCGGAGGACTTCCGCTTCGAGAGGAGAATGCTGTAGAGCTTGCAACTCTTGGAACAGTCGTTTATTTACAGATCACTCCGGAAGAAGTCATATCACGATTATCCGGTGACAACACCAGACCACTTCTGGCAGGCGGCAATCCGGAACAAAAGGTACGAGATCTCTTAACCTACCGCACCCCGTTATATGAACGTGCGGCAGATCTGACAATCCCTGTCACAGAATTGACTCCTGAGCATATAGTGGAAGAAATAATAAGCAAAATATAGTATAAACTATGTACTTAATTAAAAGCAAAAACTAATACGCAATGTTTTGTTTTTAAAATAATAGAGCGTAAGCGACTTATGAAAGAGACATATCACGGCCACCAATCGTCCGGGAATCCGTGAATTGGTAAAAAGTAGTTGAAATATTCTGTAGAATATTATAAAATGTCACAAGAAGTTCATATCTTAAGGAGGAAAAGAAAATTATGGCAGAGATGATCTCAGCAGGTGATTTCAGAAATGGTGTTACGATTGAATTTGAAGGAAATATTTATCAGATTATAGAGTTCCAGCATGTAAAGCCTGGTAAAGGTGCTGCATTTGTAAGAACAAAGCTTAAGAATATCAAGAGTGGTGGTGTTGTAGAAAAGACATTCCGTCCAACAGAGAAGTGCGAGAAGGCTCATATCGAAAGAAAAGATATGCAGTATCTGTACAATGATGGTGATCTTTACTACTTCATGGATCCGGAGACATACGATCAGATTCCATTGAATAAAGCAGCAATCGGAGATGCATTAAAGTTCGTTAAGGAGAACGAGATCTGTAAGCTTGTTTCCCATAATGGTTCTGTATTTGGTGTAGAGCCACCATTATTTGTAGAATTACTGATCACAGAGTGCGAGCCTGGTGTAAAGGGTGATACAGCTACAGGTGCTACAAAGCCTTGTGTAGTTGAGACAGGAGCAACACTCTATGTTCCTTTATTTGTAAATGAAGGAGATACGATCAAGATCGATACACGTACAGGCGAGTATCTTTCAAGAGTTTAATTCGATCAGAATATAAGAGAGATAGTAGGAGCTGGTCATATATGATTAGGCTCCTATTACACTTTACAAACATTTTTCAGGAGGAAATGACATGGCAACAGCATATAATCATAAAGTTGTTGAGAAGAAGTGGCAGAAGGTCTGGGATGATAACAAGGCTTTTGCTGCAACAGATGATTACAGTAAACCAAAATATTACGCATTAGTTGAGTTCCCATATCCATCCGGACAGGGACTTCATGTTGGTCATCCAAGGCCATATACAGCACTCGATATTGTAGCCAGAAAGAGAAGAATGCAGGGCTATAATGTTCTTTATCCAATGGGTTGGGATGCATTTGGACTTCCGACCGAGAATTATGCGATCAAGAACAAGATCCATCCAAAGGAAGTAACAAAGAATAACGTAGCAAGATTTAAGGCACAGCTTCATTCCCTTGGATATTCATTTGACTGGGATCGTGAGATCAATACAACGGATCCGGAATATTACAAATGGACACAGTGGATCTTCCTGAAGTTATTCAAGGCAGGTCTGGCATATAAGAAAGAAATGCCGATCAACTGGTGTACATCCTGTAAGGTTGGTCTTGCAAATGAGGAAGTTGTAAATGGTGTCTGTGAGCGTTGTGGTGCACCGGTTGTCCGTAAGGTCAAATCTGAATGGATGTTAAAGATCACAGAATATGCAGATAAGCTGATCGAAGGTCTCGATACTGTTGATTATATTGAGCGTGTGAAGGTATCACAGAAGAACTGGATCGGACGTTCTACAGGTGCAGAAGTGGATTTCCAGATCAAAGGAAAAGAAGATAAGCTTCGTATCTACACAACCAGATGTGATACATTATTTGGAGCAACCTATATGGTTGTATCACCGGAGCATCCATTGCTTGATAAATATAAAGATGAGATCAAGAACTGGTCTGAGATCGAAAGCTACAGAGAGCAGGCTGCCAGAAAGTCTGATTTTGAGCGTTCTGAGCTTGCAAAGGATAAGACCGGTGTAGCTATTGATGGTCTGGTAGCAATCAATCCTGTAAATGAGAAAGAGATCCCGATCTGGGTATCCGATTATGTACTGATGTCATATGGTACAGGTGCGATCATGGCGGTTCCTGCACATGACGAAAGAGACTGGGAATTTGCAAAGAAATTCAATCTGCCGCTGATTCAGGTTGTAGCAAAGGATGGAGAAGAAGTAGATATCAATGAAGCAGCATTTACAGATGTTGCAACAGGTGTTCTGATCAATTCCGGCTTCTTAAATGGTTTACAGGTAAAAGATGCAAAAGAGAAGATGATCGAGTTCCTGGAAGAAAAGAAAATCGGTAAGGCAAAAGTTAATTATAAGCTCCGTGACTGGGTTTTCTCCCGTCAGAGATACTGGGGCGAGCCAATTCCGATCATTCATTGTGATAAATGTGGCTATGTACCTCTTGATGAAAGTGAACTTCCGCTGATGCTTCCGGAGGTAGAGAGCTATATGCCAACGGATAATGGAGAATCTCCACTTGCAGCTATGACGGATTGGGTAAATGTGAAGTGCCCATGTTGTGGAGGTCCTGCAAAGCGTGAGACAGATACCATGCCTCAGTGGGCTGGTTCATCGTGGTATTTCTTGAGATACACGGATCCAAAGAATACAGAGGCACTTGCAAGCAAGGAAGCATTAAAATACTGGCTGCCGGTTGACTGGTACAATGGTGGTATGGAGCATACAACACTTCATCTGCTTTATTCCAGATTCTGGCATAAATTCCTGTATGATCAGGGCGTTGTTCCTACACCGGAACCATATCAGAAGCGTACTTCCCATGGTATGATCCTTGGTGAGAATGGCGAGAAGATGAGTAAGTCCAGAGGAAATGTTGTAAATCCGGATGATATTGTAAATGCATATGGTGCAGATACATTAAGAACATATGAGATGTTCATTGGAGCCTTTGATCTTGCTGCATCATGGTCAGATGATGGTGTAAAGGGATGTCGTCGTTTCCTTGAGAGAGTATGGAAACTGCAGGATATCGTAGTAGATGGTGATGCTTACTCTAAGGATATGGAGACAAAGATGCATCAGACGATCAAGAAGGTTTCAACTGACTTTGAGAATCTGAAGTATAATACAGCTATTGCTGCTATGATGGCACTTGTAAATGATTTCTATAAGAAGAATGCAGTGACAAAGGGTGAGATGAAGACACTCCTTACATTATTGAATCCGGTTGCACCACATATCACAGAGGAAATGTGGAGTATTCTTGGTTACGATGGATATCTTTATCAGGCATCATGGCCAACATTTGATGAGGCAAAGACTGTTGAGTCTACAGTAGAGATTGCAGTCCAGATCAATGGTAAGATGAAAGCAACTCTTTCAATCAATAAGGCTGATCCAAAGGATGATGTTATTGCAAAGGCAAAAGAAGCTATCGCAGACAAGCTGACTGGCAATATCGTAAAAGAAATTTATGTACCGGGAAGAATTGTAAACATTGTGATGAAATAAATCTGTCAAGCAAATAAGCAGTGTGCCTGCAAGGCAGGCAAAGCTGCTTATTTATTTGACGGAAAAAACAACATAAGCATGTAGAGCGGATGCTCGGAATGCGCATGTTGTGGGATGATTTCGGGAGTTCGAAGAACGTAGAAATCATATTATTTCATAAATATAAATACAAAATAAGCAGTGAGCCTGCAAGGCAGGCAAAGCTGCTTATTTATATTTTACAGGAAATTACGAAACATGGCGATCTTCTGGCGTTCAGCAGGGGAAGCCTGTTCCATCATAATATCCATGATGAGATTGGATTCCTCTTTTGAGAAAGAAAGATTACGTTTTTGAAGCTCCCGGTTTAACTGCATGATCTGAGGAAACATCTGTTCCATAGTAGCATTGTGGGAACCGTTTGCAAGTTCCAGAATAATCTGACGTTTCAGGGGCATAAGGTTTTTCAGACGGGGATCGTTTTCAAATTGATTCATGGCAATGGATCGTCCTTTCTGTTTTATAGGATTTATTTTGATTCCGGTTATATGTATTTATAATCTATAATGACCGGTCAGGTTGCAGACCGGGTGTTCGTGTCGTATTCCTGTAACAACTGCATGATGTGATCTATGGAATTGTCGCTATGTTGGGATAATGATTGATCAGTCGTACTGGTATTTTTCGTGTTTTCATGTGTGGAGGAATCGTGAATTTTCTCATCTGTTCTGTTCCCCTGTATGGACGGATTATTATTTGTATATTCTGTATCTGTGGATATAGATGTGTTATCCGGTTCAGCTTGAACGGTTTGGTCATAAGCCTGGAAAATGCTTTGAAAATCCGGAAACTCAGAATCGGTCCGGTTCATGGCATTCATAACCTGCATCATATTCATTGCCTGCTGCATATTTTTCATCTGATCGGCGATATCCGGAAAGCCACACTGGGCCAGCGATGCCAGAATATCATTTTGATTATGAAGATCACGGTTGAAATCACACTGACGGATATAGGACTGATTGTTGATCACACGCATGATCTGTTGGAGTTCCATCATTTTCAGATAGATAACGAGTGGCATGCGCATAGGTCCTTCCACAAAGGGTAGGATTGCTTCCAGAAGAAACAGACGGTCATCCGATATTAATTTGTCAAGTGGATGGGAGTGCGGAATCTGATTCATGGAAACCTCCTTATGAGTACTGTGATACGGATGTTTCCGGATGGTTAGCCGGTTACCCGTTTTCTGTTATAAGTTTCATAGTGTTATTTATGAATAGTCAGGTGTAATTATGCATAATAAACAGAAAATGGATGCTGCAAGAATAACCGGAACTGCCAGCGGTAAGGCATGGGACAATTCCGGTAGCATGCTTGTTATATTGGTGAAATGGTCACTGATCGCATTTCATATGTTCCCGCATCATTTTGAAATGAAAGGGAATGGTTGCTGTTAGCATCCACAGCCACAACCGCAGTCATTTCCATTGCCGCATCCACCACAGCAGCAAAGGAGAATCAGGATGATCCAGATGCAGTCACAGCCATTACTTCCGCCGCCACAGCCACAGTCATTTCCAAAACCATTTCCGCAGCAGGAGAAGAGAAGAAGAAGGATGATGATGCAAGAGCAGCTGCTGCCTCCACCAAAACCAAACATTCCATTTTTTCCACAACCGCACTGTGTTGCTGATAAATCACTCATGGTAAATACCTCCAATTTTCTTTATGCTATAGAGTATTCCGGGGAAAGACAAATGTGACAAAAATACAAAAACAATATACGAAAAAACCATAGATATGATATAATGGTGAAAAATCGCTTGCTTGTAAGGACGATTTTTCGAATGCATTGAGTGAGTTATGCTCACGAAATAATGAACGCAAAAGCGCTTATAAAGGGGTAAAAACAGGAGAAGATAACAGTATGATTTATAAATGTGTAAACTGTGGTGGAAATGTTGTATTTGATCCACAAAGTGGACATATGAAATGCCTGAGCTGTGGTGGAAGTGACTGTGAGCAGAGTATACCGTCGGAGACACCGATGATCTGTCCGTCCTGCGGATCACAGATCACATATCGGAATGAATATGGTTCAGCAGGAAAATGTCCAGCCTGTGGTACATTTCTGATCAGAGATGACTTTGTGGTGTATCCGTATGGACCGGATATGATCCTGCCATTTAAGTTTTCAAAACATCTGGCAGAAGAGAAGCTAAAGGAAGAATTTGGAAAAAAGTTATTCCTGCCAGCGGACTTTTTATCGACAAAGACACTGGAAAAGCTTCGGGGAGTATATGTTCCATTCTGGATATATGATTTTGATTCCAATGTTGATTATACCGCAATTGGTACGAAGGTGCGGACATGGACATCCGGAGACAGGAGATACACGGAGACATCTTATTTTGATGTATACCGGAAATTGCATATCAAATACAACGGAATTCCGGTTGATGCATCAGTCGAGATGCCGGATGGAATTATGGACCTGATGGAGCCTTATGGATATGATGCGCTGTTAAAGCATGATAATAAGTTCATGTCAGGCTTTGAGGCAGAGGTTTATAATTATACCCCAGATCAGTTATCCGGACGTGCGGTTAAAAAGATCAACGATACATCCATGGAGTGGGCAAAAAGTGAAGCCAGTGGATATAATTCGTTGTTGACTAAAAACATGAATGCCAATAATCAGTTGCTTGGAAATAAATTTGCTTTGATGCCGGTGTGGATTTATGAATATCGGTATCAAGGACAGAATTATATGTTTTATGTAAATGGCCAGACTGGAAAGTGTGTTGGAACTCCGCCAAGAAGTGTCAGCCGTGCAATCGGACTGACAGCAGCATTTGCTGCATCGGTTGCGGCTTGTGCCAGTGGAATTGCTATGCTTCTGGAGGTGTTGTAAATGAAAAAATTCAGGATAACAGTTCTTATATTATTTGCGATCGGTATTGTATTTATGATCATGGGACTGATCGTTTCAAACAGCAATCTGAAGCATGATGCACGGAGTAATACGGAATGCAGGACAGATCAGCGTGTGTTTGATTATGCAGATAAACTGACAGGCAATGAGGAACAGTCACTGGAAAAAAAGATTGCAAAATGGGAAGACAAAACAGGCATGGATATCGTTGTAATGACGATCGATAATGCACAGGCACAGAGTATGTTCGGTACTTATATGGACGATACTTATTATGAAGAATTTGAGGCAATCAAGACAGTTGCCAAGAGCTTCAGTGAGCAGGAACGCTTTGGTTGGGAAAACTGGGAATACAACCCACAAAGTAACCGGAGCACCAGCGATGGCTATGTACCAAGCGACAGCATCATTATAGCTGCAAATTATGAAGCTGGTGATGTATGGATGAGCACAACAGGAACAAGAGTCAGAGCAAGGATCAGTGATTCCAAAGCATCCAGCCTAACAGAGAAAGGTGGCAAGTACCTGAGAGAGGATGCAGAGAAGGGGTTTGCAACTATGATCCAGGGGGCGGTACAGTGTATGAAGAGCTCCAGTGGTGGCGGCCTGAAGATTCCCCCATTTTATATTGTGATTCTGGTGTTGATCTGTGGAGCTATATTCTTTATAACGAATATGTCAAAGAAGGCAGGCGAAACGACAACTAATCTGAATACATATGTAAATGGAAATGCGCAGGTACTGGACAGAAGGGATATATTTGTCCGCAAGGAAGTTACCAGTGTTAAGATCGAATCATCCAGCAGCGGCGGAGGCGGCAGCAGCGGTGGAGGAGGCGGCAGCCACGGTGGTGGCGGAAGCCATTTTTAAAACGAAATGCTAGAGAACAAGAAGTTAAATATATTATTATTAAAGAATACAGGAATGTCATTACTGCCTACGATCGTGATCATGTTGCTGATCGTTGGCGGTATGCGGCATTTTCATCTGTTGAATAATCTGGATTTTTATCATGTGGATGATCCGCAGCAATTAGGAGTCTTATATGATGCAGGCACCACTAATGTAGAAATGCGGTTTCAGAAGCTGACCTATATGGGATACGATTATGAGATAGATGGAGAACGGGTAGGCGGTTATTATTATGTCTGGGTAAATGGTAAATTTATGGTTGTTCTGCTTGACAGTGATGAGACGATCATCTGTGATTATCTGGTGCAGGGACAGTTGAAGAAGGATCCTGCGGCATATAATTATATATTGTCAGAATGTGCGGAGAGTGTAGGAATCGAACAGCAGCAGTTAGAGACTATCACATACGATTATCTGATCAGTGAGGTGGATTATCCAAAGACATTTTATATGATCGTAAAGGCTGCGTTGATCATTGCATTTGCAGTGATTATATTATCGATCATTGAGGGAATTGTATACTGGTTTTATCCATGGAAGCATCCACAGATTCGTCAGATGAAAGGATATCGTGACAAGAAGCTGTTAACAGGAGATATTAACCGTCAGTTGCATGATGCACTGGTTTATGAAACAGGAAATTGTTATGTGACCAGAAAATATCTGGTAATCTGGACCCCATTCCGGACGGATATCATTGTGCTGCGGGATATCGATGTGGTTTCCAGACATAAGGAAACAAAGAAAATACTGCCATGGATGCCGCCGCGGGATGTGTACAAGCTGATCATTTCAAATGCAAATGGTGCAATATTTGAGCATGATTTTCATGATGAGAAGATCCTGGATACAATATTGCCATATATACAAAAGAAAAAACGGGACAGATAGGATAACACAGTGGAGTGTTACTGGGTCTGCCCCGTTTTTTAATAGCTATACTGCAAAGCAATCATTTGGTGATGTGCTTATACATCCAGTTTGTCCTGTTCTTCGATCACATCGAGATCCTCTGATACATCGGATAAGCCTTCATTTTCATAAAGAATCGGGCTTTCAATTTCTTCTGTAACAGTGGCTGCTTCTTCAGTGGAATGTTCTGTTTCCTCCGGTTTGGCATTATCTGCCGAAATGTCAGAGGTGTTTTCTGACTGCTGATCGATTGTTCCTTCCACAGGAGCATCATCTAAAGAGAAATAATTACGCTCCGGTTCTTCCTTTGCAGGCATTTTTTCTTTAATCGTATTTTTTACTTTCTCTACCTTGTCATCCATATCCAATGACTGGTATACAGTAGAATTTTTAATCTTATCCCGGAATACATAGCAAACACCGCCGATCGCAGCGATCGTAGCAGCGGCTTTGAATAATTTACCTTTTCCCATAATACATAATCTCCTTTATATATGATGTAAAGTCGTTATAAATAACGTTTCCATAATTTTAATATGTATACACGGAAAAAGCAAGAAAACAATGATAAACAAAAAGGGAATGCAGGCAGATTTCACGAACTTTTAACATTTGCCTGATAAGATGAAGTATGCTATAGTTTTGAAAGATATATGATCGTATATTGATCAGCGTGAGGATTTTCCTGGAAGAGGATTGAAAGGACATATATGAAGATAAAATTAAGAACAAATAAAAATAGCAGAGATCAGAGGGGGAAGAAAAATGGGTCGATTTAAGACAGAGTTAGAAGATTTAAAAAAGAGACAGAAGGAGCTGGAACATAGTTATTCCAATATTGGTACAATCCGGTTCCTGATGTTCCTTGTGATGCTGGGCGGACTGATCGTCGGACTATATGATTCCAATATACCGTTTCTTGCAGTAGGTATCGTGGCTGTCGTTATTTTTGTACTGCTGGTGTTCCGGCATGGTAAGCTGAATGAGGAACTGGAATATACGAAAGCAAAGGTGATCGTATATGAGCGGTATATGAAACGTTATGATGATAGTTGGAAGGAGTTCGCAGAAGATGGCTCCGAGTATCTGACCGATGATGATCTTGTAGCAAAGGATCTGGATATTATGGGAAAGAATTCCATCTATCAGTTTATCTGTGTGGCAGGAACAGAGGATGGCAGGCAGATGCTTGCTGAAACGTTAAGACAGCCTGAATTTGCGGCAGAGGACAGAACGAAACGTCAGATCGCGATACAGGAGCTTGCAGAGAAGCATGACTTCTCCATGGACTTTGAGACATTGTGTGTGAAGTCAGAAACCGGAAAGAAGAAAAAATATTCATCCGATGAATTTGTTGCCTATTGTACCAGTGATGATCATATACCGGAGATTTTCCAAGTGCTTCGTTTTCTGCTTCCGTTGATAACGATCGTGCTTCTGATTCTGGGTATTATGGGAAAAGTCAATCTGGGATATTCCCTGATCTCCTTTTTTGTAGTTTTGCTGTTTGCATGGATCACATCAGGTGTTGCAGGACAGGCGGTTATGCCGATGATCTCATTTGGATATGTGATCAATGACTATATCCGGATGTTTGAACTGGTCTCCGGTGAAACATTTGATTCAGAGTTGTTGAATGATATCAAGAATACAATCTCTACAGATTCCGGAGCACTGAATGCTGTAAAGAAGCTGGAGCGTATCAGCGCAGCATTCAATATCCGTTATAATCCAATCGTACATCAGGTATTATGTGGATTGTTTTTATGGGATTTTCATCTTGGAATTATGATGGATAAGTGGAGAGACCAGTATGGCAGTCAGGTGAAGGACTGGATCCATGCGATTTCAAGAATGGAGGAATTGTTATCCTTTGCAGTACTTGCCCGTACCAGAGAGGTGTCCTATCCGGAGGTGACAAGACATGAGAAAGTAGAAGTATCAGCAGAAAATTTGCGTCACCCGTTGATCAATCCGTCGAAGGTAGTTCCAAATGATGCAGCCTTTAAAGGGGGAGCTACGATCATTACCGGTTCTAACATGTCCGGCAAGACAACATTTTTACGAACCCTTGGCATCAACCTGATCCTTGCATATGCCGGAGCTCCGGTATGCGCAGAGAAAATGCATGCAGATTACATGAAGATATTTACATCCATGCGCGTGACGGATGATGTCAGTAATGGTATATCAACCTTTTATGCAGAGATACTCCGGATCAAGTCGATGGTTGAATATAAGAAGAATGAAATGCCGATGTTATGTCTGATCGATGAGATATTTAAAGGTACAAATTCGGCAGACCGTATTGTAGGAGCAACCCAGGTGATCCGAAAGCTGTCGGATGATCATTCCATGACACTTGTATCTACGCACGATTTTGAACTGTGTGAGCTGAAGAGTGAGAGCGGAGTGCCGGCAGCAAATTATCATTTTGAGGAGTACTATGAAGGTGATCAGTTAAAGTTTGATTATAAGAAGAAGGATGGCAGATGTACAACGACAAATGCGATGGCAATCCTTCATATGGCAGGACTTGATTAGTAAATACTGACAAAACGATTTTCAATTCATAGGATTTGTATTTTCAGCAATTATGCACAATGACGATTTGTAGAAATTACCAAAAACTGATTGAAGAGTAAAATGTTTTGTGATATAGTTATAAATATGAAGGAAATTTTATCGAAAGCATACAAAGAATAGACAAAAAAGGAGGAATAGAATATGCTACCAGCTAACATTGCATCAGACAATGATAATAATGTTCTATCCATAGCAGCATCCAATAACAAAGGATTACTGATCAGATTTTTGAACGAGCAGGTTGAGGACGGTTTTTATGCACTTGTTATTGATTATCTGAAAGACAGTAATTTTGATTTATCATCCATGATGGTTGATGATGAAGTAAAGGCTCAGTGTACAAAGTTATATGAGCTTGCTGAATTCGTTGATTTTAATATTAAGGCAACCGGACGTTATGAGATTGAAGAGTGGATAGAGCCATTATTTAAATTTATTTATGGTGATATTGATCCATCAGACATCGATGCACCTATCAGTGCAACTGGTATTTACAGATACAGCATCTGGTTGATCTATCTGTATCAGACAGAGAAGTTCCCGGAGGCTATGCGGCTGATCGGCGAGCGTATCGCACCATTACTTATCAATGTAAGTTATCAGATCTTAGAGGATGACGACAGACCAAAGAACTTTGATAAGGCAGTGATGGGATATCTGGATCTGATCAATGTTGTAATGGAGATGGGACTCCCACTTTCATCAGCAAAATCAGATGCATACATCAACAATCTGGAAGTTCTCTTTGACTATGTAGTGGAAGATCCACATGTTGGAAATGATTATAAGATTCAGTTCAGCATTGGCTTGTTTAATGCATATATCAATGACAAGAATTATGGAAAAGCATTTGAATTCTACGGATTAAATGCAGAATACATTCCAATTGACAATCTTGCGGTATATGAGAATTTCAAGGAGCTGATTCGTAACTGTAACAGTGCACAGAGTACAAGTGTACTGTCCAGAAGCGTTGTATCTGCTATCTCCAAGCAGGAGATTTACAACAAGAGGATCGATACTCTTCTTGCTGAGGTTTCAGGATTTATCAAGAAGGTATACAAATATATCGAGGATGAACCGGAGATGAAGAAGAATCTTCAGACACTTGGAACCGGTTCTCAGTTGAATGGCAAGACAAATATCTTTGAAGGTCTGTATGAATATAACCTTGTATTCTACGAATGTGGTATCAAGGCAATCGTAAATCAGGATATGTCAACACGTTCATGGGAAGAAAAGTATGAGATGCTTGAACTTCTCTATACAACATTAAATGTTGTATTTGACGGATACAATGTATATGAGATTTCAAATAAGATCGAGCATCAGTACATTGAATTAACATGGATCAATAATTATGTAAATGCAAATCCAAATCTTCTGAAGCAGTTCTTCAGTGTAAAGGAAAAGATCAAGGCATTTAAGGTTCGTAAGAATTCAATCCTTGAGAAGAGCAAGACCAACTATGAGATCAAGAAGATGATCGACGACAGACAGAAGCACCTGTTATTTATGGCTGCTGAAGATATGATCGTTAATGGACTTGGCGGTGGTAAGCTGCAGATCATCAGCTCAGGATATGATCTGAATACAGCAAAGAAGTATTTACAGGAAACTTATGCAAAGATTGTATTGCCTGCAAAGTACGGTCAGGAGACACAGACATCCGGTGGTGGTTTCTTCGGAAAGAACAAAAGCTCAGCGGCTGATGCAGACCTTGCAAGATTACTACGTGATGCATCTGTAGAAGAAATGTTGTGTAAGTCTGAGTGGTTATGGAATCAGCATAATGACAAGGGGCTTGAGAAGCCAACCGCAGAAGAAGCAACTTATGCTGTTGCATGTCTTGTAAAAGTAATCCACAGAATGCTTGACAAGAAGGGAACTTCAAAGGCTGCAAGTGCTCCAAATAAGAAGGTTATCATTACCAAGACCGGTAAGGTTATTGAGTTATCCGATGAATCCGGTCAGGCACCTGTAAAACAGCAGGAGTCCGGTGTGATTGAAGCAATCGATAACATCGTAGTTCTTCTGAAAGACAAGTCAGAAGAAAACGTAAAATATGTAAAGGCGTATATCGAAGATCTGTTAAATGCATTGATGAAGACAAAGTGGGACAAAGATACCATGCTGTCACAGTTTGATGCAGAAGAGCTTCGTGCAAAATCCTTCCAGGTAATCAAACGTCTGAACATGGATATGTTAGTATAATATTTATTATGCTACAAATTAATTGTGTAAATAAAAATGAGAGCTGATACTATTATTATGGAACAAGCCTGCCTGAGCGTCGGTACTTAGGTTGCGTATTTTGCAACCTTATGTACCGTTACGTCGAAGGTAGAGCGAAAGCGTCTTGTGTAATAATAAGTAGTATCAGCTCTCATTTTATATAGATACATATTTAGAAGGAAGCCTGCCTGATTTACCGTACAATCTGATGTTTTTTCAGGTAGGAATGCAAGATCCATTTTTCAGGGATCCGCTTCAGGACAATTTGGATCTCTTCTTTTTTATCAATTGGCATCACTAACAGTGACGTGATACCGGTGTTATTTGCGCCCCAGAGATCTGTAAACAACTGATCTCCGACAAAGAGAGTATTTGTAGTATCGGTGCCGAGAAGCTGCATGGCTTTCTGGTAACCGGCACGTTTGGGCTTTCCGGCTTTATAAATGTACTTTACATCCAAAGGCTTGTTGAATTCCGCAACTCTGGGCTCTTTGTTATTGGATACCAGACAGATACCAAATCCGATCTCTTTTAACTTCTGGATAAGTCTGATTGCTTCTTCTGTTGCCGGAGCATTATGGGGAACAAGGGTATTGTCGATGTCAAATAAGATGCCGCGATAGCCCTTTTTATAATATTCGGCAAAATCAATGACATAGGTTGATGTATAATATTCTGATGGATAAAATTTCTGAAACATGTTAAACTCCAATAGTATAAGATAGTGAAATTATAAATAGTGTAAAACGGATTTGTCAAGAAATATACAGGAAGTATATAAGAAACAGATAATGGTCAGATAAGAAATACGAGGTTAGACAGTATGCAGGAAATATATATGAGGAGAGCCATTGAATTGGCAAAAAAAGGAATCGGAGCGGTAAATCCGAATCCGCTGGTTGGAGCAGTGATCGTAAAGGATGGGCGGATTATTGGTGAGGGATATCACAGAAGATACGGAGAGCTTCATGCGGAGAGAGATGCATTTGCACATCTGACAGAGGACGCAGCGGGCGCGGAAATGTATGTGACGCTGGAGCCCTGCTGCCACTATGGCAAACAGCCTCCGTGCGTGAATGCGATCATCGAGCATAAGATCAGCAGAGTCTATGTCGGATCGGATGACCCGAATGCGCTTGTATCTGGAAAGGGATATCAGATACTACGGGATGCAGGGATTGAAGTTATCACACATGTATTAAAAGAAGAATGTGACAGCCTGAATCCGGTATTTTTCCATTATATTGTAAATAAGACACCATATGTCGTAATGAAATATGCAATGACTATGGATGGGAAGATTGCAACATACAGTGGAAAGAGTAAATGGATCACTGGCGAAGAAGCAAGAACCCATGTAATGGAGCAGAGAAATGCACTTACAGGTATCATGGTCGGAAGCGAGACCGTGATAAAAGATGATCCGTCACTTACCTGCAGGATAGAGGGAGGAAGAAATCCGGTTCGAATTATCTGCGACAGCAGCCTTCGGATTTCAATGGATTCCCAGATCGTTAGAACAGCATCGGAAGTACCGACGATTCTTGCAGCCATACAGTCAGAGGATCAGGCAGATAAGAAGCAGAAGCTGATCGGGGCAGGCGTTGAGATCATCGAGACGGAGAGTGTGGATGGTCATGTGGATCTGCAGGAACTGATGAAACAGCTCGGAGCAAGAAATATAGACGGAATTCTGCTTGAAGGTGGAGGCACTTTAAATGAAAGTGCATTAAAAGCAGGCATTGTAAAAGAGGTCGATGTCTATATAGCACCGAAGATTTTTGGTGGAAGTGCAGGCTATACGCCGGTCGGTGGTGTGGGAGTAGAATCACCGGCAGAAGCCTATCCGTTTGAGCTTGGTTCCATTCAGAGGTTTGGAGCAGATATTATGCTTCAGTATTTTCAGATAACAGCTTGACAAACATAACAAACTGTGCCAATATAACCATGTTGAAGTCTTCAGGGCGGGGCTCATTTCCCCACCGGCGGTATACATAGTAATCTATGTGAGCCCGCGAGCCGTAAGGCATGATTTGGTGAGAATCCAAAGCCGACAGTAAAGTCTGGATGAAAGAAGAATGCAGAGAGAATTTCAATAGCAAATTGAAATTAAAACATGAATACGGACATGATGGAATGTGTAGTTGAATGTTTTACAATATGCTGTTGAATGAAAAAATATTAAAGAAATCTGCAGCAACATTTCATAACAAACAACCCGCCGGAGACATAGTTCTCTGGCTTTTTTTATGTTAAGTTATATAGGAACTTAACATGTTAAAAGAAGTAATTCAGCGAGTAAGTTGTTAATTAATTAGGTTGACAGTTTTTTTGTAGAGTCAATGGGGTGACGAAATGACTATTTGCAAAAAAACGTCCCCGAAAAGGAGGCAGTCATGTTCACAGGCATTGTGGAAGAGACAGGCACGATAAAGAAGATAGAAAAAGGCACATCATCCGGTCGCCTGACCATAGAGGCAGATAAGGTTCTGCAGGGAAGCGAGATCGGTGACAGCATAGCTGTCAATGGGGTATGCCTGACGATCACAGGAATGTCGGGGCATTTGTTTACGGCAGATGTGATGGCAGAGACGATAAGAAGAAGCAATCTTGGAACCTTAAGCTCCGGCAGCAGGGTAAATCTGGAACGGGCGATGGCGGCAGATGGAAGATTTGGTGGACATATCGTATCCGGACATATCGACGGAACCGGGGTGATCACAGAGTACACTAGAGAAGAAAATGCAATCTGGGTGACAATAACATGTGATAAAAAGCTGTTAAAGTATATCATCGAGAAGGGATCGATTACGATCGATGGAATCAGCCTGACGGTTGCTTATGTCGATGATCGCTGCTTCAAGGTTTCGATCATCCCACATACGGCGGAGGAGACAACGCTGATCCGCAGGCAGACCGGAGCAGTGGTCAATCTGGAAAACGATGTAATTGGCAAATATGTAGATAAGCTGCTCCATTTTAAAGACAAAGAAGAACCGGATGCAGGAAAAAAAGTAGATATGAATTTTTTGGCAGAAAATGGATTCTTATAAAATAAATGTTCCTATGGAGGTAAAGACAGATGGAATTAAACAGTATAGAAGAAGTATTAGCAGATCTGGCAGCCGGTAAGGTTGTCGTTATGCTCGATAACGAAGACAGAGAGAACGAAGGAGATGTCATTTGCGCATCTGAATTCGCAACCACGGAGAATGTAAACTTTATGGCAAAATATGCCAGAGGTCTGATCTGTATGCCGATGGATGATTCTTATGTGGAGAAATTAAATCTTCCGCAGATGTGCATCACAAATACAGATAATCATTGTACTGCATTTACAGTTTCTGTTGATCATGTAAGTACTACAACCGGAATCTCAGCGTATGAGCGTGGCATTACAGCC
Organism: Coprococcus sp. HCN-4056; assembly: GCF_037892645.1. Classification (NCBI taxonomy): domain Bacteria; kingdom Bacillati; phylum Bacillota; class Clostridia; order Lachnospirales; family Lachnospiraceae; genus Coprococcus; species Coprococcus sp. HCN-4056. The sequence goes on along the minus strand of NZ_JBBKBL010000004.1, from coordinate 102,253 downwards.
AGAAAGTTCGTAGAAGAAGCTGCAAAGCCGGAGGATTTCCGCAGACCGGGTCATATGTTCCCACTACGCGCTGTTCCGGGCGGAGTGATTGAACGAGGCGGACATACAGAGGCAACGGTTGATCTGTGCAGACTTGCAGGCTTGAAGCCATGTGGTCTGTGCTGTGAGATCATGAAGGATGATGGTACAATGGCAAGAAAAGATGATCTGCTTGCATTTGCTGAGGAGCACAACCTGAAGATCTCCACGATCGAAAAGTTAGTTCAGTATCGTAAGGAACATGAAGTATTTGTAGAATGTGTAGCAAAGGCAAAGATGCCAACCAGATATGGGGAGTTCACGATCTATGGATATATCAATAAATTAAATGGCGAGCATCATGTGGCACTGGTAAAGGGTGATATCACGGATGGCGAGCCGGTATTATGCAGAGTTCATTCCGAATGTCTGACCGGAGATGCACTTGGTTCAGCCCGTTGTGACTGTGGCCAGCAGTATGATGCAGCGATGAAGATGATCGCAAAGGAAGGCAGAGGCGTGCTTCTGTACATGAGACAGGAAGGACGTGGGATTGGTCTGATCAATAAGATCAAAGCATATCAGTTACAGGATCAGGGTTTAGATACCGTAGAGGCAAATCTGAAGCTTGGCTTCCCTGAGGATGCAAGAGATTACACGATTGGAACACAGATCTTAGTAGACCTTGGTGTCAGAAAGATGAGACTGCTTACGAACAATCCATTAAAGGTATATGGTTTGTCAGGATACAATCTTGAGATTGTGGAACGAGTACCGATCCAGATGCAGCCGGGCAAATTTGATGCATTTTATCTGAAGACAAAGAAAGAAAAGATGGGTCATATACTTGATCTGTAAAGCCATATGGACTGGGAATTATATGCATAATGATTTAGTGGTAACAGAGAATAAGCAATTGTAAATATTGAGATTGAATCAATAACAGGAGGATAATAAAATGAAGAAGATTGAAGGAATGATCGTAGCAAATGGTGCCAAGATCGGTATTGTAGCAGCAAGATTTAATGAATTTATCGTATCAAAACTGGTAAGCGGTGCAGAGGATGCATTATTACGTCACAGCGTAAATCCGGATGACATATCTGTTGCATGGGTCCCGGGAGCATTTGAGATTCCGGTTGTAGCCAAGAAGATGGCGATGTCAGGAAAATATGATGCAGTGATCTGCCTTGGAGCAGTTATCCGTGGAGCAACCAGTCATTATGATTATGTATGTAATGAAGTGTCCAAGGGAATCGCATCTGTTTCACTTGAATCCGGTATTCCTGTTATGTTCGGTGTTGTAACAACAGAGAATATTGAGCAGGCAATCGAACGTGCCGGAACAAAGGCAGGTAACAAGGGTTATGATTGTGCAATGGGCGCACTTGAGATGATTGACCTGATGAAGCAGTTATAAAAATTGCATAGCATAAACGAAGGTTCAGGGTTTTATGATGCAAAGGTCATAGAACCCTGAATGTATTCATACTGCGTGGAGCGTTTTTGTTCTTATGCGATAATAAACGGAGGAAATAGACATGAATAAGACAAGAAAGATTCTCTTTTTTGATATCGACGGAACTCTGATCACGGATGATGGAAAACGGTATTTTCCGGACAGTGCAAAAGAGGCAATACAAAAGGCAAGAGAGAACGGACACCTGGCATTTATCAATACGGGAAGAGTATTCTGCAATGTGACAGAAGAGATCAGAAGCGCAGGCTTTGATGGCTTTGTCTGCGGCTGCGGAACGCATATTGTTTATAATGGAGAGACATTGTTTCATCATGATACACCATATGAGGTCTGTGCAGGTGTGATTCGGAAATGTCGGGAATATAAAATGGATGCCGTATACGAACATGCGGACAAGGTATTTACCAGCGCTGCTTTTTCCGATAATGAGCATTTAAAAGAACTAATCAGTTATTTTAAAGCGACCAGCACCTATATGGAGAATGATGATCCGGCAAACGATCAGATCTTTGATAAGTTTTGTGCATGGTATGATGCAGATACTCCGTATCTGGAAGCATTTAAGAAATATCTGAAAAAAGATTATATGTATATCCAGAGAGAGGGAAATTTTTGTGAGGTTGTGCCAAAGGGATATACGAAGGCAACCGGTATCCGGTATCTGCTTGATTATTTTGACCTGCCATTAGAAAATGCCTATGCATTTGGAGACGGAAGTAATGATGAACCTATGTTGGCATATGTGCCAAATAGTATTATAATGAAAAAAGGTCCGGAGTATCTGAGAAAGAAAGTCCGTCTTGTAACGGATGATGTCAGAGAAGACGGAATCTATAAAGCTATGAAAAAAATGGAGATTATCTAATGGACGAAGAATATTCAAAAGTAACGATGGTCGATCAGTTAGCTATCGCAGTATCCAGCCCGAAAAATTATAAGCATCTGACGAAGTTAAAAGCGAGCAAGACGGTAGGATTTATGATATTGATCGCTTTTATCCTGACCTTTATCGAGTTTGGAATCGGTGTCATTACCTTTATCATGCATGTGGGAGGGTTAAATAACCTGATCACGAATAAGGTTCCGCAGTTTGTGATCGAGGATGGTAAGCTTACGGCAGAATCAGAGATGTCACTGGATATTGGAAATGCAACGATATATATGAATACGGATTATGACAGAATTACACTTGATGATATCAAGACAAATGGCGTGTATATTGCATTTGGCAAAGAGAATGTAGTCATGGGAATGATAAACGGCGGACAGACGTATGAATATTCAACGATGGATCTCGACAAATTATTCTATGATGGGTTTAACAATGATCAGCTTGCATCCGCAGTGCCGGCGTTCTATGTGGCTATTGTCATTATGTACATTGCAATTATGTTCGGAAGTGTAATAAAGATGATCTTCCTTGCACTTGTATTTTCGATCGTTGCACGGACACTTGCGAAAGGTCTTCATACAGGGCTGTCCTATGGAAATGTATTCCGGGTATGTCTTTACGGACTGACTTTACCGATGCTGCTGACATCCGTGAATACCTGTCTGGACTTCCTGATTCCATCATCGATCATGTTTGTGATCACTCTGATCCTGGCATTTTCCATGATAAACAGAGGTATCGCAAGTCATGTGGGAACAACAGCACCACCGGAGGATTGGTTATAAAGGGCGATATAAAAGGAGGCTTTTATGGAGATCGAAAGAAAATATCTGATAAAAGAGATACCGTTTTCACTGGAAGCGTATCCATATAAGGAACTGGAGCAGGGGTATATCTCGACCAGCCCCGTCATCCGTATCCGAAAGGCAGATGAACAATATATTCTTACAGTAAAGTCAAGCGGATTACTGGAACGACAGGAATTCGAGCTTCCGATGAATGAGACGGATTATAAACGGTTGCTTGGTAAGGTTGATGGAAATCTGGTGACGAAACGTCGGTATATCATCCCGCTTACGGATACAGAGGGAACAACCGGCGATAAGGAAAAGGATGCAGGACTTAAGATTGAACTGGATGTCTTTGAGGGGCTGTATCAGGGGCTGATCTATGCAGAAGTCGAATTTGAGACAAAGGAAGATGCAGATAATTTCGCAGCACCGGCTTGGTTTACCAGAGATGTATCTATGGATGGAGCGTATCATAACAGCGCATTAAGCAGTATGAATGAAGAACAGAGACTTGCATTTATGGCAAGAGTTTTCGGACATTAAGAATGGAGGCAGAAGCATGAAAGTCAGAATGTTATTTGAAACAGGATATGAAGAAGTAGAAGCATTGACCGTTGTAGATCTGTTAAGACGTGCAAAGGTTGACTGCCTTATGGTGGCAGCAGACGATCAGGATACGGTTACAGGTTCACATGGAATCACAGTAAAGATGGATGAGAAAATCAGTGAACTTGCAGATGATGCAGATATGATCGTACTTCCGGGTGGTATGCCCGGTGTGACGAATCTGATCGCAAATGAGAAGGTAAAGAATCTTGTATGCGGACAGTATGAAGCAGGAAGATATGTTGCAGCAATCTGTGCAGCACCTACTGCTTTTGGAGCATTTGGTATCTTAAAGGATAAGAAGGCTACCTGCTATCCGGGAATGGAGGCGGGACTTCATTGTGCGGAAGTATTATATGACAGTGTAGTAACAGACGGTAAGGTGATTACAAGCCGAGGTATGGGAACAGCTATTGATTTTGGTTTGAAGCTGGTTGAGATCCTGACAGATCAGGATACATCAGAGAAGCTGGCAGCAGCTATTGTTTACAAATAAGAATTATGGAATTTAAAGTTTCGGTCAGGCATATGGTAGAATTTATATACAGATGCGGCGATATTACAAGCAGCAGTAATGGGACTCTGTCAAAGGAAGCGATGAATGCAGGAAGTAAGATGCATCGGAAGCTTCAGAAAATGGCAGGGTCTTATTATGATGCAGAAGTTCCTTTAAAGATCACGATGAAGAAAGGGATTCATGATCTGGATGTTACGGTAGAGGGCAGAGCAGATGGGATCATAGATCTGAGAGGTGAAAAGAACCGAAGCAGGAAGAAGAAGGAAATTGAGCGACAGGTGATTCGGGTAGAGGATAGATATTGGAACCGGCTGCTGCTCAAAAAAACGGAGAGTCTGGATCTGGAAGTCGGTGAAGACTTCATGGAACAAAATTCTGCCGGAACGATCGGTCAGATGCAGGAAATGAATGAGCCTGCGGATGTTACGATCGACGAGATCAAAGGTGTATACAGAAAACTTGCTGATATCGAAGTGCCGGAAACAGTTCATGTAGCACAGGCAATGTGCTATGCCTATATTTATGCAAAAGAGCAGTCTTTGGATCGGATCAATGTACAGATCACATATGTGAATCTGGAAAGTGAAGAAGTAAAACAATTTTTTTATGTGTTTTCTTGTTCATTTCTTGAGAAATGGTTTCATGATACAGTGGATGAGATGATGAAATGGGTTGATCATGCTGTATCACATGCAAGAAGCAGAGATGCGTCAATTACAGAACTGGAATTTCCATATGAATATCGGAAAGGACAAAAGCAGATGGCTGCCTGTGTGTATAAGGCGATCGAAGGGGAGCGCAGATTGTTTGTGCAGGCTCCAACCGGAATCGGGAAAACGATGGCAGCGATGTTTCCTTCCGTTAAGGCATTTGCAACCGGGCTGGTATCGAAAATCTTTTATCTGACCGCAAAGACGATCGCCGGAACCGTGCCGGATCAGGCACTTACATTGCTACGGGAACGTGGAGTAAAGTTTTCTTCCGTTATGTTGACTGCCAAAGAGAAGATATGTCTGAATGAGACGATGGAATGTGATGCAGAGCACTGCCCTTATGCGAAAGGACATTTTGACCGGGTTAATGATGCATTATTTGAATTGATCACTCAGGAGGAAAAAATGGATCGGGAGATCATCCGGGCTTATGCGGAAAGGTATCAGGTCTGTCCTTTTGAGCTGGGACTGGATGCAAGCCTGTTTGCAGATGCTATTATTGGAGATTATAACTATGTGTTTGATCCGAGAGTGAATCTGAAGCGGTTCTTTTCACAGACAGCATATGATACAGGACGGTATGTATTTCTGGTAGATGAAGCACACAATCTGGTGGACCGGGCATCGTCCATGTACAGTGCCACGCTGTATAAAGAAGATTTCCTTGCTGTAAAGAGGCTGGTAATGCCGTACAGCAAAAAAATGGCACGGAGTCTGGAATCCTGCAACCGGGAGCTTCTGGAATTGAAGAAAAAATGTCCGGAGCATGGATATCAGATCTTAAATGATATCGGGGTTCTATATCTGAAGCTGCTGCATCTTCATACGACGATGGAGGCTTTTTTAGAAGATTACAAACAGATCCCGGAACGTAAGGAGATACTGGAGTTTTATTTTGCACTTACGACATTTTTAAATATTGCGGATCTGATCGATGACAGCTATGTGATCTATGATGAGCTTAAGTCGGATGGCAGATTTATGGTTCGGTTATATTGCGTCCATCCGGCGAATAATCTGAAGCTTTGTCTGGATAAGGGTGTATCGACTGTTTTCTTTTCGGCAACGATCCTGCCGGTAAAATATTATATGGAGATGCTGTCCGATACGGTGACCGATCAGGCTATCTATATTCCTTCTCCGTTTGATCCGGAGAAACGACAGATCATGGTTGGTGTGGATGTATCTACGAAATATACCAGACGGTCTGTAAAGGAGTATAAGCGCGTGGCTGAATATATCAGGCAGTTGTTTAACGCACATTCCGGAAATTATATGGTGTTTCTGCCATCCTATAAAATGCTTCAGGAGGTCTATGAGCAAATGATAGAGGGTGATTGTTCTGGCATGGAGCTGCTCTGTCAGGAACAGAACATGAAGGAGGCAGACCGGGAAGCATTTTTGGATCATTTTTCAGCGAAAAGAAATGTGGTTGCCTTTTGTATCATGGGCGGGATCTTCTCTGAGGGGATTGATCTGACCGGAGAACGGCTGATCGGATCGGTTGTAGTAGGTCCGGGACTTCCGCAGGTGTGCAATGAGAGAAAGATCATGATGGACTATTTTAATGCCAGAAAGAGTATGGAGGCATATGCTGGCTCATCGGTTGATGGTTTTAAATATGCATACCTGTATCCGGGCATTAATAAAGTATTTCAGTCAGCCGGACGCGTGATCCGGACAGAAGCGGATGCCGGAGTGATCCTGTTGCTAGATGAACGATTTGGAACCGGGGAATATAATTCGTTATTTCCGGTGGAGTGGCAGGATGCGGTCTTTGGAAATTTTGATCAGATTTCGCAGAGCATAGAACAGTTCTGGTCGAATCTTAATCTTTCCTGAAAACGGGAATATAAATACAAGAATACTGGAAATTCGCATATACATGTGATAGAATGGACGCAGGCATTTTTTACAGCCTGCATGCAGTGCATGCTTTTATATAAAATTATGAAACTGTTCTGGAAAGGCAGATAGGGGAAAAATGGAAAATATTACAGTAAAAGATATTGTGAAAGCAACAGGAGGTTTCCTGCTTTGCGGCGATGAAGATACACCGATCACAGGCCTGTGTATTGATTCCAGAAAAGCACAGCCGGGAGATTTGTTTATTCCTCTGTTGGGTAATAAAGTTGATGGACATCGTTTTATTGAATCCGCTATGGAGAAAGCGTCTGCAACTCTGACATCGGAGCATGATAATGTTGTTATTTCAGAGAAGCCGTTTATCCGTGTTGATGACACGATGAAAGCACTTCAGGCAATTGGAATGGATATCCGTGACCGGTATGATATTCCGTATATCGGAGTGACAGGAAGTGTAGGAAAGACAACGACCAGAGAGATGATCGCAGCGGCTGTCAGCACAGCAAAACGCTGTTTTCAGACAAATGGAAATGAAAATTCACAGATTGGTGTACCGATGACACTTTCCAGAATGACAGATGGATATGATGCAGCGGTGATCGAGATGGGGATCAGTGAACCTGGTCAGATGGAGATATTGTCTGAGATTGTAAAGCCATCGATCTGTGTGGTGACGATTATCGGTGTTGCACATATTGAATTTATGAAAACCCAGGAGAATATCAGAAAAGAGAAGCTGTCTATTATCAATCATATGAATAAGGACGGCCTGTTGCTGTTAAATGGAGATGATCCATTACTGCGTGAGATAAAAGCGGATATGCCATGTCGGACACTTACTTTTGGTATAGATGAAATTTGTGATTTTCAGGGATCCAATGTAAAATGTGGAGAGCAGGGCATGGAATTTGATTGTACTCATAATGGTGAGACCGTTCATGTTACCATGGATATCCTCGGAAAACATAACGTGAGAAATGCACTGGCAGGTATTGCAGTTGCATATCAGATGGGAATTCCGATAACAATTTCAGCAAAAGCCTTTGAACATTTTGAAGGACAGAGACAGAGACTTATCCATATGGAGAATCGATACACGATCCTCGATGATACCTATAATGCAAGCCCGGATTCCATGAAGGCAAGCATTGATGTGCTTTGTGATATGGACTGCGAGGGAAAAAAGATCGCAGTACTGGGAGATATGTTTGAGCTGGGAGCTGACAGTGCCAGCTATCACTATCAGATCGGAGAATACCTGCGGGACAAGAAGATCGATGAGGTTGTGGTAGTCGGAAAGGAAGCTTTGGAGATTAAAAAGGCACTGGATGTCTGCGACACAAAGTATGCAAAAACATTTTCATTTATGGATAATGAAGAAGTGGCACTTTATCTGATGGCTATTATGAGACCGGAGGATGTTGTTTTGATCAAGGGATCACACGGCATGAAAATGGACGAAATTGTCAAAATTCTTACGAATTAATTATACAAATTATACAAAACAACCATATAAACTACCAAATTTCATAAAATTTGGTAGTTTTGTTTGTCTAAAATGACTTTGATTTTCATAAAAAAAAACACTCTGTGGTACAAAACGGAGAAAAAACAGTACTTGTATTGAAAAAAAAAGGAAAATGGAGTAATATCAATCCTAGCTTGAATAAAGAATACATACATGAATTGTTACATAAGTAAAGTGATAGAAATTAGTTTTAAAACGGAGGGTGTTAATCATGGCTACTAAGAAGACTGAAGATGCAAAAAAGGTTGTTGCAAAAAAGGCAACAGTAGAAAGCGTTGTTGCTAAAGCTGAAGCTGTAAAGAAAGCTGAAGCTGCTAAAGAAGTAAAAGCAGCAGTAAAGGCAGAAGTAAAAGAAGAGAAAAAGCCAGCAGCTAAGACTGTAGCAGCTAAAACTGAACCAGCAAAGACAGAAGTTAAGGCTGAAGCAAAGAAGCCAGCAGCTAAAAAGCCGGCAGCAAAGAAGCCAGCAGTAGCTAAGACAACAGAGACAGTTTTTGTTGAATATAACAATGGACAGATCAATGTTTCTGACATTGTAGCAAAAGCAAAAGAAGCACTTGGCAATAAGGCAGTTAAGGAATTGAACGTATATTACCAGCCAGAAACAGGTATGGTATACTATACAGCTGATGGAGAATCAGGTTCTTACAGTCTTTAATCTATAAATAGTTGGAAGGGCAGCGTTCTTAACATAAGGATGCTGCTTTTTCTGTATAATTAGAAAGGAAGAAGTGAAATATGAAGATTGGTTTTATTGGCTGTGGCAATATGGCAACATCGATCATAAAGGGAATTATCAGAAAGCAGATCATAGATGCAGAGAATATCATAGCATCTGCAAAGACGAAAGCGACACTTGACAGAGTTCAGAAAGAGCTTGGAGTAAAGGTATCAACCGATAATCTGGAGGTAACAGAAAACAGTGATATTCTGGTTCTGGCGGTAAAACCACAGTATTATCCGGAGGTGATCGCTCAGATAAAGGACGTAGTCCGTAAAGAGCAGATTGTGATCAGTATAGCACCGGGAAAAACATTAGACTGGTTACAGGAACAGTTTGGAGGATCTGTGAGGCTTGTCCGGACAATGCCAAATACACCGGCACTGGTTGGTGAGGGTATGACAGGAGCATGTCGGAATGAATATGTTACCGATGAAGATTATGCAACAGTTCTTCAGATTCTTGGAAGCTTTGGTGAAGTAGAGACAATACCGGAAAATCTGATGGATGTATGTGTATCGGTCAGCGGAAGTTCTCCGGCATATATTTATATATTGATCGAAGCTATGGCAGATGGAGCAGTGGTAGATGGTATGCCAAGAGCACAGGCATATAAATTTGCAGCACAGTCCGTGCTTGGAAGTGCAAAGATGGTACTTGAAACGGGAAAACATCCGGGTGAATTAAAGGATCAGGTCTGCTCACCTGGCGGAACAACGATAGAAGCTGTTCGCGTTTTAGAAGAAAAAGGCTTCCGTTCCTCCGTGATCGAAGCAATGAAAGCCTGTGTACGCAAAGCCCGCGGAATATAACAGCCGCTATAAAAGCCTGTGCTTGTGGTAGCTATAACTTTATTTCGCAGAACACTTGCATTTGATTCTTACGTAGCTGTTATACAAATAAATCCGCTGTGCTATATTACACTGTTATGAAGCAAACCTTGTCCGAGGCCGGTACTTAAGCTGCGTCTTTTGCAGCTTTATGTACCGCTGCTCGAGGACTAGAACGAAAGTGTTTTGCGTAATAACAGGTGTGGTATAGCACAGCGGATTTATTTGTATGACAGGTAGATGTTATAAGGCGGTGTCACCGTGTTCGCCGGTACGGATACGGATGACATCGGCAACATCATAGACGAAGATCTTGCCGTCGCCGACTTTTCCGGTTGATATCTTTTCACATACCTTAAAGATGATGTTATCGGCAACATCATCCTTGACGATGGTTTCAATCTTGATCTTCGGAATCAGGTTGACCACATATTCACTTCCACGGTATGTTGTTTTATAACCCTTCTGATTACCATATCCCATAATATTTGATACAGTAGCACCGGTGGATCCGCATTCGTCCAGAATGGCTTTTACATCATCCAGTTTTTCAGAACGGACAATAATTGATAATTTCTTCATGTATAACCCTCCATTCACATATACAACTAAAAATATGATACCATATTCTCGGTTTCATTTCTACAAGTGGAACAGAATGGGAGATTTTGTATATTATCTGAAGAAAAAACAGGAAAACAGGGAGAAATGAGAGTAGCTGTACTTAATTTAATTAATCGAGGGTGGTAATAAGAAAATTATTTAGAAAAATTTAACCGTTTTACCAGAAATAATACTGTTTTCATATGGGTGGAATCTGTGGTATCATGTAGCAGAGTTATATCATTTAATATAGATAGCTGTTTTAGACAGGAAACAAAAGTATGGAGGATGAAAATGTCTGATTATAGAAATGATGATGAAAATAAAGAACTGACCAGTCAGACGGTGGCTGATGATCATAAAACAGAAGACAAGCGTGAGGATGAATACGAGAAATATTGTTATCTCTGCAGAAGACCGGAAAGTGTTGCCGGAAAGCTGATCGATATGCCGGGCAATATACATATCTGTGCAGACTGTATGCAGAAGACTTTTGATAATCTGAATCAGGGCGGATTTGGCGGAATGCAGTTTCTGGATCTCTCCAATCTTTCCAATATGGGAAATATTGACATGAGCAGACTGATGGGAATGAATGATATACCGGATAAACAGAAGGTGAAGAAGAAAGCGGCAAAGCCGAAGAAAAAAGAGCAGGAAATGACACTTGCAACGATCCCTGCACCGCATAAGATCAAAGCAATGTTAGATGAATATGTGATTGGTCAGGAATATGCCAAGAAGGTAATGTCTGTTGCAGTATACAATCATTATAAGCGTGTGCTGACAGACTCTATGGATGATATCGAGATCGAGAAATCCAATATGCTGATGGTAGGGCCGACAGGCTGTGGTAAGACTTATATTGTAAAAACGATCGCAAAGCTGTTGAATGTACCGCTTGCGATCACAGATGCGACCACACTGACGGAAGCCGGTTATATCGGTGATGACGTAGAAAGCGTATTGTCAAAGCTGTTGGCAGCCGCTGATAATGATGTCGAAAAAGCAGAAAAGGGAATTGTATTTATCGATGAGATCGATAAGATCGCAAAGAAGCAGAACAGCAACAGCCGTGATGTGAGTGGAGAATCCGTTCAGCAGGGCTTGTTAAAGTTGTTGGAGGGCGCAGATGTTGAGGTTCCGGTTGGTTCCGGAAGCAAGAATGCAATGGTTCCTATGACAACGGTCAATACAAAGAATATTTTATTTATTTGTGGCGGGGCATTCCCGGCAATCGAAGATATCATTAAAGCAAGATTGAATAAACAGTCCTCGATCGGTTTCCGTGCAGATCTGAAGGACAAATACGACAAAGATCCGAACATTTTAAAGAAGGTGACCAACGAGGATCTCAGGGAATTCGGTATGATACCGGAATTTCTTGGAAGACTGCCTGTCTTATTCACATTGGATGCGTTAGATAAGGATATGTATATCAAGATCTTAAAGGAACCGAAGAATGCAATCCTGAAACAGTATAAGAAGCTGCTGGCACTGGATGAGGTAGATCTTCAGTTTGACGATTCTGCATATGAAGCGATCGCAGAAAAAGCACTTGAAAAGAATACAGGAGCAAGAGCGCTTCGGGCGATCATTGAGGAATTCATGCTGGATATCATGTATCAGATCCCAAGAGATGATAGCATTGGCAGGGTGATCATAACCGGAGATTATGTAAATGGCAAGGGCAATCCGATCATCGAGCTTCGTGGTGTAGAACCGATGCAGATCGAGGCCTGTGCGACAAAACAATCATAATAATTGATACTATAAGAGAAAATATTGTAATTAATAAGGCTTAAAGATTGTATACAGAAAATATACGGTCTTTAAGCCTTTATTATATGGATCATAATTTCCAGATCGTGAAATCATATGGCAGAGCGAAGACGGAAAAATACCGGAGCTTTTGAATTATTGTATTGCGTCGGCATCAGTATGTAAATGGTTATCTCTGGGTAAAATAAAAGGAAAATACAGATGTATTGCAGGAAGGCGGTCTGGGAATCTTCCGATGATACCGCAGTCTTGTATCAAGGTAGTCCTTGATGGTCTGGGAATCCTGTGATACTATGAAAAAAAGCGAAAAGGAGCAGGGTATGTTAAAAAAGAGATTATTACGAACCTGTAAAAATGTAATGGCTGCGGCTATCTGCATTTCTCTTGCGGTTGGATTATCTGCCTGTGGGGAGACACAGGGAGAGCGCAGACATTTGAATGACAAAAACGATACAACTGAAAATACAGAGAGGGCGCAGGAGTCTTTCTCCGAGGATGCGCTGAAGGAGCAGCAGGAATTTGAACAGTATCTGGATGATTATTTTAAGGATGTTGTTACGGACGACACGTTGACGTATAATTATACGATTAAGGATGGTGCGGATTACGGTCTGGAAGAACCGGAGGTCACACTGGGAGACCCGGGAATGACAGCAGAGGAGATCGGACAGGATAAGGAAGAGTTTGAAGGCTGGGTAAAGAAGCTGGATGCTATTGACCGTTCCTGCCTGACAGAGGATCAGAAGCTGACCTATGATGTGCTGGATGAGTATTTTGAAGTGTCTGCGGGAATTTTTGATAATGTATATCTGTATGAGCCGTTTTCCCCGATGCGTGGACTTCAGGCCAATATTGCAACGAATTTCACAGATTACCGATTTGATGATAAGGGAGATGTGGAACGTTATATTGAACTGCTTGGTCAGATTCCGGATTATTTTGCAGAGTATCTGGATTTTGAACAGGAAAAGTCAGAAAAAGGTTATTTTATGAGTGATGCAGTCTGCGATAAAGTCATCAGTCAGTGCAAGGATTTTGTTGCAGATAAAGAAAATCATTTTATGGTAACAACATTTAATGATAATATTGACGCACTTGATTTTCTGACGGATGAGGAAAAGGCAGAATACAAGGAGGCTAATAAGCAGGCAGTTGTGAATTCCCTGCTTCCGGCATTTGAGAATGTTGCAGCGGTGCTTTCCGGTCTGAAGGGAACCGGAACCAATGATGGTGGTATCTGCAACTATGATGGTGGCAAGGAATATTATGAATATCTGCTGAAAAATTTTGCAGGAACAGCCAAGTCGCCGGAAGAGGTAATCGATATGCTGGATACAGAGCTTCAAAAACTCATGGTATCGTTATATCAGTATTATTTGGGAAATCAGGCGGCATATGAATATTTTGCTGCCAATTATGATTCAATATTTGCGGAAACCGATCAGATGACAGCTTCGGAAATGGTCGATAAAATGATGGAAACGGCATCAGAGCATTATCCGGATGCAGGAACGATAAACTATAAGGCAGAGGCGCTGGATAAGAACCTCGAAACGATCATGGATGATGTACTGGCTTATTATATGGCGCCGGCAATCGATGATCCGGATAATAATCTGATCCGGGTGAATGGTCTGCATACGGATGGCATGTGGACGACACTGGCACATGAGGGATATCCGGGTCATATGCTTCAAAATGCTTATTATATGTCAACGGATCCGGAGCCGGTCCGGACTTTGATGAACTTCTTAGGATATAAAGAAGGATGGGCGATGTATGCATGTTATGATTCTTTATATTACTATGAGTATGAGGAACCGGAATATGGAGACACCATTGCAGCCCTTTATCAGTTGAATGATGAGATGAGTTATCTTATGATGGGAAGAGTGGATCTGGGAATCAATTATGAGGGATGGACGTTGCAGGATACAGCCGATTATCTGACAAAGAATGGAATGGATGGCAGTGCTGCACAGGAGCTGTACACGACAATGGTCGGAGATCCGGCAGTATATCAGAGTTATTCGACCGGATATTATGAAATGAAAGAACTGCGGGATTATGCAGAAGAGAAAATGGGAGATGACTTTGACCTGAAAACATTTAACACGATTATTCTGGAAACAGGTCCATGTCAGTTTGATATACTGAAGGAACAAGTGGATAAGAAGCTGCAGGGGCCGATCATATAACAGGTGCAAAAAAAGGTATAGAAAGAAATCAGACGGAATAGACTGTATACGAAAAGCATACGATGGGAATCGAAATGGAATGTGAAAATGTAGCGTACAGGGAAGATTATGCAGACTATCTGATTGAATACAACGAAGAGCGGGAAACTGTTTTGGATATTTACAAAGAAAGCGGCTGCCTGCTCTTTATTGATGAGCGGTTTGCTGTTTTATACAGGGAGAAGCCGGAGAATTATATGCAGATCTTTTCCAGACTGGAATATACACTTTTCCCCAAATTGTATGGGCTGATGGATACCAGTAGTGTAGAAGCAGTCGGAGCTGTGAATATACAGCAGGAATCGATCCTTGGACTTACCGGAAAGGGAATTCTGATCGGAATTATCGATACCGGGATTGATATTCGGAATGATCTGTTTCTGGATGTTGCCGGAAATACAAGAATTCTTGTAGCATGGGATCAGTCCGTGCCGGGACCGTCAGATCAGGAAGAAAATCCCGGATATGGAACGGTATATCAGCAGGAGGATATTAATGAAGCCATACGAAATGAAGCGGATATCCTGACAGATGCAAATGGACATGGAACCTTTCTTGCAGGGATTGCAGCAGGAAAACGGACAGCTGATTTCACAGGAGTGGCGCCGGAAGCAGAATATGTGATTGTAAAATTAAAGCAGGCAAAGAATAATCTGCGAGGATTATATGGTGTGCCGGAGGACGTAGAAGCATATCAGGAAAATGATATTATGATGGGGGTAGCATTTCTGCGGAGACAGGCAAGCAGACTTCGGAAAAATATATCAATCCTGATTGGAGTTGGTTCGAACAGTGGGAGCCATACTGGTTCTTCTGCATTAGAAGCACTGCTTTCAAATGTTGGTATCATGACCGGAGTTGCTGTGTCCGTTCCGGCAGGAAATGAGGGAATTGCGGGGCATCATTTCAGAGGCAGGATCGAAGGGGGAAGCGCTTATACGGAAATGGAGATTAATGTTACGGGAAATAACAGCTTTACACTTGAGATCTGGGGAACGGTTCCCAATACATATTCTGTGGCATTTGAGATTCCGGGTGGGGAGTTTGTAAGTCAGATTGCTCCCCGCTTTGATAAAAGTGAAGTCATACGTCCGGTTTTTGGTGGTGGGATCATATATATCGATTATTTTCTTGTAGAGGATCAGTCGGGAGAAGAACTGATCATGATGCGCTTTTTTGATCCGCCAAATGGTCTGTGGCGGATCCGGGTATATGGAAGCGGTGATACCGAGAAGACCTTTCATGCATGGCTGCCGATCACGGCATTTCTTTCCCCGGATACCCGGTTTATAAGGCCAACGCCTGAAACAACGCTTGTGAATCCGGCTACAGGAGTAGTTCCGATGGGAGTGGGGGCATATGATCATTATTCGGATACACTGTTTCTGGATGGAAGCAGGGGATATACGGCGGCAGATGATATCAAGCCGGATTTTGTTGCTCCGGGTGTTGATGTATATGGTCCGGGCAGAGCAGGAACATTTGTCAGGAAAACGGGTACTTCTGTTGCAGCAGCGCATTGTGCCGGGTGTGCGGCATTAATCCTGCAATGGGCAAGAGACCGGGATCTGGCACGGTTTGTAAATGGAAATCAGATCCGTAATTATTTTATTCGGGGAGCAGTTCGTCCGGGAACGGCAGGAAGTCCGTTTTCATATGTCATGAATGATACAGAGGGATATCTGTTTGCAAGGAAATATCCGAATCCGGAGTGGGGCTATGGAATCCTGAATGTGTATAATACCTTTGATTCGCTCCGGACCTGACACTGTAAATGTAACAAAAATGTAAAAGATTTATAATTTTTCGTAAAATGATTTTACAGATTTTGTGCGGTGTATTATACTATAAGACGTGTTTGTAACCAACAGGTAAAGGGCATGTATAAAATGTGCCAGAATGGATAATAATAGTCGGAGGTACATATGGATAAAAAGATTCATACGGATAACTCAGAAATATTTGAAACAGAAGATATAGATGAAGTAAGTGAGATCACAGAGACAGAAGATATAGATGAAACCGAGCCGGAAGAGACAGATCAGACAGATGTTCTGGAAACGGATGAAGTTCCTGCAAAGAAACGGTTCTGGAGGAAGGATAATATACTGAAGATCATAGTTGCAGTGTTTGCTGTACTTATCATATGTGAATATACCTTCTTTGGTGTGTTCTTTCAGACAAATAAAGCAAAATATGAAAAGGCAAAGCAGGAGACGCAACAGGAAGAGAGTTCTACTGAGGAGAAGAAAGTAAATATTGTTACAGAAGAGCCTTTGCCAACTACAAATATTAATGACGATTCCGAGAATGAAGAAGAAATAGAAGTAACATCGGAATATAATACCTATGATTCACACACATCTTACTCTACGGAAGCCTCTACGACGTATGAGGTAACAACGGCAGCGGGAACCGAAGATGAACTTCCGGTTGTAACGACCGAGGAACAGAAGCCAATCGTAACCGAAGAGCCGTCAACGGAAGAAAAGACGACAGAAGAGAAGACAACCGAGGAGGAGACAACCGAAGAGAAGACGACTGAGGAAAAGACGACGGAAGAACGTACGACCGAGGAAAAGACAACCGAAGAAAAGACGACAGAAGAGCGTACAACGGAAGAGAAAACGACGGAAGAGAAGACAACGGAGGCTACGACAGAAGCTACAACGGATCCATCCACAAAAGCAGATCAACCGATCGACCTTCCATTTATTCCGGCAGAATAAGAATATAAATAAAAAGCAGTCCAGTCTGGATGGTGAAGAACAGAGCACCGGAGACTGAACTGCTTTTTTAATTGGTATGCTGTTCCAGATATTCCTCTAAACAAAGATGCTTCTGGTACATTTCTGTAGCAGCTTCAACACCAACATAGCGGTAATGCCAGGGTTCATAAGAGATTTCTGTTATATCGGATTTATCTGCCGGATAACGGAGGATGAAGCCGTATTTATAACAGTTTGCCATCAGCCATTGCTGGGTGGCGGTATCTTCCTGGGAGGAATCCAGCTCCTGGTTGCCAATGGAACAGATATCAACGGTAAGGCCGAGCTGGTGTTCGCTGGTACCGGGATAGGCAACCCAGGTAGCAGCAAGGGCTGTAGCATCATCTTCGCTGTAACCCTGCTCCAGATAAGAATTCTTTTTATTTGTATAGAGCCGTTCCTGTGTTTCATTTGTACGGTAGGAAGAGCAGATCAGAGGGTCAAGACCTTCGGCTCTTGCATCGTCCATCATTTTTTGAAGCCCGTCATAAGCACGGCGGTCGATCGACTGATCGTTTCGCAGTTCGACCAGATCAACGGTCCAGTCGGCTGGCAGGGTATGAGACATATTGACCAGTGTCAGCAGCCCGTTGTTTTTTGCTTCTGTTGCGGAGGCAAGCGTTTGTAAAACGGATGCAGTATCAAAGGAAGAATAGCTGCCGGAGGATGCTTTGGTTTTCTCGGTGGAATCTTCGGAGACAGAAATCTGTTCTGTTGTGATGGGACTGGAGTCTGACTGGGAGACCTGTTCCTGAAGTTTCATTTTTTTTGCCTTTCCTGCAAGGATTACAAGTATCAGTAACAGTATATAGATGATCCCCAGAATTATGACCTTCTTTTTCTTAATTACAGTTCCAAATATATGCAACATGATGTTCGCTCCTTTGTCTTTTGTTTATGTACAGAAGGATACGCCACAGAAGCATACAAAAATTCTCAAAAAAGCATCGTTTTTGCATATTTATCATCTTTCTTTTTTATTTTGCAATGGTATAATGGGGAAGATACATTAGAAAATGATGAGGAATAACTGTGAAGAAAATAGAACATTTAATTACGGTAGTCTATCCGGGCTCCATTGCAGAAGAGATGGAAATAGAACCGGGTGATTATCTGCTTGCAATCAACGATAAAGAAATAAAAGATGTATTTGATTATCGTTATATGATCAAAGATGAATATATAGAGGTGTTGATCCGTAAATCATATGGAGAAGAATGGCTGCTTGAGATCGAGAAGGATTATGATGATGATCTTGGGATGGAATTTGAAAACGGTCTTATGAGCGATTATCGTTCCTGTACCAATAAATGCATGTTCTGTTTTATTGATCAGATGCCGCCGGGGATGAGAGAGACACTTTATTTTAAGGATGATGATTCCCGGTTGTCTTTTTTGCAGGGCAATTATATCACGCTTACAAATATGACAGATGAGGATGTGGATCGTATCATCAAGATGCAGCTTGCGCCGATCAATATATCGGTTCAGACGACCAATCCGGAGCTTCGCTGCAAGATGTTGCATAATCGTTTTGCAGGTGACCGGCTGAAATATCTGGATCGTCTTTTTGAAGGGCATGTAGAGATGAATGGGCAGATCGTTCTCTGCAAGCGTGTAAATGACGGGGCAGAGTTGGAACGGAGTATCCGGGATCTTGGAAAGTATCTGCCATTTATGCGGAGTGTATCCGTTGTTCCTGCCGGACTTACGAAATTCCGAAAAGGTTTGTACCCATTAGAATTATTTACAAAGGAAGAAGCGGGACAGGTTATCGATCTGATCGAGAGTTATCAGAAAAAATTCTATGAAAGGTATTCGCTTCATTTTATTCATGCAAGTGATGAGTGGTATATAACGGCCGGACGGGAATTTCCGGAAGCAGAACGCTATGATGGTTATATCCAGCTTGAAAATGGCGTTGGAATGATGCGTTTGTTTTTAGAGGAATTTGATGAAGCCTATCAGGAGCTGCTGGCTTCACCGGAATATCAGGAACAGAAAGAAACATTCCGCCGTACGATCTGTATGGCAACCGGAAAACTGACATATAGTACGGTTGTAGACTTTGCAGCAAGGCTGATGCAGGCATATCCAGGACTTACGATCCGTGTATATTGCATCCGGAATGACTTTTTTGGAGAAACAATCACAGTATCCGGACTGATCACAGGCATTGATCTGACGACCCAGTTAAAAGAGCGGCAGGCAGCAGGAGATGATCTGGGAGAAGCGCTGCTCATTCCATCGAATATGCTGCGAATGGGAGAACAGGTATTTTTAGATGATATGACAGTTGCGCAGGTAGAGAAGCAGTTGGGCTTAAAGGTGGTACCGATCGAATCCGGAGGTGCAGATTTTATACAGGCAGTCATCGATCCTTCCTATTCGATGGATCGAAACAATGAAACCGTTGGATATATTCAGGCATTTGATGATACAGAAGAGTAAAAAAGATGCTCTTTTTGGGTAATTGTAATTTCATTCTATAGTGGTACAATGTGAGCAAAAATTTTGGTACAGAAATATCAGAGAAAATGAATGGAGGATACGTATGAAACAGTTAATGCTCAAACCAACGATTTATAAGTATGACACATGTAAGGAATTTGCTGATGAATTCCATATCGAAAAAGGTGATCTGGTAATTACAAATGAATATATCTATGAACCGTTTTTTGGAAAGATGGATCTGGAATGTGATGTTATCTTTCAGGAAAAATATGGTGCAGGTGAGCCTTCAGATGATATGGCGGAGGCAATTTATAAGGATATAAAGGGTGAACATAAAAGAATTATAGCAATCGGTGGAGGAACGGTAATTGATATTTCAAAGCTGTTTGCATTAAAGTATGTATCCCCGATTCTTGATCTGTATGATGGCAAGCTTCCGATAGAAAAAGATAAAGAACTGGTACTGGTCCCAACTACCTGTGGAACCGGTTCAGAGGTAACAAATATAGCGATTCTTGCATTAAACAGCAGGGGAACGAAAAAGGGACTGGCAGTCGATGAGATGTATGGAGATTCTGCGGTCCTGATACCGGAGCTGTTAAAGGGCCTTCCGTTCCGCTTCTTTGCAACCAGTTCGATCGATGCACTTGTCCATGCTGTAGAGTCCAGTTTGTCTCCGAAAGGAAATGAATATACACGTATGTTTGGCTATAAGGCGATCGATATGATCCTTCATGGATATATGGAGATCCGTGAGAAAGGACCGGAGGCAAGAATTCCATTGTTAGACCGTTTCCTTGTAGCTTCAAACTACGCCGGAATCGCATTTGGCAATGCTGGCTGTGCGGCAGTACATGCCTTAAGCTATCCGCTTGGAGCAACCTATCATGTTGCGCATGGAGAATCGAACTATGCCATGTTTACCGGAGTCATGAAGAATTATATGGAGATCAGACAGGATGGAGAAATTGCAAAATTAAATGCATTTATTGCAGATATCCTTGGCTGCGATGTCGAAAATGTCTATGAATCTCTGGAGGATCTTTTAAATATTCTGATTCCAAAGAAAGCATTGCATGAATATGGGGTAACGGAGCAAGATCTTGTCGAATTTACCGATTCCGTTATGACGAATCAGGGTCGTCTGATGGCGAATAACTTTGTAGAACTTGACCGGGACAGAGTTTACAAGATATATAAAGAACTCTTTTAATCCGGACGGAGCCTAGGCGGGCATAGAGAAAAAAGGAAGATGGAACATCATCTTCTTTTTTATTACACAGATCAGACATAATTCTACGGAGTTCTGCTTGGAAAATGTCGAGATGGTACAAAATTGTTCCACAGAGGCGAAAAGCTGTCGCAACTTGCGGAGAGAAGTATATTCCAAAGCAGGTATCATAGAGATATAATGTTGTCCAAGGCAGAAGAGCAGGAGGGACATTATGAATTATGTAAAAATAATGATAGTAAAGCGCGACAAAAGAGAAGTGGAACAGCTTGTATCTATCGTGAAGTCGATTCCGGGGTATGAAGTTTCGGGGATATGTGACAGTGGACAGGAAGCCGTGAAGAAGATTCTGGAACGGGAACCGGATGTTGTGATCATGGATGAGGTTTTGCCGGGCAAAGATATACTGGAGATAACAGAAGAAATCATGCACTATAAGAATCTGAAGAATACAAGGATTCTTCTGTGCGGATCGAAAACACATAAAGAATATCTTGACTTCATCTACTATAAGATCGCAGACCGCCTTGTATTGCGAATTCTTGATGTGCCATATGATGAACGAAAGATCCGGGAGATTATTGAGGATGTTATGAAGGCTAAAAGAAATGATAATTATCAGAAATTGGTGGAAACAGGTTCGGATGGAACCATGCTGGAAGCCGTAGTGACTGATATCATACATGAGATTGGCGTCCCTGCACATATAAAAGGATATCAGTATCTTCGCAGTGCGATCCTGATGGCAGTTCACGATATGGACATCCTGAATTCAATTACAAAGCAGTTGTACCCATCGATTGCAGAGGAATATGGAACGACAGCCTCCAGAGTGGAACGTGCGATCCGTCATGCAATCGAGGTTGCCTGGGGTAGAGGCAGTATGGATACGATCAATGAATTATTTGGATATACGATCCATGCGGGAAAGGGCAAACCGACAAATTCGGAATTTATTGCATTGATTGCAGACAAAATTCGACTGGATAATCGCAGTATGCTTCAGAAAACGGAGTATTCCCTGCAAAGTATTTCTTAGAAATATGGTGCATTCCATCAGGTGACGACGAAATATGTCGAAAAATGGATAAAAATTCACTTATCAGAGGGGGTTCTGTGAACCTGGTAAGTTCTTGACATTTGTCGAAATCACAAATATACTTTAGAAACAGTCGATTTTTCAAACAAAAAAGATTAAGGGGGATTGAATAATGAACAATCAAGAAATCAGTATTATTATTGCTGATAGCGACTGTGAATTAATAGCACGTCAGCTTACAGCAGCGAACACAAGAACAGGGATGAGGGTTCTTGATAAGGTAAGTGATGGGGAGAGTGCGATCGAATCAATAAAAAAATATCAGCCAGATGTTGTACTTTTAGATATCTGTCTTCCGGTTCTGGATGGATTAGGGGTAATGGAACAGATCCGGGAATCAGGCGAATGCCCAGATACATTATTTGTCATTGTAACATCGGTTGGTTCGCAGAGACTGATACGGTGCGCATTCGAACTGGGGGCATCTTTTTATGTATTGAAACCATATAATTCTGAGCAGCTCATTGCAAGAATTCATCAGATTTACAACAGAAGAAAAGAGGTTCAGACTGAGATCTCAAAAGATCTGATCTGCATCCAGAATAGAGAGGGACTGTCTGGTGCAGCGAATAATATTGAGAGTGATGTAACGGATATTATCAGGGATATAGGGATTCCGGCTAATATAAAGGGTTATCAATATATTCGTGAAGGAATCATTATGGCAGTAAACGATGTCAATATGTTGAATTACATAACGAAGCTTTTATATCCGACGATTGCAAAGAAATATAAAACGACATCATCCAGCGTAGAACGTGCGATTCGTCATGCGATCGAGGTTGCATGGAGCAGAGGACAGATCGATGTGATCAATGATATTTTTGGATATACGGTGAATGCTGGTAAAGGTAAACCAACAAATTCAGAATTTATTGCACTGATCGCAGATAAGCTCCGGATCGAATATCGAAAAAGGGCATGATGTGTATAAAAAGTTCCTTGTTTGTTGACGTATAACGAGAGAAACGTGTATAATAGATAAGGTGCTGAAATAAAAGATGGAAATCCTGTATAAGACAGGGATCCTAATAAATAAAAAACAAAACAGAGCGCCATGGGGGCTCTGTTTTTTGCTGTAAAGGAAGAAGAAATGATAGAAACAGTAGCGTCAGCAGATATGCTGATCGATGAGGTAATGCGGGTAAAGAAAAATCGTCTGGCTCCCGATTTTGCCACAGGAAAAGAAAAAAGATTAAGTATTGTATCCGGTGTACATGGAGATGAAGTGGCAGGACAGTATATCTGCTATGAGGTGATCCGACGGATCAAAAAGGATTTTGATAAATTAAAAGGAATCGTGGACATATATCCGTTTATTAATCCAATGGGCTTAGAAGCACAGGTGAGAGATGTTCCCGTGTTTGATATTGATATGAACACATTGTTTCCGGGTTCTACAGAAGGAACGGTCGGGGAGTATACGGCGGCACTTGTGCTGCAGGATATTAAAGGTTCGGATATCTGCGTCGATCTGCATTCCAGCAGCGTATATTTGAAAGAATTACCACAGGTACGGGTGAATTCGGATATTGCCGATGATATTCTTCCGTATGCTGCCAGAATGAATACGGATGTTGTATGGGTGCATCCATCCTCTACCGTTATGGAAGGAAGCCTTGCATACTCGTTAAATGAGATCGGAGTAAAGAGTATGGTCGTAGAATCAGGTGTTGCACTTATGATCGATTATGACTATGCGGATCAGATCGTTGAAGGATTATTTTCATTGATGGAATATATGGGGATCTGGGATGGCTGCGCATATAATACACATATGCCGAAGATTGCCCGAGATACGGATGTTTCTTTTGTGAATGCAGAGAGCAGTGGTATCTTTATACCAAAGGTAAAGCACTCAGGCGTAGTCGAAAAGGGAGATGTGATCGGACAGATCGTAAATGTACTGACCGGTTCTGTCGAAGAGACGATCCTGTCACCAAGAAGAGGCGTGGTATTCTCACTTCGCGCTTATCCGGTGATCGAGGAAGGCTCGCTGGTTGCCAGAATATTTGGAGGTGTGACAAATAATGCGTAAAGAGATCATATATACGATGAACACCGCCTATCGTGGAGAATATTCCATTAAAGGCTTCAGCTTCGGAACAGGAGAAAAGGCGGCATGTATCATGGGCGCTATGCGCGGAAATGAATTCCAGCAGTTATACATCTGCTCCCTGCTGTCAAAAAAATTAAGCGAACTTGAGACAAGAGGAGCAATCGTATCGGGAAAACAGATACTGCTGATTCCATCCTTAAATTACAGTTCCTTTAATGTCGGTAAGAAATACTGGATCTCTGATAATTCTGATGTGAACCGTGCTTTTCCGGGAAATCCGGAAGGACAGGCGACCAGCAGGATAGCGGCAGCGGTTATGGATCATGTAAAAGATTATGCGTATGGAATACAGTTTGCAAGCTTTTATATGGATGGAGAATTTATCCCGCATGTCAGAATGATGGAGACGGGAAAGCAGAGTACCAGTCTGGCCAATCTGTTTGGTCTTCCTTATGTTCTGACAGCAGAACCGAGGGCATATGATAAGGCAACTTTAAATTATAACTGGCAGATCGGAGGAACAGAGGCGTTTTCTGTGTATTCCGGTGTGACGGAGAAGATTGACAGTGAGAGTGCAGCACATGCGGTTTCAGCGGTACTCCGATTCCTGACCAGAATGGGAATCATCCGGTACAACTGTCATGCAGGTTATATATCGACTGTTCTTGATGAGGAGGAACTGCTGTCTGTAAAGTCAGATAAATCCGGTGGTTTTTTAAAGCGGTTTGTAAGTCCGGGAGATGAAGTGGTTCGGGGAAATGTTATTGCAAATGTTATAAATCCGATGACCGGAGAGATCGCAGCCGATATTTACGCACCGACAGATGGAATTATTTTCTATGCGCAGAATGCACCGATGATCTATCAGAATTCAGTGGTATTCAAGCTTATCCGCAGACTGCACAATTAAAGATGGCTGTTTTGAGGTTTATTCGGTAAACAGCAACAATTTAAAAAGAAAAGCTGAAAAAAGCTATTCAATGAATTTCAAAAGTGGTATCATAGGCGTTGTGAAACGCTTGTAATAATATGAATTCCCGCAATATGGGAAAAAACATATGATAAAAATGGAGGTTTTTATGAGCACAGTTAAGAGAGTTTATGTTGAAAAGAAGCCTGACTATGCAGTTAAGGCAAAGGAACTTCATGACGAGATCAAGAACTATCTGAATATCGATGCTGAGTATGTAAGAGTACTGGTTCGTTACGATATTGAGAATCTGTCTGAAGAAACATACAAAAAAGCACTGGTTACAGTATTTTCAGAGCCACCGATCGATATGATCTACGAGGGAGATAATCTTCCAATGGCAGATACAGATAAGGTATTTTCTGTTGAGTTCCTTCCGGGACAGTTCGATCAGAGAGCAGATTCAGCAGAACAATGTGTTAAGCTTTTAAATGAAGATGAAGATCCTATCATAAAGACAGCCACAACATATATTTTATCCGGTAATGTAACGGATGAGCAGTTAAAAGCAGTTATGGAATACTGTATCAACCCGGTAGATTCCAGAGCCTGTGGTATGGAGATCCCTGAGACACTTGTTACCGAGTATGAAGAACCGGCCGATGTTATTGTCTTTGATGGCTTTAAGGATATGGCAGAGGACAAGTTAAAGGAGTTATATGATTCCCTCGGACTTGCGATGACATTTAAGGATTTCCTTCATATCCAGAAGTATTTCAAGGGTGAAGAGAAGCGTGATCCATCTATGACAGAGATCCGTGTGCTGGATACATACTGGTCTGATCATTGCCGTCATACCACATTCTCAACAGAGCTTACAAATGTTGAATTTGATGATGGTGATTATAAGGATATGCTTGAGAAGACATTTGATGCTTACCGGGCAGAGATGAAAGAAATGTACAAGGACAGAGATGATAAGTTCATCTGTCTGATGGATATAGCCCTTATGGGTATGAAGCAGTTAAAGGCAGCGGGCAAATTAGACGATATGGAAGTATCCGATGAGATCAATGCCTGCAGTATCATCGTTCCTGTAGAAGTAGACGGTGAGACAGAGGAATGGCTCGTATTCTTCAAGAACGAGACACATAACCACCCAACTGAGATCGAACCGTTTGGTGGTGCTGCTACCTGTCTTGGTGGTGCGATCCGTGATCCGTTGTCAGGTAGAGGATATGTATATCAGGCTATGCGAGTAACCGGAGCAGCAGATCCTACAAAGTCTTTAAAGGATACTCTTCCTGGAAAGCTTCCACAGAGAAAGATCGTTACGACCGCAGCAGCAGGTTACAGCTCATATGGTAACCAGATCGGTCTTGCAACAGGACTTGTAAATGAAATATATCATCCGGATTATGTAGCAAAGAGAATGGAGATCGGAGCAGTTATGGGTGCAGCTCCAAGACGTGCGGTAAAACGTCTGAATTCTGATCCGGGAGATAAGATCATCCTTCTCGGCGGACGTACCGGTCGTGACGGTTGTGGTGGAGCAACCGGATCATCCAAGGCACATAACAGCCAGTCTCTTGAGACCTGTGGTGCAGAAGTACAGAAGGGTAATCCTCCAACAGAGAGAAAGATCCAGCGACTGTTCAGAAGAGAAGAAGTTGCTTCTATCATAAAGAAATGTAATGACTTTGGTGCCGGCGGTGTATCCGTAGCAATCGGAGAACTTGCACCTGGTCTAGTTGTAGATCTGGACAAGGTTCCAAAGAAATATGCAGGTCTGGATGGAACAGAGCTTGCTATTTCAGAATCTCAGGAGCGTATGGCTATCGTAGTAGATCCAAAAGATGTAGATACGATGCTTAAGTATGCGGATGAAGAGAATCTGGAAGCCGTTGTTGTAGCAGAAGTAACAGAAGAACCAAGACTGGTTCTGACATGGAGAGGAAAAGAGATCGTAAATATCTCCCGTGCATTCCTCGATACAAACGGCGCACATCAGGAAACAGATGTTAAGGTAGAGATTCCTGCAAAGGCAGATAATTATTTCGATTCTGTAAAAGAACCGGAAGATGTAAAGAAAGCATGGATCGACACATTATCAGATCTGAATGTATGTTCACAGAAGGGTCTTGTTGAGATGTTCGACAGCTCGATCGGAGCAGGCACAGTAACGATGCCATATGGTGGAAAGTATCAGCTTACACCGACACAGACAATGATCGCAAAGCTTCCTGTTATGAAGGGTAAGACCGATACGATCACAATGATGAGTTATGGATTTGATCCATATCTGTCAAGCTGGAGCCCATATCATGGTTCCGTATATGCAGTTGTTACATCTGCAGCAAAGATCGCAGCAGCCGGTGGTGATGTATCAAAGATCCGTCTGACTTTCCAGGAGTATTTCAAGAGACTCGGAACAGATCCATACAGATGGGGTCAGCCATTTGCAGCCTTGCTTGGTGCATATGATGTTCAGGTCGGACTTGGACTTCCATCTATCGGTGGTAAAGACAGTATGTCAGGAACCTTCAATGATATTGATGTTCCTCCGACACTGGTTTCCTTTGCAGTTGATGTTGCAAGCTACATGAACGTAGTAACACCAGAGCTTAAGAAAGCAGGCAATGTGCTTGTTAAGCTTGATATAGAAAAAGATGAAAATGATATCCCGGTATATCAGAATGTACTTGCCATGTACGATCTGTTACATCAGGCAATCCTCGCAGATAAGGTAGAATCTGCTTATGCTGTAGGATTTGGCGGTATGATCGAAGCTGTCAGCAAGATGGCATTTGGTAATAAGCTGGGTGTAGATATTGATACCTGTATTACAAAGAGAGAACTGGTTTCCAAGGATTATGGTTCAATCATCCTTGAAGTGAAGCCGGAGAATATAAATACACTTGGTATTCCGGTTAAGAAAATCGGTACTGTAAATGACAGCGCAGCATTTATCTATGGTGATGTAACAGTTACAATGGATGAAGCACTTGCTGCATGGACAAAGACACTGGAGAAGGTATTCCCTACAGAGTCCGGTGTAGAACAGAAGAAGATCAAGACCGGTCTCTTTGATGCAAAGACCGTATATACAGCAAAGAATAAGGTTGCAAAGCCAAAGGTATTCATTCCTGTATTCCCGGGTACAAACTGCGAATATGATTCTGCAAAGGCATTTGAACGTGCAGGTGCAGAGGTTGAGACGATTGTATTCCGTAACATGACAGCACAGGGCATTCGTGATTCTGTAGATGCATTTACAAAGGCAATCAGCCAGTCCCAGATCATCATGTTCCCGGGTGGATTCTCCGCAGGTGATGAACCGGATGGTTCCGGTAAGTTTATCGCAACAGCATTCCGTAATTCGAAGATCGCAGACGAGGTTATGAAGCTGTTACAGCAGAGAGATGGTCTTGCACTTGGTATCTGTAACGGATTCCAGGCACTGATCAAGCTCGGACTGGTTCCTTATGGGGAGATCCGTCCACAGACAGATGATTCACCTACATTGACGATCAACAGCATCGGTCGTCATCAGTCCAAGATGGTTTATACCAAGGTGGTAACAAACAAGTCCCCATGGTTAAAGGAAGCTGATCTTGGCGGCGTATACACAATTCCGATCTCACATGGTGAGGGAAGATTTGTTGCAAGTAAGGAATGGTGTGAGAAGCTGTTTGCAAATGGTCAGGTTGCAACACAGTATGTTGATATGAACGGTAACCCGACAATGGATGAGTACTACAATGTCAATGGTTCTTACTATGCGATTGAAGGTATCACAAGTCCGGATGGTCGTGTACTTGGTAAGATGGGACATTCAGAGCGTACCGGTCGTGCGGTTGCAGTCAATATTTATGGCGACCAGAACCAGAAGATCTTTGAAAGTGGTGTAGATTACTTCAAGTAAGAGAATAATAGATCATAAATGAAAGCCCGCATGATAGGATTGAGGCATAACCGTTTGGTGGCTGAGAGAGGATTATGCGGGCTTTATTATTTATCAAAGCCCATATAAGTGGATGATTTTGACAAGTGCTATGGTAATTCGGAAAATGGGAAAAGGTTTCTCATGGGTTCGGACGTAAATATAAAGGAGGTGGGGACTATGGATTTAAAAGAGAAAGGGTACAACAGAAGAGAACGAATGGAATGGCTGGTTATAATGCTGGTCGTCAGTCTGCTGTGCATGATACCATGTATGGGGAAACTGCTTCCGCAGGGAGACGATATGACTTTTCATATTCTGAGAATAGAAAGTGTTTATCATGCAATAAAGACCGGACAGGGTTTCCCTGCATATATTTATGATAAACTGCTGGAGGGGTATGGTTATGGAGCAGGAATCTTTTATCCGGATATCCTGCTGCTTCCTGCAATCCTGCTTCGTTTTATGGGACTGTCACCGGCAGGAGCCATGAAGGGATATATTTTCCTGTTGCTGTTACTTACCTGTTATACATCATACCGGGCAGGAAAAGTAATTGGAAAAAACCATTTTGTGGGGCTTGTTACGATGGTACTTTATACAATGGGACATTATCATTTGGAAGATATATACAGACGGTCGGCAATGGGAGAAGTTGTCGCCATGGCATTCATTCCTCTGGTATTTCTGGCATTGTATGATTATACAGAACGGGAAGAACGGAGAAAAGGGTTGTTATGTCTGGTATTTTCCGGTTTGCTGCTCTGTCACACGATCAGCTTCGTGTTATGTGTTGGAATCGCTGTGGTATGGGTGCTGCTCTGTATCCGAAAGGTATGGGATAAAAAGCGTATTTTGGGCGTGTTGGCTGAGATTTTAGGTTGTGTACTGCTGACTGCATTTTACTGGATTCCGGTATTGGAACAATTTGCGGATGGAACATTTTATGTCAGTACGAATCCGGCATTTGAGACACAGGATGAGATGATGACGATGCTTGGTATTGTAAGTGGAAGACTGTCAGTTTCCTTTGCAGAGCTTGGTATTTTCCTGTTACTGGTAATGCTTGGACTACGGTCACAGATAAAAAATAAAAAGGCAATTCTGTGCCTTTGCCTTGCAGTTGGTTTGTTACTCATAGAAACACGGTTGTTCCCATGGAAATTAATAGATAAAACACCGCTTATCAGTCTGCAGTTTCCATGGAGACTGAATATGTTCACAGAATTTTTTGTAGCATTTGGAATCGGAAACCAGTTATATGCATTATATAAACACAGTCTTTTATCCGAGAAAAACTGCAAACTGTGTTTTGTGCTCTGCGTATTGGTCGGTGCCTTTAATCTGAGTGTCGTATGGCAGGTGGAGATCCTTCGGCACATGGATTATTCATATGACTTTATCGAGACACCAGCAAATACAAATGAGATCGGCTTTTGTGAATGGCTGCCATCAGAAGCGGACAGAGGACAGACAGTGTTCAGTGATAACAGTGGAACGATATGGTTGTATGGAGAGAATGAGAAGACGGAGACAGGTGAATATCATTCAGATGGAAGCTATTCCTTTGATGTAAATGGTACTTATGACAGTTGTGTTGTTCCGAAATATTACTACAAAGGATATGAAGCAACTGTAGCCGATCCGGCCGGCAGTCAGGAACTGCTTCCGGTTTCCAAAGATCCGGATACCGGACTGGTCAGACTGGAACTGAATGGGAAAAGCGGAACGATTTGTGTCTGGTACGGAAAAACCATAATGCAGACAGTATCGAAATGGATATCTCTACTTAGTCTGTTGCTTATCGTTGCTTTTGGTGTGATCCAGTTCCTTACAAAGCATAAAAGTGGACGGGAAAATACAGACACACAATACATCTGATTTTGTGGAATGCATTATGTGATGAAATCACGAAATATTACAATAATCTAAAAAAGTACATAACGCTTTTGACTGGTGCCGGTTTTGCAGATAGGCGAAGCCGACACTTCTTTTTGGAATAGGTGTTGGAAGGGGGATTTCTACGATACGTCCATCCTTCAGGTAGCTTTCAGAGAATTCCCGGACAACACTGGCGATTCCCATACCGATCGCTGCGAAGTCAAGCAGGAGATCCATGTTATTGATCTCAAGAAGCTGGTTACAGTGGAATGAATGTTCATTCAGATAGTTATCGACATGGGTTCTGGTTACATTTGCCTCCTCTAACATCATAAGTGTAGAGTGGCGGAAGATATCCCGGATATGATCTTCGGTCAGGACTTCAGAATCCGAAACGGACTGCGGTACATTCATAAGCGGGATCAGGTTCCCTATGATTGAGCCGGAAAAAATCGGATAGCTGGCAGCTTCCGGTTGTGTATCGGCGGTTTCTTCGCCTGCTTCCAGACCGGCTTCTGTTTCCCGGTATGGAAAATTATCGATATAATCACTATTTGCCACGAAAATATCATGGATGGAGCGTACATGGGAATAAGTGATATTTTTAGGTAGTTCCGTTTCGCAGATCAGACCGATGTCGATTTCTTCATTTTTTAAGAGCCGGATCGTATTTTTGGTAGAGTGGCAGTCGATGCTGACCTTGATATTCGGGTTATCTTTGATGAAGGGTTTCAAGTAGTCCAAAAGGATATGCTTGCAGAGAGAGGTGCTGACACCGATACGGATATGACCAATCCCAAGTTCGTTGTATTTTTTCAGACTTTCTTCTCCCTTTACAATGTTATCCAGCGCGCGTTCGATATAGTCATACAGGATCGTCCCCTCTTCGGTCAGGGCAACGCCCCTGGAATTGCGGACAAAGAGTGCAATCCCTATGCTTTCTTCCAGATTGCTGATCGCCTTGCTGACTGCGGGCTGGCTGATATAAAGCTGGTTTGCGGCACGGCTGATGCTGCCGGTCTTAGCAACTGTGTAAAACACATTATAATAATTCAGATTATTGATCATGACGTCCCTCCAATATATAAATACAAGTTATACAATGTATTACTATTATATATTGTAATTATACCAGCCGGTGTGGTAAAATCAATAAAAATATTCAATAACAAAATGCGTGAAATAGCGACAGTTATTTACAAAATAAGATTTAGGATCAGGAGGACAAAGCACATGGGTATGACAATGACTCAGAAGATTTTAGCTGCACATGCAGGACTTGACAGCGTGGAAGCCGGACAGTTGATTGAGGCAGATTTGGACCTTGTACTTGGAAATGATGTTACAACACCTGTAGCAATTCATGAGATGGACAAATTCAATAAGAAAGAAGTATTTGATAAGAATAAGATTGCACTTGTAATGGATCACTTTACACCGAATAAGGATATTAAGAGTGCAGAGCATTGTAAATGTGTCAGAGAATTCTCGGCAGAGAACCAGATCAAGAATTTCTTTGATGTAGGTTCTATGGGTATTGAGCACGCTCTGTTACCGGAGCAGGGACTGATCGTTGCAGGCGAGACCTGTATCGGTGCAGATTCTCATACATGTACATATGGTGCACTTGGTGCATTTTCAACCGGTGTTGGAAGTACTGATATGGCAGCCGGTATGGTGACAGGCAAAGCATGGTTTAAGGTACCATCTGCGATCAAGTTTAATATTGTAGGAGAGAAAGCACCTTGGGTCAGCGGTAAGGATGTTATCCTTCACATCATTGGTATGATCGGTGTAGACGGCGCATTATACAAATCTATGGAATTTGTTGGTGACGGTATTAAGAACCTGACCATGGATGATCGTTTTACTATCGCAAATATGGCAATCGAAGCAGGTGCCAAGAACGGAATCTTCCCGGTGGATGAATTAACAGAAGCATATATGAAGGAACATTCCACAAAGGCTTACAAGAAGTATGAAGCAGATGCAGATGCAGTTTATGATGAAGAGTATACGATTGATCTTTCTACACTTCGTCCAACAGTTGCATTTCCACATCTGCCGGAGAATACAAAGACAATTGATGAAGTTGGCGATATCAAGATCGATCAGGTTGTGATCGGATCCTGTACAAATGGACGTATTTCCGATATGCGTATTGCAGCAGATATCATCAAGGGCAGACAGGTAGCACAGGGTGTTCGTGTCATCGTGATCCCCGGAACACAGGAAGTATACTTACAGTGTATCGAAGAAGGACTCATGACGATATTTGTAAAGGCAGGCGCTGTAGTTTCCACTCCTACCTGTGGACCATGTCTTGGTGGACATATGGGTGTTATGGCAGCAGGAGAAAAAGCCGTATCCACAACCAACCGTAACTTTGTAGGACGTATGGGTCATGTTGATTCAGAAGTATATCTGGCAAGCCCGGCTGTTGCAGCAGCATCAGCGATCACAGGCAAGATCAGCAGTCCGGAAGAACTTGGATTATAATTAAGGAGGGTACGCAGAATGAAAGCATATGGTACAGTACACAAATATGGTGACAACGTAGATACAGATGTTATTATCCCTGCAAGATATCTGAATTCATCAGATCCTGCGGAGCTTGCAAAACACTGTATGGAAGACATAGATAAGGAATTTGTAAACAACGTAAAAGCAGGAGATATCATTGTGGCAAAGAAGAACTTTGGCTGTGGTTCCTCCAGAGAGCATGCACCGATCGCGATTAAAGCATCCGGTGTAAGCTGTGTTATCGCAGATACATTTGCAAGAATTTTCTATCGTAACTCGATCAATATCGGACTTCCGATCATTGAGTGCCCGGAAGCAGCAGAAGGTATCGAGGACGGTGATGAAGTAGAGATCGATTTTGACAGTGGTATCATCTACGATAAGACAAAGGATACCCGGTATAAGGGGCAGGCATTTCCTCCATTCATGCAGGAGATCATTAAGAATGAAGGTCTGATTAACTACATTAACAACAAGTAATGCACATTTGAATAACTCTATGCTATGCAAGCTTGCTTGCATACAGCATAGGAGTTATTCAAATGTATAGTGCGCAGCACAAACCGAGCCGAAAGGCGAGGTTGCATTACTTGGTAAAGAAAAGGCATATGCCAATAACTCTATGCTATGCAAGCTTGCTTGCATACAGCATAGGAGTTATTCAAATGTATAGTGCGCAGCACAAACCGAGCCGAAAGGCGAGGTTGCATTACTTGGTAAAGAAAGGCAGGAATAAAAGATGAAATGTAATTTAGCAGTGATCAAGGGTGACGGTATTGGCCCTGAGATCGTAACAGAAGCAATGAAGGTTCTGGATAAAGTCGGTGAAGTATATGGTCATACATTTGATTATGAGCAGATCCTGATGGGTGGATGCTCGATCGACGCAACCGGAGTGCCGCTTACAGATGAGGCAGTAGCAGTGGCAAAATCAAAGGATGCCGTATTGTTAGGCTCCATTGGTGGAAATACTTCTACCTCGCCATGGTATAAGCTTCCTCCAAATTTAAGACCGGAAGCAGGACTTCTTAAGATCCGTAAGGAGCTTGGATTATTTGCAAACTTAAGACCGGCAAATCTTTATGAGGAGTTAAAGAGTGCCTGTCCGTTAAAGGAAGAGATCGCAGATCGTGGATTTGACATGATGATCATGCGTGAACTGACAGGTGGCCTGTATTTTGGAGCAAGAAGTACAGAGGAGATCGATGGTGTGTTAACTGCACATGATAACCTTGTATATAATGAGAACGAGATCCGTCGTATTGCAATCAAGGGTTTTGATATTGCAATGAAGAGAAGAAAGAAAGTTACATCTGTAGATAAGGCAAATGTTCTGGATTCTTCCAGATTATGGAGAAAGATCGTAGAAGAAGTGGCAAAGGATTATCCGGAAGTAAGCTACGAGCATATGTTAGTTGATAACTGCGCAATGCAGCTTGTAAAGGATCCTGCACAGTTTGATGTTGTATTAACAGAGAATATGTTCGGTGACATCCTTTCCGATGAGGCATCCATGATCACAGGTTCGATCGGTATGCTTCCGTCTGCATCCTTAAATGAGACGAAGTTTGGTATGTATGAGCCAAGCGGCGGATCAGCACCGGATATTGCAGGACAGAACAAGGCCAATCCTATCGCAACGATCCTGTCGGCAGCTATGATGCTTCGCTTCACATTTGACTTGGATAAGGAAGCAGATGCAGTAGAGCAGGCTGTAAAACAGGTACTGGTAGATGGTTACAGAACATGTGATATCATTTCGGAAGGAATGACACCGGTAAGCTGTTCTGAAATGGGAGATTTAATTGCAGAACGCATAAAATAAAGGAGAGTATAGAGATGAAGAGTGATAATGTAAAAGTCGGAATGCAGCAGGCACCACATCGTTCCCTGTTTAATGCACTCGGTATGACAAAGGAAGAAATGGAACGTCCGCTGGTAGGTATTGTATGTTCTTACAATGAGATCGTTCCGGGACATATGAATCTGGATAAGATCGCACAGGCAGTTAAGATGGGAGTTGCTATGGCTGGTGGTACACCTGTCATGTTCCCGGCAATTGCAGTCTGTGATGGTATCGCTATGGGACATATCGGTATGAAATATTCATTAGTAACCAGAGATCTGATCGCTGATTCTACAGAAGCAATGGCAACTGCACATCAGTTTGATGCACTGGTTATGATCCCGAACTGTGATAAGAATGTACCTGGTCTGTTAATGGCTGCAGCAAGAGTAAATGTACCTACCGTATTTGTATCCGGTGGTCCAATGCTTGCAGGTCATGTAAAAGGTCATAAGACCAGTCTTTCCAGTATGTTTGAGGCTGTTGGTTCTTATTCGGCAGGAACCATGACAGCAGAAGATGTAAATGAATTTGAATGTAAGGCATGTCCTACCTGCGGTTCCTGTTCCGGTATGTATACAGCGAATTCCATGAACTGCTTAACAGAAGCACTTGGTATGGGACTTCCTGGAAACGGAACGATACCTGCGGTGTATTCTGAGCGTCTGAAGCTTGCAAAGCATGCAGGTATGGCTGTTATGGATATGTACAGAAAGAATATCAGACCAAGAGATATCATTACAAAAGAAGCGATCATCAATGCATTAACCGTTGATATGGCGCTTGGATGTTCTACCAACTCCATGCTTCATATTCCGGCTATCGCACATGAGATCGGGTTTGACTTTGATATTTCTTATGCAAATGAGATCAGTGCCAAGACACCAAACTTATGTCATCTGGCTCCTGCAGGTCCTACTTATATGGAAGATCTGAATGAAGCCGGTGGCGTATACGCTGTTATGAATGAATTAAAATCCGCAGGTCTGTTAAATGAAGACTGTATGACAGTAACCGGTAAGACGATCGGTGAAGCTGTTGACGGCGTAGCAAATAAGAATCCGGAAGTTATCCGTACACTGGATAATCCATATAGTAAGACCGGTGGTCTTGCAGTATTAAAGGGAAATCTTGCACCGGACGGTTCTGTTGTAAAGCGTTCCGCTGTTGTACCTGAGATGATGGTGCATGAAGGACCTGCAAGAGTATTTGACTGTGAAGAAGATGCGATTGCAGCGATCAAGGGCGGTAAGATCGTACCCGGTGATGTCGTTGTTATTCGTTATGAAGGACCGAAAGGAGGCCCTGGTATGCGTGAGATGTTAAATCCAACATCAGCGATCGCAGGTATGGGACTTGGATCATCAGTAGCCCTGATCACAGACGGAAGATTCTCAGGAGCCAGCCGTGGTGCATCCATCGGACATGTTTCACCGGAAGCAGCAGTTGGTGGTCCGATCGCACTCGTAGAAGAGGGAGATATCATCAAGATCGATATTAACAATACTACGATCACGTTAGATGTACCGGATGATGTGCTTGCACAGAGAAAGGCTGCATGGAAGCCAAGAACACCGAAGGTAACAACCGGTTATCTTGCAAGATATGCCGCTATGGTAACATCAGGAAATCGTGGAGCGATCTTAGAGGTACCAAAGGCTGATAAGTAGAGAGTATTAAAGGAGCAAAAGGAAAATGGCAAAGAAGATATCAGGTTCTGAGATAGTAATTGAATGTTTAAAAGAACAGGGTGTTGATATTGTGTTCGGGTATCCGGGGGGCGCAATCTTAAATGTCTATGATGCTTTATATAAGCATCAGGAAGAGATCACGCATGTACTTACATCACATGAGCAGGGGGCAGCACATGCCGCTGACGGATATGCAAGAGCAACAGGTAAGGTCGGTGTCTGTATGGCTACATCCGGTCCTGGTGCAACAAACCTTGTAACGGGAATTGCGACTGCATATATGGATTCCGTTCCGATGGTTGCGATCACCGCAAATGTCGGAGTAAATATGCTTGGTAAGGACAGCTTTCAGGAGATCGACATTGCAGGTGTTGTAATGCCGATCACAAAGCATAGCTTTATCGTAAAAAATGTAGAAGATCTGGCACCGACGATCCGACGTGCATTTAAGATCGCAAAGAGTGGAAGACCAGGTCCTGTCCTTGTTGATATTACAAAGGATGTTACGGCTGCAGAGGCAGAGTATACATATGAAGAACCGGCAGTGATCGAGCGTAAGACAGATACAATCCGGGAAGAAGATATAAATAAAGTGATCGAGATGATCAAAGTATCCAGAAGACCATATATCATGGCAGGCGGCGGAGTGATCATTTCAGGAGCTTCCGAAGAATTAAAAGAATTTGCCGAGAAGGTAGATGCACCTGTATGTGATACACTTATGGGAAAGGGCGCATATGATGGTACAAGCGAGCGTTATACCGGCATGATCGGAATGCACGGAACCAAGGTATCGAATCTTGGAGTATCCAGATCCGACCTTGTGATCGTGGTAGGAGCACGTTTCTCCGACCGTGTCATTGGAAATGCTTCCAAGTTCGCACCAAATGCAAAGATCATTCATATTGATATCGATGCAGCCGAGATTGATAAGAATATTCCGGCAAATGCAAGCATTGTGGGTGATGCTAAAGAAGTTCTGACGATATTAAACAGTAAACTTCCAACTCAGTCAAATCGTTCCTGGATGGCAGAAATCAAGGATTTAACAGAGAAAAATCCGGTCACATACGACATGGATCACTTAAATGGACCGGCAACTATCAAAAAAATCTATGAAATTACCGAAGGAAATGCTATAATCACTACTGATGTAGGTCAGCACCAGATGTGGGCGGCACAGAATTACACTTATAAGGAGCCAAGAACTTTCCTTTCATCAGGCGGACTTGGTACTATGGGATACGGTGTCGGTGCAGCTATCGGCGCAAAATATGGCAGACCGGATAAGACTGTAGTAAATATCGCAGGAGACGGATGCTTCCGTATGAATATGAACGAGATTGCGACAGCAGCCCGTTATAAAGTACCTATCATTCAGGTGGTATTAAATAATCACGTTCTCGGAATGGTAAGACAGTGGCAGAATCTGTTCTACGGACAGCGGTATTCGAATACAGTATTAGATGATTCTGTTGATTTTGTAGCAGTATCAAAAGCACTTGGGGCAAATGCAAGTAAGATCACATCGATCGAAGAGTTTGAAACAGAGTTTAAGAAGGCATTGACAGCAGATGGTCCGACCGTACTGGATGTTATGATCGATTCCGATGATAAGGTATGGCCTATGGTAGCTCCGGGTGCTGCAATCGACACCTGTTTCACAGACAAAGATCTTGATAATTAAAAATAACAATAATAAAAAAGAAGGAGATAAAAAATGGCAAGAGTATTTAACTTTTCAGCAGGTCCATCCATGCTTCCTGAATCTGTATTAAGAGAAGCAGCAGAAGAAATGCTTGACTACAGAGGAACAGGCATGAGTGTTATGGAGATGAGTCATCGATCGAAAGCATTCGATACGATCATCAAAGAGGCAGAACAGGATCTTCGAGATATCATGGAAATCCCTGATAATTACAAAGTATTATTCTTACAGGGCGGTGCTTCCCAGCAGTTCGCTGCGATACCTATGAACCTTATGAAGAATGGTGTAGCGGATTACATCATCACAGGTCAGTGGGCAAAGAAAGCGTACGAAGAAGCTAAAAAATATGGAAAGGTAAATGCTGTTGCTTCATCAGCAGATAAGACATTCTCCTATATCCCGGATTGTTCTGATCTTCCGATTGATGAGGATGCAGATTATGTATATATCTGTCACAACAATACAATCTATGGAACTACATATCACAAGCTTCCAAATACAAAGGGTAAGATTCTGGTAGCAGATATGTCATCCGACATTCTGTCTCAGCCGGTCAATGTATCTGACTATGGTATGATCTACTTTGGCGTACAGAAGAACGTAGGTCCGGCCGGTGTAGTAGTTGCGATCATCCGTGAAGATCTGATCCGTGATGACGTTATGCCATTTACACCAACCATGTTAAAGTATAAGACACAGGCAGATGCAGATTCTCTTTACAATACACCACCATGCTACGGTATCTATATTTGTGGCAAGGTATTCAAATGGGTAAAAGAGATGGGTGGTCTTGCAGCTATGAAGGAGCACAATGAGAAGAAGGCAGCAATCCTTTACAATTTCTTAGACAGCTCCAAGATGTTTAAGGGAACTGTAGTAAAAGAGGATCGTTCTTTAATGAATGTTCCATTTGTTACAGGTGATGAAGAATTAGATGCCAAGTTCGTAAAGGCTGCAACAGAAGCTGGTTTTGTAAATCTGAAGGGACACAGAACGGTTGGCGGCATGAGAGCATCAATCTACAATGCAATGCCGATCGAAGGTGTTGAGAAGTTAGTAGAATTCATGAAGGATTTCGAAGAGAAGAATTCATAATAAGAGCATTCTGCATGCAGTCCTTTGGGATTGCATGCGGAGGCGGATATAAAGGAGAGTTAAATAAAAAATGGCAGTTAAAGTGAATTGTTTAAATCCGATCGCTGCATGTGGCATGGAGCTGTTACCGGATACATATGAAATAACGGATAATTATGCAGACGCAGATGCGGTCCTGGTAAGAAGTGCATCCATGCATGATCTGGAACTTTCAGACAAACTCCTGTGTGTTGCAAGAGCAGGTGCAGGCGTAAATAATATTCCACTTGATAAATGCGCAGAAAAGGGCGTTGTAGTATTCAATACTCCAGGTGCAAATGCAAATGGTGTTAAGGAACTGGTTGTAGCAGGTCTGCTTCTTGCTTCCCGTGATCTGATGGGCGGATACAACTGGGTAAAGGACAATGCTTCTGACGAGAACCTTGCAAAAGCAGTTGAGAAGCAGAAAAAGCAGTATGCAGGTAATGAGATCGCCGGCAAGAAGCTCGGCGTTATCGGTCTTGGTGCGATTGGTGCCAAGGTAGCAAATATCGCAGTCAGACTTGGAATGGAAGTATATGGTTATGATCCGTTTGTATCCGTTGATGCAGCATGGGGCTTATCCAAATACATCAAACATATTACAAATGTAGAAGATATCTATAAGGAATGTGATTATATCACAATCCATGTTCCAGCACTTCCTGCAACAAAGGGAATGTTGAACGCAGATGCATTTGCCATGATGAAGGATGGTGTCAGAATCCTGAACTTTGCAAGAGATGTTCTTGTAAATGATGAAGATATCAAGGCAGCACTTGCAAGCGGCAAGGTAGCAAAATATGTAACAGATTTCCCTAATCCGGCAATCGCAGGTACAGAAAATGTAATTGCATTACCACATCTTGGTGCCTCTACAGAAGAATCTGAAGATAACTGTGCGATCATGGCATGTAAAGAAATCACAGACTTTATGGAGAATGGTAATATCAAGAACTCCGTAAATTATCCAAATGTAAATATGGGCGTATGTGGTGATACTGCCAGAGTTACAATCTGCCATAAGAATATTCCTAACATGCTGACACAGTTTACAGGCGTATTTGCAAAGCAGGGCGGAAATGTATCGGGAATGATCAGTCAGGCAAAGGGTGAATATGCATACTCAATCCTTGACATTGATAAGGTTCCTACAGAAGACGATATCAATGCGTTGCTTGCAATTGATGGTGTTATCAAGGTTCGCGCGATCTAAGAAAAAAAGATTAGGAGATTAGTAAAAATGAGTGATAAACTGAAAGTTGGTATTCTTGGTGCTACCGGTATGGTAGGACAGAGATTTATAGCATTATTAGAGAATCATCCATGGTTTGAGGTTGTAACAGTGGCTGCAAGCCCAAGAAGTGCCGGAAAGACATATGAAGAGGCAGTCGGCGATAGATGGAAGATGGATACTCCGATGCCGGAGGGCGTTAAGAAGCTCATCGTTCATAATGTAAATGAAGTAGAACAGGTTGCTGCAACTGTAGATTTTGTATTCAGTGCAGTTGATATGTCAAAGGAAGAGATCAAGGCGATTGAAGAAGCATATGCAAAGACAGAGACTCCTGTAGTATCCAACAACTCAGCACATCGCTGGACACCGGATGTTCCTATGGTAGTACCTGAGATCAATCCGGAGCATATGAAGGTCATTGATTTCCAGAAGAAGAGACTAGGAACAACCAGAGGCTTTGTAGCAGTAAAACCAAACTGCTCCATCCAGTCTTATGCACCGGTTCTTACAGCATGGAAAGAGTTTGAGCCATATGAGGTGGTTGCTACCACATATCAGGCAATCTCAGGTGCAGGTAAGACCTTTAAGGACTGGCCGGAAATGGTTGGAAATATCATTCCATATATCGGTGGAGAAGAAGAAAAGTCAGAGAAGGAACCACTTCGTATCTGGGGTAAGATCGAGGATGGAGTGATCGTTCCTGCAACAACACCGGTTATCACATGTCAGTGTATCCGTGTTCCTGTATTAAACGGACATACAGCAGCTGTATTTGTTAAGTTCAAGAAGAATCCTACAAAGGAACAGTTGATCGAAAAGTTGGTATCATATAAGGGCGTTCCTCAGGAGCTTGAGCTTCCAAGCGCACCAAAGCAGTTCATCCAGTATCTGGAAGAAGACAATCGTCCACAGGTATCAATGGATGTTGACTTTGAACATGGTATGGGAATCAGCGTTGGTCGTCTTCGTGAAGACACTGTATATGACTGGAAGTTTGTTGGTTTATCCCATAATACAGTCAGAGGTGCAGCAGGTGGTGCTGTCCTTTGCGCAGAGTTATTAAAAGCACAGGGATATATCACAAAGAAATAAATGTTCATAAAGCAATAAGTTGAAAAAAGGAGGTTCTTTTAGAATATACAAAAAGAGCCTCTTTTCTTTCATAACATAATGCAAGATTTGTATGAGGAGGATAAAATGCTGGGGGTCTGGTTTATTATATGTGTTATTTTTCTTACAGTGTTTCGTTATATATGGAAAAGAAAGGAAAATAATCCATGTATGTTATTTTCGTATTTTTTATATTTGTATGATGTGACTGGATTGTTTTACTATGTGCTTGTTGGTAAATGCCGTGTAAAAATACTGTATCTGCTAATTGTTCTTTTCATGGTTATTCTTCAAATAGGATTACCATTCCTTTTCAATCATATTGGAAGAGATAATCGG
The DNA here is from genome assembly GCF_037892645.1 of Coprococcus sp. HCN-4056. NCBI lineage: Bacteria > Bacillati > Bacillota > Clostridia > Lachnospirales > Lachnospiraceae > Coprococcus > Coprococcus sp. HCN-4056. The sequence goes on along the minus strand of NZ_JBBKBL010000004.1, from coordinate 59,757 downwards.
GTAATTAAAGTGCTGAAGAACTGGCATGAACAAGTGATGAGTTCGTTTATGTTTTGGGGAATGTTGATCCTGTTATATCTTCCAAATGGCGAATGGGGGATCAGCGGGGGATTCTTTATTATGTCATATCTGGTAAATGCTTTCTTTATGGTGATGAAAAAGCTGCGGGAATCCATTTGGGAAATGCATATGCTTCAGAATATTGCAGGCTTCTTTGCCTTTATTATATGTATGATCGTTGCAAGATCAGATGATTTTCAATATTTTTCAAATTGGCTGTTTGCTTTATTATTGATCATCTGGCTTGTTTTATTATGTTTGTTTACCTTTGGAGCAGTTGATAAAAATCCGGGAATGTTATACTGGCTGTTTACAGAAACAGCAGAAAACCGAAAAGTACAGGTTGTTCGATATAAAAGAATTATAAAAAGATTTTTTAATATCTTCCTTTCCCTGTTTTTGTTGATGTTTTGGGTATTTATAGAGAATACACTGGAATTTTATTATACCAATCGAAAGACCTTGGAATTTAACTTATCTGATTTCTGGGGTAGTATGATCGTGCAGTCTTTTTTCTTATCCGTTATCATATCTGTTCTGGTCAGTTTATTGAAAACGAATGTAACAAAGATTATCAGTTGTTGTTTATGGGGATTAGCGGTAGCTTCCTATATTCAGGTTATGATATTTGATCGTGACCTTGGTATTACGGATGCTTATGCAATTAAATGGAGTGATTATTCCGGCAAGATGATCATGACCGGAATTGTATGGGGAATCTGTATTGTAGTTCCGGTTATTTTGTTTGCAAAATTTAAAAATAAATTCTTTAGTATTTTGAAATATGTAGCAGTGTGTTTATTATGTATTCAGATATCGGCAACTGTATATCTGGTTATAAAATCCGGAGGTTATAGGAATACTTCAGAAGCAGAGATTACAAATTACTATGTTTCAGGCAAAAATGAATATACAGTATCGGAAGAAAAAAATATTTTTGTATTTGTTCTTGATACATACAGCAATGATTTTATTGACGAAATGACAGAGCAATATCCGGATGCGTTAGAGCCGCTGCATGATTTTACATATTATGATAATTATGACAGCAAATATGACGGAACAGCGCTGGCAATGAATTATCTGTTAACGGGACAGGAATTTGATAATACGATTCCTTGTCGGGAATATTCTAAAGAAGCATTTCATTCAGAAAAGGCTGTCGAATTTTATAATACACTAAAAGAACAACAGTATTCTTGTAATATATATACGGATAAAGCAACAGTTAGTTTTCTTAATGCAAAGAATCTATATGAATATTATGATAATGTACAGGAAAATGCAGATGGTGAGATCTTAGTCGATTACCACGCAGTCCGGAAAAATATTATAAAGGGGGCAATGTATAAAGTATTGCCGCTGGCATTAAAGAGATTTTCTTTAGTTGTTACCAGTGATTTTGATGGTGCGGTCAGTTCTTCCGGCGGAGGGGAAGATTCGCCGGACCTGGATGATGATTTTTATTTAAAATTACAGACACAGGGACTAGAATATAACAGCAGTTCTGGAACATTTGCAATTTACCATTTTAGCGGAATGCATGATTATGGGGATGGAAAGGGAAAAAATCTGCCAGAAGCGGCTTACGATAATCTAAATGATGTGTACGTTTTTCTTGATGAATTGAAAAATATGGGAGTTTATGATAATTCAACGATCATAATAACGGCAGATCATGGAAAAATCATGACGGTAGATGGTATTCAGCCTATTTTCTTTATCAAAGAACCCTATAAAAAGAATGACAGGCTTGCAGTTTGCAGTTCTCCGGTAAGTGCGGAAGAGTTTATGCCAACGATCATGAAGCTTATTACAGGTGAAAGCAAAGATAAAACCATTTATGATTATGAAGCGGATGAAAATCGGTCAAGAAGTGTATATATACGACAGTACAAGGAAAATATATCCGATCTTCTGAAAAATGATTCAGCAAATTATGCTTGTTTGTATAAGTATACATATCAGGGAGACAAGGATGAATTAAGGAAATATGCAGGTGCAAAACCGAAGCAGAAGATACCGTTGATCGATTTCTGGTATTAAAAAACAAGAAAAGGAGATAGTATGATGTTTAATGAAATGAATTTATTAGTACAGGAATTTCCAACAATGAAATTATATATTGATCCGGCGACGACAAGTTATCTGATCCAGATAATTGCCGGAGTAGTGATCGCAGCAGGTGCGGTAGCAGGAATTGCATTCAGTAAAATAAAAAGAGCATTAAAAAAAGGAAAAACAGAAGAACAGCCCGTAAAAAAGACAAGAAATGAAGAAAAGAAAATTGTTACTGCAGATGATTTGTTAGATGATGAGGAATAGAAGTGAATCAGATAATTAATTATGTTTCGGATTTTTTCGGGATCATAATGAGATGGTGCTATGTTTTTGTAAATAATTATGGATTGTCAATTATTGTGTTTACGATTTTTACAAAATTTGTATTATTTCCTATTTCATTGATTACACAGAAAAATTCGATAAAAATGGCACAGATGCGTCCGGAACTTGATGCTTTAAAAGTAAAATATGTGGATGATAAAGATCGGTATGCAGATGCACAACTGGAATTATATAAAAAAATGCAATATCATCCATTACTGGATATGATACCACTGCTGATCCAGATTCTGATCGTTCTTGGATTGGTGGGTGTTATGTATTGCCCGCTTTCATATATCCTGCGGATGCAGGATCCCGATATCGCTATGCTGCAAAAATGGTTTGAGGGGCTTGGATGGACATTGCAGGATAATTCTTACCAGTTGACAATGATCCATGAAATACAGAATGGTATTAGCGGTGTGCCTGAAAACCTTATGGGACTGATAGAAAAGATATCAGATTTTGATATGAATTTTATCGGATTTAATTTATCAGAGAAACCACAATTATCATTACATAATAAACTGGTTTTGATTCCTGTTTTATCGGGTGTGAGCGCATGGCTCATGTGTGTTGTTCAAAATAAAATAAATGTGCTGCAGTTATATGCCGGAAAATGGAATAAAATAGGAATGACGGTATTTATGATAGCATTTTCCACATATTTTGCGTTCCTTGTTCCGGCTGGAGTCGGGGTATATTGGATCTTTGGAAATTTGTTCGCAATTCCTTCCATGTATCTGGTAAATATTGTGATGCCGCCTGAAAAATATATTGATATGGATTACATACGGATCTTGAATGAAACAGCAGAGGAAAAAGAAAAGATACGAAAAAAGTATGGGAGAACAGAGAAACAGGATTATCATCGGTTTGAGAAGACTGAAAAGAGAATTGTATTTTATGCAGAGGGCCGGGGCTTTTATAAATATTATCAGCCGATCATAGAGTATCTGGCTGAACGGTCTGATTATAAAATGGATTATGTTACCAGTGATCCGGAGGATCCGATCCTGAAGCAGGAGCAGTCGGCAGTCCGGGCATATTATATAGCACAGGACAAGTATCTGATTCCTTTGTTTATGAAATTGGATTGTGATATCTGTCTGATGACGATGCCAGATCTGGAAAAATATCATATCAAGCGTTCCAAGGTAAGATCAGATATTGAATATATTTATGTAGCACATGGGATGGGAAGTAATGCACTTACATTACGGAAAGGTGCATTAGATTATTATGACACGGTTTTTTGTGTAGGAATCGATTCGGTACGTGAAATACAGCAAATGGAAGCGCTGTATGTGACACAGCCTAAAACTCTGGTTGAGACAGGATATGCGTTATTGGATCAGATGATCGAGCAGTATCAGATTGAAAACAGAAAAGAAAATGAAAAGAAAAAAATACTGATCGCACCATCGTGGCAGCCGGAAAATATTATTGATCTGTGTATTGAGCAGATATTAGATAAATATAAGAATACACCATATGAGGTCATTGTACGGCCGCATCCGCAGCAGGTGAGACATCAGATGGAACGGTTTGTGGAAATGCAGGAGCGATATGCAAAGGATGATAATATAACTATACAGACGGACTTTTCTTCTAACAGTACGGTTATGGATGCTGATCTGCTGATAACAGACTGGTCAGATATATCATTTGAATATGCATTTACAACATTGAAACCAGTGCTGTTTATTGATACGCCAATGAAAATCATGAATCCTGAATATGATAAGATTGAGCAGAAGCCAATTAATGTGACATTGCGAAATGTGCTTGGGAAGGCGATATCTGTAAATGATATTGATAATATACTTGAAATATCTACAGATATGTTAAAGCAAAAGGACATGTATAGAAAGCAGATTGCGGATGCCAGAGAGAAACATATTTTTAATATCGGAAAGAGCCGGATATTAAGTGGAAAATATATTATGAAACGGCTTATGGAATAGAGAGGGGTAGGAGAATGCAGGGTATAATATTAGCAGCAGGAATGGGGAAACGATTAAAGAATATTACAAAGAATAAGACTAAATGTATGGTTGAAGTAAATGGAATATCTCTGATTGAAAGAATGCTGAAGATCCTTGACAGAAAAGACCTGTCAAGGATCGTTATAGTGACAGGGTATCAGGAAGAGACATTAAAGGAATATATTGTGTCATTAACAATACATACACCGATCATATTTGTGGAAAATCCAATATATGATAAAACAAATAATATTTATTCCCTGTCTTTAACGGCCACTTTTCTGGAGGAAGAAGACACCCTCTTGCTGGAATCAGATCTGATTTTTGATGAAACGGTAATAGATCTGATATTATGTGATCCAAGAGAGAACCTTGCACTTGTTGATCGGTTTGAAAGCTGGATGGATGGTACATGTATGCTTTTGGATGAGAATGACTGTATTGTGGATATGGTCGCAAAAAAAAATCTTCATTTTGTAAATGCGGATCAATACTATAAGACAGTGAATATATATAAATTCAGCAGGCATTTTTCCAAGTATACATATGTGCCTTTTCTAAAGGCGTATGCAATGGCAATGGGAAATAATGAATATTATGAGTCTGTTATCCGCTTGATCGCAATGCTTGACACGAAAGAGTTGCAGGCCAGACGGCTTAACGGTCAGCGCTGGTATGAGATTGATGATATTCAGGATCTGGATATTGCAGAAAGCCTGTTTACAGATAATACAGAGGAACAGTATAAAAAAATAACTGCCAGATATGGTGGCTTTTGGAGATATCCTAAATTGGTCGATTATTGCTATCTTGTAAATCCGTATTTCCCAACAGAACACATGTTGGAAGAAATCCGTGCCAACAGTGACCGGCTGATCATGCAGTATCCCTCTGGTGCAAGAGTGATACGGTTATTGGCAGGCAAACTGTTTGGCATATCAGATAAGAAAATTATAGTTGGTAATGGAGCAGCGGAATTAATTCGTGAAATGATGCAGGAAACGAATGGAAAAATAGGTTTTGTGACTCCGACATTTGAGGAATATATAAATTGCTGTAAGCAGGAACAAAGAGTTATTATGGATACCAGAAAAATGGATTTTTCATATTCTGGACAGGACATTCAGGATTATTTTGAACAGAAGCATATTCAAATGCTTGTGCTGATAAATCCGGATAATCCTAGTGGGAATTATATTGATTCCAGAGAAATATATGAATTGATCCATTGGTGTAAGAAGAAAAAGATATGTCTTATATTAGATGAGAGTTTTTCGGATTTTTCGGATGAGGCAGAATCTTGTATAGCTGATTCGTATCTGGAACTGTATGATGAGTTTTATGTAATAAAAAGTATTTCAAAATCATATGGGGTTCCGGGCTGCAGACTGGGAATATTAGCTGGAAGAAACAGTGAAAAACTTGATCAGATCCAGCGCAAACTGCCAATCTGGAATATTAATTCTTATGCAGAATTCTTTTTACAGATCATAGAAAAGTACAAGGAGGATTACAGACTGTCACTGGATCGTCTTAGAAAGTCCCGTGAGATTTTCATGAAAGAGCTGGAAAAACTCCCATATATGAAGGTATATCCATCGCAAGCAAATTATGTTATGTGTGAACTTTCAGATGGAGTGAAAAGCAGGAAACTTGCATCATTTTTACTGGAAAATAATATTTTGATCAAAGTGCTGAATGAGAAATTAAATAACCAAAAGGAAATGATCAGACTTGCAGTTCGGACGGATGAAGAGAATCTGCATCTGATTGAATTGTTGGAAAAATTTGGAGGTGAATATATTGAATAACTGGAAAGCAATCTGGAATAGAAGAGAAGCGGATGAATGTTTTTTGCAGTCGCTTGAAGATCCTAAAGCAATCTGGCGGGAGCTGAAACGAATTGATGGATTTGATGTGGATCTGGGAGATTCAGCGGATGCATATTATAATGCATTTTATAAAAGCTGGGAAGAAGAATGTGCACTTTTAAATACACATATTGGTCCGTGGAACAGCATTTATGAAGTAGGATGCGGCGCAGGAGCGACCTTATATTTATTTTCCAGGCAGAATAAAAAGATTGGCGGAATTGATTATTCCAGACAGAGTACAGATATTGCAAAAATTGTATTAAAAGAAGCGGAGATAGCATGTATGGAAGCGGACCATATTTCAACAGATGAAAAATTTGATGTTGTGATGGCTGATTCTGTATTTGCATATTTTCCAGATGAAGCCTATGTATCTGATGTTCTGGAGAAGATGTATGAAAAAGCGCATAAGGCTGTGCTGATCACAGAGATATTTGATAAAGAGCTGGAAGATGCCTGCATGCAGTATAGAAGAGCTAAAATACAGAATTATGATGAAAAATATAAAAATCTTGATAAGTTATTTATTTCAAAATCCATGTTTGAAATGTTTTCACAAAAGCATGGTTGTGAATTGGTATTTACATCTGTTGAAAATCCATATTACTGGAATAGTCAATTTATGTACAATGTATTAATTATTAAGAAATAAGAAATAACACCAAATTCGCTAACAAATTCTTGCTACCATCATACAATTGTGCTAAAATCAAACAGGATTGAGATAATGAGAAAAATGGAGGCACACACATGAAGAAATTAATTTTAGTTACATCACCACCAGCCTGTGGAAAGACATTTATTTCCAAACAGGTGGCAAAGGCACTGCCAAATTGTGTATATCTGGATAAGGATACATTAATTGTTCTTTCAAAGCAGATTTTTGTAGTGGCTGGTGAGGAATATAACCGTTCATCCGATTTCTTCCAGAAAAATATCCGCGACTACGAATATTATTGTGTACTGGATCTTGCATTTGAAGCACTGGAATACAATGATACAGTTCTTATAAATGCACCATTCACAGATGAGATCAGAGATGACGAATATCTTGACAATCTCCGTGCAAAGCTTGCAGAAAAAGGTGCAGAGCTCTTTGTGATCTGGGTAAATACCAGAAAAGATGTCTGCCACGAAAGAATGATCAAGCGTGCATCAGACAGAGATACCTGGAAATTGGAGCACTGGGATGAATATATCAACAGTCAGAACTTCAATCCGCCAACAAATATCAAAGAGCTCTTTATATTTGAGAATTCTTCCGATGAAGAATTTAAGGCATCTATAGATAAGGTTGTTAAGGCAATCAGAGGTTGATAGTGATTTTGAGTATTGCAACAGGAATCAGCAATGTTTTCTGTTGCAATATTTATATAGACAAACAGAGATCAGGAGGAACAGAACATGGCAGCAATCAGATGCTTTAAAGCATTCAGACCAAGACCGGATATCTGCGACAGAGTGGCAGCATTACCATATGATGTGTATAGCAGAAAAGAAGCCTGTGAAGAAGTACGTCGGGAACCGATGTCATTTTTAAAGGTAGATCGTGCAGAGACATCATTTGATGACAGTGTGGATACCTATGCACCGGAAGTGTATAAGAAGGCAGGAGATCTTCTGCATGAGATGATGGAGGATGGTACTTATATTGAGGAAGAAAAGCCGGTATACTACATATATGAATTGATCATGGATGGACGTCATCAGACAGGTCTGGTTGCCTGTGCTTCGATTGATGACTATGTGAATGGTGTGATCAAGAAACACGAGAATACCAGAGAAGACAAAGAACAGGATCGTATCCGCCATGTAGAAGCCTGTGGTGCGCAGACCGGACCAATCTTCCTTGCCTATCGTTCGATTGATATTGTAAATCAGATCATTGACCGGGTAAAGACAGGAGAAAAGTTATATGGCTTTACTTCACCGGATGGTATCACACATAATGTATGGATCATTGATGAAGCAGATGATATTCAGATAATTCAGGAAGCATTTGCAGGTATCAACGAGATTTACATAGCAGACGGACATCATCGTTCTGCTTCTGCTGTAAAAGCAGGCCTCCATATGAGAGAACAGCATCCGGATTATACCGGAGAGGAAGAATTTAATTATTTTCTGTCCGTTCTGTTTCCACATGATCAGTTGATGATCCTTCCATATAACCGTGTTGTAAATGATCTGAACGGTATGACTGATGACGAATTTTTAAAGAAACTGGAAGACAAATTTGAAGTAAAAGCATGTGATGCGGCTGTTTCACCGGAGAAGAAAGGCAGCTTTGGCATGTATATGGATGGCAGATGGTATCAGTTAACGGTAAAGGACGGAGTTGTTCCGGAGGATGTTGTCGGCTGTCTGGATGTATCTGTGCTTCAGGAAAATGTTCTGGCACCGATGCTTGGCATTGGAGATCCGAGAACGGACAAACGAATCCAGTTTGTCGGTGGTATCCGTGGACTTTCCGAGCTGGAACGACTGGTGGATGGAGGAAAGAAGGTAGCATTTTCCATGTATCCGACTTCCATTACAGAATTATTTGATATTGCGGATGCAGGCAAATTGATGCCGCCGAAGTCTACATGGTTTGAACCAAAGCTTCGAAGCGGAATCTTTATCCACAAGATAAACGAATAAAGATGAACAGTCATATGCAAATGAGAAAATTGAACAGGGAAACGGTGCAGCTATTTCGTATTTTGCATATAGAAAAGAATACACATGAGGAGAATGGGTTATGACAAAGAACACAGAGATTTTCGTTCTGAATCAGGATGAGGTTATGGCGATCACGGGGGCGAGACATGGCAATCCACATCACATACTTGGTATGCATGCCTGTCTGGCTGATGTATATGTGAATGCATTTCTGCCGGATGCAGCAGAAGTTTATGTAGTGGATGAAAAGGATCAGACAGAATATCCGATGCATGTAGAATACGCCGATGGATTTTTTACAGTAAAGATTGAGAACCGGCAGCCATTTGCATATCTGCTAAAGATTGTCCGGAAGGTATGGGATGCAGACGGAGAAGAAGCAGATGAAGTCAGTTTGATAAAGGATGCATACAGCTTTTCCTATTCTGCGGATCTTGAAAAAGTAATGCAGGTGGTAAATGGAGAAGATGACGTGGAATCAGGCTTCCGGATCAAAGAATTGTTTGGAGCCAGAAAGCTGAACTTTGATGGCACAGAAGGAGTGGCATTCTGTATTCAGGTTCCGGGCTGCGTCAGAGCCAGCGTGGTCGGAGATTTCAATAACTGGGACGGCAGAGTGAACCAGATGCGGAAGATCGAGTATACCGATCTGTTTGAACTGTTTATACCATATGACATTAACCAGACCAGATATAAATTTGAAGTATTATATGAAAATGGAGAAACCGATATTTTCTCCGATCCATATGCAACAGCATTTGAACCGGTTCCGGGCAATGCGTCCTTATTTACAGAGCTGACATATGACTGGATGGATGCGGCATATATGACAGACCGAAAAAAGAAGAATATCAGCATGGAACCTGTGAATATCTATGAGGTACATATGCAGACATTTAAGACCGACAAAGATGGAGAACGGCTTTCCTATCAGGCATTTGCAAAAGAAATCGCAGCTTATGTAAAGAGCATGAAGTATAATTACATCGAGCTTATGCCAATCATGGAATATTCCGGTGAGGATACATGGGGATATGATACGACGGGTATCTATGCACCAACGTCCAGATTTGGTTCTCCAACTGATTTTATGGCAATGGTTGATTATCTGCATGCAAAAGGTATTGGTGTGATCCTTGATATGGTGCCTGTGATGGATATTGACTGTATGACTTACTGGTTGGAAGCGTATCATCTGGATGGCATCCGTCTGGATAATAAAGAGCTGATCCGTTCCTTCCGAAAGGTGACCGGAGACAGATATGCGGATGTTATGGTGGATCTTACATGGAACACAATGGGCGTTTCAAAGCTTACAGAGTATATGAAGACTGCGCCGGATCGCAGAGAGAACTTTGTAGACTATGTATCTTCTGTAACCGGATTTATATCCGAGCATCAGGAGGTAAGTGCATTATCACATGATCAAGTGGCATATGGTCAGGGAAGCTTTATAGAGAAGATGCCGGGTGGCTATGAAGACAAATATGCAGATCTTCGTATATTTTATGGTTTGAATATGTTCCTTCCTGGTAAAAAACTGATGTTTATGGGACAGGAGATTGGAATGTTTGGCGGCTTTGATGGCTATCATGTTATTGATTGGAGCGTTCTGGAGTTTGAAGCAAATAAATATCTTCAGAAGTATGTAAAGGATCTGAATGCTTTATATCTTGCAGAACCGGCATTTTATGAAGCAGACAAACTTCCATTTGTATTTGCAGGAGAGCAGGAGCCACATACCGTATGTTTCACAAGAACAGACAGTAAGGGTTCTGTCTGTTATGTAGCTGCGAACTTTGGAACTTCAGATCAGAAGAGCTATGTATTACAGACCGGAGCTCCGGGAACTTATAAAGAGATTTTCTCCAGTGATGCGGCAAAGTATGGTGGAGAAGGTAATAACAATAAACAGCAGAAGGTGACGAAGGACGGTGATATCGAGATTGTTCTCCCTGCACTTTCAATCACAGTATTTAAGAAGGTGAAATAATTAAGTGATAGGTATAGCATTGACGGAGAAGCTGGCGGATACTACAGAGTCAGCATCAGAAACGGCATCGGAGATCGTACAGGATGCAGAACAAAAAGCTGGATTGCTCAGACAGTATATGACAGATCTGCTGGATTGGTGCATGTCAAAGGTTGGAAGCCTGGTAGTGGCGGTTATCTTTATGGTGATCGGATTTCGGGTTGTGAAATGGATCATCAAGCTGATAAAGAGAACCTTTGACCGTTCCAATATGGATGTCAGTGTCGTAGGATTTTTACTGTCTGCCATCCGTATTCTGATGAATTTTATAATATTGATAACGGCGGCATCCATTGTCGGTTTTCAGGTTACTTCATTTGTCACATTGCTTGGAACGGCGGGTGTGACGATCGGTCTTGCGTTGCAGGGCAGCCTGTCCAATCTTGCCGGTGGTGTGCTGATCCTGATATTGAAACCATTTCATGTAGGTGACTATATTATCGAGAATAATACCAAATGTGAAGGCGAGGTTGTATCGATCGATATATTCTATACAAAGCTTAAGACGATCGATAATCGTTCCGTAGTCATACCAAATGGAAGCATATCGAATACATCACTGGTGAATGTTACTTTACATGATAAGAGGCGGGCAGAGATCAAGCTCGGTGTCGGTTACGATGAAGATCTGGATAAGGTAAAGCGTGTGGTACTGGATGCGGTAAAGACAGTTCCGGGATATCTGGAGGATGAAGTCGTGGATTTCTTCATTGATGAATTCGCAGATAGCAGCATTGTGGTCAGTGTTCGGTTCTATGCGAAAATCGACCAGTACTGGGATGCACTCTGGTCGGCAAGATGGAATATCAAGAAAGCATTTGATGAAAATGGCATCGTTATCCCATATAATAAACTGGATGTCAACCTCGATTCTTGCAAAAAAACAGATAATCGAGTATAATAATCGGTTGTGATATGAAAACTAGATAATTGTGTGATGAGTTTACTATCACACAATTATCCGTACATTTAATAGATTAGGAGTGATTTAGAAATGACAAAGATTGATATTATTTCCGGTTTCTTAGGTGCCGGAAAAACAACTCTGATCAAGAAGCTGATCGAAGAAGGTTTTAAGGGCGAGAAGCTTGTGCTGATTGAGAATGAATTTGGCGAGATCGGTATTGATGGCGGATTCTTAAAGGATGCCGGTGTACAGATCACTGAGATGAATTCCGGTTGTATCTGCTGCTCCTTAGTTGGAGATTTTGGTACGGCTTTAAAGAAGGTTATTACAGAATATGCACCGGACAGAATCATTATCGAGCCATCCGGTGTCGGTAAGCTTTCAGATGTTATCAAGGCTGTAAAGGGTGTTGCAGAAGAAGTTGAAGTACAGCTTGACAGCTATACAACAGTTGCAGATGTATCCAAATGCAAGATTTACATGAAGAACTTTGGTGAATTCTTCAATAATCAGATCGAAAGTGCAAATACGATCGTATTGAGCAGAACACAGACAGCTTCCCAGGATAAGATCGAAAAGGCAGTTGCCATGATCCGTGAGCACAATGCAGATGCTACGATCATCACGACTCCATGGGATGATATTGACGGTTCTAAGATCAAAGAAGCTATGCAGAATCATAAAACCGTTAAGGACGCTTTATTTGAGGATGAAGATGAGCATCACCACCTTCATCACGACCATGATGACGAATGTGGCTGTGGCGATCATGACCACGATCATGAACATCATCATCACGACCATGACGACGAATGTGGCTGTGGCTGCCATGACCACGATCATGAACATCATCATCATGACCATGACGACGAATGTAGTTGTGGCTGTCATGATCACGATCATCACCATCACCACCATGCAGATGAGGTATTTACAAGCTGGGGTAAGGAAACTCCACATAAGTTTAATGAAGATAAGTTAAAAGAGACTCTGGATGAGCTTGCTAACACAGAGGAATATGGTATTATCCTTCGTGCAAAGGGTATCGTTCCAAGTGATGGTACAGACTGGTTATACTTTGATCTTGTACCGGGTGAGTATGAGATCCGTAAGGGAAATCCGGATATCACAGGTAAGTTATGTGTGATCGGAAGCAAACTGGCAGAAGACAAGCTTGCAGAGCTGTTTGAGGTATAGGAGAAAATGATGGCAAGACAACAGGAAACAGAGATTCCGGTTTATGTATTTATGGGCTTTCTTGACAGTGGTAAAACTACATTTGTGAAGGAGACATTATTAGACCGGGAATTCACCGGAGGTGCCAAGACACTGCTTCTTGTATGCGAAGACGGTGAAGAAGAGTACGATGAGAAAGACCTGAAAAAGAAAAATATTTTTCTGGAATTCATAGAAGAAGATCAGTTGAACACAGAGCATCTGTTAGATCTGCAGGACAAATATCAGCCAGAGCAGGTTATGATCGAATACAATGGTATGTGGAAGCTGGACAAGATCTTTGATATCCGTGTGCCGAAGGGATGGACCGTTGTCCAGGTATTATCCTTTGTAAATGCTGAGACATATGATGTATATCAGCAGAATATGAAAGCAACAATGATGGATCAGGTTAACAGTGCGGATATGGTTGTATTTAACCGTTGTGATGAGAAGTCCAAGCGCGCAGAATGGCGCAGAGGAATCAAAGCAGTCAACCGACGGGCACAGATCATCTTTGAGATGAAGGATGGTTCGATCGCACCGGATGAGAATGACGAAGAAGATCTGCCATACGATGTAAAGGCTGACGTGATCGAGCTGAACGATGAGGATTTCGGTATCTGGTATGTGGATGCCTCTGATCAGCCGGATCGTTATGTCGGTAAGAAGATTCATTTCCGTGGCATGGTATTCAAGCCGAAACAGTATGGTAAGAATGCATTTGTACCGGGACGTTTTGCGATGACCTGCTGTGTAGAGGATATTACATTTGTAGGCTTCAAATGCTATTACGATGGCTCTAAGAATCTGATTGACAGACAGTGGGTAGATGTAACAGCAACGATCAAGAAAGAATACTATCCTGATTTTGAGGGAGATGGTCCGGTTCTCTATGCAGAGAAGGTTGTGCTGACCGGTCCGCCGGAAGAAGAGGTTGTATACTTCAGTTAATATAAAAATGCATTTGACTTTTTGTATGGATACAGGTAGTATAAATGCAGGCGTATAAAAAGCTGCCAGGTGGCAGCTTTTTGTTTTCGCTGATTCTGTTCAGGCATGCTCCATGGAGAGACGGCAGAAATGTCGAAAGGAGCAGATACAGATGTACAGTAAAGTAACAAGTGGAGGAGTCCTTGGAGTAGAGGGACTTCTGATTCAGGTGGAAACAGATATCAATGACGGACTGCCAATGTTTCATATGGTAGGCTTTTTGTCTGCATGCGTAAAGGAAGCCGGAGAGCGGGTGAGAACAGCGCTCAAAAACTCTGGATTTCAGATACCACCGAAAAAGATCACGATCAATTTATCACCGGCAGATATCCGGAAGGAAGGAACTGCCTACGATCTTCCCATTGCCATAGGAATTATGGTATCTATGGGGCTTATTCCAAACGATAAAATAGAAAATACCTTGATTATGGGTGAACTGGGGCTGGATGGCAGGATCAATGCTGTATCAGGAATACTCCCGGTTGTTCATCATGCAGTAAAACAAGGAATCACACGCTGTCTTGTTCCGGCGGAAAATGCAGAGGAGGCGGCACTGATCCAAAATATAGAAGTGATCCCGCTCCGGACGTTGTCAGAAGCGGAATCTTATCTGAATGAAAAAGCGGTGATCGAGCCTGCATTTGTAGATGTGGAGGATCTGCTCGACCAGGGGGATATGGGGGAACTGGGAGATTTTGCAGATATTAAAGGGCAGGAAATATTGAAGCGCGGAATGGAGATCGCAGCAGCCGGAATGCACAATATTCTGATGACAGGAGCAGCAGGTTCAGGAAAGTCCATGATTGCAAAATGCCTGCCAACGATCCTTCCACGTCTGACATTTGAGGAGAGTATTGATATTACCAAGATATACAGTGTGGCAGGTCTGCTGAAAAAAGGACAGGCGATGATAACAAAGCGTCCGTTCCGGGCACCGCATCATACCGTATCTGCCATTGCTCTGACCGGTGGCGGAGCAATACCGAAGCCGGGAGAGATCAGTCTTAGTCATAATGGGGTGTTGTTTCTGGATGAGCTTCCGGAATTTGGCAGAAATGTTCTTGAAGTAATGCGGCAGCCGTTAGAAGATCGGGAAGTAACGATCGCAAGGATCCAGGGTAAATATATATATCCGGCAGGATTTATGCTGGTTGCGGCACGAAATCCCTGTCCCTGCGGCATGTATCCGGATCTGAATAAATGTACCTGTACCTGTAGGCAGATCCGACAATACAATGCAAGGCTTAGCAGACCGCTACTCGATCGTATTGATATCAACGTAAATGTCCGCAGGATTGACTGTTCTGACCTGTTAGAGGATAAACGGGCAGAAACTTCGGCTGAGATCCGGGAAAGGGTGCTTGCGGCGCAGAACATACAGAAGGAGCGTTACCGTTCAGAGTCGATAAATTTTAATTCCCAACTGGATGGAAAGAGAACAAAGCAATATATTTCCCTGGGAAGGGCAGAGCAGGAGCTGGTGCGGGAAGCGTTTGAACATACAGAACTTTCTGCCAGAGGCTATAACCGGGTACTTAAGATCGCAAGGACGATCGCTGATCTGGCAGGAAGTATCGGGATCCATGAGGAACATTTAAAAGAGGCATTGTTTTTCCGGTATCAGAATCTTACAGAAGAGACAGAGGGAAATATGCAGTACAAAGGAATGAAAGGGGGGGACAGATATGGAGTATGATCTTATAAGGCTGTGGCTGGGGATGATATCGGATATGGGGAATGCAGCACTTGGCAGGATCCTTGATTATTTTGGAGGACCTGAAGAACTGTGGAATGTTCCAGAACATGTGCTTCGGGAAACGTTGACAGAAAAACAGAGTGAACGGATCCTGTGCACACGGGATGAAAAGAAAATAATCGTCTATAAAAACAGACTAAAGGAGCGGAATATTACATATATATATCCAGGACATCCTTATTTCCCGGAAGTCCTGCGGGAAATTCCGGATTGTCCGTTTCTGCTGTATGCAAAGGGGTGTGTGGAGACGCTTAAAACAGACAGAACCGGTATAGCGATCGTAGGTGCAAGAAAGGCCTCCGCATATGGGAAAGAGATGGCGGAGCAGTTTGCTTCTGTGCTTGCAGGATATCGGACTGGTATTATCAGCGGACTTGCAGCAGGAATCGACGGCGCCGCCCAGCGTGCGGCAATCAATGTAGAAAATGGATTTACAGTTGCAGTACTAGGTTGTGGGATCAATATCTGTTATCCGAAGGAAAATTACAATTTGTTTGAACGGATTGGGCATCAGGGTGTGATCCTGTCAGAATATGGGTTGGATATAGAGCCTGCGGCATGGAGATTTCCACTTAGGAACCGGATCATCAGTGGACTTGCAAAAGGGGTGCTGGTTGTAGAAGCACAGAAGAAAAGCGGATCTCTGATCACCGCCGATCAGGCGCTGGAACAGGGGCGTGAGGTGTATGCAGTTCCGGGACGGATTGGAGACAGAAACAGTGAGGGCTGCAATCATCTGATCCGGCAGGGGGCTATGCTTGTGACGGATCCTGAGGATATTGTGGAGGATTTAAAACTTGAACGGAGGATCCTTGCAGCAGGGAAAGCAGAATGTCGGGAGGACAGCCGGCTTACCGCTCTGGAACAGAAGATATGTGCCTGTATGGGGCGGGAAGTGCTGCATATAGAGGAAATCTGTGCCCGCGTGGATCAGCCTCCTGCAAGAATCCTGACAGCGTTATTTGATATGGAAAGAAAAGGAATAATTCGGCAGCCGGTACGGTATTATTTTGCTGTTACACAGGGATGAAAACAGAATCCGGGGCATTTTTTCAGAAAATTGTAATAAAATATTCACTTGCATGGCAGGAAAAAATGGTGTATAGTTTGTGTCGTTTAAACGAACAGGAAAGGAAAGAGTACATGGCTAAATATCTTGTTATTGTAGAGTCTCCGGCGAAAGCCAAGACGATTAAAAAGTTTTTGGGCAGTAATTATGAAGTGATTGCGTCGAATGGTCATGTGCGTGATCTGCCTAAAAGCCAGATGGGCATTGATGTTGATAATGATTTTGAACCGAAATATATAACGATCAGAGGAAAAGGAGATATACTTGCACAGCTTCGAAAAGAAGTAAAGAAAGCTGACAAAGTGTACCTCGCAACTGACCCCGACCGTGAGGGAGAAGCAATCTCCTATCATTTATCAAAAGCACTGAAACTGGATGATAAGAAGTACAAGCGAATTACCTTCAATGAAATTACGAAAAATGCAGTAAAGAATTCAATTAAGCAGGCACGCGATATCGATATGGCACTTGTGGATGCACAGCAAGCGAGACGTGTATTGGACAGACTGGTTGGTTATAAGATCAGTCCGCTTCTCTGGGCAAAGATTAAGAGAGGTTTAAGTGCCGGACGTGTACAGTCTGTAGCATTAAAGCTGATCTGTGACAGAGAAAAAGAGATCAATGAATTTATTCCAAAGGAATACTGGACACTTTCTGCTATGCTGGCACCGGAAAAGGCCAAGAAAAGCATTGAATTCAAATACATGGGAAATGGGAGCGATAAGGAAGAAATATCTTCCAGAGCGGAACTGGATCATATCATAGAAACAATCGGAAAGCAGTCTTTTAAGATCGCATCGATCAAGGACAGTGAGCGTCATAAGAAAGCGCCACTTCCATTTACAACCAGTACGTTGCAGCAGGAAGCTTCCTCCAAGTTGAACTTTGCGACATCCAAAACGATGCGTATCGCACAACAGTTATATGAAGGTGTGGAGATCAAGGGCAGAGGTTCCATCGGTCTGATCTCTTATCTGAGAACGGATTCTACCAGAATATCGGATGAAGCGGCAGCAGCAGCCAAGGATTATATCATAAAGAATTTTGGAGAAGATTATATAGCGGGAATACCTCGGGCAGACAAACCGGGTAAGAAGATCCAGGACGCGCATGAAGCAATCCGTCCGACGGATATCACACTGTCACCGGCAGCTATCAAGGATCAGTTAAGCAGAGAACAGTTCCGTCTGTATCAGCTGATCTATAACCGCTTCCTTGCAAGCCAGATGGCAGAGGCAGTATACAGCATTAAGACCGTAAAGGCAGAAGTAGCAGGCTATCGGTTCCAGACCTCAGTATCAAAGATTGCATTTGCAGGATTTACAACGGTTTATAATGTGGACAACGAGAAGAGTGAGCATATTGCGGGAATTAAGGATCTGAATGAAGGGGATCTGTTAAAATTAGAAGATTTTGACGAGAAGCAGCATTTTACACAGCCGCCGGCAAGATATACAGAAGCACTTCTGGTAAGAACCTTAGAGGAGCTTGGCATTGGAAGACCAAGTACTTATGCACCGACGATCTCAACAATATTGAATCGTCGTTATATCACAAAAGAGAATAAGAAATTATACGTAACAGAACTGGGAGAAGCCGTGAATCAGATTATGGAACAGGCATTTCCGGTTATTATCGACGTGAATTTTACAGCGAATTTGGAGTCCCTTCTCGATAAGATCGGTGAGGGTGCTATCGAATGGAAAGTTGTAGTAAGAAACTTCTATCCAGATCTCGATGCGGCGGTTAAGAAAGCCGAGAGTGAGTTGCAGTCCATTAAGATTGAGGATGAAGTAACGGATGAGGTGTGTGACGAGTGCGGACGCAATATGGTCGTAAAGTATGGTCCACACGGTAAATTCCTTGCATGTCCGGGCTTCCCTGACTGTAAATTTACGAAGCCGTTCTTTGAAAAGACAGGAGTTCCTTGTCCAAAGTGTGGAGGTGACATAGTAATAAAGAAGACCAGAAAGGGCAGAAGATACTATGGATGTATCAATGCTCCTGAATGTGATTTTATGTCATGGGCGAAACCATCAAGGGAAAAATGTCCGGTATGTGGCAGTTATATGGTTGAAAAGGGTAATAAGTTACTTTGTTCAGCAGAAAACTGTGGATATTCCAGAGATAATACCGAAAAGGAAAAATAGGCATAAGTGATCGGATGAAGTTGTCCGGCCTGCCATATAAAAAAAGTTGTTTTTAAATATTAAATCTCTCGTTTGACAGGAAAGGCTATTGTTATCTCATGACCATTGTGATAGAATGTCAAATAGTGTAGATTTTTTATGCAAAAACAACTTTTTTGTATTTTACATACGGAGGAACAGAAATGAGTGTTCAATTATTAGATAAAACACGAAAAATCAACAAATTATTGCACAATAACAACTCGCATAAGGTTGTTTTTAATGATATTTGTGATGTTTTGAGTGATATTTTAAAATCAAATGTACTGGTTATCAGTAAAAAAGGTAAGGTTCTGGGAATTAAGAACCGTGAAGATATACCTGAGATCCATGAACTGATCGAGGATAAGGTCGGTCTGCTGATCGACAGTATGCTGAATGAGAGACTTCTCCTTGTATTGTCAACAAAGGAAAATGTAAATCTGACTACGCTCGGATTTGACAGTGATAACATAGAGAAATATCAGGGACTTCTGCTTCCAATTGATATAGCAGGAGAACGGCTTGGAACGTTATTTCTGTATAAGCTGGATGCACAGTATGATATTGATGATATTATTCTCGGGGAATACGGAACGACGGTTGTAGGACTTGAGATGATGCGGGCTTTAAATGAAGAAAATGCAGAAGAAGATCGTAAGATCGCAATCGTGCGTTCGGCAATCAGTACTTTATCATTTTCAGAATTACAGGCGATCAAGCACATTTTTTCGGAACTGGATGGAAATGAGGGAATCCTTGTTGCAAGTAAGGTTGCAGACCGGGTCGGAATTACCCGTTCCGTAATCGTGAATGCACTTCGAAAGTTTGAGAGTGCGGGTGTTATAGAAGCAAGATCCTCAGGCATGAAGGGAACTTATATTAAGGTTCTGAATGATGTTGTATTTGACGAATTAAAAGCCGTATAAAATTTTGCAAAGGAGAGTAAAGAAATGATATTACCAATCATAACATTATTAGTTGGCGTAGCAGTTGTAGGTGTAAGCTTTTTTATTCTGGATAGTCATGATTTTAAAGAGGAAGATGAGATATATAATGAAAGCTCAGAAGAATTAAAACGAAAGATTACGGAATTATGTGATTCTCTTCTTGAGCAGAGCAAGACATCGTTAGATGAATACAGCGAAGATGTCCGCAAGAAGACAGAAAAGGAACTGAAGGAACAGATTGAAAAATGGGCATCCAAGTTGTCTGAAAAGGCAAAGAAGGAGATGATCGATTATATCAATCAGAGCCTTGCAGAAGCCTATGAAGAATATAATCCGGATGCAGAGAAAAAACCGGAAGCGGTTACTTATGAAGAACTTCTTGAAATGGAAGTAAAGGAAACCGAAGAAGAGATCGCAAAAGAAAAAGAACAACAGGCTGAAGAAGCTGTTTCGGAAGAGAAGCAGACAGAAGAAGCTCCCAAAGAAAATGAGCAGACAGAAGAAATCGAAGAAGAGCCGGATGAGAATTCTCTCGGAGCATTAGAGGCAAGTGAGACGGAGACAGTTATTTCCGGTGATGCAGTTGCAAATGGTGATATAACCGAAACTGTACCGGAACAGGATGTTGAAGAGAACACGGCAGAAGATGATGCGGAGGAACCAAAGGAAGAAGTAGAGGAAGCTGTTGCAGAAGAAGCTGTTGCTGAGGAAGCCGAGAAAGAAGCGGCAGAAGAAAAATCCAATGTTGTTGCCTTTAAGAAAGCAGAAGAGCCTGCTGTTGAGTCAGAAGCAACCGAAATTACAGAAGAAACAACAGTCGCAGAAGCAACCGGTACTGAGCCTGTACAGAAGACAGAACAGCCGGCGGGAGGCAACCGTTCCAGAAAGAAGAATCGCAAGAAGAACAGAACAAACAGAAATCAGAATCGTGCACAGGAGGCAAAGAAAGAAGCTCCTGCACCGGAAGAAATCTGGGATGATGAGAAAAATATCGATGAAGAAGTGGCAGAGCTTTACAAGCAGGGATTTGGAATTATGGAGATCGCGAACCAGCTTGGAATCGGTGTTGGTGAAACCAAGGTGATCATTAAAAATATTGAGAATCAGAAGCAGTAAATTGAAATTGTTTTATACGATAGGAGAAACGGCAGTATGAAGAAAAAATATTTTTTCAGAGGATTAGGCTTTGGACTTATCATTGGTGCGCTCGTTATGATGGTTGGAATTAAGTCCGGAAGCTTTGCAGATACAAAGAAGAATGATCCGTCAAAAGGAGATGCGGTAGAAGTTGTTGCATCAGAAGAAACTACTGAATCAGCGAAAACGACAGAGACTGCAACGGAAACGACAAAAGAGGATGCAGCTAAGGCAACGACGGAAGCTACAACAGAGGCGACAAAGGAAACCACAACGGAAAATACAACCAAGGCAACCACGGAAGCCACAACCGAAAGTACAACCAAGGCAACCACGGAAGCTACAACAGAAGCAACTACGGAAGCTACGACAGAGACGACGACAGAAACAACTACGGAAGCTACGACAGAGACAACTACAGAAGAAAAGAAAAAGGGTGGTTCGATTACGATCAAGCCGGGTATGTATGCAGAGGCAATCTCTCAGGCATTATATGATATCGGAATGGTAGACAGTGTACAGGATTTCTATGATTACCTTGTAAGCTCCGGTAATTCCATGAAACTGATGTGTGGAACTTTCACATTCAAGGGTGATGAAACCTACGATGAGATGATCACCATTATGAGAGATGGACGATAGTTATAGCATGAATTAAAACAAAATATGAGATAATGAGCATTGCGCTGGAATGTGCTCGCACATACCAGCATAATGCGAAAAAGACATGGAACTGTTAAGTGACATGAGATTATAAAAAGAAAGTGCTTGCATGCACTTTCTTTTTGTGTTATTATCGATTTTGTGTGTGGGCTTGAATATAGCAGGCTCATAAAAAACAATATACATGCTGATTGATTCCTGAAGTGGTGCCTATAGCTCGGGTGACTCGGTGAAAGAGAGATCAGCAGAAGAATATAACCATGGAGGTAGAAAAAATGAGCGTTATTTCAATGAAACAGTTATTAGAAGCAGGTGTACATTTCGGACACCAGACAAGAAGATGGAACCCTAAGATGAAGCCATACATCTACACAGAGCGTAATGGTATCTACATCATCGACCTTCAGAAGTCAGTAGGAATGGTTGACGATGCTTACAATGCAATCGGTGACTGCGTAGCAAATGGTGGAAAGATTCTTTTCGTTGGTACAAAGAAGCAGGCTCAGGACTCAATCAAGAGTGAAGCAGAGCGTTGCGGTATGTACTATGTAAACGAGAGATGGTTAGGCGGTATGCTTACAAACTTTAGCACAATCCAGACAAGAATCGCTACTCTTAAGAAGTACGAAGCTATGGAAGCTGACGGAACATTTGATGTTCTTCCTAAGAAGGAAGTTATCCAGATCAAGAAGGAGATGGAGAAGCTTCAGAAGAACCTTGGCGGTATCAAGGAAATGAAGGAAATTCCTGACATGATCTTCGTTGTAGATCCTAAGAAGGAAAGAATCTGTATCCAGGAAGCTCATTCACTTGGAATCAAGCTTGTAGGTATTGCTGATACGAACTGTGATCCGGAAGAATTAGATTATGTTATTCCTGGTAACGATGATGCTATCAGAGCTGTAAAGCTTATTGTTTCAAAGATGGCAGATGCAGTTATCGAAGCTCAGCAGGGTGCTGATGCAACAGATGCTGAAGAAGTTGCAGATGAGGATGCAGCAGTAGAAGAGTAATATTTTAGAATATAAATACTAGAATTTTGGAGGTTATTACGATGGCTATTACAGCAAGCATGGTAAAAGAGTTAAGAGAACTCACAGGTGCTGGTATGATGGATTGTAAGAAAGCACTTACAGAGACAAACGGCGATATGGATGCCGCTGTGGAAGTACTCAAAAAGAGTGGTGCAGCTAAGGCTGAGAAGAAAGCAGCAAGAATTGCAGCAGAAGGTATCGCTAAGGTTGCAATTGATGGTAATACAGCAGTAGTTGTTGAAGTTAACTCAGAGACAGACTTCGTTGCAAAGAATGCAATTTTCCAGGAATTTGTACAGGCAGTTGCAGATAAGGCACTTACAGTAGATACAGAAAAGGCTGGAGATGGCGAAGACGTTGTTTCAATCCTTGATATGAAGGCTGATCTTGATGATAAGATTCTCAAGATTGGTGAGAAAATCTCCATCAGAAGATTTGAGAAGGTTACAGCAGATGTTGTTGCTTCTTATATCCATGGTGGCGGAAGAATCGGTGTTCTTGTAGCCGGTAACGGTGCTTCAGATGATGCAGCTAAGGAAGCACTTACAAACATTGCAATGCAGATCGCAGCTATGAACCCACAGTACATCTCAAGAGACGAGATCTCAGCAGATGAGCTTGCTAAGATGAAAGAGATCACAATTGACAGTGCATTAAATGATCCGTTCTCACTTCCAAAGCCGGTTCTTTCCAAGTTGATCGAGAAGGCTGTAGCCGGTGTATGGAGCGCAGAAGATGTAGCTATCTACGAAGAGAAGAAGTCAAATATGAACTTCTTACCTAACTTCCTTTCAAAGGAAGCTAAGGCTCAGTTAGCAGAGATCGCTTGTGCTGATAAGGAAGAGATCTCAGGCAACAAGATCTTCTCAGGACTTGTTGAAGGACGTATCTCCAAGCAGATGAAGGAAATCTGTCTTCTTGATCAGGTATATGTTAAGGCTGAAGATGGCAAGCAGACAGTTGCAGCATACCTGAAGTCTGTAAATCCTGCTCTTAAGATCGCTAAGTTCGTTCGTTTCGAAGTTGGTGAAGGTATGGAGAAGAAGAATGAAGACTTCGCAGCAGAAGTTGCTAAGCAGATGAATGTATAATTTTATTTGTTGAATGATAATAAAGTATTTCAAGCCCTTGAAAACATTATGTTTTCAAGGGCTGTTTTACAAATACGCGAAAAAGAAGCGGAGAAGATAACGATTATGAATGATACAGGGAATAAGCAGAAAATATTAAGATTACTGGAAATAACAGCCGGTGCATTTGGTCTGTTTGTTGCATTTGGTTGGTCTTTCTTTGATATGCTTGTTCGTTGCAAAGGGAAAAAACGACAGAAAAAAAAGAAATGGTTTCAACTGTCTCATATAAAGAAAAATCATCCAAGAGACAAATATGAAAAAGAATATGAAGAAGGAAAACTGTGGTGTGCTGAACAGCAGATGAAGGATTGCTTTATCAGAAGCAGAGATGGACTGTATCTGCATGCTTATTATCTTCCGACAAAAGAAGCGAAACGTTTTGTTTTGTTAAGTCATGGATATAAAGGTAGCGGCTTTGGCGATTTTGCATATACAGCACGTTTCCTTCATGAGAATGCGTGTAATTTATTGTTTATTGATCAGAGATGCTGCGGTTTGAGCGAGGGTGAATATATTACATTTGGTGCAAAAGAGCAATGGGATGTACAGCAATGGAGTTATTATATTGCTGCAAGAAACAGAGAGAAGCTCCCAATCTATCTTTATGGAGAATCCATGGGAGCTGCGGCAGTGCTTATGGCTTCCGGACATAAACTGCCGGAAGAAGTGAAAGGCTTGATTGCAGATTGTGGATTTTGCTCGATGAAACGGCAGCTTCAGGATATCGCAGCTAACTGGTTTCATTTGGGTTGGGTAGAGCTGCTTTTGTTCCGTGTAGATCTGTTTTGCAGGATGTTTGGAAGATTTCGTATGAGTGATGCTGACACGATAGATGCAATGAAGAAAAATAAACGTCCGGTTTTGTTTTTTCATGGGGAAGCAGATACCTATGTAGTTCCGGAGAATTCTGTATATAATTATGCATTATGCAGTGCTCCCAAAGAACTGGTCATTATACCGGAAGCACGGCATCTATGCGCGCCATATGCAGCTCCAGAGCTTTATCGACAAAAGCTGCTTGATTTTTTTGAAAAATATGATAATTAAAATAGAATCATCAGAAGTAACAGGATCCCTCTTAAGCAGATAAGGTAAATGCCGAATCTGTTTAAGGGGGATTTTTATATTGGGATAATTCTGATCCATAGATTACTTTTAAAGTTTCGGTCAATTTCATGTAAAGTGTTTGTTAAGTTGTACAAGGGGTGGAATTCAAAAATGAAATGTGATAAGTTCACAAAAGAATAAAGAATACAGGAGGTTATCCATGATGATGAAACAGTATCCCTTAACAGCAGCACAAAAAATGCATGATGACTGGATAAAAAAATATAAAACACAGCAGGTGTCCGGTGTCAGTGTTGTGGCATCTTTAAAAGCAGAACTGGATTTCGGACTTTTAAAAAAATGTATTCAGTTGGAATATGAGAGATATGGATGTATGCGTATTCGTTTTACGAAACGTGATAAAAATGGTGATGTGAAGCAATATCTTACTGAAAAAGAAACCCGTGATATTCCTTTAAAAGACTTATCAGGAATGCATATGGAAGAAGCAGACTATCTAATGCAGCAGTGGGCATATGAGACATTTGACGGAGATGATATTCCGCTTTGCGATGTAGTGATGGTTAAACTGCCAGATGGATATAATGGTTTCTTCATCCATATGGATCATAGATTGATTGATTCCTGTGGACTGGTTGTGATGATCAATGACCTGATGCAGTTATATACGCATTATAAATTCAATACACCATATCCGCAGAAGTTAGCTGATTTTGAGGAAGTGCTGGTTAAAGATCTGAATCGTGCAAATAATGAAAAACGGTTTGCCAAAGATAAAAAGTTCTGGGATGATCAGCTGGATGCATGGGGGGAACCCCTTTATTCTGATATCCAGGGTTCAGATGTACTGGAAGCATCAAGAAAGTTACATAGGAATAAAACACTCAGGGCTGCCGATATAGAATTAGATCAGTTGTTTGTGGCAGTAAAGGATTATCAACTGGAACCGGAGCCAACGAAAAATCTGATAGATTTTTGTATGAACCATCAGCTTTCAATGACAAATCTGTTGTTGCTTGGTATTCGTACATATCTGTCAAAGATGAATCATGGACAGGAAGATATTACGATAGAAAATTTCATTTCAAGACGATCTACCCATGATGAATGGACCTCCGGTGGTAGTCGAACTATTATGTTTCCATGTAGAACTGTGATTTCGGCAGATACTGATTTCCTGTCTGCAGCATATGAGATCCAGAATATGCAGAATCGGATCTATATGCACAGTAACTATGATCCGGCGTTGATCAGAGAGGAGATGCAGAAACGATATCATACACCGAAGAATACAGCCTATGAAAGCTGTTACCTTACTTATCAGCCGATGCCGGTAAAATTGGATAATCCTCATCTGGTACAAATTCCACAGCATGCAAAATGGTTTGCAAATGGTGCAGCTACAAAGAAAATGTATCTGACAGTATCTCATACAGATAATGGAGGTATGAATTTTTCATATCATTACCAGACCGCACATTTGGCAGAACATGATATGGAATTGTTATATTACTATATGATGCGGATACTGTTTAAAGGAATCGCGGAACCTGATATGAGTATCGGAGAAATCATGGAACAGGTATAAAATAAAACATATAAAGGAGAAATTATTATGACACAGGAAATGCAATTTAAGAAAATCATAGCACAGTATTGTGATGTTAAGCCGGAGGAGATGACAAACGATATGAAGTTCAGAGAAGATCTGGGCTTTAGTTCGCTTGATTTTATGTCTTTCTTGGGAGAAATCGAAGACACATTTGACATTGAACTGGAGGAAGACGATGCACTGCATGTATTCACAATTGTAGAAGCACTTGATCTGTTAGAGCGATTACAGCAGGAAACTGTATAATCAGAGAATATAAGTATATGATCGCAGCAAGTATGTGCGGAGGTATAATAAGATATGTTAATTCGTGATATTTTGGAAGAAAGCGAAAAAAAGTTTTCAGAAATAAAGGCAGTAAAATGGTTGAAGAAAAAGGAAATCTGTGATAGAAGCTACCGGGAGCTGATGGAGAATGCCGAGTCTGTCAGAAAAGGATTGTGTGAGGAAAGCTTTCAGGGAAAGCATATAGCATTGATCGGTAGTAGTTCTGTGGAATGGATAGAAGCTTATCTGGGAATTATAACAGGTCAGGCAGTAGCCGTTCCTCTTGATGCAGGACTTCCGGTAGAGGATTTGATAGATCTTCTGAATCGTTCAGATGCGGAAGCACTCTTTTTAAGTCCTAAAATTCAGACCTTGTCGGAACGGATACTGGAGGAATGTCCAAAACTGAAAAAAATCTGGATATTACAGGAAGAAAAAATCGAAACAAATCAGAAAAAAGTTGCATCTGTAGCAGAATTAATGACGTCAGGTATAAACGGTACAGATGATTTTGCAGCACCGGATCCGGAAGATATTGCTACGATCATTTTCACCTCCGGAACTACAGGAAAGAGTAAAGGTGTTATGCTGACACAGAGAAATCTGGCAGAAAATGTAAAATCTGTTAATTATACTGCAGAGCCCGGAACCATAGTATTAAGTGTTTTACCGATTCATCATGCATTTTGCCTTGTTATGGATTGGCTCAAAGGTTTTTCCTTTGGAGCAACGGTATGTATTAATGATTCTCTGTTGCATATGGTAAAAAATATGGGCGTCTTTCATCCTGATATTATGCTGATGGTACCTTTGATGGTAGAAACAATCTACAAACGTCTTTCGGCAATGAACCCGTTGATCCCAAAGAAAATAGTTGCAGCCAAGGCATTTGGGGGAAAGCTGAAAACAATATTTACAGGTGGAGCACATCTGGATCCGTTTTATATTGAGAAATTTGCAGAATATGGTGTAAATATTTATGAGGGATATGGAATGTCGGAATGTTCTCCTGTTATCAGTAGCAATGTACCGGAAGATCATAAGACCGGTTCTATAGGACGACCGCTTTCCAATGTTGAGATTTCTTTTGAGGATGGCGAGATTCTGGTACGGGGCAGCAGCGTTATGAAGGGTTATTATCAGATGCCGGAAGAGACTGCAGAAGCCTTAAGAGGTGGATGGCTGCATACAGGAGATAAAGGATATCTGGATAAAGATGGATTCTTATTTATAAATGGAAGAATAAAGAATCTGATCATTCTTTCAAACGGAGAAAATATATCACCGGAGGAAATAGAAAATAAGCTGGCTCTTGGAAAGTTGGTGGGGGAGGTGATTGTGACAGGAGAGAACAATGGTCTTATTGCAAGGATCTATCCGGATCAGGATGCTGTCTCGGCAAAACGGATGAACGAGGAAACAATCAGATCAGAGCTTCAGGCATTTATCGACAGTTATAATAATACGCAGCCGACCTATCGTCGGATTACGGGGTTGGTTATTCGTAAATATCCATTTATCAAGAGTGCGACTAAGAAGATAAAAAGGCAGGAAGTTCTGATTGATGAAGCACTTTAAGACAGATAAGGAAGTATACCTGTGAGAAATGACTGTGTCAGTATTCCGGCAATGATTTCTTCGGAACTCTCAAAATTTTCTCTTGTCCATTTATGGAGAACACCCAAGGTACTGCCAATGCTGCATGCGATCATATATGAGACCTCTTCTTTGGAGTGCATGGAAGGCGTTGTTTTCAGGGTGGCATCTGTTACATAACGATGGAACATAGTTAAAGCCTTTTCAAAGAATTCATCGCCTCTTGGACTCCGGAGAATATTTGCCAGAAACGGATTCGTTTTGGTATAATTACAAATTGTCAGAAAGAAAGATTTGCATATATCCTGATTGTTTTCAGGATGAAAGTCTTCCATGAGGGTGAAAATATCCTGGATAGTTTTATCTTCAACAGCAGTTATAAGAGCTGGAATATTTTCGTAGTGGTTATAGAATGTACTGCGAACAATTCCGGCTCTTTTTATGATGTCGGTCACGGTTATTTTTTCTATTCCTTTTTCTTTCAATACCAATAAAAATGCATCACAAATGGTATCTTCAATAAAGCAGTAGCGTTCATCGGATATTTCATGCAACATAGTGGTCTCCTTTCTGATGTGTATTTATTTTATCACAGTTTTTATACAACCGGGTAAAAATGTAATGAAAATAGCCCCTTTTTCTGTATTTATGTAAAAAAAGTTTATAATATCTTTATTTCCCTTACGAAATATGGTAACATATGAAAGTAAATTCGAAAACAGAGGAAAAGCAGATGAAGTACAGATGCGTGGTTTCAGATTTGGACAGAACGATTTTAAGACGGGATGGGATTTCCCATAGAACAAAGGAAGTTCTTGAAAAACTGGCAGACAGCCACGTTATTTTTATTCCGGCAAGTGGAAGATCTGTTTATTCCATTCCAGAATGCATCCGGGAGATTCGGGGTGTCCGGTATGCGATCACATCCAATGGGGCAGCAATCTATGATTTATCAGATGATCATTCAGTATATAATTTAAAATTACGACCGGAAGTACCGGAGCAGATATTTGATCTGGTTACGGATAAAGATGTATTCTTTGAATGTTTTATAGACGGTAGAGGATATACATCTGAGATATATTATGAGAATCCAATGAATTTTGGAGAGTCAGAGGATATCAGTGCTTATGTAAGAAGCACCAGAACGCCGGTGCCTGATATAAGGCAGTTTATTTTACAGCATAATACGGAGTTGGATTCGATTTCGATTGTAGGACCGACAGAGAAAAAATACCGTATCATGCATGAATTAACACAAAATATCCATACTGTTTATGTAACATCCGGAGCGCCGCGATTGATCGAGATATCTGATCGTCATTCCGGCAAACATAATGGGTTAAAGGAAATTTTACGATTCCTTGGAATATCAATGGAAGAAACAATTGCTTTCGGCGATGGAGATAATGACAGTGAGATGTTAGCAGAAGCCGGACTTGGTGTTGCGGTTTTAAACGCGACAGAGTGTTGCAAGAAAGCGGCGGATCTTGTGATCGGTGATTATCTGGATGACAGTGTTGCCGAATTCCTGGAAGAAACAGTGCGGTAACGGCACACAGAATTTTGATTATAAAGCATGGCATATATCTGTAGTGAGGGACAGGTAGACAACCAATGCTTTTAATAAGAATAAACAAAAGAAAGGAAGGGAAATATGGATAAATTTTTCCACATTTCAGAGCGCGGTTCTAATGTTCGTACAGAGATTATGGCCGGACTCACAACATTTTTTGCCATGGCATACATTGTCCTGGTAAACCCAAATCAGGTAGCAGCAGATGGTAAGGCTGGATGGCTTGTTGCAGAAGGCGCAAGCGCAGCAGAAGTAGGCAGGGTATGGAATGCAGTATTTATCGCATCCGTTCTTGTGGCTGTTATCGGTACACTTCTTATGGCATTCCTTGCCAGAATGCCGTATGCACAGGCATGTGGTATGGGACTGAATTCATTCTTCTGTACCTCATTTGTATCCGGTGCATTCTTTGCAGGTTGCAGCGTGATTGAAGGTTATCAGTCGGGTCTTGTTATCATTCTGTTATCAGGTATTGTATTCCTGATCCTGTCCGTAACCGGACTTCGTAAGTACATTGCGACAGCCATGCCGGAATGTCTGAAGAAATCAATACCGGCCGGTATCGGTTTGTTCATCGCATTGGTTGGTTTAAAGGGCTCAGGTCTTGTACAGGCGAACAAGTATACACTGGTACAGATCTTTGATTTCCATGGAGCAATTTCAGGCGCAGAGACACCGGCAGCTGCATGGAAAGCAGTTATTCCACCGGTTGTAACTATCATCGGTATTATCCTGATCGCAGTTCTTGCAAAGTTAAATGTAAAGGGAAATATCGTAATCGGTATCATTGTTTCCACAGTCCTTTATTATGTATTTAATCTGGAGACACCATCTTTTGATGTATCCAGCATCGGTCAGTCTTTCAAAGACTTTGGCGAGATCGGTTTCCTTGGATGCTTCAAGGCGGATGCATGGAGAAATGCATTTGAAAGCCCATATGTTGGTGGCGTATTCTCAGGTATCATGCTGATCGTTGCATTCTGTCTGGTAGATATGTTTGATACGATCGGAACCTTATACGGAACCGCATCACAGGCAAATATGTTAGATGAGAATGGTGACCCGATCAACTTAGATAAGAGTATGATGTGCGACTCTATCGGTACAGCAGCAGGTGCTATTCTTGGTACATCGACATGTACAACCTTCGTTGAGTCTGCATCCGGTATCGCAGCAGGTGGTAGAACAGGTCTTGCAAGTTTAGTTACAGCAGCCTGCTTCGCAGTATGTCTGTTCTTAAGCCCAATCGCAGGTGTGATCCCAACATGTGCAACAGCTCCGGCACTGATCTTTGTAGGTGTATTAATGGCTAAGAACTTTGCCAAGATCGATATGGATGATATGCGTTCAGCAGTTCCTGCGTTCCTTACCTTCCTTATGATCCCATTAACCTATTCTATCTCAAATGGTATCGGTGTAGGATCAATTTCATACGTTCTGATTACCTTATTCACAGGTAACTACAAGAAGAAAGATATCGTTGTAACGATCATCGCAGCGTTATTCGTTGTAAAGTTCATCTTTGTTACAATGTAAAAATATCATCATTTTATTAAAAGAAAATACCGGCAGCCACATTCCTTTTAAGTGGCTGCCGGTATTTTTATGCATAAAAAATATGCACCAGAGTGGAATCGAACCACCGCACACGGCTCCGGAGGCCGTTGCTCTATCCACTGAGCTACTGGTGCATGACTTATATATAATACAATATTTCGCTGAAATAATCAAATATTTTCTTATATTTCTTCGCTGAATTATGAATACTTCCTGGATGAACTTGCAAAATACAGAACAGAATGGTAGAATTTTGTCGATATAAAATATGAAAAGGAGCATAGGAAAATTGAATCATAAAAAAAACAGTTTTCTTGGTGATACATATATAAAGACAAAAGAAGGAGAGATCGTGATCCGGGCTGGAATGAAGCTTGCGATCGGCTGGGTGATATTTGCATTATTGTGTTCCTGTTATGTGTACGCATTTTTTATCAGAAAACCCAAAATTGTGCCGGGAGAAAATAATACGGTTGAGCTGACGATTCCGGAGAATGCATCATATAAGAAAAGTGATGTTTCAGAGATTAATGATTTGGTTAGTAAGTATCTTACGGCAAAAGCAGCCTGTGATCAGGCAACGTTACAGTCACTGGTGACGGATCCAACCGAGTTTGATGATATGTCAGTATTGGAAAACTCTGCAAAATACCTAAAAGGTTTTGAAGATACGACCTGTTATCTGGCAGATGGTTATGCAGAAGGAGAATATGTTGTGGTTGAATTGTCCTATATGGACATTGCGGACGTAGAATCAAAGCCGCTTGATATCGTGACCTTCTATATTATAACAGACCAGGACGGTTCGTATAAGATCGCTAATGGGGAGCTGTCAAATGCACAGCTTTCTTATCTGAACAGCTTTAAGGCATCAAAGGATATTCAGGATATCTATGTTCATGTAAAAGAGAATACAGAATATCTTCTGGATACAGATAAAACATTCCGGGCATTTTATGATTTGATCAGCAAACCGGCTACAA
The DNA here is from genome assembly GCF_037892645.1 of Coprococcus sp. HCN-4056. NCBI lineage: Bacteria > Bacillati > Bacillota > Clostridia > Lachnospirales > Lachnospiraceae > Coprococcus > Coprococcus sp. HCN-4056. The sequence goes on along the minus strand of NZ_JBBKBL010000004.1, from coordinate 27,070 downwards.
CAGAGAATACTGTAGCTACACCGGAAGATGCACAATAGGAAGGATATTTTAGCTGATTCTGCAAATGTGTGAACCAGTTAGCAGTAGGTTTGTAAGCAGATATCAAGACATAAAAAAGTTCCATAAAAGAATTCTTCGGATATGACAGAATTCTGATACGGAACTTTTTTGTTTTATTATTTGCCTTATATAATATAGAAGTTACAGACGACCGTCCGCAGACATACTAGATAGCATTTTCTTCATTTACAGGAGATACAATACCGATGTCGATTCCACGAGTTTGAACAGGAGTGGAGAATACGATCTGTGTTTCTGTATTTCCGAATCGCTGTAGCTGGCCAATGAAAGAATCCAGTTCCATTGTGCTTGGAAAACAAACCTTCATCAACATAGAGTAGGCACCGGTCACACAATTACATTCTAGTACATTGGGGCAGGCATCGATAAAGGGATAAAAGGTTGGTTTCTGTTTTGGATCGAGTGCCATGTGTATAAATGCGGTAATGTGATACCCCAGAGCTTCCGGGTTGATGCCTGCATGGTATCCGGTGATCACACCTGCCTTTTCCAGCCGGTCGATTCTTGCAGATACCGCAGGAGAGGAGAGAAATACTTTATTTGCCAGATACTTTAAAGGGGTTCTGGCATTGTGCTGTAATAAATGTAATATTTTCTTATCGATATTATCCATATATTCACGTCCTTTATAAAATGTTATAACTTCAGCTTCTAAATTTAAATACAAAAAAAGGTGCGTTTCCGTAGAAACACACCTTTGCGTTTGCCTTATTATACGTCGGAAAAAGAGAAAAAACAAGCCCCGAAATTGAAAAGTTGTAATTGTTTACTTTTAATGATCAGAATGGTATGATTAAAAAGATATGGTTATAAAGAAAACAGATAAAAAGAGCGGCAAAACAGTCGCAGCAGAGAGACAGAACAGGAAGGGTCATGATATGGCAGAAGGCATTCGAATTAATAAGTATCTGAGCGAAGCTGGCATTTGTTCCAGACGTGCGGCAGATGAATATATATTAAAAGGCAGGATCACAATAAATGGGAAGCCTGCGGAAATGGGGCAGAAGATAGAGGCAAATGACAGGGTAATGGTCGATGGAAAGCCTGTAAGAAAGCGTGAAGAGACAGTTATTCTTGCATACAATAAACCACTGGGACTGACCTGCACGGCAAGTCATGATGATCCGGATAACATCTTTGATCATATTAAGTATCCGATCCGATTGCAGTATGTAGGAAGATTAGATAAGGATTCACAGGGATTACTGCTTTTGACAAACGATGGAGACCTGTCAAACAGTATCCAGAAGTCAGTCAATAATCATGAGAAGGAATATCGTGTCCGTGTGAATAAGCCGATCACGGACGAATTTTTAACACAGATGGCGGCAGGTGTTCCGATTCTTGATACGGTGACAAAAAAATGTCGTCTGTATAAGATCGATAATTATTCCTTTAAGATCATAATTACACAGGGGCTGAATCGCCAGATCCGCCGAATGTGCGAATATTTTGGATATAAGGTCGTAAATCTGAAACGGCTTCGAGTGATCAATATTCGTCTGGGGAATCTGAGACCGGGTGAGTACCGCCATTTGACAAAGGAAGAAGAAACAGAACTCAGACGTTTAGTGGAACGAAAAGAAGAAGTAAAAACAAAGCGGGAAGAAGCACAGCCGGATAATAAAAATGAACAGAATGTTGTTGGAAATAAGAGGTATGTCAGTTGGAAAAGAGAGACAGAATCAAAGAATTAGTTGAAAAACTGAATGAGGCATCAAAGAAATATTATCAGGAAGATACCGAGATCATGAGCAATCTGGAATATGATGCCTTGTATGATGAACTGGTAGAACTTGAAAAAGAGACAGGAATTGTAATGTCGAACAGTCCGACGGTTCATGTCGGATATGAGATTGTAAGTGAGCTTCCGAAAGAGGCTCATGAGCATCCAATGCTTTCTCTGGATAAGACCAAGAGTGTGGAAGCACTGGCAGCATGGCTTGGCACACATCAGGGTGTGATCTCATGGAAGTTAGATGGTCTTACCGTTGTCCTTACCTATGAGAATGGCACGCTTGTAAAAGCAGTAACCAGAGGAAATGGCTTAGAGGGCGAGGTTATAACGAACAACGCAAGAGTATTTGCAAATATTCCGAAAGAGATTCCATATAAGGGTAAGCTGACGATCCGTGGAGAGGCAGTTATCAAGTATTCAGATTTTGAGAAGATAAATGAGCAGATCACAGATGCAGATGCAAAATATAAAAACCCGAGAAACTTATGCAGCGGCTCTGTCAGACAGTTGAATAACCGCATTACAAAAGAGAGAAACGTACATTTCTTTGCCTTTAATCTGGTGGATGGAGAAGATGTGGACTTTAAGAATTCCTTTTCCTATGAATTAGACTGGCTGGAGCAGCAGGGCTTTGATGTCGTAGAGCATTATTTGATCGATGCTGATAAGCTGCCGGAGCGTGTAGCAAAGTTTGCAGAACAGATTGAGCAGAACGATTTTCCTTCGGATGGTCTGGTACTGGTGTTAGAAGATCTTGCATATGGAAAGAGTCTCGGTAGAACAGCGAAGTTCCCAAGAGACAGTATGGCATTCAAATGGGCGGATGAACAGGCAGTGACCCATCTGCAGTATGTGGAGTGGAGCCCTTCCAGAACGGGACTTATCAATCCGGTTGCGGTATTTGATCCGGTGTCCCTTGAAGGAACAACAGTCAGCCGTGCAAGTATCCATAATGTCAGTATCCTTCGGTCGTTGCAGCTTGGGATCGGAGATGAGATCTCGGTCTATAAGGCAAATATGATCATTCCGCAGATTGCCGAAAATCATACCAGAAGTGGAAATGTATCGATTCCGGAATCCTGTCCTGCCTGTGGTGGTCTGACAAAGATCGTGACGGAGGGAGAGGGTGTAGATCAGGTAGAGACCCTTTATTGTACCAATGAATTCTGCCCTGCAAAGAAGTTAAAATCATTTGCTCATTTTGTATCCAGAAATGCTATGAATATTGACGGTCTCTCAGAAGCCACGATAGACAAATTTATTGAACAGGGATATCTGGATCATCTGGATGATCTCTATCACCTGAATCGTCATGAAGAAGAGATCGTTGAGTTGGAAGGCTTTGGAGAGAAGTCTTATGCGAAGCTGATTCAGGCTGTTGATACATCCAGACACACAACGATGAACCGTTTTGTCTATGGCCTTGGAATTCCTGGGGTCGGAGATGCAACAGCGAAGCTGATCTGCAAACATTTTAAAAATAACCTGGATCAGATCATGCATGCGGATGTAGAAGCATATACAGAGATTGATGGAATCGGAACAGTGATCGCAGAGGAAATTGTAAGATATTTTAAAAATCCGTCGAATTGTGCTATTATAGATAGGTTGCTTCGTGAATTAGAGTTTGAAGCAGAGTCTGAAACGGTACCACAGACGCTTGCAGGTATTACCTTTGTAATAACCGGAAGCCTGGTACAATTTGCAAACCGGGATGAGATGAAGCAGTATATCGAAGACCGGGGCGGAAAGGTAGCAGGTTCTGTATCTTCAAAGACCGGATATCTGGTCAATAACGATGTGACATCCACATCTTCGAAGAATAAAAAAGCACAGAGTCTGGGAATACCGATCATTTCAGAAGCGCAGTTTCTGGAACAGTTTTCCTGATAATATAGAAACAGAAAAATGGCAGTTGAAACAGAAAGGACTTGATAGAAAATGCCAATTAGAGTTGACGATGATTTACCGGTAAAGAAAATACTGGAGGATGAGAATATCTTTGTGATGGGTTCAGACAGAGCCATCCGTCAGGATATCCGTCCGCTTGATATATTGATATTGAACCTGATGCCTTTAAAGCAGGATGCAGAATTACAGCTTATGAGAAGTCTGTCAAATACGCCGCTTCAAGTGAATATTTCTCTGATCCGTACGATGACATATGAATCCAAGCATGCACCCAAAGGCCATCTGGAACGGTTCTACACCGATTTTTCCAGCATCAAAGATCGGAAATGGGATGGATTCATTATCACAGGAGCACCGATCGAGAAGATGGAATTTGAAGATGTAGAATACTGGGATGAATTAAAAGAAATTATGGACTGGTCGGAGAAAAATGTAACCTCTACGATCCATATCTGCTGGGGCGCACAGGCAGGTCTGTATTATCGGTATGGGGTGCAGAAGCATGAGCTGGATAAGAAATTATCAGGAATCTATATGCATCATACCTTCCACAGAAAGACACCGCTTGTTCGTGGGTTTGATGATATCTTTTATGTACCGCATTCCAGGTATACAGGTGTAGACAAAGATGAGATCGTAAAAAATCCGCACCTGGAGATCGTAGCGGAGTCCGATGAGGCAGGTCCTTATCTGATCATTGGCGATGAAGGAAAGAATATATTCGTAACCGGACATCCGGAATATGATATTCTGACGCTTGATAAAGAATATAAGCGTGATCTTGCAAAGGGACTGAATCCGGATATTCCGGTAAATTATTATCCGGACAACGATCCAAGCAAGACACCGATCAAATCCTGGCGCTGCCATGCTAATACATTATATGCCAATTGGCTGAATTATTACGTATACCAGATAACCCCGTATTTATGGACAGAAAAGGCGGATAAAAAGAAAAATGAAACAGCAGAATAAACGATTAATACTTCTATGTATAGCAGCTTTGTTGATATTGTTTATGGGAGCCGGGAAAAATACCGGAAATGTGCAGGCTGCGGAATCAGTAAAGAAACAGGAATTATCACAGGACGAGAACACACATACATTTTCAAATGCCAGTGACGGTTCCTTCCAATATGATTATGCAGTAAAGTCAGATTACTATAAAGGTATGGGTGTAGATGAGAGCACCGGACTGAAATATGCACTTGTAAGCTATGATGAGAAGCTGTGGGCGGTTGTAGTAACTAAGAAAAGTGAGTTTAATGGTTCCTATGATACCAGCTCTTATACAGGCAAGATGTCATTGAAATTTAAGCCGGCAACGACAAAGACCGTGCTTCGGTTTTCAAAAAATAAAACCGGAAACACAGCTCTTGAAAAATGCTTTTACTATAGTGACGATTATTCCATTCTGACAACCGGTTTTTCAAAGGATATATATTACATTGACGGAACACCGGTAAAAGGAATCAAGAAGGTAGCAGGAACGTATTATTTCTTCCGGAAAGGAAAGCGGGTGGATGAAACCGGCTGGTATCCATATGGAAGATCACAGGTATATGCAAAGGATGGAAAGGCAATATTCCGTTTTTCAGGAGATGCCTGTTATTCATTTACAAATGGCAAGAAACAGCGTGTAACGGATCGTTACATCAGCGTTAAAGGCACAGTGTACTGGTTTGATGCAGCGGGTGCACTGGCACAGGGAATGAAACAGGCCGGCGGAGAATATTATTATCTGCGGGATGGTGTAAGCCGTCGGAACTATTATAAAAAGGTTGATCGTTATGGCTATTATTTTGGCGAAGATGGCAAAGCAGTAAGAGATACATGGGTAAATGTAAAAAATGCCATGATGTATTTTAATGCAAATGCACGTAATACAAAGACCTATTATCTGGATGGATATAAGGACAGCGAGCGGATCGGAATGTATAAGATCTACAGTAAAAACAAATGGAATTTTGTAACAGATGGCATTTATAAGATCGATGGCTCATTTGTATATTTTAAAAATGGAAGACATTATACATCAACCAGATGGTACAGCTCAAATGATACGACCATGTATTATATCCGAAAGGGAGAAGTGCTCTATAAACGAAAACAGTCCGGAAACGGATATGTGCTGTATCAGGCAAATGGAGTCAGATGGAAGAAAGTTTCCAGTATGTGGGCGCCATATAATAAAGGAAAAACCTTTTACTATGATAAAAATGGAACAAGTCTGTACCGGTATTTTAATGCCAGCTATTCAAAGAGCAAATACAGGAACACAGTATGGATCTATGATGCAGGAAGTTCCGGATGGCAGCAGGTAACAGATAAATTATTAAATATTCATTCGGATTATTATTATATACCGGAAGATGGCGTGATAAAGGCAGAAGAGGGCTGGCAGACCATTGACAAAAAAACTGCAGTCTATACGGATGCTTCCGGAAAAGTATCAAAATACATATATTATGACAAGACCGGAAAATATTCCATATACAGAGAAGGACAGAAGCTGGATCAGATCGTTCCGGGGATTGTTACTGTCCAGATCAATGGCAAGACGGTATATTACCTGATGAATGAACAGGGACAAAGTGTATCTGGAAGTCAGTCCGTGGATGGATATCTATATGACTTTGATAAATATGGACGTGCATATAGCAGACGACTGGAAGGTTCTGTTTACTGGGATACGGATGCATGGATGAAGCGCGTGATCCTGGCATATCTGGGTAAGACAAATATATATTGCAATGTATTTGTCGATCAGGCATTTGCACTTGCTGGTGGAGATGATCCATCGCAGAAACTTGCGGTTCAGTATACAAGTCCGGAAAAAGGCGGTATCCTGTTAGATCGGATGTATACCGGAACGGAATGGGGCGGTGCCGGAACTGTGACCGGAAAAGTTGTTCTGTCAGATGGGAAAAGCTGGATGAAACAGGATTCGATTCAGTTGAATTCAGATATTGTAGATTTCTCATATGATGCATTAACTCCGGGAGACGTGATCGTATATTATAAAAACGGAGAGACAGAGGCAAGCCATGTTTCCCTGTTTCTTGGTAAGTTTAAAAATGCGGCAGCGGTTAAGAAATATCTGATCCGGATGGGTGTTTCCAAACAGTTGGCGGAAGCCTGTGTCAAGGACTGGGGCGCTTATTATGATAATGATGGAACTTACTGGTGTATTCACGGTGGAATGGGAAGCAGTAGTCAGGTCTATATCAGTAACAGTACTTATTGTATTCCGGCATCCGGCAATACATATACATATGGAAGAAAGATCATAAATGTGATCGACTGATAATACAAAAGCATTAGAATGCGGATATTGCATGGTTGTATGTAACTTACAACAGCAAATTGTCCGTATCTAATGCTTTTTTAGATGTTTATTCCTCAGAAGATAATTCTTCCCACTGTTCATACATCGTGTTCAATTCTTCTTCTACAGAATTTCGTTCTTTTGTCAGATCATTTAACAGTGCAACATTTGTTGCATTTTCAGGAACCAGAAATTCTTCATCAATTTCAGCCAGACGGTTTTCAAGCTGTTCGATCTTGTCTTCCAGCTTTTTCAGATCATTTGCTTTTTTCCGAAGTCTTGCCTGTTCGGCTTTGCTTTCCTTCCAAGAGAGCTTTGCCTGGGATTCTGTCTGTTTTTCCTGAGAGACAGTATCAGATACTGGTGCAAATGCCTGCTTTCCGGTGGAAGCCGGCTGGGCTCTGTGGCTTTCGTAGTAATCATAGTTTCCAATATAATTGGTTAACTGCTTATCCTTTAATTCGATGATCCTTGTTGCTGTCTGATTGATAAAATATCGATCATGGGATACATAAAGGACTGTTCCGGTATAGTTCCGTATCGCTTCTTCAAGGATCTCCTTGGATGTGATATCCAGATGGTTGGTCGGCTCATCGAGAATCAGGAAGTTTGCAGATGAGAGCATCATTTTGGCAAGGGATACACGCCCTTTTTCGCCCCCGCTCAAGTCTGCGATCCGTTTGAACACATCCTCTCCGGTAAACAGAAAGGCGGCAAGAACGTTTCGGATCCTGGTATTGGTCAGGTCGGGATAGGCGTTGCTGATCTCGTCAAATACCGTATTGTTCATATTCAGGACCTGATGCTCCTGATCGTAGTAACCGATCTTGACACGGGAGCCTAAGATGACAGTTCCGGCATCCTTTGGAACAAGCTTGTTGATGATCTTTAAGATCGTAGTCTTACCGGTTCCGTTTCCGCCGATCAGGGCGACATGCTCACCACGTTTGATCTCCATATTCAGATCGGAAAACAGATTATACTGTTCAAAGGCTTTGGACAGCCCTTCGATCGTAAGTACATCTTCACCGCTGATAACGGATGGTTCCAGCGTCAGCCGCATTTCACTGTTTAATTCGGTTGGCTTGTCCAGACGTTCCACACGGTCTAATATTTTTTCACGGCTTTCTGCCCGTTTGATTGATTTTTCACGATTGAACTGCTTTAATTTTGTGATAACTTCTTCCTGATGCTTGATATCTGCCTGCTGGTTTAAGTAGGCTTTCATCATATTTGTCCGGATCTCGGCGCGTTTTTGAGAGAAGTAGGTGTAGTTTCCGTTATATACGGTGCTGTGTCCACGATCAAGTTCTACGACCTTTGTTACGATCTTATCCAGAAAGTAACGGTCATGGGAGACAAGAATCACACTTCCCTGATAGCCGGTTAGAAAGGTTTCAAGCCAACTGATCGAATCCATATCCAGATGGTTGGTTGGCTCATCCAAGATGATGATATCCGGTTTTGTAAGAAGAAGTCTGCCGAGTGAAAGACGGGTTTTTTGTCCGCCCGATAAGGTATCAGTATGACGGTCGAAATCTTCTTTGGAGAAGCCGAGACCTTTTAATACTCCGGTGATCTCACTTTCGTAGGCATATCCGTTTTTATATTCAAATTCATGTGTATAGCGGTTATAGGTTGAGAGGGCGGATTTCAGTTCGTCGCCGGTCAGTGTTGTCATATCCTGTTCCAGTTTGCGGATCTTATCCTGAAGCTCGATCACAGGCTTCATGGCATCCTCCATCACGCCGTATACCGTATCGTCATAGAAAATATCCTGATGCTGGGAGAGGTAACCGATCGTACGGTCTTTTGATAAAACAATCTGTCCGGAATCTGCTTCTTCTTCCTGCATAATGATCTTTAATAATGTTGTTTTGCCTGCACCATTGATACCAACGATCGCCATTTTTTCCTTATCTTCAAGATGAAAGGATACATTGTCGAGAATTACGTTGGTTCCGAATGCTTTACTTATATTTTGACAATCGAGAATCATAAGATTCCTCCTTATTTTCTTATATCATGTCAGATCTCATAACATTATATCGGTGTGTCAGGAAATAAGCAATATCCATTGAAATAGAATTTTAATAAAAAGGGAATATTTTCACATAAAATTTAGAAAAAGGTTATGTCATAAAAATTGACTGACAAGGGAATAAAATGGTATCATAATAGTGTATTTTTGTGCGCTTTTTACGGGTGAAAGTTATTTGAAAAGCAGGTGGTTATATGGAACGTAATAATGAGTCTCTGGCACTGATCAGTGACAAAGATATTCAGGAATTGAATGATATAAGAACGAAGCTGGAACAGACGTTGATGACGAAGCTCAGAAATGCCGGAATCTATTTTCACAGTATGTCGAGAGTGAAGACATTGACGTCATTACAGCGTAAGTTAGATACAGGAAAATATGGCACAGGAAAAGATGATAAAAAGATTCAGGATCTGATCGGTATCCGTATTAATTTATTTTATACAGAAGATATCAGGATCAGTGAAGCATTGCTTGAAGATACATTTATGGTAGATAACTGGTCGAAGACGGCATGGGAAGAAAACAGGTTTGAAGCACAGAAGTGTAATGGTGTATTTAAGATCCCAAGCAAATATCTGATCAACATATCCGATCAGTTGTGGGAGCAGCCATTTGACCGGACCTTTGAGGTTCAGCTCAGAACGGTTCTGTTTGAGGGCTGGCATGAGATCGAGCATGAGATGCGGTACAAGTATAAAATGGATGAAGGCTTTGATGATAACAGAAGCAGTTTGTGGGATGGACAGGAGAAGGATGCCCGCATGATGAACAGCATCATCGCAAACCTAGAGCTGTGCGACTGGTCAATCGTGCAGATCTTCGATAATCTGGCAAGAGACCAGTATATTAAGAAAAACTGGGAAAATGCGATCCGAAGCAAATACCGGTTAAAGATCACACAGGATAAGATCAAGCCTGAGGTTCGTGCATATTTTGATGAACATCCGGAGGTCGTAGAGAAGTTCTGGGCGGTATCCAAGCAGCAGCTTGTAAATATTCTGCTGAATAAAAAATATCAGAAGGTATTGTCGCCGAACCGGGTAATCTACCTTATCAATAAAGAAGTGGTAAATGATGAATTCATATCAGCACAGCTTGACAGAGAACAGTTCGGCAGAGTGCTGAACAAAGAGATTAAGCAGGAGATCCGTCCATTGGTATCGGATCTGGTATTTGACCAGAGGATTCGGATACGGGATGACGGATTTGACCGGGCAAGTGAGATTATATATGAATGGGCATATCAGCATATTTCCCTTATATTCGGACAGATGCCGAAAAAACTGGAATCCGTTTCTTATGAAGTGATGGGATATAAGTTAAAGGTCGTTGCAGAGAAAGAATATTTTCTTATGGATATGCAGACAATCAGCAATGAAGAAGCCGGTATGATCTGGCATGTGGTTGCAGAACTTAGAAAAGACAATGATGGACTGTATCTGACCTGCCGTCATATCTGTGAGAATATCTATTCCAGAGAGCGCCGGTATAATCGACCAAAGTTTATGCGGGATATATTTAATCAGGTCGGATTCTTGGATGCGGACGTATTTATGGATGAAGACACCGAAGCGGTTCCGATATCCGCAGACCAGCTTAAAAACCTTCTTTCACATGCTGGTAGAAGTCTTCCGGTGATCCTTGTAGATAAGCCGGATCAGATTCCGGACTGGGCGCAGGATTTTGACGGATATACGATCAATGCAGAGGTTCTCTGTAAATCATTAGCCGGTATCTGTCATGTGTTCCTGGGAGATGAGAGCTGTATCAGTCGGATGCAGGAGATCTATGGAAATGAGAGTGTTGATGGCGCGGTATTCTACTGGGGCAGAGATGATGAAAGCCCTACGATATTTACACAGGAGGCCATCCGAAAAGCTTGTTTTGAAGAGGTCAATCACAGCGTTGATGAAGACGAGGAATACGAGAAAGCTTTCCGATATCGTCTGCGAGAACTGGTCTGTCAGGAATTCCATTAAAAACCGGGTTGCAAAGATCAGAAAATGGATGTATGATTTGAGCGGAACAAATTTGAATGAAGTGGAGACAATATACAAATGGAAATCAGAGATATAAATGAAATACGGTCAGCGATCAAGTACATGGATTACAAGCCTGTAATGCTGGCAAAGTTTTATGATATTAAAAGCTTATTGTTTAAAGAGATTTTAGAGAACGAAGACTATTACAAGGTTGCCAGCATATTACCGAATCCGGGCAATGACAACAAGATTGTAAAGTGTGTCAACATTCTGGATAAGAAATACATGGCAGGACGGGAAGTTGTAGACTGCACGAAGACACCGGGAGCAATACCGGCTGAAGCTGCAGAGATTCTGAAAAGCATTCGTACGACAGAAGATCCTGCATCTGTAAAGCTTTCCTTCGGTAAAGAAATGAAAGCAGAGGTATATATGAATATCCCAAGAGGTAACAGTCTTACGATCTCAGATATGACGATCACACCGGAGACAGAGCTTACAGTGATGAATCTGTATAATACATATTATACAGAGGGCTTTATACTTGCACTTCACTTTGATGAGTTTGCAGTAGCGATAGAGCCATCTGCCTTAGACGGAATCAAAGGTCAGGGTGATGTATTTGTTTATGCGATGACAAAGAATGCCATTTATAAAGATTTTGGAAGCAGATACTTTGATGTAGAAGCAATCCTGAAATATTACAGAGGATAGAAAAAGGTGCAGAGCGAGGAGCTTTGCAGACAGAGACAAAAAGAGAGCTGGAACCGTGGTTGGCAACAGCTCTTTTAATTTACGCGTGGGATGTTCCTGTGAACAGGTTTGCAAAGTGTGTTTATGCCTGTATTGGCTGTTATATATGGAGGAATAAATGCTTTGAAGAATAAACTTGCATTATTATCAGGTATATTATGTATCGGGCTGGTAATTGCGTTTATCTTTTATACCGGAAAGGATAACCAGAAAAAAAAGGGGTATACGACGACCGGATTTGCCATGGGAACTGCAGTTACGGTATCGGTCTATTCGGATCAGGGCAGACAGGATGCGGATGCTGTGATCGACTGTGTAAGCAGACTGGAGCGTGAACAGATCTCATGGCGGATAGAAGGCGCAGAGGTATACCGTGTGAATCATGAATATAAGGCAGGAGAGCCTTATGAGATAAGCTATGACCTGGCATCTGCGGTCTTGCAGGGAAAAGAAGTAAGCGCGGCAGGAGATGATCTGCTGGCACTCACGATCCGTCCGTTAGCGTCCTGCTGGGGTATCGAAGATGGGAAGAAAGAAGTACCGGAGACTCAGAAGATAGAAGAAGCCTGTTCGATAGTTAACGATTCGAAAGTGCATATCGTAGACGAACAGGGAAAAGAGCTGACACAGGTAAGTGAGCTTTCAGAGGATGGAACATGGTATGTGCTGTTTGATGAAACAGGCTTAAGCCTTGATTTCGGTGCGATGGGAAAAGGCATTGCTTGTGATCGGGTGGCAGAAAGCCTTGAAGAAAATCAGGTGGAAGGCGCTTGTGTGGCAGTCGGCGGCAGCGTTTTATGCTACGGCGCAAAGCCGGATGGTTCCGGTTTCCGGATCGGTATTCGTGATCCGAGAGGAAATGAAAATGATATGATGGGAACCGTAGAAGTCCGGTCAGACAGGCATCCGGTCTATATATCAACATCCGGCGATTATGAGAAGTATTTTATTCAGGATGGAAAAAGATATCATCATATCTTAAATCCAAAGACCGGATACCCGGCAGACACCGGAACGATATCAGCGACAGTGATCTGTGAAAGCGGTGCATTAAGTGATGCCTTATCAACGATGTGTATTCTGCTTCCGGCGGATCGGGCACTTAAGCTTGTAAAAAGCTTTGACGCAGATGTGATCCTGATCGATAAGGATAAGAATATATATATGACAGAGCAGGCAGGAAAACAGTTCACGATAACAAATGGAGACTATAAAGTAAAATGATAAAAAAAAGAGACATCATTCTGGCACTTGTGCTGATCCTTTTAGGAATCGTCTGCTATGGAGTCATCCGGCTGGGTCAGAAAAAAGGCAGTCAGGTTATTATATATGAAGACCAGAAAGAGATTGGCAGATATGATCTGAATACAGATACCACGAAAGAGATTCAGACCGCAAAAGGAATGAATATTCTGGAAATAAAGAATGGAATGGCATATGTAACAGAAGCAGACTGTCCGGATCAGGTATGCATCCGTATGGGGAAGATATCAAAGACAGGAGAAAATATCGTCTGCCTGCCGCATAAGCTGGTGATTCAGGTGGAGGGTGATGTTGGACAGAAATCAGAATATGATAATCGATAAGAGCTATTCATAGTATAGCAGGAAAGGCATATATAGAAAGAAAAGATGGGGAAGAAACAAAAAAATTCCAAAAAAAAACCTACAAATAGGAAGATACAGAAAAAGGCTCATAACAGCGCAGGAACGATAGCACAGCTTGGAATGTTTATTGCGGTTGCAATGGTGTTTTCATATATCGAATCCTTTATCCGGATCGATATCGCGGTACCGGGAATCAAGCTCGGACTTGCCAATATTGTAACTATTGTAGTGCTGTGCAAGCTTGGACTTGCGGATGCGGTTTTGGTATCCGTGCTCCGTATCTTCCTGTCGTCTTTATTATTTGGCAATTTTACCGTTATGATATATAGTCTTGCCGGAGCAGCAGTCAGTATGCTGTTTATGTGGATCTCTGTTAAGATCGGTTTTTTTTCAACAACGGGAACGAGTATTCTTGGAGGCGTCGGACATAATGTTGGTCAACTTATCGTTGCATATCTGGTGATAAAGAACCAAAATATCCTGATATATGCTCCGGTTTTACTGGTCTCTGGAACGATCACGGGAGTTCTGATCGGTCTTGCGGCAGCATTTGTCATGCGGGCGGTTGGCGGTCAGATTGGCAAGTTTTAGGGTTGTTTTTGACCCTGTGAAGTATTATTATATGATTAGTTTTTCTCGATAATAGAGAATGAATTGATAAGAATAACGAGAGAAAGAGGTATGCAGATGGGTTTATTAACTTTTTCGGGTGGTATTCATCCATATGAAGGCAAAGATCTAACAAAAGACAAGCCTGTCAGAGAATATCTTCCAAAGGGAGAGTGTGTTTATCCGCTCAGTCAGCATATAGGTGCACCGGCTGTTCCGATCGTAAAGCGTGGCGACCGTGTACTGGTAGGACAGAAGATTGCAGAGACAGGAGGATTTGTTTCGGCAAATATCCATTCTTCAATCTCAGGAACGGTAAAAATGATCGAACCGAGGATGACAAGTGGCGGTAATAAAGTAAATTCAATCGTAATAGAAAATGACGGTTTATTTGAGACGGTTGATTTCTCCGAGAATGTGCGAGATCTCTCCACACTTTACAGAGAAGACATCAAGGATATGATCAAGGAGGCAGGTATCGTTGGAATGGGCGGTGCAGGTTTTCCGTCTCATGTAAAGCTGTCACCGAGAAATGAAGATGATATCGAATATATCATTGTAAACGGTGCGGAGTGTGAACCGTATCTGACTTCTGATTACAGAAGAATGTTAGAGGAGACAGATAAGCTGATCCTTGGACTTCAGATCTGTGTAAATCTGTTTGATAAAGCAAAGGGAATTATCGCGATTGAAGACAATAAGCCGGAAGCGATTGCAAAGATCTCAGAGCATCTGGCTGATAACGATAAGATCGAGGTAAAGGTTTTAAAGACAAAATATCCACAGGGGGCGGAACGCCAGTTGATCTATGCAACGACAGGGAGATATGTAAATTCCAAGATGCTTCCGGCAGATGCAGGCTGTATCGTACATAATGTAGATACGATCGTTTCCATCTATGAAGCGGTGATCGAGGGTAAGCCACTGTACACCAGAATCGTAACGGTTACAGGTGATGCTATCGTTAATCCATGTAATCTGCTGGTTCGTAATGGTACAAGCTGTCGGGAGATCATAGAAGCGGCAGGCGGCTTTAAGGATGGCAAGATGCCGGAGAAGATCATTGCAGGCGGCCCTATGATGGGTAAGGCGATGTTTTCACTCGATGTTCCGGCAGTGAAAGGACTGTCGGCACTTCTTTGTATGACACATGATGAGGTTCAGGACTGGGAGCCATCTGCATGTATCCGTTGTGGAAGATGCGTGGATGTCTGCCCGGGAAGAATTATTCCGTCAGATCTTGCAAAATATGCAGAGCATGGCAATATAGATGCATTCTTAAAGCATGATGGCATGGAATGCTGTGAGTGTGGCTGTTGTTCTTATGTATGTCCTGCCAAGAGACATCTGACACAGACAATAGCCGGAACCAGAAAGAGTATTCTGGCAAGTAAGAAGAAGTAGGAGGTGGAGACATGGAAGAAACAACATTGAAGATTTCCGCATCTCCGCACGTCAGAGATCGGAAAACGACATCATCCCTGATGCTGGACGTGATCATTGCATTACTGCCGGCGAGTGTGTTTGGTGTATATAATTTTGGAACAAAAGCATTTGTGCTGATCTTAACCTGTATAGCATCTTGTATTTTTTTTGAATGGGGCGTGGAAATGCTCCTGCACAGAAACAGTACAGTAAAAGATTTCAGTGCAGTCGTAACAGGCCTGCTTCTGGCATTGAATCTTTCGCCGGAGGTTCCTATATGGATGGCGATACTCGGAAGCGCATTTGCCATTATTATAGTAAAACAGTTATTTGGCGGCCTGGGTCAGAACTTTATGAATCCGGCACTTGGAGCCAGATGCTTCCTGTTAATATCATTTGCGGGAAAGATGACTACATTTACATATGATGGAGTCACAACAGCGACCCCACTTGCAATTTTAAAGAGTGGCGGAACAGTAGATGTATTAGATATGTTTATCGGAAGAATTGCAGGTACGATCGGTGAGACATCTGCGATCTGTCTGTTGATCGGTGGTTTATATCTGATCATTCGTAAGGTGATCAGCCCGATCATCCCACTGGTTTATATTGGAACATTTTCCGTATTTATATTCCTGTACTCCCTTGCATCCGGCATGGGCTTTGAGCCATTATATCTGGCAGCGCACCTTTGCGGTGGCGGTCTGATGTTAGGTGCTTTCTTTATGGCGACCGACTATGTGACCTCACCTATTACAAAGAAGGGAAAAGTGGTATTTGGTATTATCCTTGGACTTCTGACCTTCCTGTTCCGAATCTATGGCGGCTCGGCAGAAGGTGTATCCTATGCGATCATTATTTCGAACCTTCTTGTTCCGTTGATCGAACGGTTTACACAACCGAAGTCATTTGGTAAGGGCGCTGAGCTTCAGAAGGAAGAAGGCGGATCGGCAGCAGACGGCAAGAAGATGGATAAGAAATCAATTGTCATCGCATCGGTAGCAATCCTTGTTATTACACTTGTTGCCGGCGGTGTGCTTGCATATGTACAGCAGATCACAAAGAAGCCGATCGAGCAGGCGGAACAGCAGGCAAAGGAGGACGCATACCGGGAAGTATTCACAGATGCTGATAATTTCCAGACGGTAGATGGCTTCGACAGTGAGGCGGTATCTGCATGGCTTTCGGATAAAGGCTATAAAGCAGATATAGATGAGGCAGTAACTGCTTGTGACAAAGATGGAAATGCACTTGGTTATGTATTTGTTATTACATCCCATGAGGCATATGGCGGAGATCTTCAGCTTGCTCTTGGTGTAGCTGAGGATGGAACTACAAATGGTATCTCCTTCCTGTCATTAAGTGAGACAGCAGGACTTGGTATGCAGGCAGATACAGATGAGTTCAAATCACAGTTTGCAGGCAAGAATGTAGCACAGTTTAAATATACAAAATCCGGTGCGACATCGGATGAGGAGATCGATGCATTAAGTGGTGCGACGATCACGACAAATGCAGTCACGAATGCAGTAAATGCGGGACTTTCCTATGCAGATTATCTGAAAGGAGGAGCAAACTAATGGGTAAATGTACAGAACGTTTATACAATGGTATTGTGAAAGAAAATCCAACCTTTGTGCAGATGCTTGGTATGTGTCCGACACTTGCGGTTACATCATCAGCGATCAACGGGGCAGGTATGGGACTTTCTACAACCTGCATTCTGGTATTAAGCAATGCGTTTATCTCACTGCTTCGTAAGGTGATACCGGATAAGGTCAGAATACCATCTTATATTGTTATCATCGCTTCCTTTGTAACGGTTATTCAGTTTTTAATGCAGGCATACCTGCCGTCCTTAAATGACAGTCTTGGAATCTATATTCCACTGATCGTAGTAAACTGTATTATTCTTGGACGTGCAGAGAGTTACGCTTCGAAGAATAAAGTCCTTCCGTCAATCTTTGACGGACTTGGAATGGGACTTGGCTTTACGATAGGTCTTACCTTGATCGGTATGTTCCGTGAACTGATCGGAAAAGGCTGTGTATTCGGATTCCAGATCATTGGAGATGGCAACCTTCTTCAGAAGACATCAGGAGCAGGAAAAGCAATCGGAGATGTGCTTGCAGCATATACGCCGATCACGATCTTTGTACTTGCACCGGGAGCATTCTTTGTACTTGCTTTTATTATTGCAACGATCAATAAGAGAAATGCGAAGAAAGCAGCAAAGGCACTTGCAAATGGAGAAGAGATCCCTGCAAGCTGTAAGCCGGAATCCTGTATGGGATGCGCAAACATCATGTGTGCAGGAAGAAAGGCTGCTATGCAGGATACTCAGGTTAATGTCCAGACAAATGCCGGCAAGGCATCCGCTGCACAAACTCTGACAGCACCGGTACCACAGCCGAAAAAGGTTGTGATCCCGGACAAGATAGCAAAGAAACCGGTAGAGCAGGAAAATGAACAGCCGGTACAGCAGGAGCAGTCGATACCATCAGCGCAGCAACCGGTTCAGGAGATGCAGTCGGCACCGACCGTACAGCAGGCTGTTGCTCAGAGTACACTGCAGCCACAGATAGCAGCTTCATCAGAGACTGCGACTACTCCGGTTTCACAGGAGCCACAAATACAGGTAGCACAGGCAATACAACCGGCGCAGCAGCCGGTACAGGAAAAGCCAGCGCCAACTGTACAGCAGACTCCGGTTCAGGTGGCAAAAGAGATGTCTGACAGACCGAGAATCCATATTCCGGCGAATCTGAACAGAGTACCACATGCAGTTGTACTCTCAGAGACAGACAATCCGGTTTCAGAGTCAGAGAAAGCGGAAGCAGTATCGGAAGAATCCGATATGGTTGACACATCAAAGCTTGTAAGACCAGATGTTGCAAGTGCAGATCAGGTAAACAAATATCAGGAATTTGATGAGAAACCGACAGATAAAAAGAATAAGAAAAGGGGAGGTAGAAAATAATGCATATTTTATTATTGGCAGTTGGAGCAGCCCTCGTAAATAATGTAATATTAAGCCAGTTCCTCGGACTGTGCCCTTTCCTTGGCGTATCAAAGAGTGTAAACACAGCAACCGGTATGGGCGGGGCAGTTATATTTGTAATGACGATCGCTTCAGCGGTAACAAGTATTGTTTATTATGGAATCCTTTCCCCGCTTGGATTAGATTATCTGAATACGATCGTGTTCATCCTTGTAATAGCGGCACTGGTACAGTTTGTAGAGATGTTCTTAAAGAAGAATATGAAGTCTTTATACGAGTCACTTGGAGTATACCTTCCACTGATCACAACAAACTGTGCAGTTCTTGGTATCGCACTTTCAAATGTACAGAATGAATATACGATCCTTGAGAGTATAGTAAATGGTTTTGGTTCAGCAGTAGGTTTTGCGATCTCAATTACGATCCTTGCAGGTATCCGTGAAAAGCTGGAATACAGTGATATTCCGGAAGCGTTTAAGGGTACTCCGATCGTTCTGATCACATCAGGTCTGATGGCAATAGCATTCTTTGGCTTTGCCGGATTGATATAAGGAGGGATCGTCATGGATATTACAACAATTCTGATCGCAGTTGCAGTTGTAGCAGGCGTTGGTGTTATCATTGGTGTTCTGCTTGGTGTAGCTGGTGAAAAGTTCAAAGTTCCGGTAGATGAAAAGGCAGTTATGGTGCGGGAGCTTCTTCCCGGAAATAACTGTGGTGGATGTGGATATCCCGGCTGTGATGGCCTTGCAGCAGCCATTGCAAAGGGTGAGATGCCGCCATCTGCATGTCCTGTTGGAGGTGCAGCCGTTGCAGAGGCAATCAGTGCAGCACTCGGCGTAGAGAATACAGCAAGCACTAAGTATGTAGCCTTTGTCAAATGCGCAGGTGACTGTGAGAAGGCAAAGGATGTCTATGACTATGTTGGGCCAAAGACCTGTGTTCTTGCACAAAACAGCCCAAATAACGGGCCAAAGGGCTGTACATATGGCTGTACAGGATATGGTTCCTGCAAGGCAGTCTGTGAATTCGGTGCGATTGATATTATAGATGGCATTGCAGTTGTAAATGAGGAAAAATGTAAAGCGTGCGGAAAGTGTGTAGATGTCTGTCCAAGACATCTGATCGAGCTGGTTCCATACGATGCCCCTCATCGTGTCAGATGTAATTCAAAGGAAAAAGGAAAAGAAGTAAAGGCAGTATGTTCAGCAGGGTGTATCGGCTGTTCACTCTGCGTCAGATCCTGTGAATTTGATGCGGTATCGGTAGAGCAGAACCTTGCACATATTGATTATGATAAATGTACCCATTGTGGCGCATGTGCCAGAAAGTGTCCGGTCAAGATCATAAGCTGATCAATGTGATCGGATTCAGAGCCTGACTGCTGTGACTGATTCATAGGCAGATCGGTGCAACCGATAATTTATATGTCTAAATATATTCTCTGTTTCATATTATGATACGGAAGGTGGATTTTGTTGAAAAGGGAATATAGATGAGGTTTTGTGAATTAAAAGAAAAAGAAGTAATAAACTGCAAGGACTGCCAGCGGCTTGGCTTTGTTGCAGATATTGAATTTGATCCCTGCTCCGGAAGAATTGAGGCGATAATTGTTCCGGAGCAGGGAAAAATTTTCTGGTGCTTTGGATCTTGTGAGGAGTATCGCATTGATTTCTGTAATGTAGTAAAGATCGGGCCGGATATTATTTTAGTTGACATTCCTCCCCGAATATGTAAAAGTTAGTAGCAGAAAGAATAGAGGGGATAAAATGATGTTCCCTGATTTACGGAGGCAAAAACATGAGATGTCCATTTTGTTATGTTGATGATACAAGAGTTATAGATTCCAGACCGGCGGATGACGGTTGTTCGATTCGAAGAAGAAGACAGTGCGATGCCTGTGGCAGACGTTTTACGACGTATGAAAAGGTTGAGACGATCCCGCTTATCGTAATCAAAAAGGATAAGAACAGAGAGACTTATGACAGAAAGAAGATCGAATCCGGTATCATAAGATCCTGTCATAAAAGACCGGTATCTGCGGAACAGATATCCAAGTGTATCGATGATATCGAGAACGAAATCTTTAATCTGGAGGCAAAAGAAGTAGAGAGTACAACAATCGGTGAGATCGTTATGGATAAGATCAAGGATCTGGATCAGGTAGCTTATGTAAGATTTGCTTCTGTATACAGAGAGTTCAAAGATGTGAATACATTTATGAATGAGCTGAGTAAGTTATTATCTGCAAATTCTGACAAGAAATAGACGGGAACAATCATGGTAGATTCATATAACACAATACTGACACCGGGCATCGATGAGATCGTTGAGAAGAAATCCAGATTTATTGGTTATGCACAGCCGGTTTCTTCAGAAGAAGAAGCATATGCGTTTGTAGAAAGTGTCAAGAAAAAACATTATGATGCACGACACAATTGCCATGCATTTGCAATCGGAAAAGAGAATACCCTTTATCGTTTTTCAGATGACGGAGAACCGCAGGGAACAGCTGGAAAACCGATATTAGAAGTGATATCGGGAAATCAGGTAACAGATATTTGTATTGTGGTTACAAGATATTTCGGTGGTACTCTGCTTGGAACAGGAGGGCTTGTCCGGGCATATACAGAAGCCGCTAAGCTTGCCCTTGCAGATGCCGGCATTCATCAGATGCAGCGCATGAAGCTTATGGATATCACCTGCTCCTATAATGATTCCGGCAAAGTACAGTATCTCTTATCAACAAATGAGATCAGCATAGAGAATACAGAATATGGCGCAGACGTAACCTTCCATACAGCAGTCCCTGTCTCCGATGTATCTATGATCAAAAAGAAGATTACAGAAGCAACAGCAGCCCGCGCTGTAATCGACGAAAAAGGCGAGAAATTCGTATAAACAAGGCTCATTCTTTTTGCGCCAATTAATTTAAAGTAAATATAAAATAAGCTTGCCTGTAGCGCTATATGATTAGCTATGACATTTGTATAAGTTTCGTTATGAGCCTTGCACTAGCTGTCAGCACCAAGCCCATGTTTGAACCCGAAAGGGTGAGTTTGGGCGACTGCTGACAAATATGCTGTGCGAGGCGAATAGAAATGATACAACGTCATAGTAATTATGTAGCGTTACAGGTAAGCTTATTTTTGTTCTCCCTAAAAAAAGGTCGGCGGAAAAAGGTAGGACAGATACCGCAGGATCGGCGCATAATCCTCCAGATGCAGGAAGATCGGCGAGAAGATCAAAGTGCAGATCACAAGAACCGGCAGAGCCGATACAAACGGCTTATAATGTCGGAAGATAAGCAGACAGATAAAAGTGAACAGCAGACACAGCAGTATATATCCGAACATCTTTAACAGAAATGGCAGGATGGCTTCCGGCTGCTCATATAAGTAGAGCGTAACTACACTGACCAGCCATACCGGTGTTATATTAGCAAGAATACCGGTCAGACAGAAACGCAGTCTTTTCCGTTTGGATACTCTGTCATAGATGTGGTCATCCTGATCCTTCAAATAGACCAGCAAACCGACCAGAGAAGATAAGAACAGAAGAAAACCGGTAAATGCATGAACCGGGAACAAATCTACGCTGTCGGTTGTTCCATGGTAGGCTCCTGTATTATTGACAGATAACCGGAAGACAGAATCACTGTTCATATAATTTCTGTATTGATCTTCCAGATATGACTGGAAAAAACTCCGATAAAAGTCTTTTGTGGCAGAATTCGATGCCAGATAGTTGACGGCAATAGCCGGCGAGAAAGTATCCAACAGCCGGTCGAATAATGTTTCGGAAAAGATTGTCTGGAACATCGAAGATGGGGAAGTGTATAAGCGAATGTGGCAGTTCTTGATATCATGTATAAATGCGTCAGAAAATCCATTGTCAAACGCAAATCCACAGTCATACCGCCCGGATGCAACCTGATCCTTTAATTCCTCCATAGAACTGCATTTCTCGAAAGTAAAGCAGTCCTGATGTCCGGAGAGCTCCTGCTCCACCTGTGCCAGGTAACTGTTTGATTCTTCCATATAATATCCACAGATGAATACCGTGCTTTTTTCTTCCATCGGCAGATTTTTTACATAGAATGCCGTGAACGGAATGATCAGCAGCATCAGAAGATTGATGAATTTTTTTGAAGTCCGTTTTAACAGGATTCTGTATTGACGTAACAGCATAAGCAGTTGTCCTTTCATCGATTAATGGTAAAAGCCATTACATAAGTGGTTTAACAGTTGATAATACGGGGTATGTTCAGCAAAATTCTGGATGAAGTCAGGCAGAAGTCTGACCGGAACAATACCGCCTCCGATATAAGCCAGTAAGAAAGCTGTCAAAAATAACAGCAGGCATGCCCCGGAATATCCGGTTGGCAGATACCCGATCAGCAGGATAACGAATCCGATAAACAGGATCGCGAGTATTCCGGCAAAGAATCCCGATATATGAAACTGCAAAGGGGCAAAATGACCGATCGTACCTCCGGTCATACAGCTAAAGAACAGTATCGTATAGATCATAAATAATGTGATCGTAAGTGTCAGATACTGACTGATTATAATATGCGCTTTGGTGATTCCGTGAAGCTTCAGACGAAGACGTAATGTATCAGAATTCCCTTTTATAAAAGATAAAAAGACGATTCCGCTGAAGAACAGCAGAAGCAGCAGTCCTGATACCATGTAATACTGATAAGGGGTGTAAGCTCCGGTAAGCTGTAAATCTTCTTTAATATAAAGCTCTGTTCTGGATAAGACATAATCCATGTAGAGATTATCGGCGTCCGTTGCAATTTGTTCCAGTGCAGCATCCGGGAGCCCCATTTGATATGCGCCCTGATAAATGATCGTAGTTGCAGCCTGTGCAGTAGCAAGCATCGATGAGGTAGATTTGAACACCTCATTTAGGGTGTATGTCTCTAAAGTACCATCCTGATTATAAATGACCGTGATCGGATTGTCTTCTCCGTATATAATGCTGTTGATGATATTATCAGGAATGATGATCAGCGCCTTGATCTGGTCGTTTGCAAGCATCTGTCTGCCGTGATCTTCGGAAGCTATCTCGATGAAATGGCAGGTAGCCCGGTAGCTGTCCATTTCACTTACCATAGAATATGCCATCTTGGCATAAGGAGAAGATGCATCGGCAACCAGCCCGACATTGACCGGTTCGATGGTCTGCTCATTATATAATAACCGGTTCGACAGCAGAACGACGACAGAGAGTCCGACCGCCAGAATGAGAGTGATCAGGACAAGCGGAAGAAACCGCTGCTTTATTCTTTTAAGGTCTGTTAGAAATAATCGAAAAAACATAAGAACATTCACATCCAATCTGAATCAGGCACGAAGCATGGCTGCGTAATCTGCACCATTTGCTTCCTGTAGTAAACCATCCTTTAATATATAGATGCGATTACAGATGGAGAGCGCATCTTCTTCATGTGTTGCAACGATAATGCTGCCTCCATTACCGGTATATTCCTTCAGATAGTCCAGAATTCCTTTTTTACAGAGAAGATCTAACGCAGCAAGTGGTTCATCCAGTAATAAAAGATCCGGTCGCTCCAGCATACAGATAGCAAGGCTCAGACGTTTCTTCATACCACCGGACATTGTACTTACCTTCTGATGAAGAAAAGCATCTACACCGAGTTTTTTTAAGATAGAGAGGCTGTAGGTGCTGTTTAGCTCGGCAGATCTGCCGGAGTACCAGAGCTTCAGATTATCCAGACCGGACAGCTCCGGAATCAGTGGATTTTCCTGTGGAAGAAAACTGATCGTATTATCCGGTTCGTCAAAAGAATAAGTGCCATGATCCTGTCGGAGTCCACCGGACAGAATACCAAGCAGTGTTGATTTTCCGGAACCGTTGATTCCCAGAAGCCCGATACATTCACCGGGTGCAACTTGCAGGGAGATATGATTTAGTACCATTTTCTTTTTATAATTTTTTCCAATATCATTTACAGTAAACATATTAATAATCCTCTTCAATAACCTGAAAATCCAGATAGTCGAATTCAATCGCTTCCACGAAATTATCATGATTGAAACGTGTTCTTGCGTGGAGAATAAAATCATTTTGATTTTTCTTCAGCCAGATCGGTTTTGCAAGATCAAATTCATAGCACATTTCCTCTAATGCTTTGTATACCTTTTTTGTTCGTGTCAAAGACGCATCATCTATACAGACAACCGTATCCTTTATCAGCCGGTTATCCTTCATTATTTTACCCCATACTCGGAACATAAGTTAAAACCTCAATTTCTATATAATATATGTAAAAATATTGCATACCACAAAAATCATTCTGTAATCTGTCATAAAAAACTGTATTTCAATTTCCATATGAAGTCAAGCATAAATAAATGTAAGTTGTTCAAAATTTTTATACACGAAAAACACATTTCTTCTACATGGAAAACACACTTCTTACACAATTACAGATTATAGTATAACCTGTAAATAAGAAAGAGAGCAGTAAACAAAAGAAAGCTGCTGTTACATAGAAAGAAAGGATGATTGATTATGGATGAGAATTTTAGAGAAGAACAGGATCGTCAGTTCGACTCAGAAAGCCAAACACAGGAACAGACACAGACAGCTTCCGAACAGACGACGGAACAGATGAATATGCAGAATGAGAATAGCTCCTATGGACAGAACTATGGAAGCAGCAACGTATATGGACAGACTGGTGCAGAACAGAACGCAAATGCATATAACCCGCAGAATGCACAGAGTAGTATGTATCATGGAACACCGGGACAGAATATGTATTTTGGCGGTGCATTTTACTCCAGCAATCAGCATGCAGGATATAACAGCCAGACCGGCTATACATCAGCTTACACGAATCCATCAGGAAATGCTGCACAGGGTACAGGTGCTTCCACGCAGAATATGAATGGTTATTCCGAAAATGTAAATAAAGCAATGCAGAAGGCTGCTGAGAAGGAAAAGAAAAAATCAGAAAAGATGGTACGCTCGGCAAAGAAGAAAGCAGATAAAAAAGCTAAGAAAGAAATGAAGAAAACAAACGGTGGAAGAAGTACAGGAAAGAAGGTAGCAACGACTATAGCTGCGGCAGTTGTCTTCGGACTGGTTGCAGGCTGTGTCTTCCAGGGTGTCCGGTATGGAAGCGATAAGTTCTTAAAGAAAGAAAATCAGACGGTTCAGATCGGATCAGATACAACTACAAGCTCCGCTTTGCTCGATGCAAATGCATCCGGAAGCACCGGTGACTACAGTGTAGCAGATGTAAGTGCAACTGTAATGCCATCCATTGTATCCATAACAGGAACATATGTAACAACATATCAGTACTGGTTTGATACCTATGAGCAGGAGCAGTCAGGAGCAGGCTCAGGTATCATAATCGGAAAAGATGAAACAAGCCTTTATATCCTGACGAACTATCATGTGGTAAAGGATGCAAAAGAATTATCAGCAGGATTTATAGATGGTGAATCAGCCGGTGCAGAAGTAAAAGGCTATGACGAATCAAATGATGTAGCGGTTGTAACCGTTCCGTTAAAGAAGATCAAGGACGACACATTAAGTCAGATCAAAGAGATCACAATCGGTTCATCCGAGAACTTAAGAGCCGGAGATCCATGTATCGCTATTGGTAACGCGCTTGGATATGGACAGTCGGTAACAGTAGGATATATCAGTGCTCTTGACCGTGAAGTCAGTGTAGATGACGGAACTGTAAAGGTTCTTCAGACTGATGCAGCTATCAACCCTGGTAACAGTGGTGGTGCTCTTGTAAATATGAAGGGCGAACTGATCGGTATGAACACAGCGAAATATGTAGACAGTACAGTAGAAGGAATGGGCTACGCACTTCCTATATCCGATATACAGGATATTATCAACGATATTCTTGCAGGCAAGAGTACAACCAAATCAGGATCAACCTATCTTGGTGTAACCGTTAAAAATATCACATCTGAATATGCAGAAGGACTGAATATGCCGGAAGGAGTATATGTATATTCGGTAAGTGAAGGATCTCCGGCAGAGAAATGCGGACTTCTTACAGGTGATATCATTGTAGGTATTGATGGAAATGATATTTCAGACAGTACAGATCTTCAAAGCCAAATAGCAAGTGGAAAGGTTGGCGATGAGATCGAGATCGAATTCTACAGAAATGAAAAAGGCGAATATGTTAAGAAAACTGTAAAAGCAACTCTGGAAGCAAAGACAGAAGATTTGACCCAGAATAACTAGAAGTTTTAATATATACAGATAGAGAATATCAGACGGAAGCCCTGAATATGGACAGTTATATATATAAGTATAACAGCCATATTTGGGGCTTTTTTCAGGCATAAAAAAAATGCAAAAAATGTCAAAAAAAGTGTTGACATCTGACGTCTGATTTAGTATTATATCAACTGTTCGCGGTACGAAACACCGAACGAACAAAGATTACAACTTACAAATTTCATGATGATTCTCATCTGGAAAGCATGCAGAACATCAAAAAAGAAATTAAAAAAGTTGTTGACAAAGAACACTGAATGTGATAACATATAGAAGTTGTCGCTGATGAGTTCGACAAT